>NZ_QRVG01000001.1 GCF_003459245.1 Collinsella sp. AF23-2
CTATCTTTTTAGTGCCCTCGGATTGGGTCATAGTGTCTGTCACCGTACACGGGCGAAGAGATCGTCAGCCGCCAATTCATCTTGGACGAAAACCCCGACGCCATCATCGATATCATCGACGCCACCAACATCGAGCGTAACCTGTACCTGACGCTGCAGCTTATGGAGCTCGACCGCCCCATGGTCATCGCGCTCAACATGATGGACGAGGTGACGGCCAACGGCGGCGCCGTGGACGTCAACCTTCTCGAGAGCCTGTTGGGCGTGCCGGTTGTCCCCATTAGCGCTGCCCGTAACGAGGGTATCGGCGAGCTGGTGGATCACGCCTTGCACGTGGCACGGTTCCGCGAGCGCCCCGGTCGCCTGGACTTCTGCGCGCCCGATGGCCCAGACGGCGGCGCGCTGCATCGCTGCATTCACGGCATCGCCAACCTTATCGAGGACCATGCCGCGACGGCGCACATTCCCGTGCGTTTTGCGGCGACCAAGCTGGTTGAGGGCGACGAGCTGGTAACCGAGGCGCTTCACCTGGACCGTAACGAGCTTGACGCCATCGAGCACATCATTACCCAGATGGAAGGCGAGGCCGGCACCGACCGTCTATCTGCTCTGGCCGACATGCGCTTCGGCTTTATCGGCGACGTGTGTGGGCGCTGCGTCGTCAAGCCGCACGAGAGCCGCGAGCACGTGCGTTCCGTCAAGATCGACCGCATCCTGACGGGTCGCTACACGGCCATTCCGGCGTTCCTGGTGATCATGGGTCTCGTCTTTTGGCTGACGTTTGGCGTGATCGGCGCGGCGTTGCAGGGACTTATGGAGGACGGCATCGCTGCCATCATCGCCTCGGCTGATGCGGGCCTCAAGGCGTTCGGAACCAACGATGTGGTGCGCTCGCTGGCTGTCGACGGCGTGCTTACGGGCGTGGGCAGCGTGCTGACCTTCCTGCCGATTATCGTCGTGCTCTTTTTGTTCCTCTCCATTCTGGAAGACTCGGGCTACATGGCGCGCGTGGCCTTTGTCATGGATAAAGTGCTGCGTCGCTTTGGCCTGTCGGGCCGCAGCTTCGTGCCTATGCTCGTCGGTTTTGGCTGCACCGTGCCGGCTATCATGTCGACCCGTACGCTCCCATCCGAGCACGACCGCAAGATGACGGTCATGCTCACGCCGTTCATGAGCTGTTCGGCCAAGTTGCCGGTCTACGGTCTGCTGTGCGGGGCGTTTTTCCCGCAGGCGACGGTTCCCGCCATGGTCTCGCTCTATCTGATTGGCATTGCGGTCGGTTGCATCGCGGCTTTGGTACTCAACCGCACGGCATTTAAGGGCGACCCGGTGCCGTTTATCATGGAGCTTCCCAACTACCGCCTGCCGAGCATCAAGACGACGGTGATGCTGGCATGGGATAAGGCCAAGGACTTCATCACCAAGGCCTTCACCATTATCTTTGCCGCTACGGTGGTCATTTGGTTCCTTCAGACGTTCGACATCCGCTTTAATGTGGTCGCCGATCAGTCGCAGAGTCTGCTTGCCGGTCTGGGCAGCATTATCGCTCCGCTGCTGGCGCCGCTCGGCTTCGGCGACTGGCGCGCCTCGACGGCGCTCGTCACCGGACTTATCGCCAAGGAGAGCGTCATTTCGACCCTCACGGTGCTTTTGGGCGCAACGTCGCCCGCGGTGCTGTCAACCATGTTTTCGCCGTTTACCGCTTACGTGTTCCTGGTCTTTACGCTGCTGTACCCGCCCTGCGTAGCGGCAATCGGCGCCGTTAAGAGCGAGTTGGGCGCGCGCTATGCCGTGGCTGTATTCGCGTTTCAGGTGACGGTCGCCTGGATCGTGGCGTTTGTCGTGCATTCGGCGGGCATATTGCTGGGGTTGGCTTAGGGGCGCGTTGATGCTCCGCACTTTTGGGCGAGCAACAATTCAATAAATATGAGTCGAAATACCGACAATTGTTGAACTGCGGGGACTGTCCTACGCTGCAGATTGCCGTTCGCTGCCTATTTGCTGCCGTTTACGGATTCGTAAATACTTGCAATCGTCGGTCGATTTAACCGCATTACGCGATGCCGATGCGCATTTTGTGTGCCCCTTTCTACAATCACTTTGTGTCTATTGCCGAACATGTCTTCCGTTTCGCCTGTGTGGGGACGTGGGCTGCAATAGTCGTTTATAGAGGCTCATTGAGGAGGGAATTGATGAAAGAAAAATTCCAATCGTTCGGAAAGGCAATGCTCGTTCCGATTACGCTCATTGCCATTTCCGGTCTCTTTTTGGGTATCGGTAGCGTTTTTACGACCGAACTGACCCTTGTGTCCCTTGGCGTTAATTGGGACTGGTATGCCGCTTCGCCGCTCTTTACGTTCTTCTCGGTATTTAAGGGTCTCGGCGAGGTAATCATTGGAAACCTCGGTGTTTTGTTTGCCGTCGGCTGCGCCTTCTCCTTGTCTCGCAAAGAGAAGGGCTGGGCTGCCTTTTCTGCCCTTGTCTGCTATCTCACCATGCTCAAGACGGTTGAGATTCTGCTTGGAGCAGCTGGCTTGGCTGCCGACAATACAACGGTGGAAGCTCTTCAGAAGGTTGGCCTTACGTCCATTCAGGCGAGTGAGCAGTCCGCACTCTACACTACCTCGCTCGGCTTTTTTGGCTACAGCTCTGGTGTCTTTGGCGGCATTATCGTGGGCTGCCTGGTCGCTTGGATCACCGGCCGTTTTTACAAGACCAAGCTTCCAACGGCGCTGGCGTTTTTTGCGGGCAGTCGAACGGTCCCCATTGTATCGTTGGTTGCCGGTGGCGTCCTGGGCGGCATCATGTACTTCGTCTGGCCCGTCATCGGTGGATGCTTTTCGGGTATTGCGACGTTCGTGAAAGGCTCCGGTCTGGTCGGTACGTTTGTCTATCGCTGGGTGCTCGAGAGCCTTGTGCCGTTTGGCTTGCATCCGCTGCTCGAGACGCCCATGTATTGGACTGAGCTTGGTGGCTCCATGGTCGTCGATGGAACGCGCGTGGTGGGCAATAGCGCTATTCAGCTTGCACAGCTCGCTTCTCCCAGCAGCGACAAGCTCTTGGTTAGGGCCTTCATGGCTGGCTATGGCATTAACGATTACGCGTTGTTCCCGGGCATCGCCCTTGCTATGTGGTCTTGTGCCAAGCCCCAGAACCGCAAGAAGGTTGCTGGCCTTTTAATCCCCACAGTGATTTCGACTGTTTTCTTTGGCGTTACGGAGCCTATTCTCTTTACGTTCCTGTTTGCCGCTCCCTGGCTCTACTTTGGCGTTTACGCTCCGCTTTCCGGACTGGGTGAAGTTCTCTCGGAGGCAATGGGCGTTTCGGTGTACCAGGGAAATATCAAGGACCTGATCCCATTTTTATTCCGCCCCGAGAAGCTTAATCTGCTTCCGTACCTTATTCTGCTCCCCGCCTTTTTCCTGGCAGCTTTCTTCCTCTTCCGGTTCTTTATTACTAAGTTCGATATCAAGACGCCCGGTCGAGATGATGGTGACGATATTGAGTTGATCAACAGCAGAGCTGAGTTCGAGGCAAAGGCCGCTGAGGCAAAGGGCGAGTCTGGTAGCACTCCCGAGAAGGCAGTCCAGGGCCGTGCGACCAAGGACAGCGCGCTTGCTGTTGGCATTGTCGAAGCGCTTGGTGGAGCCGACAACATTGATGATCTTGACAACTGCATCTCACGTCTTCGCGTGATTGTCAAGGATGGTTCTAAGGTTGCAGACGACGAGGTGTTCACCAAGAATCTTGAAGCTATGGGCGTTATCCGCCTGAGCGACAAGGCAATCCAGGTCATTTACGGTCCTCGTGTCGGCGAAGTCGCTTCTGAGGTGCACGAAGTTCTCGGTGACGAGTAAAACGCGCAAGTGGCTTTCAATTGCATAGCGCAATTCCAGGGCTTGGCTTCCTATCGCATGATTTAGGGGGCCAAGCCTTCTTGTTTTAGATTGTCAAGGCAGATACTCAATAGTTCTTCGAATGCAAGAATACAACTTCCGGTAAAGCAGTTAGGCTTAACGTTCTTAAGATCCATTGGGTGATCGTCATGTATCGTAAAGATCGCGTCTGCCGTCTTGGCGAGCTCGCTGTCTTCGTTGCCGGTAAACGCGAGGGTCGTAATGCCCGCGTCGTGGCATGCCCTTGCGGTTTCCAGGATGGCTTCTGTCTGACCCGATTTGGATATGAGCATCATGCAGCTGAGCGTATTTCGGTTGGATTCGACAAACTGATCGGTTTCTAGGAAGTCCTGTATGACGGCCAAAAAGCCAAGTCCAACGAGCTTGGTCGCCATGTACTGCGCAACGATGCGTGAGAAGCCCTCTCCGTTTACTCCGATCATTCTGTTGCGATGCAGGGCGGCGATGAATACGTCTACATCTCCGGTGTGGCATACGAAGTGGACGCTACTGTCTTTGAGTGATTGATTCATTTCGCGGGAGACATGCTGAAGGTGCTTGAGGTCGTACATCATTTCGCGGTAGCCACGGTAGCCGAGCTTTTTCGAAAGCCTGATGACTGTCGTCATGCTGGTAAAGCATGCCATGGCGACGGGTTTTATGCCAATATCATCGAGGGTGTCGATATTGTTGAGTAGGTATTCGAGTACGCTTTGCTCGGTTTCGGATAGCTTTGCGGCTGAGTAGAGCTTGGAAATCTGCTTTTTATCAACCATCGGTGCTTCCTTCCCGCCGGACGTGTGTGGCCGCTTCCGTTGCGTAAATAATAACTCCTTGGGGAATTCCTTTCCCGCCTTGCAGCCGGGGCGGGAAGCGGCCCTCCATGCTGGATACAATATCCATACACAGGCGAACCATGCAATATTGAATGTGCTAATTGGGGGTTTCGATATGAAACTTACGGTCATAGGGGGCGGTGGCGTCCGCTCCATGTTTTTGGCAAAGAGCATAGCCCAGCAGGCGTCATCGCTTGGAATCGACGAGCTTGTGTTTATGGACAATGATCCCGAGAAGCTGCGCATCTACGGTGGCCTTGCCGCCCATGTCTCGGGCATGCTTTGCCCCACGCTTAATTTTTCACTGACGGGCGATGCGGTCGAGGCCGTTAAGGACGCCGATTACGTGATCACGACGATTCGCGTCGGTGGGGACCATATGCGCGTTCGCGATGAGCGCATTGCTCTTTCACATGGGGTTCTTGGCCAAGAGACGACTGGCGCAGCCGGCGTGTCTTTTGCCATGCGCTCCGTCCCTGCGCTTGCTTCGTATTGCGAGTTAATCAAGAAGTACGCAAAGCCGGGCGTCAAGGTGTTTAACTTTACTAATCCCGCTGGCGTCGTATCTCAGGCCCTACGCGATATGGGCTATGATTTTACTTATGGCATTTGCGATGCCCCCTCGGGCATGTTGCATCAGTTTGCCGAGTATAAAGGCGTTGATCCCGCATCGGTTCAGGGCGAGTGCTATGGACTCAACCACCTCTCGTTCTTCCGCAATGTGACGGTTGACGGCGAGGACATCATGCCCGACTTGATCCACGACGACGGGGCATATGCTCATACAGATCTTAGGTTCTTCGAGAAGGACCTCGTCCTAAATCGCGGATGCGTGCCAAATGAGTACCTATACTATTTCTACTATCGCGAGCGCGCCGTTGCCAACGTTCTCTCTTCGCCCCAGACGCGCGGCGAACTCATCGAAGAAATTAATCGAGAAATGACGAGCGAGCTTGCATCTATCGATATTGAGAACGACTTCGAAAAAGGCCTCGCGTGCTTTGAGAAGTGGTACGGAATGCGCGAAAACAACTACATGGCGGCCGAGACGGGTATTCACCGCGACAAGCCGTGGACGTTTGACGTGTACGGCAAAGATGCTGGTGGATACGCGGGTGTCGCGCTCCGTTTCATGGATATTGCTCGCTCTGGCAAGACGCAGCAGATGATCCTGTGCACCCCCAACAATGGTGCCATCCCCGGCCTTCTCGATACAGATGTCATTGAGTCAACGTGCGATATCTCCACCGATGGCTGCGTACCGCATCGCGTCGAAGCCGATTCTGTGCCTGCGGGAAACCTCGAATTGATTCGTCGCGTCAAGTACTACGAGCGCACCGTGGCGCGTGGCATCGTTAACCGATCGAAGCGCGACATTGTCGAGAGCCTCGCGATGCACCCGCTCGTTAATTCGTACTCCTTGGCGAAAGATATCGCCGCGCAGTACTTTGAGCTTAACCGCGACTACATCGACGGCTGGACAGACTAGTCTGGACGTTAAAACTAGAAATTATGGATGGGCGGACCGGCGTTTATATTGGCGCCCGTTCGCCCTGCCTAGTAAGAAAACGGGTATAGAGTGAACTTGCGAGAGAACTTCAATGTCTTTCTGGAATCGGGCGATCGGGCGAAGGGATGCCGGAGTGGCTGTACGATGGCGTTATATATCCCCTTGTTTGTTATGAGCGCGCTTCAAATTGGTGTATCAAACGTTGCAACTGAGCTCGCCTATATCAATCCGTCCATTACGCTTATTTGCACTGTGGTCGCGGCCTTTTTAAACCTGCTTCTATCGAATGTGGCTTTTTCATTATTTGCCGTCGACCGGTCCAAAGAGACGGTGCAACCTGCTCGAACCCCTCCGGTTTATCTCTTGGCCTCGACGGTTCCCCTCCAGATTTCTGGGGCGCTGCTAATTTATTTGGTTCACTTGATTTTATCGGCAATTGTAGTCTTTGCCTCGCTTGCGAGTAGCCAGCTCGGGGTGTTGTGCTCGCTTGTGGTGGCAGTAATCGTGACGCTTCTTTCCGCGTCGTTCGTATTCGTGTTAATTGAAGATGCGGACGTGGAGCAGAGGGGACTACGAGGCATTCGGTTTGCACCACGCTACATCATGCGTTCGGTCACGGTGCTTCGTTCCTCCTGCAGGGAAATCGCGCGTCCCGCAACGCTGCTGGTGGCATGGAACCTGGTTGCAAGTTGCGCTATCCAGGTTCTTGTTGGATGGGTAGTTTCGAGTGCGGCGCTGCCGTCGGCACTTTCAGTGACGGCGCTTGTACATGAGGGACTTTATTATGGGGCGTTTGCTTATATGCTGCTTTTGCTAGTTCATTGTGCGGTTGCGAGTTGGCTTGAAATTGACGTGCTCATGGGGGTGTCCTTGTGCGTATCCGAGCAGGCGCGATAGCCCGAAGATGAAGCCGCGTTTTCGACACTGAGTTTCTGCGTACCTTGCTTTCTAAGCAGAATTGGCACGCCATCTGTTAACGATCGTTTTCCAAGAATTCTTTTGTTGCTCATTTTATAGACTTCTCATTGCTATAATCGCCCACCGCTCTAGATGATCGGAGAGGTTTTCCTATATGGCTCAAACAAAGCAAGGTGGTATCACGCTCGGGCAGTGGCTCCCGCTTATCGGGCTCACCTGCTGCGCGTTCGTGTTCAACACGTCGGAGTTTATGCCCATCGGCCTGCTAACCGACATCGCCACGTCGTTTTCGCTCACCGAGGCCCAGGCGGGCATCATGATCTCGGTTTATGCCTGGGGCGTCATGCTGCTGTCGCTGCCGCTCATGGTGTTTGCCTCGCGTTTTGAATTCAAACGGATGCTGCTCGGCGTGCTCGCCGTGTTTTCTCTGGGTCAGTTCCTGTCCGCTGTGGCACCGACATATCCCATCCTGGTCTGTGCGCGCCTGGTGGTCGCTTGCGCACATGCCGTGTTCTGGTCGGTCGCCTCGATTATGGCCTCGCGCCTGGTCGACAGTCGCCACGGGGCGCTCGCCATTAGCATGATCGCCACGGGCTCGTCCATCGCGCAGATCTTTGGCCTGCCGATCGGCCGCGCCATCGGACTGGCCGTGGGCTGGCGCATGACATTCGCCGCGGTCGGGGCCCTCTCGGCTGTCGCGGTTGTCTACCAGGCCGCGGTGTTCCCGGCCATGCCGGCGGGCGAGCGCTTTACCGTCAAACAGCTGCCCGAGCTGCTCAAGAACCCGTTCCTGATTGCGCTCTACGCGGTCACGGTCTTTATGGCGACCGGCTATTATGCGGGTTACAGCTATATCGAGCCGTTCCTGGCGCAGGTCGCGCACGTCGACGCAAGCGCTATTACCATGACGCTGACGGCGTTTGGCTGCTCTGGTCTGCTCGGAAGCTGGCTGTTTGGCCGCCTGTTCGATGGGCATCGCTTCCCGTTCTTGGCTATCACGCTCTCCGGCGTGCCGGTGGCTCTGCTGCTCGTGGGTCCGGTCGCATCGTCGCTCGTAGCAGTGCTTGCCGTCTGCGCGCTATGGGGCTGCTGCTCCACGGCCTTTAACGTTGCGTTCCAGGCCGAGCTCATCAAGTACACGCCGGCGGATTCGTCGGCCGTCGCCATGTCGATCTTCTCGGGCCTGTTTAACCTCGGTATCGGCACGGGCACCGCAATCGGCGGCGCCGTGGTTTCGGGTCCCGGTATCGCTTGGATTGGCTTTGCGGGCGGGGCGATTACCGTCGTGGGCGTCATCCTTGCCATCACCGTACTGTTCCCAGCCATACGCCGCGCAAAGCCCGTCGCCTAATCACGTCCCCTCATCAGCTGCGGTGGAATAGCTCCTGTTTAAGGCCTCTGAAGGCCCAAGCAGGAATTATTTCACCGCAACTTATTTTGGGGGAGAGGATACAAGCCGGGCATACAATGGATATCGTTGTGTTGAGCTTACCGGGAGGTTGCTATGTGGGCATACGAGACGACGTTCTATCAGATCTATCCGCTGGGCTTTTGCGGAGCTCCGCGCGAAAACGCCGCTCCCGTTGCCGAGGATGAACTCGCCCAGGCTGTCAACGCTGCGCCCAACCCCGATGCACCCATCATGAAGATCGCCCAATGGGCTGACTACCTGCAAGAACTCGGCGTTGGCGCTGTGCTCATCAACCCGCCGCTCGAATCCGACAGCCACGGCTACGATACGCGCAGCCTGCGCCATGTCGACCGCCGCCTGGGCGGGGATGCCGATTTTGCCGCCGTATGCGAGACGCTGCACGCCCATGGCATCCGTGTGGTGCTCGATGCGGTCTTCAACCACGTCGGCCGCGGCTTCTGGGCCTTCCGTGATGTGCAGGAGCGTAAGTGGGACTCGCCGTACAAGGACTGGTTCCACATTAGCTTTGACGGCGACTCCTGCTATGGCGACGGCTTTTGGTACGAGGGTTGGGAAGGCCATTTTGAGCTCGTGAAGCTCAACCTGCAAAATCCCGCTGTGGTCGATTACCTGCTCGAGTCCGTGCGCCGTTGGGCTGACGTGTTTGGCGTCGACGGCCTGCGCCTGGACGTTGCCTATATGCTCGACCGCGACTTCATGCGTCGTCTGCATACCTTTACCCGCGAGCTCAAGCCCGATTTTGTGCTGATCGGCGAGACGCTCCACGGCGACTACAACCAGATCGTCAACGACGAGATGCTTGACTCCTGCACCAACTACGAGTGCTACAAGGGCCTGTACTCCAGCTTTAACTCGGTCAACATGTTCGAGATTGCCCATTCGCTGCATCGCCAGTTTGGCGGCGATCCGTGGTGCATCTACCGCGGCAAACACCTGCTGTCGTTTGTCGACAACCACGACGTGCCGCGCCTGGCGAGCATCCTCACCGACAAGTCGTGCCTGCGTCCCGCCTATGGCATGCTCTTTGGCATGCCGGGCATTCCGTGCGTCTACTATGGCAGCGAGTGGGGGATTGCCGGCGAAAAGGGCGGCCCCGATGGTGACTGGGCGCTGCGACCTGCGCTCGATGAGCCTGCGCCCAACGAGCTGACGGCGTTCATCACGCAGCTTGCGCACCTTCGCTCGGCCGATGACGCGGCGGCCTGTGCTCTCAACTACGGTGCCTATCGCAACGTGGTGATCCAGAACAAGCAGCTGCTGTTCGAGCGCGCCTGTGATGACGCGACGGTGCTCGTGGCGGTGAACGCCGTGGGCGAGCCTTACACCTTTGGCGCCGGCGAGCTCAACGGGTCCTTTGTCGACCTGCTTGCCGATGGCGTGCCCACGGTCGAGCTGGCTGGCTCCCTTGAGCTTGCGCCCTACGAGGTGCGCTATCTGTTGAGGGCCTAGGCCATGGCTGCGTCCGACGAGGGCTATCAACATATTGAGCATGGGTTTGAACCCGTGTTTGACGAGCGCTCGCGCGTTTTGGTGCTGGGGTCGTTTCCCTCGGTGCTCTCGCGTGCCAATGCCTTCTACTATGGCAATCCGCAGAACCGCTTTTGGCGGGTCACGGCGGCGTGTCTCGGTGTGCCTGTGCCGCCCAACGAGGGTGATCCTTTGGCAAACGGTGAGCCCGCGACGCTCGATGTCTCCATTGCCGCCAAGCGATCCATGCTGCTTAACGGCGGCGTAGCCCTGTGGGATGTGATCGAGAGTTGTGACATTAAGGGCTCGAGTGACGCGAGCATTCGCAACGTTGTACCGGCACATATCGGGCGCATTACCGATGCAGCTCCCATTGAGCAGGTGATATGCAACGGTGGTACGGCTGGCCGGCTCTACAAGCGCTATCTACAAGAACGCACCGGGCTGCCCGCCATCGTCCTGCCCTCGACAAGTCCTGCCAATGCGGCTTGGCGTCTTGAGCGCCTTGTTGAGCGTTGGCACGAAGCCATTGACTGGGGCGCCCTGTAATTTAGATATCTGATTGAGTATGGGCGCCGAGGCGTTTGATGATGGCGCGCCAGATTAGCGCGGGCACAGCAGGCCTAGCGCGCACCATGCCGTCGGTATCGACGCTACCGGCATTGCCACCGCCCAGCAGCTGCGCATGCTCAATGGAGCAGCCTATGCGCACGGCGCCCACAAGCTTATCCATCGCTTCCGAAAATGGTCGGCGCAAGAGGCCCATGCGTGGGGAATGGCGAAGCGCCGCGATGCCGCTGCCGGTGCAGGCGATAACGCCGCCGCACCACGTTAGCCTACGGAGTTCGCAAGCTTGGCGCAGGCGCTCGATGAGCATGCGCGCCCCCTCGGTACGCTCGTAGATGGCCTGAACGACGACATAGACGCGCGTCCCCGTATCGCCAAAGCGATTGAGTGCCTTCTCGATGTCTGTCACTGCCTCGTCATCGGGCATATCCTCAACGGCGAGCACGATGCCATCGGCGGTATCGGCGCTATTCGCCTTCAAGTCGACTGGATGGGGGAGTGCGGTGCCGGAAAGCTGCGCATAGGCTGCGATGGCATCCTGAAGGTCCCAGAGCAAAAACTCAAGATCGGCGCTATCGGGAATACTGATATACGCAATGGTGTGCAGTGTTTTTGGTACATCGCCGCGCGCGGTCGTCTCCATGCCATCTCCTTTCCGGCTCGTTTCCGTTTAGGTTACACCGTCTGGTGGCGCTGGGCGCGCTATCCTAGTGCAACCCTTACGAAAGGAACGCCATGCGTCTGCCCATGAATACCTCGCTTGCCACGCTCAAGCCCTCCGGCATCCGTCGGATTAACGCGCTCGCCGCCCAGCACCCGGGGTGCATTGCGCTTGCGCTTGGCGAGCCCGATTTTCCCACGCCCGATGTGATTAGCGCCGAGGTAACCGCCTCGCTGGACCGTGGCGACACGCACTATCCGCCCAACAACGGCCGCCCCGCCCTGCGCGAGGCGCTGTCCGAATATATGGGTGACGCGGGTCTGGAGCTTTCCGCCGATGAGGTCATCCTGACTGATGGCGCGACCGAGGCCCTGTCGGCAACATTCATGGCTATGCTCAACCCCGGCGACGAGGTCATTATTCCCACGCCGGCCTTTGGCCTGTACGAGAGCATCGTCGTAGCCAATCACGCCAAAGCGGTCTTTTTGGATACGGAGCCTGCGCAATTTCAGATTGACGAGGATGCGCTTCGCGCCTGTGTGACCCCGGCGACCAAGGCCATCGTTATCTGCTCGCCCAACAATCCTACGGGCTGCATCCTCGACACGGCGTCGCTCGACGCCGTGGCGCGCGTGGCAGAGCAGGCGGGCATCTACGTAGTCTGCGACGACGTATACAACCGTCTGGTCTATGTGGATGGCTACGAGCGCTTTGCCCAGCGCCATCCGGAGCTGCGCGACCAGACGGTGGTCATCGAGAGCTTCTCCAAGCCCTGGGCCATGACCGGCTGGCGCTTGGGTTGGCTCGCAGCCGCAGCCCCCGTCATCGCTGAGATCGCAAAGGCTCACCAATACTTAGTATCGAGTGCTGTCTCCTTCGAAATGGACGCCGCAGCCCGAGCCCTGACCGTCGACCCAACCCCCATGCTCAAAGTCTACCGAGCCCGCCGCGAACGCGTACTCGCAGCCTTAAACGCCATGGGCCTCGACGTAGTAGAGCCCGCAGGAGCCTTCTACACTTTCCCGAGCATCAAAAAGTTCGGCCTAACCAGCGAAGACTTCTGCATCAAAGCCATCGAAGAGGCAAACGTAGCCCTAGTCCCGGGCGACTGCTTCGGCACCGAAGGCCACATCCGCCTAAGCTACTGCGTCTCCGACAAAGACCTAGACGAAGGCCTCCGCCGCCTGTCCACCTTCCTTTCAACCCTGTAGCCCAACGGGACCCAACCCATCAGCCCACCGACCTAAGGGTTATGCGTGGGGCGCGCCGGCCAACGGGCACGAGGATTCGCAACAAAGGCAACGTAGCTCCGGTCGGGAGGGGCAGGGCGAGTTTTCCGTAGATTCCGCACGAGCCGAAGGCCACTTAATGTGGCCTTCGTGCGAGCCCAGGACTTGACCGAGCGGAAAACTCGCCCTGCCCCTCCCGACCGGAGCGTATGCAGGGTTTGTGTGCGAATCCTCGTGCCCGTTGACCGACGCCGGGGTCCCCGCCATAATACTTTCGGTTCACGCACGAATCCGCTGCCAGAGACAGCCGGTGCAAACGGGCATCGCCCGCGAGCTTAATGGGATATCCCGCCAGCCGAGGTGGTCGAGTAGATATGTCTTCTCGCCCCCGTCGCTCATGCAGCGCGGGGGCTTTCTTTTTGGACATGCCCCCGTCACGTCCTTGTGGCGGACCGTGCCCGGAAAGAATTCGAGGAGGTGTAATTTATGCCCCAGCAGTACAAAATCGACAAGGTTGCAGAGATCGAGTCCCGTATCGCCGAGAACGCCGGTCTGTTTGTCGTCAACTACAACGGTCTGACGGTTAAGCAGGCTCAGGAGCTGCGTCATCAGCTTCGCGAGTGCGGCGCCGAGATGAAGGTCTACAAGAACAACCTGGTCAAGATCGCTCTCAAGAACCAGGAGCAGCCCGAGCTCGACGAGATCCTCGCCGGCCCCGTCGCTTATGTGTTCTACGAGTCCGAGCCGGTCGAGGCCGCTAAGGCCCTTAAGGACTTCTCTGCTAAGTCCAAGGGCGTCCTTGAGATCAAGGGCGGTATCTCCGACGGCAAGGCCGTTTCCGCTGATGATGTTAAGGCTATCGCCGAGCTGCCCACCAAGGATCAGCTTCTCGGCCAGATCGCCGGTCTCATCTCCGGTTTCGCTCGCGACATCGCTGTCTGCGTCAACGGCGTTTCCTCTGGTCTCGCTCGTTCGATCCAGCAGGTCTCCGAGCAGAAGGCAGCCTAGTCGCTGTTTTCACCCGCGGCGGCAACGCCGCACCCCTGGCGCATTCGCGCCGTGTTTTAACTGATCTCCGTGCACAGACACGGAAACCGAAAGGACTTAGAAATGGCTAAGCTTACCACCGATGAGATCATCGATGCTCTTAAGGAAATGACCCTTCTCGAGGCTTCCGAGCTCGTTAAGGCTATCGAGGACACCTTCGGCGTTTCCGCCGCTGCTCCTGCCGCTGTTGTCGCCGCTCCCGCTGCTGGCGCTGCTGAGGCCGAGGAGAAGACCGAGTTTGACGTCGTGCTCGAGGGCTTCGGCGACAACAAGATCCAGGTCATCAAGGCCGTCCGTGAGCTCACCAACCTTGGCCTGAAGGAGGCCAAGGAGGTCGTCGAGGGCGCTCCCAAGGCTGTTCTCGAGGGTGCCAAGAAGGAGGACGCCGAGGCTGCCAAGGAGAAGCTCGAGGCTGCTGGCGCTGCTGTCACCCTCAAGTAATCAGGCTTTCTCGCCAGATTTCTTTGCAGACGGGGTTCGCATTGCGAGCCCCGTCTTTTTTGTTTTTCGGTTCCTCGACATCGGTTGCTCAAACTGCCATGTTCTGTGATTTGCGTCGTATCGCGTGCCCTGCCGTTGGGCAATAAAATTGCACCATTCGAGCAATAATTTGCGTTGACCTGCTGAAGAATTGTCTCTGCCTTGTAGCGACATATAGTTCCAGCGGTAAGATGCTTGGGTATCGCAATTTGGTCTGCGGCTGTGCGCCGCACGCACGGGGCGCTTTTGCGCCTGCGAAAGGATCTTTGAATAACATGAAGGCAATCATCCCCGCCGCCGGTCTTGGCACGCGTTTTCTGCCTGGCACCAAGTGCACGCCCAAAGAGATGCTGCCGGTGCTCGACAAGCCGGTCATCCAGTATGTCGTCGAGGAGGCACTCGACCCCGAGGAGGTCGACGATGCCATCATCGTTACTTCTCCCGGTAAGCCCGAGCTACTGAACTACTTCCAGCCCGACCGTTCGCTCGAGAACCTGTTGCGCGAGCGCGGTAAGAACGCCTATGCCGATGCCGTCGCCCACGCTGGCGGTATGCCGGTCGACTTCCGTTATCAGTACGAGCCCAAGGGCCTCGGCCATGCTATTCGCTCTGCTGCCGACGCCGTGGCAGGGGAGAACTTCCTGGTTCTTCTGGGCGACTACGTTGTGCCTAACCGCGATATCTGCGACAAGATGCTTGCCGTTTCCAAGGAGCACGGTGGCGCTTCGGTTATCGCCGTCGCTGCTTGCTCGCCCGAGGAAGTCAGCCGCTACGGCGTTATCGCTGGCGAGCGCGTCGGTTCGCTCGAGGGCGCCGAGGGCGTTGCCGATGTCGAGCCGGGCGCTGTCTGGCGCATCGGCGGTCTGGTCGAGAAGCCCGCTCCCGAGGCGGCTCCGTCCAACCTGTACATCGTCGGTCGCTACCTGCTGAGCCCGCTGGTCATGGACTTGCTGGCAGATCAGCAGGCCGGCAAGGGCGGCGAGATCCAGCTCACCGACGCCATGGCCCGTTCGCTCGACCGCGAAGCCATGTACGCAGTCGTCATCGACCCGCTGTCGGGCTACGACACCGGCACTCCCTCTGGCTGGATGGCCACCAACGCCCTCATGGCTGCAAGCGACCCCCGCTTTGCCGATGCCTTCTGGGACGCCATCGACGAGCGCGGCGGATTGATGCGCAAGTAAGCCTTCGGGCACCGACATTTACGGGCGTGGACCTCGGTTCGCGCCCGTTTTTTATAAGAGCTGCGATTGCTAGCTCTCTGTTCACATAAAATATATGAACAGATGTTCGATACACATACATCTACCTGCGTGTTTTCTGTCGAAAAACTTTGCTACTCCAAAAACTCAATCGCGTCAAGGCTTTTCTTGCCCAACGGTCGGTACCTGATAAACTATTAGGTTGCGATAACTGGCGAAGCTATGCCTCGCCAACCCACCGAGCATTTCCGTGAAGGAGGAAAAACCTGGTGACCTACGCATACACTGCCACTGAGCGCAAGCGCGTCAGCTTCGGGAAAATCCCGGAGGCCATGGAGCTCCCCAACCTTATCTCTGTTCAAAGGGAATCCTTTGAGCGTTTTAAGGATGAGGGCCTTCGTGAGGCGTTCAAGGAATCCAGCCCCATCCAGAGTCAGAACCATGTTCTCGAGGTTACCTTCGGCGAGCATCAGTTCGGCGACCCCGCGCACACCGTCGAGGAGTGCCGCGAGAAGGATATGACCTATCAGGCTCCGCTTCTGACCGACGTCCGTCTCACCAACAAGGAGACCGGCGAGATCAAGGAGCAGCTCGTCTTCATGGGCGACTTCCCCATGATGACCGATCAGGGCACCTTCATCATCAACGGTACCGAGCGTATCGTCGTCTCGCAGCTCGTCCGCTCCCCGGGCGTGTACTACAGCTCCGAGATGGATTCGGGCAAGCAGATCTACAAGGCCCAGATCATCCCGTCCCGCGGTGCCTGGCTTGAGTTTGAGGTCGACAAGCGCGACCAGCTCATGGTCTCCATCGACCGTAAGCGCAAGCAGAGCGCCACGATGTTCCTGCGCGCCCTTGGCATCGCCGTCACCAACGACGACATCATCGAGCTGCTCGGCAACTCCGATGTGATCAAGCGCACCCTGGAGCGCGACACCGCCCTCACTCGCGAGGACGCCCTCATCGAGATCTACCGTCGCCTGCGCCCGGGCGAGCCTCCCACCGTGGACGCTTCCCGCAGCCTGCTCGAGGGCCTGCTCTTTAACCCGCAGCGCTACGATTTGGCCCGCGTCGGTCGTTACAAGGTCAACAAGAAGCTCAACCTCACCACCGAGGAAGAGGTCACGGTGCTCACCGACGAGGATATCGTCGCGACGCTGCGCTACCTCCTGTCCCTCGCTGCCGGCGAGCAGGGCTTCAAGGTCGACGACATCGACCACTTCGGCAACCGCCGCATCCGCACCGTCGGCGAGCTCGTCGCCAACCAGTTCCGTATCGGCATGAGCCGTATGGAGCGCGTCGTCCGTGAGCGCATGAGCTCCCAGGACATCGACGAGATCACCCCGCAGTCGCTCATCAACATCCGCCCGATCGTGGCCTCCATCAAGGAGTTCTTCGGTTCCTCGCAGCTCTCGCAGTTCATGGACCAGGCGAACCCCCTGACCGGTCTGACCCACAAGCGCCGTCTGTCCGCACTCGGCCCTGGTGGTCTTGCCGGCCACAAGTCCGGCTCCAGCCGCCGCACCAACGTGCCGACGGCCGTCCGCGACGTTCACAACTCGCACTACAGCCGCATGTGCCCGATCGAGACCCCCGAAGGCCCCAACATCGGCCTGATCGGCTCGCTCGCCCTCTACGCCCGCGTCAACGAGTATGGCTTCATCGAGGCCCCGTTCCGTCGTGTCGAGAACGGCGTTGCCACCGATCAGATCGACTGGATGACCGCTGACGAGGAAGAGAAGCACGTCATCGCGCCGGCCAACACGCCGCTCGATCCCAAGACCAACGAGTTCATCACGACCGATGCCGAGGGCAAGATCGTCCGTCCGCATACCGTGATCGCCCGTACCCGCGACTTCGACGGCTCCTTCGGCGCTCCCGCCGACGTGCCTGTCGAGGACGTCGACTACATGGACGTCTCGCCGCGTCAGATGCTCTCCGTCGCAGCCACGCTGATTCCGTTCCTCGAGCACGACGACGCCAAGCGTACGCTCATGGGCGCCAACATGCAGCGTCAGGCCGTGCCGCTGGTTCACCCCGCCGCTCCCTATGTCGGTACCGGCATGGAGCGTCGCGCCGCCCTGGACTCTGGCGAGGTTACCCTGGCCAAGAACGCCGGCGAAGTCATCTATGCCGACGCCTCCAAGATTATCGTCAAGCACGCCGGCGGCATGGACGAGTATCACCTGGCCAAGTACCAGCGCTCCAACCAGTCCACCTGCATCAACCACCGTCCGCTCGTGCGCGTCGGTGACACCGTTGAGCAGGGCGAGCCTCTGGCCGACGGTCCTTCGACCGATCATGGCGAGCTCGCACTGGGCCAGAACCTCACCGTGGCATACATGCCGTGGGAAGGCTTCAACTACGAGGACGGTATCGTCGTGTCCGAGCGCCTGGTGGCCGAGGACCTGCTGACGACCATCAATATCACCCGTCACGAGATCGACGCCCGCGATACCAAGCTCGGCCCCGAGGAGATCACTCGCGAGATCCCGAACCTCTCCGAGGACATGCTTGCCAACCTCGACGAGGACGGCATCATCCGCATCGGCGCCGAGGTCGGCCCTGGCGACATCCTGGTCGGCAAGGTCACGCCTAAGGGCGAGAGCGCTCTGACCGCCGAGGAGCGCCTGCTGCGCGCCATCTTCGGTGCCAAGGCTCACGATGTTCGCGACACCTCCCTTAAGATGCCTCACGGCGCTTATGGCCGCGTCATCGACGTCGTCCGCTTTAGCCGCGAGAACGGCGACGACCTGGCCCCCGGCGTCAACGAGCAGGTGCGCGTCTACGTCGCCCAGCGTCGTAAGATCCAGCAGGGCGATAAGATCGCCGGTCGCCACGGCAACAAGGGCGTTATCTGTAACGTTCTGCCGGTCGAGGACATGCCCTACATGGCTGACGGTACCCCGATCGACGTTATCCTCAACCCGCTGGGCGTTCCTTCGCGTATGAACGTCGGTCAGCTGCTCGAGTGCCACCTTGGCTGGGCTGCTGCCTGCGGTTGGGATACCGAGGATGCCGACTCCGACAAGTATGTCCCCGGTCCGTTCTTCGTCTCGACGCCCGTCTTCGACGGCGCCAAGGAGGACGAGATCGCCGAGGTCATCCGTCGCGCCAACAAGAACATGCTCAACAAGGCCACCGCTGCCTTTGGCGATCACATGCGCCCCGAGTTTGTCACCCAGCTTGACGAGCGCGGCAAGACCCGCCTGTTCGACGGCCGCACCGGCGAGGAGTTCCGCGAGCCCATTACCGTGGGTACGTCCTACATCCTCAAGCTCGGCCACATGGTCGACGACAAGATCCACGCCCGTTCGACCGGCCCTTACAGCCTGGTTACCCAGCAACCGCTGGGCGGCAAGGCTCAGTTCGGCGGCCAGCGCTTCGGCGAGATGGAAGTTTGGGCACTGTACGCATACGGTGCTGCCAACGTCCTGCAGGAGATCCTGACCGTCAAGTCCGACGATACCGTGGGCCGCGTCAAGACCTACGAGTCCATCGTCAAGGGCGAGAACGTCCCGGTTCCGGGTATCCCCGAGTCCTTCAAGGTTCTCGTCAAGGAGATCCGTTCCCTCGCACTGGACATCGAGCCCATGCACGATGCCGACGAGGACGCCTCCGCCCCTGTGACCGCCGAGGAGACCTCTGCTCTCGACGACCTGGCTGCGCTCGCCGGCGTTGACACCGACGTCGAGGCCCAGGATGCCGAGACCGCCGAGGCACCCGAGGCTGTCGCCGCCACGACCACTGATAAGGAGTAGTTGACTGTGGCAGATTTCGAAGCTACTGATTTTGACTCGGTAAAGATCTCCCTTGCCTCCGCCGACCAGATCCGTTCCTGGTCGCACGGTGAGGTCAAGAAGCCGGAGACCATCAATTACCGTACCCTCAAGCCCGAGAAGGACGGCCTGTTCTGCGAGAAGATCTTCGGTCCCGCCAAGGACTGGGAGTGCTCCTGCGGCAAGTACAAGGGCATCCGCTTTAAGGGCATCGTCTGCGAGCGCTGCGGCGTCGAGGTCACCTCGGCCAAGGTTCGTCGCGAGCGCATGGGTCACATCGAGCTCGCCGCTCCCGTGTCCCACATCTGGTACTTCAAGAGCCCCACGAGCTTCCCGATGAGCCGTATGCTCGACATCAAGTCCAAGGACCTCGAGAAGGTTCTGTACTTTGCCAGCTACATCATCACCGAGGTCGACTACGAGGCTCGCGAGGCCGACGCTGACGACCTGCGCGAGGAGCTCGCCGCCGATCTGGAAGAGATCGATGCCGAGTGCGCCCGCCAGATCGAGTCCCTCAAGGAGCAGGGCAACCCCGAGAACTTTGACGAGTTCTCCGACGAGGAGCCGCTGACCCCCGAGGAGATCGCCTCTGGCATCGTCGACATCGAGGAAGAGTGCAAGGACGAGAAGCAGCTCCGCACGGACGCCTTCAACGCCTTCATGAAGCTCACCGAGCGCGACCTCATCTCCGATGAGCCGCTGTTCCGCGAGATGACCCGTTACTACTCCATGTACTTCAAGGGTGGTATGGGTGCCGAGGCCGTCCGCGACCTGCTCGCTGCCATCGACCTCCCCTCCGAGGCCGAGAAGCTCAAGGCCATCATCGCCGACGAGGATTCCCAGAAGCAGAAGCGCGAGAAGGCCGTTAAGCGCCTCGAGGTCGTTGACGCCTTCCTGAAGGGCGGCAACAGCCCCGCGAACATGATCCTGGATGTCATCCCGGTCATTCCGCCCGATCTGCGCCCGATGGTCCAGCTCGACGGCGGCCGCTTCGCCGCGTCCGACCTCAACGACCTGTATCGTCGCGTGATCAACCGTAACAACCGACTCAAGCGCCTGCTCGACCTGGACGCCCCTGCGATCATCGTGAACAACGAGAAGCGCATGCTCCAGGAGTCCGTGGATGCCCTGTTCGACAACGGCCGTCGTGGTCGCCCGGTCTCTGGCCGTGGCGGTCGCCCGCTCAAGTCGCTCGCCGAGGCCCTCAAGGGCAAGCAGGGTCGTTTCCGTCAGAACCTGCTGGGCAAGCGTGTCGACTACTCCGGCCGTTCGGTAATCGTTACCGACCCCAAGCTGCTGCTGCACCAGTGCGGTCTGCCCAAGACCATGGCGCTGGAGCTCTTCAAGCCCTTCGTCATGAAGCGCCTGGTCGAGCTCGGCAAGGTCGAGAACATCAAGGGCGCCAAGCGCGCTATCGACCGCGGTGCCACCTTTGTGTGGGATATCCTCGAAGAGGTCATCGACGGTCGCGTCGTGCTGCTCAACCGTGCACCGACCCTGCACCGTCTGTCCATCCAGGCCTTTGAGCCGGTGCTGGTCGAGGGCAAGGCTATCCACCTGCACCCGCTGGTCTGCTCGCCCTTCAATGCCGACTTCGACGGCGACCAGATGTCTGTCCACGTGCCGCTGTCCAGCCAGGCTCAGGCCGAGGCTCGCGTGCTCATGCTCTCTGCGAACAACCTGCGCTCGCCGGCATCCGGCAAGCCGGTTAACATCCCTTCGCAGGACATGATCATTGGTGTGTACTACCTCACCCAGGTCCGCGAGGGTCTGCCGGGCGAGAACCACGTGTTCGCCAGCTTCGACGACGCGCTGCACGCCTATGACTGCCGTTCCGAGGTCGACATGCAGGCCAAGATCCAGGTTCGCGTGTCCGCTGCCGATGCCAACGTCATCAACGAGGACGGCACCCGTATCTTCCGCGTCAAGAACGGCAAGAACGAGTTCGTCGACTACGACGTCACCGGCAACAAGACCGCGCGCTTCGAGACCTCTATCGGCCGCATCATCTTCAACCGCCAGTGCCTGCCCGAAGACTATGAGTTCATGAACTACAAGATGGTCAAGGGCGATGTGGCCAAGCTGGTTGCCGACTGCTGCGA
Source organism: Collinsella sp. AF23-2 (assembly GCF_003459245.1). Lineage (GTDB taxonomy): Bacteria > Actinomycetota > Coriobacteriia > Coriobacteriales > Coriobacteriaceae > Collinsella. Next base: position 21,127 of record NZ_QRVG01000001.1, read on the forward strand.
TCGTTACCCCGAGGCCAAGGTCGGCCCGATCCTCGACGCCATCAAGTACTCCGGCTTCCACTACGCTACCCGCGCCGGCCTCACCATCTCGGTATGGGACGCTCTCATCCCTGCCGAGAAGCAGGAGCTGCTCGATCGCGCCCAGGCCAACGTCGACCAGATCAACGAGTACTTCGAGGAGGGCTTCATCAACGAGACGGAGCGCCACATCGAAGTCGTTAACGAGTGGACCGCTTGTACCGATAAGGTTGCAGCGCTCATGCTCGACTTGTTCGACGAGGAGAACCCGCTCTACATGATGGCCGACTCCGGCGCCCGTGGTTCTAAGACCCAGCTGCGTCAGCTCGGCGGCATGCGTGGCCTGATGGCAGACATGTCCGGCGAGACGATCGACCTTCCCATTAAGGCGAACTTCCGCGAGGGCCTGTTGCCGCTCGAGTACTTCATTTCGACCTACGGCGCCCGTAAGGGCCTGGTCGATACCGCATCCCACACCTCGGACTCTGGTTACCTGACCCGTCGTCTGGTCGACGTGGCCCAGGACGTCATCGTCCGCGAGGAGGACTGCGGTACGCACGAGGGCGTCACCTACAACCTCATCATCCCCGGCACCACCGACCTCAATACCGACCTCGTCGGCCGTTGCTTCATTGAGGACGTCGTGGCTCCCGATGGCACCGTGCTCTTTGAGCAGGACGGCTACATCGAGAAGGTCGCCGACATCCAGAAGATGGTCGATGCCGGCCTTAAGAAGGTCAAGCTTCGCGCACTGCTCACCTGCCGCTCCAAGTACGGCGTATGCCAGAAGTGCTACGGCTGGGATCTTTCCACCCGTCGTCCGGTCGCCATCGGTACCGCGGTCGGCATTATTGCCGCCCAGTCCATCGGCGAGCCCGGCACGCAGCTTACGATGCGTACCATTCACTCCGGCGGCGTCGCTGGCGTCGACGATATTACGCAGGGTCTGCCTACGGTCAGCCGTATGTTCGATATCGTCGGCAACGTCAACGAGAAGATCCTGGGTCGCGAGGCCGAGCTGGCTCCGTACTCCGGCCACCTCTCGATTAAGCCCGAGAAGTCCGAGTACGTGCTGACGCTCACCGACTCCGAGGACCACACCCGTGTCCTCGACGAGCGTCGCGTCCCCGCATCGGTGCGCTTTATGCCCGAGATCGAGGACGGCTGCGAGGTGCGCGCCGGCGACCAGATCACCAAGGGCTTCGTCAACTTCCGCAACCTGCGCAAGCTGACCGACATCGAGTCGACGATGCACACCTTCGTCGAGAGCGTCAAGGACGTCTACACCAGCCAGGGCGTCGACCTGAACGACAAGCACATCGAGGTGCTCGCACGCCAGATGCTGCGTCGCGTTCAGATCACCAACCCCGGCGACTCCAAGTACCTGCTTGGTCAGTACGTCGACCGCTACGAGTTTGCCGACGAGGTCGAGCGCGTTGCCCGTCTGGGCGGTCAGGCTCCTGTGGCCGAGCCCGTCATCCTGGGTACGCTCAAGGTCGCGTCCAACATCGACTCCTGGCTGTCGAGCGCTTCGTTCATTCGTACCGCTGGCGTCCTTACCGAGGCTGCCATCGAGGGCAAGGTCGACCACCTGCTCGACCTTAAGTCCAACGTCATCGTCGGTAAGAAGATCCCGGCTGGTACCGGCCTCAAGCCGTACGCCAACGCCAAGCTGACGTATCGCACGGCCGACGGCTACGTGGACATCGACGGCCCGGCTTCGCCCAACGCCAAGTCGCTGCCCGAGTGGGCTCCTGTGGAGCTCAAGGACCTGGACGAGCAGCTCCCGCAGCAGCTCGACTGGGCCGGCTACGACGAGTTCGGTGGTGCTGACGGTTCGTTCACCCGCAACGGCCACACCATCTCCGCCGAGAAGGCTCGTCTGTACCTGTTCGACGATCTGGGCGTGTCGCAGCGCTGGACCAACAAGTTCAGCGAGGTTGGCATCGAGACGGTCGGCGACCTGGTTGGCAAGTCCGAGGAGGATCTGCTGCGCATCGATGGCATCGGCGCCAAGGCGATCGAGGAGCTCCGTGACGGCCTGGAGGCCCACGATCTGCTCTACATCCTCGAGAACAACGACGACGTTGCCGACGAGGAAGACCTCTCGCAGCTGCTGCAGATGGTCTTTAGCCCCGACGGTCCGGACGATATCCTGCTGGGTACCTCCGCTCCGACGCATCACGCCGACGCCGACGAGGAGCTCCTGGGCGCCCCGATCGACGACAAGAAGGCTCCCGCCAACGGCGCGATCAACGAGGACATGGCTTCCCTCGACGAGCTGCTCAACCAGCTCGTGGACACCGACGACGCCGAAGAGGCCAAGGACAACGACGAGGAGTAATTAGTTCCGCCGTTCTAACGAACGGCGGCGACCTCCGTCGCTGCGCGGCCCCCAGAGCTACAATCTGTCATTCAAAAGGCAGGGCATGACCAAAAGGTCAATGCCCTGCCTTTTTCATGCCACCTTGTACGCTCTGGGGGCCGCTCGCTTGCGTATGCTCAACTTGTTGCGTTCCGTTCTTGTTGCGTTCCGTTGATCACTTGCAAAAAAGGACAGGTTTATTTTGGTAGTTTTTCCTGCTTGAATTTGAAACATTCCGTTTGGTCAAAGCGTATCTATGGTGAGGGCCCCATCAAGAACCATCAGTGTCACCGGGAGGTGATTATGGAAGAACAAGCTTTTAGACAGGCGGTCGAGGATCACCGAGATGTCGTGTTCCGAATCGCCTTGACGTATCTGCGTGATCGCGCTGACGCCGACGATGTCGCTCAAGACGTCTTTCTAAAGTTACTCAAAAGCGATACGCATTTTGAAAGCTGGGAGCATCTTCGTCGATGGCTCATCCGGGTCACGATCAATGAATGCAAATCTCTCTTTCGAAAGCCGTGGAGGCGCGTGGAGGATATTGAAAGTCTGACCGATTCGCTCTTGACGGCGCAGGACGAGACCAAGGCCGTCCTATTAGACGTCATGCGGCTTCCGGAACGATTCCGTATCTCCATCGTGCTCTATTACTATCTGGGCTTCTCGACTTCAGAAATTGCCGAGTTACTGCATGTGCCAGCCGCGACCGTTCGAACGCGTTTAGCTCGCGGCAGATCGAAGCTCAAGTTCATCCTAGAGGAGGGCGACCGTGAAATCCAACCAGATCAAGCAGGCCTTCGAGTCCGTCCAAGCCGATAGCGATCTTGCTGACCGTGTTCTTTATGCCGCTGCTGGCGAGCCGCTTCGCCGAAAGGGTCACGCGAAGCCTCTGTATGTTGCCGTAATCGGATGTCTTGCCGGAGTGCTGGCGACCGGAGGGGTCGCCTACGCTGTTGTCAATTCCAGTTATTTTGCCTCTGCCTGGGGAAACCATGGCAACGGAGAGTCCGTTACCTGGACAAATGGCGGCTCGTCGGGGACGAAATATACCTACACCAGAGAGTTTGGTGATGGTATCGCGCCCCAAAGCCTGGAGGGTGCAGTCCAGAAGGTCAATCTGTCCGTCGAGGGCAACGGCTATACGCTCGACATTCATGAGATGGCAATCGACGAGAACGGTTGCGGTGCTGTGACGTTTACATTGTCCAATCCGAATGGCGTTAGCTACTACAAGCCGGCGGCAGAGCTTGGCGAACTTGTTCTCTATGGTGAAGAAGAAGGGGGCGTCAGTACACCCAGCATGAACTTCGGCGAGGAATGGGCTGATACACGCTGCACCATTGATAAAGACACATCAAGCGACACGGTCATTAACGGCACGATGTACTTTGCATCTTGGAATCGCGATCGAGATTTACGACATGCGGTCACCTGGAATATCAGTTGGACGGAGGGCAAAGGTGAGGATGCGAAGGTGATCGAGGTATCGACGCCAGAGTTTAACGTCGGAGCGCACGTCGATACAAAGGAGCTCCGCTCCGACGACTCGCCTCTCGAGATCAGCCCGTTTTCCATCCAGACGCACATCGATGATCTGGGCTATGAAGCAGTTGATCATAAACTGACCGTCAGCTACAAGGATGGATCGGAGCAGATTATCGAAGATGACGACGCAGGGGCGTACAATTTCTATGTTTCGATGGCGCGCAATAGCGGAGAGAACATCTGGGTTCCGACAAAACTGATCAATGTCGATCAAGTGGTCTCGGTGACCCTCGAGGGCACGAGATGCACATCAACAGGAGAGACCGAAACAGAAGTACCCTTTACCATCGTCTATTCGTAAGGTCTAGGCCGCTTCCTGCTAGAGGAAGCGGCCATTTTTGCGTTACATGGAGGGCTGGAATGGGCACTTGCGCACAGGCGGGGATTCCTTTTATGGAGGCTTTGCGGAAATATGGCTATTTTGGGATACGCCCGGCGGCGTGGTCTGTTGACGGCACAGCTAACGGCACGTATCCTATCGAACTGCGTGTTTCGTAGGGGGATGCTGACCCCTCGATTCAAGCCGTTGCACTTTACAGAAAGCTGGAATCATTCGAGAAGGAGTACGCTTTGCCTACTATTAACCAGCTGGTTCGCCAGGGCCGTCGTTCCGTGCCCAAGAAGTCCAAGAACGCTGCTCTGCAGCACAACTCCCAGAAGCGCGGCGTGTGCACCCGCGTCTTCACCACGAGCCCCAAGAAGCCGAACTCGGCTCTTCGTAAGGTTGCCCGTGTTCGCCTTGTCAACGGCATCGAAGTTACTGCTTACATCCCGGGTGAGGGCCACAACCTGCAGGAGCACTCCATCGTGCTCGTCCGCGGCGGTCGTGTCCGTGACCTCCCTGGTGTCCGTTATCACGTCATCCGTGGCGCCTACGACGCTGCTCCGGTCCAGAACCGTATGCAGGCCCGTTCCAAGTACGGTGCTAAGCGCCCCAAGGCCAAATAAGCCAGATAACGTTTTGATACTTTCGCCGTGTGCCGCCTAAGGGCCGCACGGTAGACACTTAAGGAGATTTCACATGCCGCGTCGTGCAGCAGCTAATCGTCGTGAGGTTCAGCCTGACGCCGTTTACAACAACCGCCTGGTGACTCAGCTCATCAACAAGGTCCTTCTTGACGGCAAGAAGGCCACCGCTGAGCGCATCGTTTACACCGCTTTCGAGATCGTTGCCGAGAAGTCCGAGGGTGGCGACGCTCTCGCTACCTTCAAGAAGGCTATGGACAACGTCAAGCCCACGCTCGAGGTTAAGCCCAAGCGTGTCGGTGGCGCTACCTATCAGGTCCCGATGGAGGTCAACTCCCGTCGTTCCACCGCTCTGGGTATCCGCTGGATCGTCAACTTCTCCCGCGCTCGCAAGGAGAAGACCATGGCCGAGCGTCTCGCCAACGAGATCCTCGACGCTTCCAACGGCCTGGGCGCTTCCGTCAAGAAGCGTGAGGACGTCTTCAAGATGGCCGAGGCCAACCGCGCGTTCTCTCACTATCGTTGGTAAGTTAAGGTAAGGAACTAACATGGCTAAGCCTAAGTACAAGCTTTCCGATACCCGTAACATCGGCATCATGGCCCACATCGATGCCGGTAAGACCACCACGACCGAGCGTATTCTTTACTACACCGGTAAGACCCACAAGATCGGTGAGGTCCATGAGGGCGCTGCCACCATGGACTGGATGGTTCAGGAGCAGGAGCGCGGCGTAACCATTACCTCCGCTGCTACCACGTGCTTCTGGAACAAGGACGGCAAGGACTACCGCATCCAGATCATCGACACCCCGGGCCACGTTGACTTCACCGCCGAGGTCGAGCGCTGCCTGCGCGTCCTCGATGGCGCTGTCGCCGTCTTCGACGCCGTTGCCGGCGTTCAGCCCCAGTCTGAGACCGTTTGGCGTCAGGCTTCTACCTTCAACGTCCCCCGCATCGCCTTCATCAACAAGTATGACCGCGTGGGCGCTGACTTCTTCAACGCTATCGAGACCATGAAGGATCGTCTCGACGCCAACGCCGTGGCCGCTCAGGTCCCGATGGGCGCCGAGGACAACTTCTGGGGCGTCATCGACCTGGTCACCATGACTGCATGGGACTTCAAGGCCGACGAGAAGGGTATGACCTACCCCGAGCCGATGGACGAGATCCCGGCTGAGTTCGCCGACATCGCTGCCACCAAGCGCGAGGAGCTCCTCGACGCTGCTGCCAGCTTTGACGACGAGCTCATGGAGAAGATCCTCATGGAGGAGGACTTCACCGTCGAGGAGCTCAAGGCTGCTCTGCGCAAGGGCGTTCTGGCCAACGAGCTCAACCTCGTCTTCGTGGGTTCCGCCTACAAGAACAAGGGCGTTCAGGAGCTGCTCGACGCTGTCGTCGACTACCTGCCCAGCCCGCTTGACGTCGAGGCCGTCACCGGTACCGATCCGGACACCGGCGAGGAGATCCAGCGTCATCCTTCCTTCGACGAGCCCTTCTCCGGCCTGGTCTTCAAGATCATGACCGACCCGTTCGTCGGTAAACTCACCTACGTCCGCGTTTACTCCGGCCGCGCCGAGTCCGGCTCCTACGTTGTCAACGCTTCCAACGGTCAGCGCGAGCGCCTCGGCCGCATCCTCGAGATGAACGCCGCCGAGCGTATCGACCGTGACGACGCTGCCGCCGGCGACATCGTCGCTTGCGTCGGCTTCAAGAACTCCACCACCGGTGACACCCTGTGCGCCGAGGGCAAGGAGATCGTCCTCGAGAAGATCGAGTTCGCTAAGCCCGTTATTGACGTTGCCATCGAGCCCAAGACCAAGGCCGAGCAGGACAAGATGTCCCTGGCTCTGACCAAGCTCGCCGAGGAGGACCCGACCTTCCAGGTGTCCACCAACCACGAGACCGGCCAGACCATCATCGCCGGCATGGGCGAGCTGCACCTCGAGATCATCGTCGACCGTCTGCTCCGCGAGTTCAAGGTTGACGCTAACGTCGGTAAGCCCCAGGTTGCCTACCGCGAGACCGCCGGTCACGACGTCGAGAAGGCTGAGGGCAAGTTCGTCCGTCAGTCCGGCGGTCGCGGTCAGTACGGCCACGCCGTCATCAAGCTCGAGAAGATGGAGGAGGGCTTCGGCTACGAGTTCGTCAACGCTATCGTCGGCGGCGTCGTGCCCAAGGAGTACATCCCGTCCATCGACAAGGGCATCCAGGAGGCCCTGAACACCGGTGTTATCGCCGGCTTCCCGGTCCTCGACGTTAAGGTCACCCTGTTCGACGGTTCTTACCACGAGGTCGACTCCTCCGAGGCCGCCTTCAAGATCGCCGGTTCCATGGCTATCAAGGACGCTCTCAAGAAGTCCGATCCGCAGCTGCTCGAGCCGATCATGGCTGTCGAGGTCGAGACCCCCGAGCAGTACATGGGCGACGTTATGGGCAACCTCTCCGGTCGCCGCGGCAAGATCGAGGGCATGGAGGATCGCAAGAACAGCAAGCTCATCCGTGCCAAGGTGCCGCTGGGCGAGATGTTCGGTTACGCTACCGACCTTCGCTCCCAGACCCAGGGCCGTGCATCCTACACGATGCAGTTCGACTCTTATGAGCCCGCGCCCAAGTCCATCGTGGACGAGGTCATGAGCAAGAACGCCTAAGTTCGAGCTCCCTGTTACGTAATCCGCGAGAACATCTCTCGCACTCTTTGGAGGTTTAAGTTGGCTACCCAGAAGATCCGCATTCGCCTCAAGGGCTATGATCACGAGGTCGTCGATCAGTCCGCGAAGCTCATCGTCGAGACCGCTCAGAAGACCGGTGCTCGCGTTTCCGGTCCTGTCCCCCTGCCCACCGAGCGCAACCTGTACACGGTTATCCGCTCGCCGCACGTGAACAAGGACTCCCGTGAGCAGTTCGAGATGCGCACCCACAAGCGCCTCATCGACATCCTCGACCCCACCTCGGGCACCGTTGATTCGCTCATGCGTCTCGACCTCCCCGCTGGCGTCGACATCGACATCAAGCTCTAAGCGATATCGCTCATAGCTTACAGAGCCCCGCTGCCATTACGGTAGCGGGGCTCTTTTGTTTTGCATGATGGGTTTTGACCGCCTGGTAATGCTGCTGAGTAGGTGGCTGCGGCGCCCTATTCGCCCAAGGGGCGCAGCGACGCCTCCTCAAAATGGAAGGATCGCAAGCCGTCTTCCGTTTCGATACACGCGCGTCCAAAGGTATCGACGGTTTTAAAGATGCCTCGCGCCAGCTCGTCACCGGCAGGGGAGCGGGCGATAACGTGCTTTCCAATCCAATTGAGGTGAGCGACATATTCGCCGTGGACGGGCGCGAGCGGTCCGGCGTTTTCTTCCATGGCGTTGAGCAGATCTGCCCACGCGTCTACAGCGTTTACGACGGTGTGATAGACCTCATCGAGGAGCATATCGACGGCGGGAACGTTCTCGTTGAGGTCCGAGAGACCGATTGCCGGCAGGCCACCATCGGGCACCTCCGCGGGCACATAGTTCACGTTGACGCCGATGCCACAGACCGCAAAGGGGTTGCCTTCGTTATCGCGTGCGGCTTCGACCAGAATGCCGCCGAGTTTGCGTCCACGCGCGACCAGGTCGTTGGGCCATTTGAGGCCAATCTCGTTTGCAAGACCCTGTTTTTCGAGCGCCTCGAGCACCGCTAGGCCGCTGACGGCGGCAAGGCCAGAGTACTTGGCGGGATCAACACGAGGACGTAGGACAATCGAGAGTAACAGATTGCCGGCGGTTGAATCCCACTTGTGGCCGCGCCGGCCGCGTCCTGCTGTCTGAGCCCGGGCGGCAAGTCCTGTGCCGTGCGGCGCTCCCTGTTTTCCTGCTTCGAGCAGGTCATCGTTGGTCGATCCGGTTACGTCGACTATCGTTAATTTGGCATCCATAACGGCTGCTACCTCCTTAATGAATAAGTGAATAACGCAATGGTGTCGAGAGAGACACAATGTGAAGCCTTTGTCGCATTTGGACAATTTAATGTTAACACGTTAACAACGACTGAAATGCGCTATCCTCTCTTGGTCGATGTAAACACGTCAACAACTCAAAGGAGGTTAGTGATGGGTTTCACGATTCTTGGAACAGGCTCGGCGCTTCCTAAGCGCAGTGTTTCCAATGACGAGCTGTCCGAGTTCCTCGATACCTCGGATGAGTGGATTTTTACCCGCACAGGTATCAAGAGCCGCCATGTATGCACCACCGAGTCACTTGACGACCTTGCCGTAGCGGCGAGCGAGCGGGCACTCCAGGTGTCCGGAATCGACGCGAGCCAGCTGGATTTGATCGTCTGCTCGACGACGACGGGTGACCACCTTGTTCCCGCCGAGGCGTGTGCCGTTGCTGAGCGACTGGGCGCGACGTGCCCTGCCTTCGATGTCTCGGCTGCCTGCGCCGGCTTCGTATTTGCGCTCGATGTTGCCGAGGGCTATATCGCCCGAGGACGAGCCAAGCATGTGCTTGTCGTTGCCGCCGAGCAGATGACGCGCGCGCTCGACTGGACCGACCGCGCCACCTGTGTGCTCTTTGGCGATGGGGCAGGCGCCGCGGTGATTGAGGCTGGGGGAGACAGCCCCCTTGCCGTTGAGCTTTCGACGGCGCCCGACGTCGAGACGTTGTGCGTTCCCGGTCTGGTCGGCACCTCGCCGTTTAAGGCCTCCGCAGATAGCGAGAGCGTGCTGTCCATGAATGGCCGCCGCGTGTTCAAGTTCGGCGTCAACGCGATTTGCGACACGGTCCATAAGCTTGCGAGCGATGCGGGCATTTCGGTCGAGGACATCGACCATTTTGTATTCCATCAGGCTAACGAACGAATCCTGAGTCAGGCGGTCAAGCGCCTCGGTGTGCCAGACAAGCGCGTGGTTCGAACGCTGCGCGAGACCGGCAACATTTCGAGCGCATGCATTCCGCTTGCCCTCGACCGGCTGGCAAACGCCGGTGCACTTCACACGGGCGACACCATCGCCCTCGTTGGATTTGGCGCCGGTCTGGATATAGGTGGCTATCTACTTCGTTGGAAGTAGTCGCACATAGGAAATAAAAACGCCCCTAGGGCACAAACAAAGGAGAACTACCATGGCAGATCAGAAGACCTTCGAGCGCGTTTGCGATGTTATCCGCGAGACCGCCGGTCTTGACGACGTCGAGATGAAGCCCGAGTCCACGCTCGAGGAGATTGGTCTCGACAGTCTGGGCACCGTCGAGATCCTCGTCGCCGTTGAGGACGAGTTTGGCATCCAGCTCGATACCGAGGAGAACCCCAAGACGGTCGGCGAGTTCGCCGATACGGTCGAGGCGGCATTGGAGAAGTAGAGATGCTCAAGACTCCTCTCTGCGATCTGCTCGGCATCGAAAAGCCCGTGTTCCAGGGCGGTATGGCCTGGATCGCCGACGCCTCGCTGGCGTCCGCAGTGTCCGAGGCGGGCGGCTTAGGGATTATCGCGGCCATGAACGCCGACGCCAACTGGCTGCGCGACCAGATTCATGAGCTGCGCGCCAGGACGGATAAGCCCTTTGGCGTCAACGTCATGCTCATGAGCCCGTTTGCCGACGAGGTCGCGCGGGTCGTGATTGACGAGCGGGTGCCGGTCGTCGTGACGGGTGCCGGCAATCCCACCAAGTACATGAAGGCGTGGAACGAGGCGGGCATCAAGGTCATCCCGGTCGTTGCCTCGGTGGCGCTGGCGCGTCTCGTGGCGCGTCGTGGAGCCACTGCCGTGGTTGCCGAGGGTACCGAATCAGGCGGCCATATTGGCGAGACCTCGACGATGGCACTGGTGCCACAGGTTGTCGATGCGGTCGATATTCCCGTGGTTGCGGCTGGCGGTATCGCCGATGGCCGCGGCGTGGCGGCCGCCTTTATGCTGGGCGCCGCCGGCGTGCAGGTGGGTACGCGCTTTCTGATCGCAGATGAGTGCACCGTATCGGAGCAGTACAAGGAGATGGTCCTGAAGGCCAACGACACCTCGACGCGTGCGACCGGCCGCTCGACGGGACACCCGGTGCGTGCCCTCAAGAGCCCCTTCACTAACGCCTACGCCAAGAGCGAGGCGGCGGGCGTAAGCGTCGAGGAGCTCGGGGCCATGGGCACGGGCGCCCTTCGCAAGGCCGCCAAGGACGGCAATTACGAAGAGGGCTCGTTTTTGTGTGGACAGATTGCCGGCATGGTCAACGAGCGCCAAAGCGCACGTGAAATCGTTGACGACCTGGTCGATGGCGCCGAGCACGTCCTGAAGGGTGCGTGCGCATGGGTGGCGTAGCGTTTCTGTTTGCCGGCCAGGGCGCCCAGCACCCCGCGATGGGCGTCGACCTGATCGAGGCATCGCCGGCGGCCGCCGAGGTGTTCGCCATTGCCGACGAGGTGCGCCCGGGGACCAGTGAGCAGTGCCGAAGCGCCTCCAAGGAGGAACTCTCGCAGACCGAGAACACGCAGCCGTGCGTGTTCGTTCACGATTTGGCAGCGGCTGCCGCCCTGCGTGAGCGCGGCGTGGTACCTACCGCCTGTGCGGGTTTTTCGCTTGGCGAGGTCGCCGCGCTCACCTTTGCGGGGGCGTTCGATACGCGAGCGGGTTTTGAGCTCGTATGTGAGCGTGCGGCATTGATGGCCACGGCGGCCGAGCGTCACCCCGGCGGCATGCGCGCCGTCATCAAACTCGATGCGGCGCAGGTCGAGGGCTTGGCAAAACAGGCCGGCGAGGACTGCTGGCCGGTCAACTACAACAGCCCCCAGCAGACGGTTGTGGCCGGAGCGCCCGAGGCGCTGCAGGAGCTCGACGTTCTAGTGAAAGAGGCTGGCGGTCGCGCCATGAAGGTCGCGGTGTCGGGTGCATTCCATAGCCCCTATATGGCCGAGGCGACCTGTGGCCTTGCTGCATATATCGAGGCCGGTCACGCGCCGTCCCCGCTGCTGATTCCTGTTATGGCAAATATGACAGCGGCGCCCTATCCGGCCGACCCGCAGGCGGCAGCGGAGATGCTGGCCAACCAGGTGAGTCATGCCGTGCGCTGGGTCGACACGCTGCATGCTCTGCAGGATCAAGGCATCGACACGTTTATTGAGGTCGGCCCTGGCAAAACGCTGTCGGGCCTGGCCAAGCGTACGCTGAGCGACGTTCGCGTGTATTCGTGCGAAACGGCCGAGCAGGTCGCAGCTATTGCCGACGAGCTCGCATAGTCCACAGGGCTGTAACCCGAAAGGAATGACATGGGCAACTTGAACAACGGCGCGCTCGAGCGCAACGACTCACGTCGTGTGGCACTGGTCACGGGCGGCTCGCGGGGTATCGGCCGCGCCTGCGCTGTCGGTCTGGCGGAGGACGGCTTTGATATCGCCGTCGTCTATGCCGGCAGCGTCGATGCGGCGCGCGAGACGTGCGAAGCCTGTGAGGCGGTTGGCGCCACGGCACGCGCATATCAATGCGACGTGGCCGATCCCGCTGCCGTCAACGCGTGTGTGGAAGCGGTCCTCAACGACTTTGGTTCCATTTGGGCGCTCGTCAACAATGCCGGCATCACCCGCGATGGCCTGCTCATGCGCATGGGCGATGACGCATTCGATCGCGTGCTCGATGTCAATCTCAAGGGAACATTCAATATGACGCGCGCGCTCACCAAGACCTTTATGCGCCAGCGCGGCGGTTGCGTCGTCAACATGAGCTCGGTCGTGGGCCTGATGGGCAATGCCGGGCAAGCCAACTACGCTGCTTCCAAGGCGGGCGTGATAGGGCTTACCAAGGCGGTGGCGCGCGAGCTTGCGCCTCGTGGCGTACGAGCGAACGCGGTCGCCCCCGGGTTTGTCGAGACAGATATGACGGCAAAGCTCTCGGAGAAGGTGCGTACGGCAACCGAGGAACAGATTCCCCTTAAGCGCATGGCACGCCCCGAGGAAGTGGCCGGCGTGGTGCGCTTTTTAGCGAGCGATGCGGCTGCTTACATTACGGGCGAGGTCGTGCGCGTCGACGGCGGAATGGCGATGTAGAAACCAGGGCCGAAGAACGGCTTGGATGAGGAGACCATGATGGAACAGAGAGTTGCAATCACCGGCATCGGTGCCGTATCGCCGCTCGGCAACACCGCGCTTGCCACCTGGGCGGCCATGTGCGCCGGGACCTGTGGCATCGGCCCGATCACGCACTTCGATACCGATGCGTTTACCGTCAAGGTGGCGGCCGAAGTCAAGGGCTTTGACGGCAACGAGTACTTTGGCAAGCGTGACGCCAAGCATCTCGACCCCTGCGTTCAGTTTGCGATGGCGGCTTCGGACGAGGCAATGCACGATGCGGGCTTTGATGTCGAAGGCGCCATCGATCGTGAGCGCCTGGGCGTCTACGTGGGCTCGGGCGTGGGCGGCATGACGACGCTCGTCGACAACGTCCACACGATCGCCGATCGTGGACCTCGCCGCGCATCGCCCTATATGATTGCGATGATGATCCCCAACATGGCATCGGGCAATATCGCAATCCGTCACAAGGCAAAGGGACCGACCCTGCCAGTCGTGACTGCGTGCGCGACCTCGGCCCATGCGGTGGGCGAGGCGTTCCGTGCTATTAAGCACGGCTATGCCGACGCGATCCTCGCGGGCGGTGCCGAGGCGGCCATTATCCCCGATGCTGTTGCAGGCTTTACGTCCTGCCGCGCATTGACCACCAACCCCGATCCCGCGACGGCCTGCCGCCCGTTCGACGCAGACCGCGATGGCTTTGTGATGGGTGAGGGCGCCTGCGTGCTGGTACTCGAGAGCATGGAGCATGCGCAGGCGCGCGGTGCGCACATTTATGCCGAGGTCGTGGGCTACGGCAACACCGATGATGCCTATCACATTACGAGTCCCGACCCCGATGCCGCCGGCATTGCCCGTGCGATATCGCTGGCGGTAGCCGAGGGCGACGTCAAGCCTTCCGAGGGTCTCTACATCAACGCCCACGGCACCTCGACCAAGCTCAACGATTCGTCCGAGACGACAGGCATTAAGCGGGCGCTCGGCGAGGACGCGGCACGCGCCGCACACGTCTCGTCGACCAAGTCGATGACCGGGCACATGATCGGTGCCACGGGTGCCATCGAGGTCATGGCCTGTGCCATGGCGCTCGAGCAGGGCGTGGTGCCCCCGACCATTAACTACCACACGCCCGATCCCGCCTGCGATCTTGATTACACGCCTAATCGAGCGGTTCGCGCCGACCTTACCTGGGCGCTTTCGACCAACCTGGGCTTTGGCGGGCACAACGCCGCCATCGCGCTGCGTAGATATACGAGGAGCTAGAGCATGGATTCCAAAAGACTTGCCGAGATAGCCGATGTGATGGAGGACCGCGGCCTTACGCGCGTACGTGTTGAGGAGCCCGATGGCACCGCGGTCGAACTCGAGCGCGCGAGTGCCGCGCAGCCGGTTGCCGTGCCCATGCCTATGCCGAGCGCCATGGCCGCTCAAGTTGCAGCTCCCACAGTCGCGCCTGCCGCACCGGAGCCCGCCACGCAGACACCTGCCGCCGCGCCGGAGCCCAAGGGCACCGAGGTGACTGCTCCCATGGTGGGCGTCTTCTATGCTGCCCCTGCGCCGGGCGACGAGCCGTTTGTGCGCGTGGGCTCCAAGGTCAAGGCCGGCGAGACCCTCTGCATCATCGAGGCCATGAAGGTTCTCAACGAGGTGACGGCCGAGGCAGACGGTGAGGTGCTCGAGATCTGCGTGGCCGACGGCGACCTCGTGGAGTTTGGCAGCTGCCTCATGAGGATCGGATAGGTGATATCCATGAACAAAGAAGAGCTCAAGAAGCTGTTGCCGCATCGCGAGCCGATGCTTTTGCTCGACGAAGCCGAGCTGGTGGGCGACGAGGCCCACGGCAAGATCACGATTACAGGCGACGAGTACTTTTTGCAGGGACATTTTCCGGGAAACCCGGTCGTTCCCGGCGTGATTCAGTGCGAGATGCTCGCCCAGAACTGCTGCGTGCTGCTGATGGGCGATGAGGAGGCGCGCGGCGCGACGCCGTTCTACACGAGTCTGGACAAGGTGCGCTTTAAGCGTCCGGTGCGCCCGGGCGACACGGTGGATCTAGTGTGCTCCATCACGCGTGCGCGCGGGCCGTTCCGCTTTGCGACGGGTACTGCGAGCGTCAACGGTGAGGTTTGCTGCCGCGCCGATATGTCTTTTGCACTCATGCACGAAAGTTAAGGAAGGCTCCATGTTCGACAAAGTGCTCATCGCCAACCGCGGCGAAGTCGCGGTCCGTGTTATCCGCGCGTGCCGCGATATGGGCATCAAGACCGTCGCCGTTTATTCCACGGCCGATGCGGACGCGCTACACGTGCAACTTGCCGACGAGGCGTATTGCATCGGCGGCCCGCGTCTTGCCGAGAGCTACCTCAACGACGATGCCGTGCTCACCTGTGCCGTAAAGTCGGGAGCTAAGGCAATTCATCCCGGCTATGGCTTCTTTTCCGAGAAGGCGAGCTTCGTGCGCGACTGCGACAAGTTCGGTCTGGCGTTTGTCGGTCCTTCGGCCGAGGTGATCGACAGCATGGGCGACAAGGACGCCGCACGCCGAACGGCCGCTGCTGCGGGCGTGCCCATCGTGCCGGGCTGCGATTTGCTCAAAAGCCCCGAGGAAGCAACGGCCGAGGCCGAGCGCATCGGCTGCCCCGTGCTTATTAAGGCGCGCGCGGGCGGCGGCGGTCGCGGTATTCGCAAGGTCGAGCGCGTGGAAGATGCGGCAAAGGCGTTCATCGAGGCGCGTGCCGAGGGTGAGGCCGTTTTTGGCGACGGCGAGTGCTACATGGAGAAGTTCGTTGCGCCGGCGCATCACGTTGAGGTACAGATTATGGCCGATAAGCAGGGCCATGTGTTTTCGCTCGGCGAGCGCGAGTGCTCGGTGCAGCGCCGCAACCAAAAGCTGATCGAGGAGAGCCCCGCGCCGTGCCTCGACGGACGCGATGATATTCGTGCCCGTATGCACAAGGCCGCGCGCGACCTGGCTCGTGCCGTTGGCTATGAGGGCGCTGGCACCATCGAGTTTTTGTACTCAGATGACGGCAATTTCTACTTTATGGAAATGAACACGCGCTTGCAGGTGGAGCATCCGGTTACGGAGTTTGTGACCGATACCGACCTGGTTAAGTGGCAGCTGCGCGTGGCTGCCGGCCAGCCTCTGCCCTTTGAGCAGGAGGACGTACCGGTCCGCAACCACGCCATGGAGTGCCGCATCAATGCCGAAACGCCGGACTTTCTACCGTCATGTGGAACGGTCACCGCGTTGCGTGTGCCGGGTGGTCCGCGCGTGCGCTGGGATTCCGCCATGTTTACCGGAGCGAAAGTTCCGCCGTACTACGACTCCATGCTCGGCAAGCTCATCGTGTGCGCGCCCACGCGTGACGGTGCCATTCGCAAGATGCGCTCGGCCCTGGGCGAGCTCGTGATTGAGGGCGTGAGCGAAAATAGCGAGCTTCAGCTCGACGTGCTGGCAAACGACGAGTTTTTGTCGGGCATGTATCACACCGATCTGATGGGGCATCTCTATGCTGATGAATAGAAAAGCGAAGACGGTCAATGTCCTTGAGGGGCCGATAACCGAGTCGTGCGCCGAGTTCCCCGCGCGCCACGTGTTTGTCAAATGCCCGGAGTGCCGCCGTGTGATCGATGAGGCGCGCCTGCACGACAACCTCGAGGTCTGCCCTCGTTGCGGCAAACACTTTCGCGTGAGCGGTCGCGCGCGCATGCGCATGACGGTCGACGCGGGTACCTTTGAGGAATGGGATGCCAATCTGGCGTCGAAGGACTTCCTCTCGTTTCCCGGTTATGCCAACAAGCTTAAGAGCGTGAGCGAGCGTTCGGGCGAGCGCGATGCCGTTGTGTGCGGCAGGGGCAAAATCTGCGGCTGCGATACCGCGCTCTTCTTTATGGATGCCAACTTTATGATGGGCTCAATGGGCTCCGTGGTGGGCGAGAAGATCTGTCATGTCTTTGAGCGCGCGGCCGAGTTGGGGCTGCCGGTCGTTGGCTTTACCGTATCGGGCGGCGCCCGCATGCAGGAGGGCGTGACCTCGCTCATGCAGATGGCCAAGATTTCTGCGGCGGTTAGGCGCCACAGCGAGGCGGGCGGCCTGTATATCACGGTGCTCACCGATCCCACGACCGGAGGTGTAACCGCGAGCTTTGCCATGGAGGGCGACATTATCCTGGCCGAGCCCGATGCCCTGACGGCATTTGCCGGCCCGCGCGTGATCGAGCAGAACATGCACAAGCGTCTGCCCAAGGGATTCCAGCGTTCCGAGTTTTTGCTGGAGCACGGCTTTTGCGATGCCGTTGTTCCGCGTGGTGAGATTGCGCTCACGGTAGGCGAGCTGCTGGCGCTGCACGAAGGGCACGCGCCTGGTCTGGGGGCTCCGCATGAGATCGTGCATACGGGTCGTCGCGACAAAAAGCTGGGACACTTGTTTAAGCGCTCGGCCGCACCAAAAAGCGCGCTCGAAATCGTCAAACAGACTCGCTCGGCGAACCGCGCCACGGCAGGCGAGATGATCTCGTTGGGTCTCGACGGATTCGTAGAGCTGCACGGCGACCGCTACTTTGGCGACGATGCTGCCGTGGTGGGCGGCATCGGCTGGAAAGACGGGCGACCCGTGACGGTTATCGCCATCGAGCGCGGTACCACGACCAAAGAGCGCATGCGTCGCAACTTTGGTATGGCACATCCCGAGGGCTACCGCAAGGCACGTCGCCTGATGCACCAAGCCGAGAAATTTGGTCGGCCGGTTCTGTGCCTGGTTGATACTTCGGGCGCGTTTTGCGGCATCGGTGCCGAGGAGCGCGGCCAGGGCGAGGCGATTGCCCAGAATCTCATGGAGATGAGCGGCCTTAAGACGCCGATTGTCTCGGTGGTGACAGGCGAGGGCGGCTCTGGTGGCGCGCTGGCGCTGTCCGTGGCCGACCGCATCCTGATGCTCTCGAGCTCGGCCTATTCGGTCGTGAGCCCCGAGGCCTGTGCGTCGATCCTGTGGAAGGATACCGAGCGCGCGAATGAGGCCGCTGAGGCGCTTAAGCTCACGGCCCCCGATCTGTTGGCGCTCGGCATCATCGACGGCATTGTTGACGATAGGGGCCTGTCGCATGAGGAGATCGCCGGTGTCGTCATGTCCTCGGCATTTGATGCCTTCGATACGCTTGGGCAGCTCGACGACGCGACCCTCACAAACCTCCGCTACGAAAAGTACCGCGCAATCGGTCAGTACCGCACGATGTGACAAAGGGACAGTCCGCATGTCACATTGGGAAAGGCGTTCCATGTCACAAGTTTCTAACACCTCGTTTACAACGACGGTTTCATCAAACGCCATGGCCGTGGTGGACTATCTGTCCAAAAGCATGATGTCGGCGTTGCCGTTTATTGTCTGCGCGGCGCTGTTCCGCACCGTTGCCGTCATTATGGGCGAAGGCATGTTTGGTCTATGGCCTGCCGATTCCGAAATCTATCGCCTGTTTTACAGCTGGCTGTATAACGCTGGCTATTACTTTTTGCCCATCTATCTTGGTTGGGCCGCTGCCCGCCAGCTCGGTTGCTCGGAGCAGCTGGGCATGATGCTGGGCGGCGTATTGATTGTGCCCGATCTGCTTAAGCTCGTTGATGCCGCATCGACGACGGGGGCATCGATGACTTTCGTGTATGGTCTACTTCCCGCGCCGGTCAACGATTACACGACGACTGTTATTCCGGTTCTCATCTCGGTGCCCGTGCTATGGCAGGTGGAGCGTTTCTTTAAGCGCACTATCCCTCAGGCTGTGGCGTTTTCTTTTGTACCGTTTGCAACCATGCTTGTCATGGTTCCGGTGTCGCTGTGTGTTACGGCGCCGGCAGGCAGCTATCTGGGCATGCTGTTGGGACAGCTTATGTTTATGCTTGGCAATTCCGGTGGCATCGTGTCGCTGCTCACGCTCATGGGGCTTGCCGCGGGCTGGGAGTTTCTTAAGATCGCGGGTGTCAGCAACGTTGTCCTATCGCTCGCCTATGCGCAGTTTATGGGTGTGGGAACGGATTCGTGCATCCTGATCGCCGCGACGATGGCAACGTTCGCCGTTTGGGGTATGCCCTTTGGCGCGTCGCTCCGCGTTGCGGATAAGGACGAGAAGGCGCTCATGTTGGGCTATTCAATCTCGGGTATTCTTGGCGGCGTAAGCGAGCCAGCGCTGTACGGATGCGGCTTTAAATATGGCAGGTGTCTGACGTGCATGGCCGTTGGCGGCGCCGTCGGAGGCCTTGTTGCGGCCGTAGGCCACGTTACGGCTTATACCATCGGTATGACGAATGTTCTTATGGTCATTGGCTTTGCCACGGGCGGCATCTCGAATCTGCTGTGGTGCTGCGCTGCCGGCGGCGCAGCATTTGCGGTGTCTGCGGCGCTGAGCTGCTGTTTTGGCGTGGTGCCGACAAAGATGCAGGCGGCAGAAGACGCAGCTGATTCGCTCGAAACAGTGGCGAGCGCTGCTGAAGCAAGCGCATAAATCTGTGCGACAAAAGGACGATTCCTTTGTCATATTCCAAGGCTGCGGCCCGTGTGGGCTGCGGCCATTTTGTATCTGGAGGACAAAGTGGCTACACTACAATCCGTTTGAGCAATAGATATATAGGTAGTACCGTGGGGACTGATGAGGATGGTCGAGTGGATTGTTCGTCGTGCGCAGGGCGACCGTGCGCGCGTGGGAACGTTGACGGGCATAGTGTGTATTCTCGCCAATGTTGCGCTTTGCGCTGCGAAGGGTGCAATTGGCGTGCTGTCGGGATCGGTTGCGATTGTGGCGGACGCCATGAACAACCTGTCCGATGCCAGCTCGAACATCGTGAGCGTGCTTGGCTTTAAGCTGGCGGGCAAGCCGGCCGACCCCGAGCATCCTTACGGACATGGCCGCTACGAGTATCTCTCGGGTCTGGTCGTGGCGGCGCTCGTGCTGCTGATTGGCGTTGAGCTGGTGAAGTCCTCGGTTGAGCGCATCATCCACCCCGAACCTGTCGAGTTCTCGCTTGCCCTGGTGGCAGTCTTGGTGCTTTCGATGATTGTTAAGCTCTGGATGGCGGCCCTCAACCAAAAGCTCGGCGATCGCATTGAGTCCGAGACGCTGCATGCGACCGCTCAGGACTCAAAGAACGATGTCCTAGCTACGGGTGCCGTGCTGGCGTGCGCAATTGTTTCGCAGGTGACGCACATCAATCTTGACGCATGGGTCGGCCTTGCCGTTGGCGCCTATATCGGCTGGAGCGGCTTTGAGCTCATCCAGGATACGGTGAGCCCGCTTTTGGGCCAGGCACCCGATCCAAAGCTGGTCAAGCACATTCGAGACAAGATCATGAGCTACCCCGGCGTTTTGGGCGTTCACGATTTGATGGTTCACGACTACGGCCCGGGCAGGAAGTTCGCAAGCGCTCACGCCGAGATGGCAGCCGAGGCCAGCCCGCTGGAAAGTCACGACACGCTCGATAACATCGAGCAGTCGTTTAGGGTCGAAGACGGCATGATCGTCACGCTCCATTACGATCCCATCGTGACCGATGACCCCAAGGTGGCGAGCATGCGTCTGCGCATCAACGCTATGGCTCAAGAGATTGATAGCCGCCTCTCGATCCACGACCTACGCTGTGTTCCGGGCCCCACGCATACCAACGTGATCTTTGACTGCGTACGTCCCTCGGATTTGGCGATGAGCGCCGAGGACCTGAAGCGCGCGCTGGCGAAACGGGTCGAATCGGAATATCCCAAGTCGGTCGCCAAGATCACGATCGACGAAGACTACGTAGGCCATACCCACGAGTAGGGCTGTGCCAGCAAAGCAAGTTATACAGAAGGGGAGAGCATGAAGCGTCTATATCTACTCCGCCACGGTCAGACAGAATTCAACGTTAAAAAGCTCGTCCAGGGCCGCTGCGATTCACCGCTGACCGACCTGGGTCGTCAGCAAGCCGGGATGGCAGCCGCGTGGCTCAAAGCCCACAACGTCGTTCCCGACAAAGTGGTCTCTTCGCCCTTAGGCCGAGCCATGGACACGGCAAGTCTCGTCGCAACCGAACTCCTCGGCCGGGATGCAGCAGTCGAGCCCTGCGAAGGCATCATCGAGCGCAGCTACGGCACCTTCGAAGAAGGCCCCCACGACGCCCTACCCACCGACGTCTGGGACCCCGGCGAGGACCTGATCCCATTTGGCGGAGAAGGAAGCCATGCCCTGCAGGAGCGCATGGTGGGCACCCTCACCAATCTCATGGACGCCGAGGGCATCGAAACCCTCCTAGCAGTAAGCCACGGCAGCGCCAGCCGCCAATTCATCAAAGCTGCAGCCCCAGAGGGCTTCGAGCTCCCAACAAAACTCCCCAACTGCGCCATTATGATTTTCGATTTTGATGAGGCGGAGCCACAAGTAGAGGGCGAGCCAATGCAATGCAAGTTCACCCTCCAGCAAATAGTGGACCCCCAACAAAGTCATTAGCCTGAGCGAGCAGAGTTAAGCAGACATCAA
Source organism: Collinsella sp. AF23-2 (assembly GCF_003459245.1). Taxonomy (GTDB): domain Bacteria; phylum Actinomycetota; class Coriobacteriia; order Coriobacteriales; family Coriobacteriaceae; genus Collinsella. Next base: position 42,539 of record NZ_QRVG01000001.1, read on the forward strand.
CGTGTCGTCTCCCGAGCACGGCGGAGGGCCGGAGAAATATATTAAGGTCATCGCGAGTTCCGCACGCAAAGGAGAGCACTTAATGTGCTCTCCGTCTTGCGCAGGACTGTAGAGCAGGGACCTTAATATATTTCTCCGGCCCTCCGCCGTGCTCGGGAGCCATCCACGCACTTTACCTGCGTAAACAATGTGAGTGAAATATGAATCTCGATGGATACGCCCGCAGCCGTGTATACTAAACAGCTGTGTGAAACCAGGGGAGTATTCTGGCTGGACAAAATGCCTGCTTAATAGGGTTGTCAGGTAGTCCGGGCGAAATACAAGGCTGGGGAGCACGTCGTGTAAGTAGTGGTCCTCTAGGGGCGTACGCTCGGTGGTGTACGCATTGTCCCAAGACCACGCGAGAGTTGGGATCATATCTTGATCAGCATGATTCTCGGCCGCAAGATTGGCATGACCCAGGTTTGGGACGAGGACGATAACGTCGTTCCCGTCACGGTCATCCAGGCTGGCCCCTGCGCTGTCTCGCAGGTTAAAACTCAGGCAACCGACGGCTATGACGCCGTCCAGATCGGTTTCGGCGACATCAAGGCCAAGAACGTGAACAAGCCCATGGCTGGTCACTTCGCCAAGGCTGGCGTCGAGCCTGTCCGCTTCCTTCGTGAGGTCCGCGTCGAGAACGGCGAGGAGCACAAGGTCGGCGAGGTCGTCACCGTCGCTGATTTCGCTGATGTCGAGAAGGTCGACGTCATCGGTACCTCCAAGGGTAAGGGCTTCCAGGGTCGCATCAAGCGCTGGGGTCAGCGCCGCGGTCCTATGACGCATGGTTCTCACTTCCAGCGTCACCCCGGTTCTATCGGTCAGTGCGCCTATCCTGCGCGCGTCCTCAAGGGCGTCAAGATGGCCGGTCACATGGGTAACGAGCGCGTTACCGTCAAGAACCTTTCCGTTGTCCGCATCGATGCCGAGCAGAACCTCATCTTGGTCAAGGGCGCTGTCCCGGGTGCCAAGAATGGTCTCGTCGCCATCCGTATGGCCTAAGGGCCCAGCCCATATAGCCCAGCGTCATACCAAGGAGAACACTTAAATGGCAAAGTTTGAAGTAAAGAACAGCGAGGGCAAGAAGGTCGCCGAGGCCGAGCTCGCCGCTGAGGTGTACGGCATCGAGCCGAACATCCACGTTATGCACCACATCGTCAAGTGCCAGATGGCCTCTTGGCGTCAGGGCACCCAGTCTGCTAAGGGTCGCTCTGAGGTTTCCGGTGGCGGCAAGAAGCCTTGGCGTCAGAAGGGCACCGGCCGTGCCCGCCAGGGTTCCATCCGTGCTGCCCAGTGGCGTCACGGTGGCGTCGTCTTCGCCCCCAAGCCCCGTTCTTACGCTAAGCGTATGAACAACAAGGAGGTCAAGCTGGCTATGCGCTCCGCGCTGTCCGCCAAGCTGGCCGATGGCGAGCTCGTGCTCGTCGACGACTACGGCTTCGAGAAGCCTTCCACCAAGGCTGCCGTCGCCATGCTCAAGGCTCTCGGCCTTGAGGGCAAGCGTCTGACCATCATCGTTCGCGATGAGGACGTCAACGCCTACCTGTCGTTCCGCAACATTCCCAAGACGTTCATCATCACTGCCGACGAGGCCAACACCTACGATCTCGTCAACAACAACGCCGTGCTGATGCCCGCCGACATCGCCGCTCACTTCGGGGAGGTGCTTGCATAAATGACCGCCCACGAGATCATCATCCGTCCGATCGTGTCCGAGCGTTCCTTCTCCGGCATGGAGCTGAACAAGTACACGTTCGAGGTCGCCAAGGATGCTAACAAGTATCAGATCAAGGACGCTGTCGAGGAGATCTTCGGCGTCAAGGTCGTTCGCGTGAACACCCTGACGGTCAAGCCCAAGACCAAGCGCGTGCGCTATGTCGCCGGCAAGACCCGTTCTTGGAAGAAGGCCATCGTCACGCTGGCCGAGGGCGACACCATCGAGGTCTTTGGCAACCAGGCCTAAGACTCGCTGCTGTTGAGTGAGCTCATGCCTCCCAAATAGGGGAGGCGGGAGCTCAAGGTTTTGGGCGTATAAAATGGACACGCCCGGAACCGTGTATACGTCCGGTGTCATCGCACCCGAGGCAGAACCTCGAATCCCTGTCTGCGATGGCTAACGGATTCCTATTGAAAGGGATTGTAATGGCTGTAAAGCACCTTAAGCCGACCTCCGCTGGTAGGCGTTGGCAGACGATCTCCGACTTCTCCGAGATCACCTGCACCAAGCCCGAGAAGTCTCTTCTCGAGCCCCTGCCCAAGAAGGCCGGTCGTAACAACAACGGCCGCATCACCACCCGCCACCAGGGCGGCGGCGTGAAGCGTCGTTACCGCGTGATCGACTTCAAGCGCAACAAGGACGGCGTGCCCGCCAAGGTTGCCACGATCGAGTACGATCCGAACCGTTCCGCTCGCATCGCTCTGCTGCACTACGCTGACGGTGAGAAGCGCTACATCCTGGCCCCCAAGGGCCTCGAGGTCGGTCAGACCATCATGTCCGGTTCTGACGCCGACATCAAGCCGGGCAATGCTCTGCCCCTCGCCGACATCCCCGTCGGTACGCTCATCCACGCCGTTGAGTTCCAGCCGGGTAAGGGCGCCGCTATCGCCCGTTCCGCCGGTAACTCCTGCCAGCTGATGGGTAAGGAGGGCAAGTACGCTATCGTCCGTATGCCTTCCTCCGAGATGCGCCGCATCCTCGTTACCTGCCGCGCCACCGTCGGTGAGGTCGGCAACGCCGATCACGCCAACATCGTCATCGGCAAGGCCGGCCGTAAGCGTCACATGAACGTGCGCCCGACCGTCCGCGGTACCGTCATGAACCCTGTCGACCACCCGCACGGCGGTGGCGAGGGCAAGAACCACACCTCTGGTCGTCCCTCTGTTACCCCCTGGGGTAAGCCGACGAAGGGCCTTCGTACGCGCAAGAAGAAGAAGGTCTCGAACCAGCACATCATTCGTCGCCGTAAGAAGTAATTTCGGATACCGAGTTTTAGGAGAAAGCACTTATGAGCAGAAGTCTCAAAAAGGGCCCGTTCGTGGAGACTCGCCTTCTCTCGCGTATCACCGCGATGAACGAGGCTGGCAAGAAGGACGTCGTGAAGACCTGGTCCCGCGCGTCCACCATCTTCCCCGAGATGGTTGGTCACACCATCGCCGTCCACGACGGCCGCAAGCATGTGCCCGTGTATGTTACCGAGTCCATGGTTGGTCACAAGCTCGGCGAGTTCGCGCCGACTCGTACGTTCCGTGGCCACAAGGCCAAATAGGGGGTTAACCGTAAATGGCAACTAAGTCTATTGAAACTGAGGCCACCGAGGTTCGCGCCGTCGCTAAGTACGTGCGTGTTTCCCCCAGCAAGGCCCGCCTGGTGGTCGATCTGATCCGCCGCAAGCCTGTCGCTCAGGCCTTCGACATCCTCCACTTCTGCGACCGCGCCGTCGCCGTGGATGTCGAGAAGGTTCTCCGTTCCGCCGTTGCGAACGCCGAGAACAACAACGGTCTGCGTGCCGACAACCTGGTTGTCGCCGCTGCCTATGTTGACGAGGGTCCGACGCTTAAGCGCATCCGTCCCCGCGCCAAGGGTTCCGCTTCTCGCATTCTGAAGCGTACTTCCCACATCACCGTCGTCGTTGCTCCTCGAAAGGAGGCGTAAAGCTGTATGGGTCAGAAAGTCTACCCCACCGGCTTCCGTCTTGGCATTACCGAGAACTGGCGCTCCCGCTGGTTCGCAGAGAAGGATTACGCTAAGACCCTCGGTAACGATCTCGAGATCCGCAAGTACCTCGAGAAGCGTCTTTCCCGCGCAGCTGTCTCCCGCGTCGAGATCGAGCGCGCTGGCGACAAGGTGAAGGTCATCATCCTCACCGCTCGCCCCGGCGTTGTCATCGGTAAGAAGGGTGCCGAGATCGATACCCTCCGCACCGAGCTCGAGAAGGTCGCTGGCGTCTCCAAGGGCCAGCTCTCCGTCGACGTTGTCGAGATCAAGCGCCCCGAGCTCGACGCCAACCTCGTTGCTCAGTCTATCGCCGAGCAGCTCGAGGGCCGCGTTGCCTTCCGTCGCGCTATGCGCAAGGCTGTCCAGTCCGCCCGGAAGGCCGGCGCTAAGGGCATCCGTATCCAGTGCTCCGGTCGTCTCGGCGGTGCCGAGATGGGCCGTCGTGAGTGGTACCGCGAGGGTCGCGTGCCTCTGCACACCCTCCGTGCCAAGATCGACTACGGCACGGCTGTCGCCAGCACCACCATGGGCGCTTGCGGCGTGAAGGTCTGGATCTACCTGGGCGAGAAGCTCCCGGGCCAGCCTGTTCCCAACCCTGCACTCGAGGGCTCTTCCCGTCCTCGTCGTCGTAACTCCGAGAGGAGGGGTCAGTAGTGCTTGCCCCTAAGCGTATTCTTCACCGCAAGGTGCAGCGTGGCTCCATGAAGGGCCAGGCCAAGGGTAATACCGAGCTGCATTTCGGCGAGTTTGGTATCCAGGCTCTCGAGGCCCATTGGATCACCAACCGTCAGATCGAGGCCGCTCGTATTGCCATGACCCGCTACATGAAGCGTGGCGGTCGTGTCTACATCACGATCTTCCCCGACAAGCCCATCACCAAGAAGCCTGCCGAGACTCGCATGGGTTCTGGTAAGGGTAACCCCGAGGAGTGGGTGGCCGTCGTCAAGCCCGGCCGCATCATGTTCGAGGTCAAGGGCGTGCCCGAGGAGGTCGCTCGCGAGGCTCTGCGTCTTGCACAGCACAAGCTTCCCATCAAGACCAAGATTGTTGCTGCCAAGAACGCTGAGCAGCGCATCGAGAAGGAGATGGCTGAGGAGGCCGCTCTCGAGGCCAAGTGGGCTGCTGAGGACGCCGCCGCCGCCAAGGAGGAGAACTAATGAAGCCCGCAGAGATTCGTGAGCTCTCGGACGCTCAGCTCGTTGAGAAGCTGAAGGAAATGCGCGCCGAGCTCTTTAACCTTCGTTTCCAGATGGCCACCAGCCAGCTGGACAACACCGCTCGCGTCAACACCGTGAAGAAGGACATCGCTCGCGTCCTCACGGAGCAGCGCGCCCGCGAGATCGCAGCGGAGAAGTCCGCTGTCGCCGAGTAGGACCTAAGGAGAGAACATGACTGATTCGCGTAACTCGCGTAAGGTCCGTACGGGTGTCGTTACCTCCGTCTCCGGTGCCAAGACCATTGTTGTCACCATCACCGAGCGCAAGCGTCACCCCAAGTACGGCAAGATGATGACCAGCTCCAAGAAGCTGCACGCTCACGACGAGGAGTGCACGGCTGGCGTGGGCGACACCGTCCGCGTTATGGAGACCCGTCCTATGTCCAAGATGAAGCGTTGGCGCCTCATCGAGGTCGTCGAGCGCGCTAAATAAGCAGTCGCTCTTACGACTTGTACGTTTCCGAAGATGTGCGTATGCCTGGCTTGCATACCACGGGCCGTATAAAGGCCGCGCACCTCTCTTCGGTTCTTAGTTCGGAGGAACATCTACCATGATTCAGATGCAAACCATGCTGAACGTCGCCGACAACTCCGGCGCTCGCAAGATTCGCTGCATCAAGGTGCTTGGCGGTTCCAAGCGTCGTTATGCAGGCATCGGCGATGTGTTCATCGGTGCTGTCCAGGAGGCTACCCCTGGCGCCAACGTCAAGAAGAAGGACGTTGTCCGTTGCGTCGTCGTTCGCACCGTTAAGGAGATCCGCCGCAAGGATGGCTCCTACATTCGCTTTGATGAGAACGCCTGCGTTGTCATCAACAACGATGGTTCGCCCGTCGGCACCCGTATCTTCGGGCCCGTCGCTCGCGAGCTTCGTGACAAGAAGTACATGAAGATCGTCTCGCTCGCTCCCGAGACCCTGTAGTTAGGGGAGATATATGTATATCAAGAAGGGCGATAAGGTCCAGGTTCTCTCTGGTAAGGATCGCGGCAAGCAGGGCGTTATCCTGCGTGCTCTCCCCGCCGAGAACAAGGTCGTTGTCGAGGGCGTTTCGGTCGTCAAGAAGGCCGTCAAGCCCAACGCTGCCAACCAGCAGGGCGGCATCGTCTCGCAGGAGGCTCCCATCGACGCCTCCAACGTCAATCTCGTCTGCCCCGAGTGCGGTAAGGTTACCCGCGTCGGTCACGAGAAGGACGGCAAGAACAAGCTGCGCGTCTGCAAGAAGTGCGGCCACAAGTTCTAAGCTGCCCGCAACATCAAGTTGCTAGCAAAGGCCCGGATGCCACGGCACCCGGGCCTTTTTCTATCCCCACTCGATGACTTCGGTTCTGCCGTCCCGTCATTCCGGTTGCATCCAGTTTTCGGTGCCGTCTCGAATCGAGTGCCGCCAGGTGACACCCTGTCGCGTTTCGTCGGCTTCGGGGACAAAAGTCGGGACAACTCCAAAAACTATTTTCGAACTCAGGGCTTTGAGTTTTTGTTTTTGTCCCAAAGGGCGCGGCGGGATGCCTTTGGAGGCTCGATAGCGCCGAAAACGCCCGTTTTGAAACTTAAATGCCTTTTCGCGTGCAAGCCGCCAGCTGCAATAGGAAGTGAATCAACGCAGGTGGCTTTCAAGCAGTTTGCAAAACTGCAGGTCGCAGGTCTTCATTGCCAGTAGGAGAAATGAGTAGTCTCAGGTGGCTTGCCCATGAGTTGACGAACGGGATTTGAGATTACGCTGACGTCCGGAAACGCTTCGAGCACGGCGTTACGTTTTTGGGGTTTGGGCGTAGCCCCTGCACCCGCGAGCGCGGGCCTTAAGCCCGCCGAGAGGGTGACGCGTCGAAAACGAAGGGGAAAGAGAGAAGGGGCCGTCCCTATCATTCAGGTTGCGACCGAAGAAGACAAGGAGACCCCCTGAGCCTGAATGATGCCCCACAGACCGCGTCCGACCGAGCTCAAGCCGAGCTTTTCCTGACGTCCTCCTTCGCGGAGATGATGGCTGGATTGGCTATGGATTGGCAACACTTATTTGGACGATTCCGGGAGGGACGGCCCCGCCTCCCTGAACTCGACCGGCGACATGAAGACCAGCGTCGAGTGGATCCTGAAGTTGTTGTACCAGTGCACGTAATCCAAGAGCTTGGCTCGGAGCTCGCGCGTCCCTCCTCGATCCTTCGGAGTGGCCGACGATTTCCCCGTTGCAGAGGTCGACGAGCAGGCAGACGTAGTTCCACGACGCCCCGACGCGCACGCAGGCCAAGTCGCTGCATATATGGGTGTACGGCGCCCTGCCGCCGAAGCCGCGCGCGACGACGTTCGACACGTCGGCCTCGTTGATCGCCCCGGGGTGCACCTTGAACCTTTTCCTGCCGTATGCGCCGGCCAGGCCGTTCTCCCTCATGATGCGGCAGACGCGGCGCCGGCTGACGGTAACGCCCGACCTCCCGGGCGACGCCTTGATCTTGCGCGATCCGTTCCGGCCCTTGCTGGCGGCGTGCGCCGCCGCGGCCGCCGTCGCCCCCGACATTAAGGTCCTCAAGGGCCGCGTCGTCTCCGGCGACCAGTTTGTCTCGCCCGCGGAACAGAAGGAGCGAATCCTCGCGATCTTCGGCGACCTGTGCTGCGAGATGGAGGGCTGCACCATCGCGCAGGCCGCCTATCTCAACGGCGTGCCCCTCGTCGTCGTGCGCGCCATCAGCGACAAGCCCTGCGCCGAGGGCCGGGTCGTCGACTACAACACCTTCGAGAAGAAGGCCGCCTGCGACTGCGCCCGCATCGCCGCGCGCATGGTTAAGCTTTAGGCCCTGCGCGCCGGGGCCCTTCTTTATGTTGGGACCCCGGCGCGCCGGGGCCCTTTCCAAAGCGAAGTGTCGAGCCGAAGTGTTGAGCGTCGGCCCTGAATGTTCAATGGCCGTTGTTTTCTGCCCCTCAAGTGGTGCACTTTTCCTCGGAGCTGTTGATTCCCCCACGCGCCCCCTTCCGTTCTCTGTTCTCCCCTTATACTCCTTGTACGAGGAGGTAAGAAGTCATGGACAAGACCACACAGGACAGCTTGGCAAAGAAACCCGTCGACATGAGGGACAGGATTCTCGAGCATCTCGAGGCCCTCACCTCTGCCGTCTCGCTCGACGACCTTGCCCGTCTGTCCACCTCCGACATCGCCGAGACACTCATCATCTCCAGGAGCCTGGCGAGCCAGTACCTCAACGACCTTGTTCGCGCCGGTCTTGTGGTTAAGGTGGCGGGCAGGCCTGTCCGTTATTTTCATCGCCGCGCGTTCCAGAAGCGTTTTCAGGTAAAGCTCTCTGCAAGCGAGTACGCCTCGCTCGCCGACCTCATCCAGGCGACGGGAATCGCCGATCACCGCGACTTCGCGCGTGCCGTGGGCTTCGACATGAGCCTCAGCTCCGTTGTCGAGCAGTGCAAGGCTGCGGTTCAGTACCCTCCGTTTGGCCTGCCCATCCTCTTGAGCGGCGGCGTGGGTGTCGGTAAGTCTTTCCTTTCTCGCCTTGTGTACGAGTACGGCAAGAACCAGGGCTTGCTGTCCCGCGACTCCTCCTATGTGCGCATCGACTGCGCCGGGGTCCCGGACGCCGCCTCGTTCAACGGGCTTCTTGACGAGTCGATCGCGAATGCGCGCGGGGGTGTGGTCTTTGTCAACGGCATCGAGGCACTCTCTCCCTCTGCGATGGAGCACTGCCTTGCGACGGCCCTCGGGCTCGATGCCTCCCAGGATGCGCCGCGCGCTCGCCTCGTTCTTTCGACGACGCTATCCGCCGATGACCTGAAGGTTTCCTCGGCCTACAGCAAAATGCCCATCTGTGCCCGCGTCCCCTCGCTCAAGGAGCGGACCCCCGAGGAGCGCGAGGATCTCATCTTGAGCTTCCTGCGCAGCGAGGGGTGCCGAATCGGTTCTGATGTGAAGATCAGCCGCGGCGCATACCGTTGCCTCGTGAACGCGGACTTTTCCGATAACATCGCCGGCTTGCGCGCCTGCGTGACGAACTGCTGCGCCAAAGCGTTCCTCAATCGCGAGGGCGACTACGTCGTCGTTCGCCCGTATCTTCTTCCCAGCGGGCTCCTCTCCTCCGCGCAGATCGATCAACAGCCCGACGATGGCGTTCTGATCGACGCGTCTCTGGATGCCGCCGAGAGCACAGGGCCGGTCGAGCAGGCGCTCGATGCCCTGTGCTCCCTCGATGAGCGATTCTGCGCCGGGGAGCTCTCTGTCTCCGAGCTTGTCTCGCAAGCTGTCTCCGCTGTGCGCGGCGTTGAGGATCACTTGATCTTCGACCACGGCGTCGCCTCCTCGAGGTCGCGCGCCTTCGAGCGCGTCGTGGGCGCGGTCCTTGCCGACGCAGGCTCTTCTTATGGCATCGAGCTTTCGAGGAAGGTCGCTTTTCTACTGGCCCAGGAGATTTGCCTGCAGTTGTGGCCGGGTATCGGCCTGGCTAAGCGAAAGTCTGCCTGTGCGGAGCAAATCTCCCATCTCCTCGGTGCCGTGACCTCCGAATTGCCGTTTGCCTCGAGTGTCTCCGATCAGGTCGCCGCAGACGTGGAAGGGGCGCTGGGAATCTCGCTCGATCACTTCACGAAGACGCTTCTGACGCTGTGCGTCGCATCGGAGTCTCGCGATGCGAAGGCCCTTCGGACGCTCTGCGTCATCCTGTCCCACGGCTACTCAACGGCGACGAGCATCGCCGACGCGGCGAACCGTATGCTCGGCATGCATGTGTACGAGGCTGTCGACATGCCCTACGACCAGCAGCTGAAGGACATCGTCGGTCCGCTCCAGCGCCTCGTCGACCGCCATTCCTACTGCACCGGGGTCGTGTTCCTCGTCGACATGGGCTCCTTGGAGGAGGCCTATAAGGCCCTCGAGAACGTTACCGACTCCACTATCGGCGTGGTGAACAACGTCTCTACCGGTCTTGCGCTCGAGATCGGGGTCGGGCTGCTCGGCGGCAAGTCCATCGCCGAGGTTCTTGGCGATGCGACCGCCGCGTGCGTGACGCACTGCAAGGTGATCGAGCGCGTCAACCGTGAGGACGCCATCGTCTTCTGCTCCGAGTCCGGGGTCGACGCCGCGGAGAGGATACGCCAGCTCGTCTCGCAGAGCCTCCCGCGCACCATAGGCGCGCGCCTGCTCACGAGGCCCTTCAAGCAGCTCGTCGCGAACGGGTCGAACGACGCCGTTTTCTCCGAGCACCGCGTCTGCGCCGTCATCGGCACGGGAGACCCCGGGGTCGCCTCCGTCCCCTTCGTCGCCCTCGAGGACATCATGTCGACGGCGTCCGCCTCTAAGGTTGATGCCGTGTTCGGCAGGTGGCTTGACGCTTCCGAGCTCTCTTCTTTCCACGAGAAGCTGCTCTCGAACATGACGCTGCAGAACGTCATCCGCTCCATCACCATCCTCGACCCGGAGCGGCTATTCCATGAGATCGAGAGCGCCGTGCACGAGCTTCAGCGCAGGACAGGCGAGAAGATCGGCAGCAACGCCATCATTGGGCTCTACGTTCACCTCTGCTGTCTCGTCGAGCGCCTTGTTACCAGAAACCCCATTGAGACCTACGTTGGCCAGGACCGCTTCGAGGAGGAACGCGCCGATTTCATCGAGTCCTTCAGGCAGAGCTTCTCGAGCATCTCGACGCGCTATCGCGTAGAGGTTCCCGTAAGCGAGATCGCATATGTCTTCGACTACATAAGCGTGAGCGCCGCCCCGGCGCGAGAAGAGCGCCTCGGCTCCTCGGACCTCCTGCTCGACGAGTGACCTTCCCCGCGCCGCCGCAAGCTGACCGCGCGTCCTCAATAATCCGATAACCCCTTGCCCGGCGCGAATCCGGATAGCGCCGAGGCAGTACCGAACGTAAAACTTCATTTGATAGGAGCAAACATGAGTGTTGTTATGGCACGAATCGACAATCGCCTGCTTCACGGCATCATCGTGACGCAGTGGGCCCCGGTGTCGGGCGCGACCCGAGTCATGGTCATCGACGACAAGGTCGCCGGCGACGAGGTCCTGAAGTCCACCATGAGGATGGCGCGCCCCGCGGGCATGGCCGTTTCGATCATCTCCGAGCAGACCGCGCTCAAGAACTTCGCCGCGGGCAAGTACGACCGCGAGAAGGTCTTCGTCATCGCCAAGGAGCCCGAGACGATGCTTCGCCTGGTCGAGTCGGGCGTCGAGCTCCCGTCGCTGGTCGTCGGCGGCTCGCTCGTCAAGGAGGACGGCATCCAGCTCACCCAGCGCGCCTACGCCTCCGCCGAGAACGTCCAGAGCTACAAGGCGCTCATCGCCCGTGGCGTCAAGGTGACGGCCCAGTTCGTGCCCGCCGACAAGCCCGTCTCCGTCGCAGACCTCATCTAAGGGGGAAATATGGTCAACTTCACTATCCTGCAGGTCGTCCTTTTGACCCTGCTGGCCTTCATCAAGCACGTGGACTACTACGGCATCCCGATGATCTTCGTCAATTACGCCGTTTTCTGGGGCCTCATCACCGGAGTCGTCATGGGCGACTGGAAGACCGGCCTTGTCATCGGCGGCACCATTCAGCTCATGCAGCTCGGCGTCGCGGGCTTCGGCGGCTCCTCCATTCCCGACTACGGCACGATGGCCATCATCGCCACCGCCTACGGCGTGACCCTGGGCTCCGACACGGGCCTCGCCATCGGCCTGCCGGTCGGCATGCTCGGCATCCAGCTCGACGTCGTCGCCAAGATCCTCAACGGCTTTGTCGTCGAGAAGTCCCAGAAGTTCTGCAACGAGGGTAAGTTCAATCAGATGAACGCCATCCTGTGGGTCTGCCCCGCGCTCTTCGGCCTGTGCGCCGCCCTGCCCGTCTTTGTCTCCGTGACGCTCGGCCAGCCCGCCGTCAACTGGCTCCTCGAGGTCATGCCCCAGTGGTTCCTCTCCGGCCTCACCCTCGCCGGCAAGATGCTCCCGGCCGTCGGTATCGCCATGCTGCTCCGCTACATGCCAACCGCCAAGTACTTCCAGTACCTGCTCGCCGGCTTCTTCCTCTCGGCCTTCCTGAACGTGCCCATCATCGGCGCCGCCATCGTCGGCGTTGCCCTCGCGATTGCGTTCTACCAGCGTGCCGAGAGGGACACCGAGCTCGCCGCCCACGCTTCCGCAGACGCCTTCATCGGAGAGGATGAGTAACCATGGAAAACGAGAACATCACCGCCGTCGCCGAGGGCAAGCCCTCCGGCTACAAGGTCACCAAGAAGGACCTGCGCAACGCGAACTGGCGCTGGCTCATGAGCGTGTGCACCTTCAACTACCAGACCCAGCAGGGCGCCTCAGTCGCCTACGCCCTCTCGCCGGTCCTGAGGAAGATCTACACGAACGACGAGGACTATAAGCAAGCGCTCAACAACCACTTCCGCTACTACAACACCCAGCCTTGGCTCGCCGCCATCATCCTTGGCGCCTGCGTGGCCATGGAGGAGCGCGACGGCCTAGCGGCGGCGGACGCCGTCCAAGACCTGAAGATCGGCACCATGGGACCGCTCGCCGGCGTCGGCGACTCCCTGCTCATGACCATGATCCCGACCATCATGGGCTCCATCGCCGCCTACATGGCCATCGAGGGCAACCCCGTGGGAGCCGGCATCTGGTTCGCGCTCATCCTGGCCATCTTCTGGGTCCGCATGCACGCCCTCGAGTTCGGCTACAAGCAGGGCGTGAAGCTCGTCACCGACTTCAGCGAGAAGCTTCCCAACCTCACTGCCGCCGCCTCCGTGCTCGGCCTCACCGTGGTCGGCTGCCTCATCGCCTCGGTCATCGGCGTCACCTGCCCGATTAGCTTCAGCTTCGGCGACGTCGCGATGGAGATTCAGCCGCTGCTCGACAAGATCCTGCCTGCCATGATCCCCGCCGCCATCACGGGAAGCGCGTATTACCTTCTTACCAAGAAGAACGCGAGCATGACGGCCCTCATCCTCGTGGTGATCGTCCTCGCGATGGTCGCCTCCGCCGCCGGCATCCTCGCCTAGCTTCGACCCAAGAGATTGGTGAATCAATGAGAAAGATAGTTGTGGCGAGCCATTCCCTTCTCGCCCAGGGCTTCAAGGATACCCTCGAGTTCCTTACGGGTAAGGGCGACGCCGTCAACGCCGTGTGCGCCTACGTGAACGACAACGGCGAGGGGCTCGACGCGGCGGTCGAGGCGGCTCTTTCGGGCACTGACGAGGTCGTCGTCCTCACCGACGCGTACGGCGGCAGCGTGAACCAGCGCTTTTCCCGCTTCGCCTCCGACCGGATCCACGTGATCGCGGGTGTCAACCTCCCGCTCGCCATGACGGTCGCGCTCGCGCGCCCCGACGAGAAACTCGACTTCGACGCCCTCGTCAACGAGGCGCGCCAGCAGATCATCTACGTGAACGGTGCCAGTTCCGCCGAGTGCGACGACGACGAATAGAGGAGGTCGACGATGAGAGAGTTCCTTAAGGACGTGTGGATGCACGGCGGTGAGGAAAGCCGCGCCATCACCCCCGAGAACATCACGGGCGAGAAGGGCCGCGCCGCCATGTCGGCCAGCCACCTCGGCGTCGGCCGCAAGGGCTCGTGCTGCGTGCCCCTTGAGTCCGGCGAGACCATCACGCTCGCGGACATCGAGGGCCCCGGCATCATCCGCCACATCTGGATGACCGTCCCCGACAAGACCGCCGCCGGCAGCTTCGTCATGCGTGACCTCGTGCTGCGCTTCTACTGGGACGACGAGGAGACCCCCTCGGTCGAGTGCCCTGTCGGCGACTTCTTCTGCAACGGCTTCGGTGAGCGCGCCATCGTCAACTCGATGCCCATCTGCGTGAACCCGACGGGCGGCATGAACTGCTACTTCGAGATGCCCTTCAGGAAGCACGCCAAGGTCACGCTTACGAGCGAGCACCCCGGGTTCATTAAGTACATCTTCTACACGTTCAACTACGCGCTCACCGACGTGCCGGACGACGCCATGTACTTCCACGCCCGCTTTAACCGCGAGCGCAGCACCCGCAGGGGCGTCGACTACACCGTGCTCGACGGCGTGCGCGGCAAGGGCTACTACGTCGGCACCTACATGGCCCTGTGCGCCCTGGAGCGCTATTGGTGGGGCGAGGGCGAGATGAAGTTCTTCCTCGACGGCGACGAGGAGTTCCCCACGGTCACCTCGACGGGAGCCGAGGACTACTTCGGCGGTGCCTGGGCCTTCCTCGACAGGCCGCCCCACGCGCTGCCCGAGGCGCAGTGCTTCAACACGCTGTTCGCCGGCTACCCGTACCGCTCGACGCGCGACGCCACGCGCGACCGCTTCAGCGCGGGCAAGCCGAACCCGAATCCGATGCTCGCGACTAACGACGACGCGCTGCCCAGGCACGGCCTCTACAGGTGGCACCTTCCCGACCCGATCTCGTTCAAGGAGGACCTGCGCGTGACGTTCCAGGACCTCGGCAACGATGACATCAAGCTCTACGAGCGCGAGGACGACATCTCCACCGTCGCCTACTGGTACCAAAGCGAGCCGCACGCCGTGCTCGCCCCGTTTGCCGCAAGGCAGGACCGCGTGCCCAGGTAGGGTCGCCTCGAAACAAGCCAACGTTATGGGCGCCCGCGGTTGACCATGACTGCGGGCGTCCCTTTGTAAGGAGGATCACATGAGCGAAAAGCAAATGAGGCTCGGCGCCCTCGAAGCCGGCGGGACCAAGATGGTCTGTGCCGTGGTGTCCGGCGACGGCGAGGTCCTCGACCGTATGGAGACCCCGACGCTTACGCCCGCCAAGACCGTCCCGCAGATGATCGAGTGGTTCACCGCCCGCGATGTGGACGCGTTGGGCATCGGCGCCTTCGGCCCGACCTGCGTCGACCCCAACGACGAGCGCTACGGCTCCATCCTCCAGACGCCCAAGCTCGCGTGGCGAGGCCATGGTCTTCGCGCCGCGTTCGCCGACGCCCTCGGGATTCCGGTGGCCTACGACACGGACGTGAACGTTGCCTGCCTCGGCGAAGTGGTCTTCGGCTGCTGCAAGGGGCTCGAGGACGCCGTCTACGTGACCATCGGCACCGGCGTGGGCGCGGGCGTCATGTGCGCGGGCAGACTCCTTCACGGCATGCTGCACCCCGAGGCCGGTCACATGCTGGTAAGGACCCGTCCCACCGAGGAGGGACGCTGCGTCTGCCCGAGCCACGCGAGCTGTCTCGAGGGGCTCGCCTCCGGCCCCGCCATCGCCGCGCGCTGGGGAAAGCCCGCGGCCGAGCTCGCGGACAACGATGAGGTGTGGGCGCTCGAGGGGGATTATCTGGGGCAGATGTGCGCGAACCTCGTGCTCATGTACTCGCCTCGCCGCATCGTCCTCGGCGGCGGCGTGATGCACCAGGAGCAGCTCTACGGCATCGTCCGCAAGAAGACCCTCGAATATCTGGGTGGCTACATCCAGACCGCCGAGCTTAAGGACATGGAGAGCTACATCTGCGCCCCGGGCTGCGGCGGCGACCAAGGAATCCTCGGCGCGGCCGAGCTGGCAAGAAGGGCGCTCGCGTAACTTGCGCTCTCTCCGCCATACGACGCGTTAAGAAAAGACGAGCGCTTCTTGCCAATTGAGCGGCAAGAAGTGCTCGTCTTTTGCATTTGTTTTTGGGCAGGACGCCCCGCCTCCACTAGAGTCCCTGGACCGCCACACCCACGAGGTTTGGACCGGTGTGGACAAGAAGCGCGGGGCTGATGTCGGAGCGGACGACCTCCACCGCGTTGGCCACGCGCTCGCACAGGGCCTGCTCCATGCGGTCGTAGAGGTCGGCGTGGGCCGAGGTGCGGCTCGCGGCAAAGCGCACCTCGGGGTGCTTCTCGACGATGGCGGCGATGAGCTTGACCTCGGTGCGATGCGGTACTTGCACAGCCATTTCGTGTGCGCGAGGCTGTTGGCTTTCTGGGCCACAGCAATCACCTTCCCCCTAGTATGATGACCTGAACAATCCTCATGCTAGGGGGAAGGTTTTTGTCGCGTAGCGGAAATTGGCCTCCACCCGCTGAGCGGGTGGCTTTCTATGCCGCGCGTGCCGCGCGGCACGGACTAAAGTCCATGAATAAAAACGAGGAAGGCCACGTCCGGCCTCCCTCGCAAAGGGTCTCTGATTACTCCCACTCATTGGGGACAGACTTAAATGAGTGCTCTTGAAATGCCGGCGCCTGGGGACGTTCTTTTTCTGTCTGCAGTTTGGAACGTTCCTTTTCTGTCGGCAGTTTGGGACGGTCCTTAGAGCTGCAGCGCGCCATGAGCGACGAGGCGAAGCGGATCATCCTGTCTTTTGAGTTCTAAGCATAAGCCCCTGTCTCTGAGCAATGACCGGTTCGCATTTGTGCGTATTTGCGTGCGTGGGATTGCGTGAATATGCGTATAGATGCGCCGTTTACGGGATAAAAATGACCGTTTAGCGGTGAGATACGCAAAAACGCGCACAGAAGCGCGTGTTTGTGCGAATATAGAGCTGTCAGAAAGCAAGGCGTTCTATGACACAGGAGGCACATAATGGCAGATTCCAAGCAGGCTCCGCTCGACGCCGCGGCAGCCGCCAAAGCAGCGTTCGCTTCGGTCCAGGACAAGCCGTTCCCCGACGATATTTTTACGGCTCCCGAGCTCCATTGGGCCGTCATCGGTTGCGGCGTTATCGCCAACCAGATGGCTCAGTCCCTTGCTCTTGCCGGTCGCAAGCTTGCGGGCGTCGCCAACCGTACGCTGTCCAAGGCTCAGGCTTTTGCCGAGCAGTATGGCATCGAGAAGGTCTACGACACGGTTGAGGACCTCTACGCCGATCCTGGCATCGACGCCGTCTACATCACTACCCCGCACAACACTCATATCACCTATCTGCGCGCTGCCCTGGCAGCCGGCAAGCACGTGCTCTGCGAGAAGGCCATTACCCTCAATTCCGCTGAACTCGATGAGGCCCGTGCCATTGCCGCCGAGCACAACGTGGTCCTTATGGACGCTACCACGGTGCTCCACATGCCCTTGTATCAAGAGCTGCGTCGCCGCATGGATGCCGGCGAGTTCGGCCGCATGAACCTCGCTCAGCTCAACTTTGGTAGCTACAAGGAGTACGGCGACCTGACCAACCGTTTCTACAATCGCAACCTTGCCGGCGGTGCCATGCTCGATATTGGTGTGTATGCCCTGTCCGTCATGCGCCTGTTTATGGCGAGCCAGCCCGCCGAGGTCGTGTCTCTAGGCAACACCTGCGAGACTGGCGTCGATGTTGCGGGCGGCATCGTCTGCCGCAATGCCGAGCAGCAGCTGGGCGTCGTGAGCCTTACGCTTCACTCCAAGCAGCCCAAGCGCTCGGTCATTAGCTTCGACAAGTGCTATATCGAGGTCAACGATTATCCGCGTGCCGATCACGCGACCATCGTGTGGACTGCAGACGGTCACCGTGAGGAGGTCCACGCTGGCACCGAGGCATACGCTCTGTGCTACGAGATGGCCGACCTGGAGAGGGCCGTTGCCGGCGATGATTCGAAGCGTGAGCTGCTGGATTATGCTTCTGATGTTATGGAGCTGATGACCAAGCTACGCGCCGACTGGGGAGTCGTGTACCCCGAGGAGGAGTAAGCGATGCTAGCGGAAGATAGGCTCAACGCGATCGTGTCGATGGTTCAGCAGACCGGCTCGGTTACCGTGTCGGAGCTTGCCGAAGCCCTGGGCGTGACGGCGTCTACCATTCGGCGCGACCTGCAGACGCTCGACCGAGCACACCGTATCGCCAAGGTGCACGGAGGCGCGACAAGTCTGGAGCGCGCGCACGTAACGCGCGACCTAACGCTTAATGAGCGCAGCGACCTCCATAACGATGACAAGGAGCGTATCTGCGCCCGTGCGGCGGCGCTTGTGGAGCCTGAGAGCTTTGTATACATCGACTCGGGCTCGACGACGCTCAGGCTCATCGAGCATCTTCCCCACCTTGAAGATGTCACCTACGTGACCGATTCCGTGCTCCATGCTCAGCGCCTTGCTTTGCGGGGTATGCGTACCGTGGTGCTGGGCGGCGAGCTCAAACCCGAGACCGAGGCGCTCGTTGGCCCCGATGCCTTGGCAACCTTAGATCGCTACAACTTCAACTGTGGCTTTTGGGGCTCTAATGGCATCGCCGCCGAGCAGGGCTTCACGGCGCCCGATATCGAGGAGGCCCAAGTAAAGCGCATCTCGATGCGTCATACGGCCAAACGCTTCGTAATCTCGGACGCCAGCAAATTTGGCATGGTGGCGCCCGTCAAGTTTGCGGACTTCCGCGACGCAACGATTATTACCGCAGGCGAGGTCCCCGCCAAGTACCGGACAATGGACAACGTCGTCACGGTCTAGCGACGGGAAGGCCAAAACCACCACAAAGGGGACAGGCACCTTTGTGGTGGGTCAATGGAAAAGCGGCAACGACCATCCCGGGCGCTGCCACTTTTGTTGTCTACCGGTTTATCTAAATCTGTAACAACCAGACCGTTAAAAGCAGGCTAGATGTTACAGATCGAGATACTTACGAACCGCGCCGTCCCTTTGTCTCAATCTGTAACATCTGGGACTGATTTTGCCGAGTTACTGTTACAGATTGAGATTATTCCCTTGAGGGGATTCGAATGTCTCGATCTGTAACAGATGGACCGCAAAATGGGCTTTAGCTGTTACAGATCGAGATGTTTGGGAATCCGGCAGAGCCATCGCGGCAAAACCACCACAAAGGTGCCTGTCCCCTTTGTGGTGGTTTAGGGCTCCCAGGGGCAGGGGGCTTCGATGTGAATGTGCTCGCCGGTTACGGGGTGCGTAAAGGACACGCTGTGGGCGTGGAGCATCAGGCCGCAGGGGCGCGGCGTTCCGTACAGGTCGTCGCCTACCAGGGGATGACGCTCGCTGGCCAGATGCACGCGGATCTGGTGCTTGCGGCCGGTGAGAAGCTCGACATCGATATACGAGCGCGTGGGCAGGCCTCGGCGGCTCTTGAGGCGCTTGAGCACCTTCACGCGCGTTTGAGACGGCTTGCCGCTGGCGCCGACGCGCATCTTTCGACTGTCGTGTCGGTCGCGGGCGATGGGCTTGTCGATGAGCTTTTCGTTCCAGTCGATCTTGCCCTCGGCGAGCGCCAGGTAGTGCTTTTCGAAAGCGTGGTCGATGACCATCTGGTCAAAGGCGGGCTGCGTCTGCTTGTCGAGCGAGAACAGCACCACGCCGGTGGTGTTGCGGTCCAGGCGGTTAAGCGGCTGCATGTCGGTTGCGGCAAAGCCGTCGCCCATGGCAAGCAGCAAGTCGCTGGCGTAGTCGGTAAGCGTGCGCTCGCCGGTGCCGTCGCCGTGGACGATCATGCCGGCGGGCTTGTCGATGGCCATGAGCCAGGCGTCGCAGTAGAGGACTTGAGGTTCTTCGTTCACGTGTAAGCCTTTCGGTTAGCTAATTCCCACAAACATGCAGCCCGAGGTGGCCCCGCGCAGGCGGGCGGCGGGCTTACGGCCGGCCTGCGCGGCCTCGACGGCGCGACGGACGCGTGCGACGGCGCGGCCCAACTCATCCGTCTCGAGCAGCGTGCCGTCCACCATAAGACGACGGACGCCGGCGTCGAGCAGCTGTGGCACCTGCGGCGTGAGGTCGATAGGGTAGGCGTCGTACAAGCGAGAGCGGCCATGGATGTCGGTGCGCACGGGCATGACCTTGCCGTCGATATTCTTGAGCGACAGCTTGCGGGCGCGCAGACGGCAGTTGGCGCAATCGTGGATGCAGCCATTGGCCACCTGCAGGATGCAGTGCTCGCTCGTCATAACGCGCGGGCGGCCGAACACGGTGATGCCCAGGGCTGCGGGCGCGGAGGTGCCAAGCGAGACGATCTCGTCGAGCGTGATCTCGGGCGAGAGCCAAAACGCGCCGGCTCCGCGCTCGGCAAGTGCCTCCATGCAAGGGGTGTTGTGCACGGGCAGGCAAGAGCGGATCTCCGCCGTGGCGCCAACCTGGGCGGCCAGGGCAAGCTCAGAGATGTTGCCAATAGCGACCGTGGCGCTGGCAACAACCCACGGGTCGACGCGTACGTGGTCAACGGCGCGGCAGACCTCGTCGAGTACGGGTACGATGCCCTGCTCAAGCGCATCGGCGGGGGAGAGCTCGGCCGCATCGAGCGCGTCGGTGGTCATGTAGATGCGCGTTGCACCCTCGGCGCGAGCGGCCTCGGCGGCCTCGAGCGAGGTGACGGTGGCGCAGATCTGCGGCTCATCGCGGTAGTGCTCGGGCGCGGGGCGGGAATCACTGGTGACAATCGCCGGCAGCTCGAGCGTGCGGGCACGCTCCTCGTACGGCGCCAGAATGGCCTTTTCCAGCGCCTTGCAAGCGGCGGTGCGTACCTTGTGCACAGCGGAGAAGCCCATGCCGCAGCCTTCATCGAGCGCCACATCAAAGCTCGCGGCCTCAAAGGGAGAGGAGCCCATGCGGCCCACATGCTCAACCAGATCGGATGCCTCGACGGCGCGGGTCTTGGCAGCCTCGACGGTAAAGCCCGTGGCCGTGGCCGTAAGCGATGGGGCGTCGCAGCAGGTGAGCGTGACGACAAACGGTTCGCCCAAACGCGCCACAACGGTTACATCAACGGCGCGGCGGCGCAGCACGTCGCGCTTGAGCGCGGCGCCGGCGGCGTCGATGGCGCGCTGGCTGCGGATGATGCGCACGCGGCAGCCCTCGGGCATGCTGCGGGGCACGCGACATTCGATGATGTCACCGGCGGCGGCATCATCGGTAGCGATAGTGGTTAGGAACTGATCGAACTCGTCGTCGTGGCGAAGTTCCAACAAGTCGCCCTTGCCCACGGGCTCAAACAGCTCAATGCGGGCGATGGCGGCGCGGCGACGACGATCGTCGGGTTTGAGCCCGCGCACGTCGCGGTTGGCCAGGCGGCTGCCCAGTACCGTGCCCACAATCTGGCCGCGGTTGTTGGAGCGCTCGTAACTCATCATCTCGTCGCCCGAGGTGCCGTCCTGATAGGCGTGCGTAAAGTCGCGGTTAAAGCAGCGCTTGAGTTGGCGCTGGCGAGCGGCGTCCTCGTGCTTATCTACGGCGACCCCGGCCAGCATGTCATCGATTTGATGACGATACACATCGACGATGGAGTACACGTAATCGGGCGCCTTCATGCGGCCCTCGAGCTTGAGCGATGCGGCGCCGGCGTCATACAGACGGCGAACGAGCTGCGAAGTGTTGGTGTCGCGCGGGCATAGAGCGCGCTCGCGTCCGGCAGGGGAGAGCGCGCGGCCGTTCTCGTCGATCAGCTCGTAAGGCAGGCGACAGGGCTGAGCGCACATGCCGCGGTTGGCCGAGCGGCCCGCCATGGCAAAGCTCGATAGCAGGCACAGGCCCGAGTAGCAAAAGCAGATGGCGCCATGGCTAAAGACCTCAAGGTCCACATCGGGCGCGGCATGGTGAATGGCGGCGATCTCGTCGATGGAAAGCTCGCGCGAGAGGGTCACGCGGTCAGCGCCCTGCTCGCGGCACCAGATGGTTCCACGGTCATCATGGATGTTCGCCTGGGTCGAGATGTGTGTCTCGATGCCGGGCATGGTGTGCTTGACCTCAAAGAACAGGCCCCAGTCCTGGATGATAAAGGCGTCGGCGCCCAGCGTGGAGCAGCGGTGGATGAGTTGCAGTGCGTCGCCCAGCTCGGACTGCTTGATGACGATGTTGACCGTGACATAGACGCGCGAGCCGGCCAGGTGTGCAGCACGGCAGGCCTGCTCAAAGGCCTCGTCGGTAAAGTTCGTTGCCTTGCGGCGGGCGTTGAAGCTGCCCATGCCACAGTAGATGGCGTCTGCCCCGGCAGCGAGTGCGGCGGCAAAGGGTTCCGGGCCTCCGGCGGGGGCCAAGAGCTCGGGTCTGCGGTTGGTGGTTCGACTGGCGGTTGCGGTCATATCCTGCCTTTCAAAATGCTCAGATACTCAAAAGTATAGTGGCGCTGGCGCGACAGGCGATGCCCGTGGTCCAAGCGGGATAAAGTCTTCAGCAGCTTGGGGTGGCTGCCACAGAACAGAACCGTTCGGCGGTTCGGAGAAACCGTTGGGCGATAAATCTTTCTCGCACAATAATAAAATTCTTGCACAGCGCGAAATCCTTGGTTACTATCCCAATCAAGCGCGGTGTTCAGACCGAACTGTGCCTCCCGGTGTGAACACCGCGCTCACGCTCTCTCAACTGATCGTAAGGAGAAAAACATGAGCAAGACCGTCGTGTCTTCCGATAACGCACCCGCAGCCATCGGACCGTATTCCCCCGGCATCCAGACCGGCAACATGGTGTTCCTGTCCGGCCAGCTGGGCATCGACCCCGCAACCGGCAAGCTGCCCGAGGGCGTCGAGGCCCAGGCCAAGCAGTCCCTCGCCAACGTCGAGGCCCTGCTGACCGCTGCCGGCGCCACCTTTGCCGATGTCGTCAAGACCACGGTCTACCTGGCCGACATCGCCGACTTCGCCGCCGTGAACGAGATCTACGCCTCTAAGTTCGAGGCCCCGTTCCCCGCGCGCAGCGCCTTCCAGGTTGCCGCCCTTCCGGCTGGCGGTCTGGTCGAGATCGAGGTCGTCGCCGCTCTCTAAGGCGTTGGCCACAACTAAACATGACATGCAAAAAGACCCTGCAGCGCGAGCTGCAGGGTCTTTTGTCAAGTGACGGATCGCTTATGGAGCCGCGCTCCATTTTGCTTGTTAGCCTTCCTTGCGAACTTTTTGTAGGTAGCGGTAGACGCTGGGCTCCGAGATGCCGAGTGCGGTCGCGGCGCAGGCAACAGCGCCCTTGAGCATAAAAACGCCGTTGCCGTTAAGGTGGCGAATAACGTCCACACGATCGGCCTGCCCGAGCGAGGCGACATCCTGCCCGCGGCTTTCGAGCAGCTCGGAAATACTGCGGTCGATGAGCTCCTGTGTAGACTCCGAAAGACTTTCAACCTCGATAGACGCGGGCTCCGCCTGCCTTGGCACAGCGTCGAAGCATGCCATGAGCTGCTGCGCCATGGCGTTGATGGAGCGCACGGTCGAGAGGTCGGTGTTGACGCAGAGCATACCGACGATCTCGTTATCCTCGCGGATAAAGTACGTCGCGGACTCCAGTGTCTTGCCACCGGCACCGCGCCCCTCGTAGCCCGTAATAAACGGCAGGTCGCGATACTTGGGGTCGTGCATGATCTTGAGCGCCAGATCGGTGGCGGGACCGCCGACCTTACGGCCGCTTACGATGCCGTTGCGAATATCGACGATGGCATGGTCGGGATCCGAGAAATCGTGCAGCACGATTTCGCTGTTTTTGCCGAGTATCTGCTCAAGGAAATCGACCATCGGCAAAAAGCGACGTACGGTCTCGTTCACGGGCAACTCCTTGGGATGAAATCGGAAATGTTCATAACAATTTTTTCTCATGGTAACACGGTGTCTATTGACTCGCATATTCGCAGGTACATTGCGTAATACGGACGAGCGGTAGGAATTTGGCGGTAAACGGTCGACCAAAAGAAAAGTTAGATGTTATTTTGACAAGACACTTTCCTGACCTGCGGAAATGCATAATCCCAGCTCAAGAACAGTCTGATAACAAAAAATTATTATTGAGAATGAGAAAAATCTTTAATACGATATGCAACGAAGGCACAACCTCACCCCCGCACTGCGTCACAATAGAGCGTTAGATGCGAAAACAACTACTTCGAGGATTGGTGGTCAAATGGCCCAGGAGACGGTTACGAACGGCACTGAAGCCCTGTTCACTCGTGAAGGCATGCCTCCCGTTAAGGAAATGATCCCGTGTGCCCTTCAGCACGTACTGGCATCGTTTGCCGGCATCATCACCCCGGCTGTCATCATGGCCGGCGTCTACGGCTTTAATAGCCAGCAGAGCACCGACATCATCCAGGTCGCGCTCATTCTTTCGGCAATCGACACGGCCCTTCAGGCCTTCGCTCCCTTCCGTCGCATCGGCGGCGGCCTGCCCATCGTCATGGGCGTTTCGTTCGCGTTCTTACCGGCCCTGCAGGCCATGGGTGCCTCGGGCTTTAGCTTTGGTGCGCTGTTGGGCGGCGAGATCGTCGGCGGCGCCGTCGCGGTCCTCTTTGGTCTGGCCTACAGCAAGATCAAGTGGCTGTTCCCGCCCGTCGTGACCGGTACGGTCATCTTCTCCATCGGCGTTTCGCTGTATCCCACGGCCGTCAAGTATATGGCCGGCGGTATGGGTACGCCACTGTGGGGCACCCCGCAGGCCTGGTGCGTCGCTCTTATCACCTTCGCCGTGGTCTTTGCGCTCGCCAACTTTGGCAAGGGCACGCTCAAGCTGGGATCCGTGTTCTTTGGCATGATCGTTGGCATGATCGTCTCCATCCCCTTTGGCATGATCGACTTCTCCAGCGTCGCCACCGCTCAGGTCTTCGCCCTTCCCAAGCTCATGCCCTATGCGCTCGAGTTTGATCCCGAGGTCTGCATTACCCTCGCCGTCGTGTTCCCCATGGTTGCCATCCAGGTTATCGGCGACGTCTCCGCCGCCTGCCTGGGCTCCATCGACCGTATGCCCACCGAGCGCGAGCTCTCCGGCGCTATCGTGTCCCAGGGCCTCACCTCTATGGTCGGCGGCCTGCTGGGCGGTCTTCCCACCAGCGCCCTTGGCCAGAACGTGGGCATCATCTGCTCCAACAAGGTCGTCAACAAGTGGGTCTTTGTGATCATCGCGGCCGTCTTTGCCATCGCCGGTCTGTTCCCGCAGCTCTCTGCCGTCCTTTCCGCTATCCCGCAGCCCGTCATCGGCGGCGCGACCGTCGGCGTCTTTGGCACCATCACCATGAACGGCGTGCGCATGTTCACCCGCGAGGGCCTCACGCAGCGCACTACCACCATCGTCGGTACCTCCGTCGTCTTTGGCCTGGGTATCTGGATGGCCAGCGGTTGCCTTGCCGGCGAGGGTATGCCCGCCTGGGTATCCACCGTCATCGGCTCCAATGCCGTAACCCCCACCGCCATTATGGCCATTGTCCTTAACCTGATCCTTCCGCAGACGCCGGTCGTGGCTCAGCACATCGATGCTGCCAAGGACGCCGCTGTGGATCTGGTCTTGCCCGAGAGCAAGAAGTAACCAATTCGGTGCTATTCGTCGGCGGGCGCATCGCCTCGTCCGCCGACGTCATGCGGCGCCAAGCCGCACTTCAAAGGGTTTGTCCCTTTGGTGAAGCGTTGACGGGAGAGGGCCCGTTTCCGGTGTAGGCCGGCGCTTCGCACTCCGCCATGTCAGAGGTGTCAAACCCCGCCCCTGATGTTGAAGGGAGCATTCATGCTTCTGGTCGCTAACGGTTCCGTTTTTACCCGCAACGCTCAGACCCCGTTCATTCCAAACGGTGCGGTCGCCATTGACGGAGATACGATCGTCGAAGTAGGTCCCGAGTGCGAGCTCAAGGCCAAGTACCCGGATGCCGAGTACGTCGACGCCCAGGGTAACCTCATCATGCCCGGACTCATCAATTGCCACACCCACATCTACTCGGGTCTGGCCCGCGGCCTTGCCATTAAGGGCTGCAACCCCACCAACTTCCTGGAGAATCTTGAGCAGCAGTGGTGGAAGATCGATGACAACCTGACGCTCGACGGCACCAAGGCCAGCGCCTATGCCACGATTCTTGACTCCATCCGCGATGGCGTCACCACGATCTTCGATCACCATGCGAGCTTCTGCGAGATCCCGGGTAGCCTCTTTACCATTAAGGACGCCGCTCAGGAGCTGGGCATGCGTTCGTGCTTGTGCTACGAGGTCTCCGATCGCCGCGGTCAGGAAAAATGCGACCAGGCCATTGCCGAGAACGCCGAGTTTGCCCAGTGGGCCGCCAAGGAGCGTCGCGATAACGACAACCACATGATCGCCGCCATGTTTGGCGGTCACGCCACCTTTACGCTGTCGGACGAGACCATGGACAAGATGGCCGAGGCCAACAACGGCCTGACCGGCTTCCACATCCATGTGTGCGAGGGCATGAATGACGTGTGGGACTCCCGCCTCAACCGCGGTGGCATCAGTCCCGTCGAGCGCCTGCTGCAGCACAACCTGCTGGGTCCCGACACCATGCTCGGCCACTGCATCCACGTGACGCCCGCCGAGATGGATATCGTCAAGGAGTCTGGCACCTGGCTCGTCAACAACCCCGAATCCAATATGGGCAACGCCGTGGGCTGCGCCCCCGTGCTCGAATTCTTCCGCCGCGGCATCCCCGTGTGCATGGGCACCGACGCCTACACCCACGATATGCTCGAGAGCCTTAAGGTTTTCCTGATCATTCAGCGCCACAACGCCGCCATGCCCAACGTGGGCTGGTGCGAGGCCATGACCATGCTGTTCGAGAACAACGCCAAGATGGCGAGCAAGTACTTCGATCGCAAGCTCGGTGTGCTCGAGGCCGGCGCTGCCGCCGACGTCATCGTCATGGACTACAAGCCCTTTACGCCGCTGAGTGAGGAGAACATCGACGGCCATATGCTCTTTGGCATGATGGGCAAAAACTGCCGCACCACCATCATCAACGGCCGCGTCCTGTACAAGGATCGCGAGTTCGTTGGCATTGATGAGGACAAGATCAACGCGTGGACCATGGCTGAGTCCAAGAAGCTCTGGAGCACGCTCAACGATCGCGCCTACTAATTCACAAGTAGATTCGCGCGCGTCGGATGTTTCGCCGCATCCGACGCGCGCATAGGCGGCCTCCGCGGGGTCGCCGGCGCTGTGCTAGCGCTACACCGTATTTGCGCCCGCCGCGCGGTCTCGCCGGGCGTTACAGAGAGGAGCTCACTATGAGCGACATCATGAGGCCGATCCCGTTTTCGCAGCTGATGAACTGGATCATCGAGGAGCACAAGACCCAGGACGCCATCTTTGGCGTGCGCAAGATGGTCACGACCAACCAGGAGGGCGCGCTTCCCATTTTTGACGAGCGCATCGAGACTCCGTTTGGCCCGGCCGCCGGTCCCAATACGCAGCTTGCCCAGAACATCGTGGCATCCTATGTGGCTGGCTCCCGCTTCTTTGAGCTCAAGACCGTCCAGGTTATGGACGGCGAGGAGCTCTCCAAGTGCGTCAACAAGCCCTGCATCGTGGCTCAGGACGAGTGCTACAACTGCGAATGGTCGACCGAGCTCGAGGTTCCGCAGGCCTTTGCCGAGTACGTGAAGGCATGGTTTGCCTGCCACCTGATCGCTCGCGAGTACGGTCTGGGCAGCCCGGACGGCTTTGTCTTCAACATGTCGGTGGGCTATGACCTGGAGGGCATTAAGAGCCCCAAGGTCGACGCGTACATCGAGGGCATGAAGGACGCCAGCAGCTCCGACGTCTGGAACGAGTGCCGCGCATGGGCACTCGCCAACCTGGACAAGTTTGAGCATGTCGACGCTGCGTTTGTCGAGTCCATCCCGGCGCGCGTCTCCAACTCCATCACCGAGTCTACCCTGCACGGCTGCCCGCCGGCGGAGATCGAGCGCATCGCGACCTATCTGATCACCGAGAAGGGCCTCAACACCTACATCAAGTGCAACCCCACGCTGCTGGGCTATGAGTTTGCCCGCCAGCGCCTCAACGAGCTGGGCTTTGACTACATCGTCTTCGATGACACGCACTTCCGCGAGGACCTGCAGTGGGTCGACGCCGTGCCCATGTTCGAGCGCCTGATTGCCCTGTGCGCCGAGCGCGGCCTGGAGTTTGGCGTCAAGCTGACCAACACGTTCCCCGTCGACGTGACGAGGAACGAGCTGCCCTCCACCGAGATGTACATGTCGGGCCGTTCGCTGTTCTCGCTGACCATCGAGGCCGCCCGCCGCATTACCGGGCAGTTTGACGGCAAACTGCGCATCAGCTACTCCGGCGGTGCCACGGTCTACAACATTCGCGCCCTGTACGATGCCGGCATTTGGCCCGTCACCCTGGCGACCGACGTGCTCAAGCCTGGTGGCTACGAGCGCTTTAGCCAGATGGCCGGCGAGTTTACCGATCTGGACGGCAAGCCGTTCGCGGGCGTCTCTCTCGAGGCCGTGACCGCGATCCAGGCCGACTCGCTTACCAACCCGCTCTACAAGAAGCCACTGCGTCCGCTACCTGACCGCAAGGTCGCCGGCAAGAGCCCGCTTTCCGACTGCTTTACCACGCCATGCCGTACGAGCTGCCCCATCCAGCAGGATATTCCCGCCTACCTGGCGGCTGTTGACGAGGGCCGCTTCGAGGACGCGCTCAACATCATCATCGAGCGCAACGCCCTGCCGTTCATTACCGGCACCATCTGCCCGCATCCCTGCGGCCGTGCCTGCGAGCGTGCGTTCTACGAGCCCGAGGGCGCCCAGATCCGCGCCAGCAAGCTCAAGGCCGCTCGCGAGGCCATGACCGCCGTGCTGCCCAAGCTGCGCGCCCAGGCCATCGCCAACGACGCCGAGCGCAACGTTGCCGTTATCGGCGGCGGCCCTGCCGGCCTGGCGACGGCGTTCTTCCTGACGCGTGCCGGCGTGCCCGTCACCATCTTTGAGGCCCGCGATTCGCTCGGCGGCGTGGTCCGTCACGTGATCCCCGAGTTCCGCATCTCGAGCGACGATATCTCCCACGATGCCGAGCTCTGCCTGGCCTTTGGCGCCAAGGTTCAGCTTAACGCCCGCGTGGAGTCCATTGACGAGCTCAAGGCCCAGGGCTTTACCGACGTGGTCGTGGCCACCGGTGCCTGGATGCCCGGCTCTGCGGGCCTGGGCGAGGGTGCCGAGCTCGACGTGTTGGAGTTCCTCGAGGCCGCCAAGAAGGGCGAGAAGCTCGAGCTGGGCGAGGATGTCGTGGTCATCGGCGCCGGCAACACCGCCATGGACGCGGCCCGCGTGGCCAAGCGCCTGGCTGGCGTGAAGAACGTGCGCCTGGTGTATCGCCGTACCAAGAAGCAGATGCCCGCCGACGAGGAAGAGCTCGATCTTGCTCTTGCCGACGGCGTTGAGTTCTGCGAGCTGCTGGCGCCCAAGGCGCTCAACGGTGCCGTGCTGACCTGCGATGTTATGGAGCTTGGCGAGCCGGATGCAAGCGGCCGTCGCAGCCCCGTCGCCACGGGCGAGACCGTCGAGCTTTCCGCCACCACGGTGATCTGCGCCGTGGGCGAGGGCATCGACGCCAGCCTGTACGATGCCGCGGGCGTCGAACACGACCGTCGCGGTCGCCTTGCCGCCACCTCCACCGGTGTCGAGGGCATCTGGGCTGCGGGCGACTGCCGCCGCGGTCCTGCCACCGTGGTCGAGGCTATTGCCGACGCCGCCGAGGTCGCCCGTGCCATCGCCGGCGTGGACTTTAACAAGTACGCCGACTGCAACGAGCAGGCCGGCCGCGAGGACACCTGCTACGAGCGCAAGGGATCGCTGTGCCGCGACAAGCGCAACTGCACCAAGACCCGCTGCCTGGGCTGCGGCTCGGTGTGCGAGGTCTGCTGCGACGTGTGTCCCAACCGCGCCAACGTGGCAATTAAGGTGCCGGGCCTGGCCAAACATCAGGTCGTCCACGTCGATGGCATGTGCAACGAGTGCGGCAACTGCGCCGTATTCTGCCCCTACCAGGAGGGTCGTCCCTACAAGGACAAGCTCACCCTGTTCTGGAGCGAGCAGGACATGGAGAACTCCGAGAACGAGGGCTTCCTGGCTGTGGACGAGGACCACTTTAAAGTCCGCGTCGCCGGCACGGTCCGCACCGTCTCGGTCGATGCCGTCAACACCGGTCTGCCCGAGGCCGTCCGCCTGACCATCAAGGCCGTGCGCGACAGCTATCCGTATCTCCTTAAGAAATAGGCGAGTCTCTTATGGCCAAATCCATTCAACATAACGTGGCCTACGTTGCCTGCGGAAGCGGTTGCGCCTCCGCAGGCGGCGACGCCCGCTGCAGCGAAGGCTGCATTGGCTGTGGCGCCTGCGTCACGGCCTGCCCCCACGGTGCCATTGCGCTGGTCGATGGCATCGCCCGCGTGGATCGCTCCAAGTGCACGGGCTGTGGCCTGTGCGGCATGGCGTGCCCGCAGCGCGTGATTGCCTTTGTTCCCGGCTACCAGAACATCCTGGTGCGCTGCAACAACACCGATAAGGGCGCCATCGCCCGCAAGATTTGCGACACGAGCTGCATCGGTTGCGGCATGTGCGCCAAAAAATGCCCTGCCGGCGCTATCCGCATCGAGGACAACTGTGCCCACATCGACGGTGCGGACTGCCTGTCGTGCGGCATGTGCGCCGTCGTTTGCCCGCATGGCGCCATCCACGACCGCACCGGCATCGCCGCCGGCGTGTAGAAGGGAATCACCATGGCACAGGAATTCACTTTTACCGTTAACGGCGTCGAGCACACGACGACCCAAAACAAACCGCTGCTGCGCTACCTGCGCGACGACCTGCACATCCATTCCGCCAAGGACGGCTGCTCCGAGGGTGCTTGCGGCACCTGCACCATTCATGTGGACGGTGCGGCCGTCAAGGCCTGCGTGCTGACCACCGCCCTTGCCGCCGGCCGCAACATCGTGACTGTCGAGGGCCTGCCCGAGGACGTGCGCGAGGCCTTTGTGTACGCCTTTGGCGCCGTGGGCGCCGTGCAGTGCGGTTTTTGCATCCCCGGTATGGTCATGGCAGGCGCGGCGCTGATCGCCGAGGACCCCGAGCCCACCGAGGAGCAGATCAAGTACGCCATCCGCGGCAACGTCTGCCGCTGCACCGGCTACAAGAAGATTATTGAGGGCATTTCGCTGGCCGCTGCGGTGCTCCGCGGCGAAAAGCAGATCGACGAGGACCTGGAGCGCGGCGACGACTACGGCGTGGGCAAGCGCGCCTTCCGTATCGACGTGCGCAAGAAGGTGCTCGGCGAGGGCAAGTACCCCGATGACATCGACGAGCTCGATCAGCCGGACCTGACCTATGCCAGCGCCGTGCGCTCCAAGTATCCGCGCGCCCGTGTGCTTTCCATCGACACCTCCAAGGCCGAGGCCCTGCCCGGTGTGGTGGGCATCCTGCGCGCCGAGGATGTGCCGGTCAACCAGGTCGGCCACCTTATCCAGGATTGGGACGTCATGATCGCGGCGGGCGATATCACCCGCTGCGTGGGCGATGCCATTGTGCTGGTGGTTGCCGAGGACGAGGCGACGCTCGAGAAGGCCAAGAAGCTCGTAAAGATCGATTACGAGCCGCTGGAGCCCGTGCGTAACATTGTCGAGGCCAGGGCTGCCGACGCCCCGCGCCTGCACGACAGTTTCTTTGCCTTTGGCAACACGGTGGAGCTCAAGGACAACGTGTGCCAGAGCCGTCACGTGACGCGCGGCGACGCCGCCAAGGCGCTGGCAGAGAGCGCGTTCACCGTGACGCAGCGCTTTACCACGCCCTTTACCGAGCATGCCTTCTTGGAGCCCGAGTGCGCCGTTGCCTTCCCGTACAAGAACGGCGTCAAGGTGCAGTCGACCGACCAGGGTGCCTACGACACGCGCAAAGAGTGTGCCCACATGTTTGGCTGGGACAACGAGCCCGAGCGCGTGGTCGTCGAGACCATGCTCGTGGGTGGTGGCTTTGGCGGCAAGGAGGACGTGTCCATCCAACACCTGGCCGCGCTCGCCGCATATAAGTTCCAGCGTCCTGTGAAGTGCAAGCTCACGCGCGCTGAGTCGCTTGCGTTCCATCCCAAGCGTCATGCCATGGATGGCACCTTTACGCTGGGCTGCGACGCCGAGGGCAACTTTACCGGCCTGGACTGCGAGATCAACTTTGACACCGGCGCCTACGCGTCGCTGTGCGGCCCGGTGCTCGAGCGCGCCTGCACGCATGCCGTTGGCCCCTACAAGTACCAGAACACCGACATTCGCGGTTTTGGCTACTACACCAACAACCCGCCCGCCGGCGCGTACCGCGGCTTTGGCGTCTGTCAGTCCGAGTTTGCGCTCGAGAGCTTGATCGACTTGCTGGCAGAGAAGGTCGGCCTGGACCCGTGGGAGATCCGCTACCGTAACGCCATCGAGCCGGGCGAGGTTTTGCCCAACGGCCAGATCGCCGATTGCTCCACGGCGCTGAAGGAGACGCTGCTCGAGGTCAAGGACGCCTATTATGCGCATCCCGGGCACGCCGGTATCGCCTGCGCCATGAAGAACGCCGGCGTGGGTGTGGGCCTGCCCGATGCCGGCCGCTGCAAGATTCGCGTCGAGGACGGCGTGGCCGTGGTCTATGCCGCCACGTCCGACATCGGCCAGGGCTGCAACACCGTCTTTTTGCAGGACGTTGCCGAGGCGTGCGGTCTGCCGCTGAGCTGCATCGCTAACGGCGAGTGCTCTACCGAGAACGCTCCCGACTCCGGCACCACGTCTGGCTCGCGTCAGACGGTCGTGACTGGCGAGGCTGTGCGCGGTGCCGCCTTCCTGCTGCGCGATGCCATGCTTGACATCGAGGCCGGCAAGCCTGCACCCGATACTCCCGTGAGTGCGCATGGCGACGGCGTCAAGATCGAGTACGACGACGGTCGCGCCTATCAGCTGCGCACGCAGGAACTCGTCGCCGGCCAGGGCATGCATCCTCAGGATCCCACGGCCGCCATCAAGGCGCTCGAGGGATGCGAGTTTGGCTACGTGTACCTGGAGCCGACCGACAAGCTGGGCGCCGACGTTCCCAACCCCAAGAGCCACATCTGCTACGGCTTTGCCACGCATGTGGTCATTTTGGATGATGACGGCCGCGTGAGCGAGGTCTATGCCGCGCACGATTCCGGCAAGGTTGTCAATCCCATCTCCATCCAGGGTCAGATCGAAGGCGGCGTGCTCATGGGTATGGGCTATGCGCTTACCGAGGATTGGCCGCTCAAGGACTGCGTACCCCAGGCAAGGTACGGCACGCTCGGGCTGTTCCGTGCGCCCGAGATTCCGGATATCCACGCCATCTACGTGGAGAAGGACGAGCTGCTGCCCGTGGCATATGGTGGCAAGGGCATCGGCGAGATTGCAACGATCCCCACGGCGCCCGCCGTGCAGAATGCCTACCGCGCGTTTGACGGCAAGCTGCGTCCGGATCTGCCCATGGTGGATACGCCGTACAGCCGCGCCCGTCACCGCGGGTAGGGTGGAGCGCGAACGGCCATTGCTGACGGGCTGTTCGCGCTCAACATCAACTGTATATGCTGCGCCTTTGGCCCCAGTTCCATCTCGAGCCGGGGCCTTTTGTTTGGAGCGGAGGCAGCATCCCGGAATTGGCGCTCAGAATGGGGTGCAGTTTCCGGAGCGGTCCACGTGCGGTGGTGTACTGCCCCCTTTTGTTTGCGTCGGTCGTCGAATTACGTTATAGCTAGCTATATTATAGGAAGGTATAATATAGCTAGCTATAACGTAAAGGAAGGATGACCCTATGTTTATCGGAAGAACAGCGGAAATGTCCGAACTCAATCGACTGTATTGCACGGGCTCCTTTGAGATGCCTGTGATTTACGGCCGCCGTCGCGTAGGTAAAACGCGCCTTATCACAGAGTTCATTCAAGGCAAGAATGCTATTTACTTTCAAGCCCGTCGTACCAATGCAGAGGCAAACCTGCACGGCTTTAGCCAGGCGATACTTGCAGGCTCGGTTGGTGCTGCAGGCGTGTCGTTTCGTAGCTTTGACGAGGCGTTCGATGCATTGGCCACCATGGCTCGCACGGAACGTTTGATTGTCGTGATTGACGAGTATCCCTATCTCGCCCAATCGAATCCCGAGATCAGCTCGTTGCTGCAAGACAAGATTGATCACCTGTACAAAGAGACCAGGCTCATGCTGATTCTATGCGGCTCGTCTCTTTCGTTTATGGAGGAACAGGTGTTGGGCTATGAGAGCCCGCTATACGGTAGGCGTACGGCCCAGTTTAAGATCATGCCGCTCGATTTTATGACGACCCTCGGCCTGTGGCAGAGCATGAGTCGCGAAGACGCTGCAGTTTGCTATGGCATGACGGGCGGCATTCCTGCATATATCGAGAAAGTCAATCCTGCCGCACCGCTCAAGGACAACATCAAACGTCTTTTTCTTACTCCTACAGGCTATCTCTTTGAGGAGCCGAGTAACCTGCTAATGCAAGAGTGCCGCAATCCTGAGCAATATGATGCGATCGTGCAAGCAATTGCTCAGGGGCGCTCGAAGATCTCGGAGATTGCGAGCTCTACGGGAATCCCTGCGAGCAACGTAAAGAGCTATGTGGATAAGCTGGCGTCGCTTGGGATTGTCGAGCGCGAGCTGCCCCTAAACGAGACGAGTAATAAGCGGGCCGTGTATCTACTGAGCGACCAGATGTTTAGGTTCTGGTACAAGTTTGTTCCGCAGAACATCGGGCTGATTCAAAACGATATGGCCGAGATGGCGTATAAGCGCATTGAGCCGCACATATCGGATTACATGGGTATGGTCTTTGAGCTTATATGCAGACAATACGTGTACGAACTCGCACGCGCGGGCCAGCTCGATGTGGTTCCGGCGAGCGTCGGGCGCTGGTGGGGGACGGATAATCGCACGCATACGCAGGAAGAAATCGACTTGATTGTTGACGATGGCGAGGGCACTGCGCTGTTTGCGGAGTGCAAATGGCGCAATGAACCGGCGGGCGAAGACGTGCTGCAAAAGCTCGTTCGTCGAAGCGAGCTCTTTAGACGGCAACGAAAAAGCTATGCGCTTTTCTCAAAACGCGGCTTTACGCAGGGATGTCGGGATGCCGCGGAGAGCAGGGGAGACGTTAAGTTGATCTCCTTTGCCGAGATGTGAGGACGGGGTAGCTCTGCTCGAGGGCAAGAGCCTGTCCTCGAATTGCTGGAATAGGGCCCCTTCTTTTGTCGTGTTGGCTGTCGGCGGAATGCCGGTGGAAAGCCAGCGGAAAGCGTGTCCCAGATTTCGGCCCCAGGGTGGGATGCCGTTTCCGAATCGGCCCTCAAACGGAAATTGCATCCCGGAACGAGCTCTCAAACCGGGATGAACTTTCCCAGCGGGGCTGCAGGCGGAAACTGTGTCCCGGATTCGACGCTCAGAATGGGATTCGTTTTCCGGCAGGGGCTTCAAATGGAACATGCGTCCCGGGGCCCCACACGGCGTCGCCACACAACTTTGTGTCCGCACGGACGGCTATGTTTACTGCAACGTAGCCATTCGTGGAAAGGACGGATGCCATGGCAACGGATAAGACCGGTTATGTGAGCGTTGGTGCCCGGATCGAGGATAAGGTCATGCCCGATCGCGTGATCTTTAGCATTGGCTTTGGCGGCCGCTTTGATACCAAGGAGGCGTGCCTGGACGATTACAACGCCGATCGCGCCAAGGTCGCCGCCGCGCTGGCGCCCTTTGGTCTGGATGACGAGTTAACGTGTCGCCGGTACACCTGCTATGCGCAGACGACGCGCAAAAGGGCAATCATCGTGGGCTACGATTACTATGCGTACGGCACGGTTGCCGCGCCTGTCGATTCGGTTGACTGTGCGGCTGTGTGGGCGGCGCTCAACACCTGCGGATCGCATGCCGACATGAACATTCGATTTGAACTTGCGGATGAGCGCGCGGCAGAGGACGTCCTGATTGCCCGCGCTGTCGAGCGCGCTCGCGGTAATGCGCAGGCGCTTGCTGCGGCGGCGGGGACTAAGCTGGGCGGCATCAAGCATATCTCGTATAACAGCCGGCCGGGGGATTACGGTACGGTGTACTGCGCTGCCATGGGCGCTCCCGATGGGGCATCCGGAGGCCTTGGGGAAACGGTGCTGGATCCGGAACCCATCGAGGTCGAGTGTTCCGCGGACGTGGAGTGGTGGCTGGAATAGTGGACGAGCCGGGCGAGCGTCGAGACTTCATGACTGAAAAACCATTTGTTGAACCTGGCGCCCGTGGGTAAAATAAGGCAGACGGCAGCCCAAGTAGTGAAGAGCTGGGCAGCGCCGTTGCTTGGTCAAGAGGTCAGTGCCTTAATGGCAGCGACTTGTTATGCTTCGAATGCTGCTTGAGTGCCTCGGAAAGTTCGATAAGCGCCGTGAAGAGCAAGACCAAAGCAACCAAGAGCTCTGTGAGCTCTGATGGGCCCGGGATGACCTCTGATTCAAGTCACCGGTCCTCAATTTTTATCACATGCATTTGAATAGAGCGGGCGGGATCCCTTGGGTCCGTTTGTGTGGCGCGTGCCTGGTGCACGGCATTGCACCCCGCTTTTGTGTCCGCACGGGCGCCTATCCTTACGGCAATGTAGCCGCTTATGTAACCAAGCGGCAGGCAACGGAGAAAGGCCCTAACCGTGTCAGCTGAAAAGACGCCGTGCATCTCGGCTATCGATACGACGAACTTTGCGCGCCAGATCGTGCTGGACTTTGAGTTTGCGCCGGTGCCAAAGCAGCGCCAGCGCCGTGGACTGCGCAATGAGGTTATCGAGGTCGGCGCCGTCAAGCTCGATTACCACGGCAACGTTATGGGCGAGTTCTCGCAGTTTGTGCAGACGGAATTTACCGAAGGCGTTGCGTTTCCCGTCCGCGAGCTCACAGGGATATCGGCCGTGGATACCGCGATGGCCGATCCGCTCTATGTGGTGATCAAAAGGCTCAGCGATTGGATCGGTCGCTACTCCGCCCAGGTGGTCTGTTGGAGCGGGGCGGACCGTCGACAGCTTTTGACCGAGTGCCAGGCAAAGCGCATCGACCTTTCCGCATTTCCTACGGACTGGGCCGACCTGCAGGCGTTTTACACCTCGATCATGGACGTGGGCAGCCACGGGTGTGTCTCTTTGAGTGACGCGGCGACGTGGTTTGGCATCGGGCTCGACGAGTCGACGGGTCACGCCCACAGCGCCCTAGCCGATGCGCGCGTAACCGCCAAGCTGCTCAGGCAGATGATGGACGGGGACTATCACGTGAGTCCGCGTGCCCAGGAGATCCGCCAGCGGTGGGGGATGGGCGAGCGACCCCAGACGCGCCTTTCCAGCAAGTGCCCCGAGCTGGGCGACCTGCTGCTGAAGCTGAAAGCGGAGGGGAGGTAGGCAGGACTCCGGGAATGACCTCTGATGCAAGTCATCGGAGCTCATGTTGCTTTCTTTGGAGCTTTCTCACGGAGCTGACTTTACTTCGTCTCATTTCGTATAAAGCAGCTGCTAGATTGCATGGTGATGATAAAATTAATAAGTTCAACACCAACAGTTGCCGCCTTGCGCAATGAGGAGTTCCGAGACGTATGAACGAGTCTGATACACGGCTTAAGCTCATCGATCCTGCGATTATGAAGTCGTGGGATCGCAACACCCAAGTCTTCACTGAGTATTTCTTTACCAGTGGCGAGATTGTCGTGCGCGGAAGCATGGTCTCCCGCAAAGACAAGAAGAAGGCGGACTACCTTCTGATGTACGCTCCCGGTATCCCTATCGCAATCGTCGAGGCCAAGGATACGGAGCACACCGTTGATGCCGGTCTCCAACAGGGGATGGGATATGCTCAACTGCTCGATATTCCGTTTGCATACAGCTCAAACGGAAAGGGTTTTGTTGAGCACGATTTTCTTACCGGGAAAGAGCGCGCTCTCGCCATGAACGAGTTCCCCGCTCCGGCGGAGCTCTGGACACGATACTCAAAAGCTAAGGGACTTGAGCATCCGTATAGCCAGGAGATTGTGACCGCTCCGTATTACCAGGAGCACGGCGGCAATCATCCTCGCTACTATCAGTGCATCGCCATCAATCGTACGCTTGAAGCTATTGCGCGAGGTAAGAATCGCATCTTGCTCGTTATGGCAACGGGAACGGGAAAGACTTTTACGGCTTTTCAAATCGTTCATCGCTTGCGACAGACTACCGAGGTTCGTAAGGTTCTCTATCTGGCGGACCGCAATATTCTCGTCGATCAGACCATAGACGGCGATTTCAAGCCTCTCAAGAGGGTTACAACCAAAGTCGTAGGCCGAAAGCTCGATTCTGCTTACGAGGTCTATTTCTCGCTCTACCAACAGCTTGTTGGTGAAAACGGTGAAGAAATATTCCGCGAGTTCGACTCGGAATTTTTCGATTTGATTATCGTTGACGAGTGCCATCGCGGAAGCGCCGCGGCGGACTCCGCATGGCGTAAGGTGCTCGAGTATTTCAATTGTGCAATTCAAATCGGAATGACGGCCACGCCAAAGGAGACTGAAGAGGTTTCAAACATTACCTACTTCGGCGAACCTGTCTATACCTACTCCCTTAAACAAGGCATCGAGGATGGCTTTCTTGCCCCGTATAAAGTTATTCGCCCTAAGCTGAACGTCGACATTTACGGATACCGTACTGAGGAAGGCACCGTAGATGATCGCGGCGAAGCTCTGCCCAAACGTGTTTTCGAGAAGCAAGACTTCGACAGCGAGATTGTCATCAAAGAGCGCTACGAGGAAGTTGCCAAGCGGATAACTCAATTTCTAAAGGAGACGGATCGTTACTCCAAGACCATAGTCTTTTGCGTTGACATCGAGCATGCCGAAAATATGCGACGTGCCCTTGTAAACGAGAACGCCGATATCGTAAGAGATCACCCCACCTACATCATGAAGATTACGGGTGACGACAGGGAAGGTAAGGCTCAGTTAGATAACTTCATCGACCCCGACGAGAAATACCCGACCATCGTTACGACTTCGAAGCTTCTCACCACTGGCGTTAATTGCAAGACGTGTAAGGTAGTCGTGCTCGACAACAAGTTCGGTGAGCACGGAATGACGGAGTTCAAGCAGATTATCGGCCGCGGGACCCGTATCTGTGAGGACTACGACAAACTTTATTTCACCATCCTCGATTTTCGTGACGCATCGCGTTTGTTTGCAGATCCCGAGTTTGATGGCGAACCTGTTGTTGTGTTTGAGCCTAATCCGGGTGACCCCATTGCGGATCCGGGTCCCGGCGGCAATGGCGGCAGTCCCGTTCCGCCTCCGTCTCCAATCGTAGACCCACCCGTATTACCGCCGGACGATCCGTCTTCTCATGTGAAATATCACGTTCATGGGGCCGACGTCTATGTAGTGTCGGAGATGGTGCAGTATTACTCATCCGATGGTCTTCTTGTAACTGAGAGCCTTAAGGACTATACGCGGAAGAACATTCTTGGCGAATACGACACTCTTGACCACTTCCTAGCGGCGTGGAACTCTGAACATAAGAAGCAAGCAATTATCGATGAGCTGCGCGCACGTGGCGTATTCCTGGATGAGCTGCGGCTCGAGACTGGGCAGGAGCAAATGAGCGACTTTGACCTCATTTGCCATATTGCTTACGACCAGAGACCTCTTACGCGCAGCGAGAGAGCCAATAGCGTCAAGAAAAAGGGCGTGCTTTATGAGTATGCCGGCGTCGCGCGCGAGGTCCTTGAAGCACTTCTCGACAAATATGCGACGTCGAACCTCGTAGACTTGGACGATACCCATGTCCTCGATCTCGAGGAGTTCCGTCGGTTTGGCAGCCCAATGAAGATCGTTGCCGCATTCGGCGGCAAACAACAGTACATTCAAGCAGCGCAGATGCTCGAGGACGAGCTCTACATCGCATAGAGAAAGGTAACGATAGCAAATGGCACTGGGATCTCTTGTAAAGACCCTGCAGAACATCATGCGCAAAGATGCTGGCATCAATGGCGATGCGCAGCGCATCGAGCAGATGACCTGGCTTTTCTTCCTCAAGATTTACGATGCCAAGGAGCAGGAGTGGGAGTTTCACGATGACTCCTATCAGTCCATCATCCCCGAGCGCCTGCGCTGGCATAGCTGGGCGCACGATGCGAAGGACGGTAAGGCGCTTACTGGTGATGAGCTTCTCGACTTTGTAAACAATGATCTATTCAAGACCCTTGAGAGTCTTGAGCTTGCACCTGATGCGCCTTTGCGACACGTCGTCGTCAAGGCTGCTTTTACTGACGCCAACAACTACATGAAGGATGGGATTCAGCTTCGTCAAGTCATCAACGAGATTGACGGGTCGGTTGACTTTACCGAGTACAAAGAGCGCCACGCCTTCGGTGAAATTTACGAGACCATCCTGAAAGACTTGCAGTCCGCAGGTAATGCCGGCGAGTTTTACACGCCCCGAGCGGTGACTGACTTTATGGCCCAGGCGCTTGCGCCCAAGCTCGGCGAGACTGTGGCTGACTTCGCGTGTGGCACGGGCGGCTTTTTGACGAGCGCCCTCAAGATTCTCGACTCCCAGGTTCAGACTCCGGCCGATCGTGAGCTCTATGCAAGATCGGTCTACGGTATCGAGAAGAAGCAGCTCCCTTACCTGCTGTGCGTGACCAACATGCTGTTGCACGATATCGATAATCCTGAAGTCTTTCACGATAACTCTCTCGAGAAGGACGTTCGCGAGTGGAAGCACAAGCCTGACGGCCAGTTTGACGTTGTACTTATGAACCCACCGTATGGCGGGTCCGAGAGTGCATCGGTGCAAAACAACTTTCCTGTTGCACTCCGTAGCTCCGAGACTGCAGATCTATTCCTTGGACTCATTCTTTATCGTCTTAAGCGAGGCGGCCGCGCTGCTGTTATCATTCCGGATGGTTTTCTCTTTGGCCAGGATGGTGCAAAGACGGAGATCAAGCGTCGCCTGCTTGAGGACATGAACCTGCATACTGTCTTGCGCCTTCCACAGAGTGTCTTCGCTCCGTACACGCCCATCACTACTAACGTTCTGTTCTTCGATAATACGGGGGCCTCTGAGGGCGTTTGGTTCTATCGCATGGACATGCCCGAGGGGTATAAACACTTCTCTAAGACCAAGCCCATTAGGATCGAACATTTTGCGCCTGTAAAGGAGTGGTGGGAGAATCGTCGGGATATCGAGGAAGACGGCAATCCCAAGGCCAAGTTCTATACGGTTGACGAGCTGCGAGACGGCGGCTTTAACTTTGACGTATGCGGCTATCCTCACGAGGAAGAGGAGATCTTACCGCCGGACGAACTGATCAGGAGCTACAAAGAAGAGCGTGCTAGGCTCGACGCCGAGATTGACCAGAAGTTGGCTCGAATTTGCGAGATTCTTGGGATTGAGGCGTAGATGAAGGCAAAAGACCTGAAGAACTCAATCCTTCAAATGGCAATTGAAGGCAAACTTGTGCCGCAGGATCCGAACGACGAGCCTGCCAGCGTCCTTCTTAAACGTATTCGTGAGGAAAAGCATAGGCTAATTGCTGAAGGTAAGGCCAAATTCCCGAAGGGCGGGGAGAGCATTATTTATATCGGTTCCGATGGCTCCCCCTATGAGAAGAGGGTGGATGCCAAGGGCCGCGTGACAAGCGATAAGTGTATCGCGAACGAAATACCGTTTGAGGAACTGCCCGAGGGGTGGTGCTGGACGAGATTGGGCAATCTGCTCTCACTTGTTTCGGACGGTACGCATAAGACACCTCAATATACTGAGACTGGCGTCTTGTTTCTTTCGGTGCAAAACGTTTCTGGTGGCTCGTTTGACTTGACTAAAGTGCGGTACATCAGTCGAGAAACTCATGAAGATCTTTGTAGGCGAGTGAAACCTGGCCGCGGAGACATCTTGCTTTGCCGCATTGGAACTCTGGGCAAGCCGATTATCGTTGACGTCGATTATGAATTCAGCATCTTTGTCAGCCTGGGATTACTCCGACCAGTTTCCATAGCTATTGCGGAGTGGATTTGTTCATGCATTGATTCTCCCGTTGGTTTCGCATGGATCGAAAAAGTTAAAGTCGGCGGCGGAACCCATACTTTCAAAATTAATCTCGG
This sequence comes from Collinsella sp. AF23-2, assembly GCF_003459245.1. Classification (GTDB taxonomy): domain Bacteria; phylum Actinomycetota; class Coriobacteriia; order Coriobacteriales; family Coriobacteriaceae; genus Collinsella. The sequence continues at coordinate 84,188 of NZ_QRVG01000001.1, forward strand.
TGATATACCGGACTTCATTCTCCCCCTCCCGCCCCTCGCCGAGCAACGCCGCGTCGTCAAACGCATAAACGAGCTCATGCCCCTGGTCGAGGAGTACGGCGAGCTCGAGGACGCCCGCGAGGCGCTCGACGCCGCGCTGCCCGGCCGCCTGCGGAAGTCGGTGCTGCAGCTGGCGGTTCAGGGAGGGCTTGTGCCGCAGGACCCCGCAGACGAGCCCGCCGGCGTCCTGCTCGAGCGCATCCGCGGGCAGCGCCGGCAGCTCGTGGCCGAGGGGAAGATGAGGGCCCCGAAGGGCGGCGAGTCGATCATCTTCGCCGGTTCCGATGGCCGCCGCTATGAGAAGAGGGTGGACGCAAAGGGCCGCGAGTCCGAGCCCGTCTGCATCGAGGACGAGATCCCGTTCGAGATACCCGAGGGCTGGGAGTGGCGTCGCTTAGGGTCTCTTGTCTTGAATCGCGGGCAGAAGAGGCCTGAGGCGCGTTTTGCCTATATCGACATCTCGTCGATTGACAATGTGAACCAAAAGCTTGGACAGGAAACTGTTATAAATGCAGCTGACGCGCCTTCACGAGCAAGAAAGCTAGTCGCAAAGAATGATGTGCTCTATGCGACCGTTCGCCCTTATTTGCATAATGCCTGTATCGTAGATAAAGATTTTAATATTGAGCCCATCGCAAGTACTGGGTTTGCTGTCCTTTCATGTCTTGACGGATTCCTTCCTAGTTTTCTTCTCTACTTTTTGGTTTCTCCTAGCTTTGACTCTTATGCAAATGCCAATGAGAACGCAAAGGGGGTTGCCTATCCGGCAATCAATGACAACAGGCTGTATCGCGCTCTAATCCCTGTTCCCCCAGCCAGCGAGCAGAAACGAATTGTTTCTAGAATCACCGAAGTATTTGCTCTTACCAATTAACTGCTTCATCAACCGCGGCGCGCTGTTCATTGGCGGTGCGTCGCAGGTAGATTCGTGTCGTCTCAATGCTCTCGTGCCCCATCAAGTCGGCAAGCAGCGAAATGTCTGGGTTGCGGTCGATGAAGTTCTTTGCGAATAGGTGTCTAAACGAATGCGGATAGACCACGTTTGGATCAACGCCGTAACGAATGGCAGCACGTTTGAGCCCAAGGGCTATTCCGCGAGAGCTAATCGCGTTTTCTCCTTTGCCAGGAAACAACAATGCGCCATGGTCACGCTCCGGCATCCAGTCCTTCGTCTCCCGACAGAGTATTTCAGGTATCCAGACCCTGCGAAGCTTTTGGCCTTTGGAAACTATGTCCATATAGCCATCGAAGGCATGTTTAGCCCTAAACTGCCGCAACTCGCTCACACGGGCACCCGTACAGCCAAGATAACGAACAACGAAGTACCAGAACAAATTATTGTCGCCCTTCAAGCCGTCCTTTAGCTGTGCATACTGCTCATTGCTAATAATATTATCGAGGAAGGGCTTCTGTTGGATCTTTACTCCTTTTAGTCGTATTCCGTCAAATGCGATGTAATCCAAATAGGCGTTAATGGCTCCGATGCGGCTGTTAGCGGTCTTGGGTGCAAACGACGAAACCAGCCATTCCTTGTGGGCAAGAAGTGACTGGTTCGTGAGGGATTGGATACGATTGATTAGCTGATCAATCGCAAATGCGTACGAGTTAACTGTATTCTCCGCATAACCCTTCTCCCGTAAGTGCTGAGCAAACTTTTTCATGGCATCATCCTTTCGACAATGCCATGAAAACAGCTAATCGTTAGTGTTTCGCAACATTTCGAGCCACTCGAAGATGCGACGTTGTTCGGGCAACGGCGGAAGTGGAACAAGAAGGTTGAGCACGTAAGATTCCTTGACGTTATTTATGTTAGTACCGGTCGAAAGCACCCTAATGCGGCTTCGATATAAGTCGGAAAAGAAAATGAGCCAGCACCAGCCTTGACAGGCCAAGGGTCTCGCAATCCGCAAGAATGCTCCGATTTGCGTATTGGGCATCTCTCTCGAAACGAATCCGGGCTTGCCGATCACCTTTTTACTGCCCGTTGACGCAACATACAGTACGTCTCCGACCTGAACTTGAGCAGAGGGTACGACGTGTCCGTAATCGAGGAATACATCGTCTGTGCCGATCGTCAGTGACCCATTCTCGAGGATGTTTCCTCCCCTCAGGATACGAATCCCCTGACTCGTCACTTCGTGCTTTTTGTAGGAAGTACCTGGCGCAAGATCAATTAACGTGGAAAATCTCGCCCACTCCCAGCCCTCGGGTATCTCGAACGGGATCTCGTCCTCGATGCAGACGGGCTCGGACTCGCGGCCCTTTGCGTCCACCCTCTTCTCATAGCGGCGGCCATCGGAACCGGCGAAGATGATCGACTCGCCGCCCTTCGGGGCCCTCATCTTCCCCTCGGCCACGAGCTGCCGGCGCTGCCCGCGGATGCGCTCGAGCAGGACGCCGGCGGGCTCGTCTGCGGGGTCCTGCGGCACAAGCCCTCCCTGAACCGCCAGCTGCAGCACCGACTTCCGCAGGCGGCCGGGCAGCGCGGCGTCGAGCGCCTCGCGGGCGTCCTCGAGCTCGCCGTACTCCTCGACCAGGGGCATGAGCTGAGTGAGCTGATTTATAATTCTCGGCTCCTCATTTTCTGGCGGAAGAGCAAGAAGCGTAGACCTCAAGCATCCCAACGAAACTGTTTTCTGAGCGGTACCGGTAGCCTTGGCATTGAAATATGCGTATGTTGATGGTGCCGCAAGGGCATTTATCATGAACCGTCTGTAGCCCAAGGGGCGAAGCAAGGCAATGTGACGTTGAAAGCAAAAACGCTCTTCGGTATTGACTGGCACCACAATCCCGAACGATCCCGTTACGGTTAGCAGCAAATCACTGTAACGAGGCTTTCTTGAGCCGTCGAGTGAATCGAAATAATTCGATGAAACATGTCGAGTATTGGAAAAGTCAATCTTGCCTGACGAGACGTCGGAGATGACAAGAAACGGTATCCCATCTGCTTGTTGGGGTGGAGCTTGATGGTCGCCGTCGGTAATTACTGAGCACAAGCTTTCTAGTCTTGCCCAAGCCCATCCTTCGGGCAACTCCTCAAACGGCACCTCATCCGCGATACACCTATCGCTTAGCACGCGACCCTTGGCGTCCACCCTCTTCTCATAGGGGGAGCCATGGGAACTTGATGGGCATTCAATTGCATACAATCGCGTCCTAGTGAATCGCGTCCCAACGCCATGCTTTAATGCATGCAAAAACGCACCTGCAACAAGCGTTGTAAAATCTAGTGATATGAGCATCCCGGTTGCTTCAGCACCTCGATGCTCTCGTCTTTAGCGCCCTCCGCTCAGTGGAGGACTGACTGCAAACGGCGTAAACAAGACAAGGGGGATTGCGCAAATGAAAGCAACTGAGGCGAATCTGCTCGACCTTATGGGCGTGGCGAAGATGCAGTTCGTCATTCCCGTGTACCAGCGAGTTTACTCGTGGAGTGTAAAAGAGTGCGAGGTGCTTTGGGATGACGTCATGCGAGCGGGTCGTGATGGCGTATCGCACTTCGTGGGGTCGATGCTTTATATCCCCGAGTCCGAGAGCTCTGCCACGAGTATTTCGCGCGTGCTTCTGATTGACGGACAGCAGCGCATGACGACGTTTTCGTTGATGATTACAGCCTTGGCTGAATATCTGGAGGATAATCCCGACAAGGCCGGCTTCCTTGGCGATCTCAAGATCTCAGCGCTGCGGAAGAACTATCTCTTTAACGATGATGACTACAACGGCCTGGCGCGCTACAAATTAGTGCTCTCGCAGGACGATAAAGAGACTCTGTTTTCCATCGTGTCTGGGTTTCCCATGCCAGATGAAAAATCGGATCGCATTGTCGAGAACCATGCGTTCTTCCGCGAAAAGATGCGCGGAAAATCATTCGATCCGGCAAGGCTTTGGGCGGGGCTAAACCGCGTGCAGGTCATCGATACTAAGCTCACCGCTGGCGTCGATAATGCCCAGCTCATATTTGAGTCCATGAACTCCAAGGGCAAGCCCCTCATGCCCATCGATCTCATACGCAACTATGTTCTTATGTCGCTTCCTAACGACGAACAGACCAAGCTCTACGAGGGCTACTGGCATCCCATTGAGCGTCTGTTTGGAAAAGGGGGCGAGGGCGAGTTTAACGCCTTCATTTGGTACTGGCTGTGGCTCAAGGCTCCCAATAGGCAGCCAAAGGAGAATGAGGCTTATTACGAGTTCAAACGGTATTTTACCGATGACTACGACGGAGACACCGAGAGTCTGCTCAAGGAGTTGCGCGAGTATGCGCAAAGGTATGCCAGCCTGTTCCGAGACAAAGAAAAGGACGCTGGCCTACGTCGGGTGTTCAGCAGAATCGTAAGCCTTGATGTGAGACAGATCAGGCCTCTTTTGATGCTGCTCTACTCGGTTTACGAGAGAAATAGGCTAGACCGCAACGCGTTCCTTCGCATCTGCGAGACCATCGAGTCGTTTCTGTTTAGACGCGCGGTTTGCGGCAGGCTTACCACGGGCTTAAACAACTTTTTTGCAGGCATGTATCGCAACCTGGAGCTTCAAGCCGATATAGAGGAGTACGTTACGGCGATGCTCCTTATCCACAGCAGCGGTATGACCGCGTACTTCCCGACAGACGAGCATTTTGTCGAGGAGCTTAAGACGCGTGACTGTTACAACCGCTTCTCTAAAAAGCGCTATTACCTGGAGCGTATGGAGAACTGGCACCACCCGAAGGAGCCCATCTCGGCTGACGATTACCAGATCGAGCACGTCATGCCCCAGACGATCGATGGTGAGCACGGCTGGAAGGAATCGCTTGGTGAGAACTGGGAAGACATCCACGACAGGCTGTGCAACAACTTGGGAAATCTTACGCTGACGGGCTACAACCAGGAGTACTCAAACCGGTCGTTCTCGGACAAGCTCAATCTTCCGAACGTGGGACTTAAATGCAGCCCGCTCTACCTAAACAAGTCGATCGCCTCGCATGAAAAATGGGGCGAGGAGGAGATTAGGCAGCGCGCGGACGATCTGGCGAAAGAGGCGTGTGAGATATGGAAATATCCCGACCTTCCGGCAGATGTCGTCGACAAGTATCGCCCCTCTCGTGGGAAGTCTGACGAGGTGCCTATTTGGACCTTGCAAGAGAACCATCCAACCTTTGCCGAGGGCGGGCTTAATCAAAAATTGTTCGAGGAGATACGCGAGTCTATCCTCAACGCCAATCCTTCGTGGGAATCCTATATGGCCAAGTACTACGTAGGATTCAGGTCGGGCAAACGGAAGTTGCATGCCGTGCTGGAAGGCAGGACTAGCAACGGCGGCTGGATTGCCGTTGGCTTGGCAAAGAGTGTGGACGAGCTGATTGACCCGGAGGCCATGTGTCAGGACAAGCGCGCACAGGGTGGATTTGGGCCGGGTATGCCGACCTATGTTGCACTCCGTAGCGCTGACGATATTCCGGCGGTGCTCGATCTTATAAAGCAGTGCTAGGTTGAAGGCCGGGGATTGGCCCCCCGGCCCTCATTGCCTCAGATTTGTTGGTGGCTCTTCACCGTAAAGCGCATCTGGTGGGAGAGGCTGCTCTTGGTCGGTTGGTGTCGGAATCGCGGGCAATTATTCGGCCTAAATCCGGAAAAGTGCAATATTGACTGGTATAAAAGTACGGAAAAGTGTCGTAATACACACTTCAAAACCTCGAAAAAGTGTCGATTTGAGCACATAACAATCACGGAAAAGTGTATCCTAGTGCTAAAACAGCACGTAATAAGGGGTACGCTTATGCTACAGAGAAAAGCGAAAGCACAGTTTGAATCTTGGCTTGCCTCGTCGCCTAACAAGGCTCTTTTGGTCAAGGGCGCCCGACAGGTAGGAAAGTCATATTTGGTCAACGTCTTTGCAAGCGAATCGTTCGAAAATGTCGTGACGTTCGACCTTATCGCCGACGCGTCCGTGCGCGATTCGTTTTTGGCGGCAAAAAGCGCGGATGACCTGCTTATGCGCATGTCTATTGCTGCAACGCAGCCGATGGTTGCGAACAAGACCGTTGTGGTTATCGACGAGGTGCAGCGATGCCCCAACGTAGTGACGTTTATCAAATACCTGGTCCAGCGCGGCGACTTTCGATACATCCTTACCGGATCGCTCCTTGGTGTTGAGCTCGAGGGCATCGATTCCCTGCCGGTGGGGTATGTCGAGCAGGTCCAGATGTACCCGCTCGACTTTGAGGAGTTCTGCTGGGCAAGCGGCGTTGCTGCCGGAGCGTTTGACATGCTCAGGGGTTGTCTAAAGGACGAAAAGGAGCTCCCCGGCTATCTGTATGACCGCTTGCTCAATCTGTTCCATCAGTATGTGGTGGTGGGGGGCATGCCCGACGCGGTCAATTCCTTCTTGGCGACGCGCAATGTCGACGAGGTTCGAAACATCCATCGCGATCTTCACGCCCTGTATCGCGATGACATCGCAAAGTACGCTCCGCCTGAGCTACGCTTGGTTATTCGCGATATCTATGATCTGATTCCCAGCGAGGCCGGCTCCAAAAACAAGCGATTCAAACTGTCATCGATTAACGGTGTCAAACGTTTTTCGCAGGTGACAGATCATTTTCTCTGGCTATCGGAGGCGGGTGTCGCGCTTCCCGTGTATAACGTAACGGCGCCCGTGGCACCCCTTTTATTGGGGGAGCAACGAAATTTGTTCAAGCTGTTTTACTTGGACACCGGAATGCTCATGTCGTCGTATTCCAAAAGGGTCGCCCAAGGCGTTTTTGATGGGGGGACGGAAGACGCCTTTGGCATGAACATGGGGGCGGCGTTTGAGGGCTTCGTTGCCCAAGAGCTCAAAGCCCACGGATTCAGATTGCGCTACTTTACGTCTAAAAAAGTCGGCGAGCTCGATTTTGTGGAGGAGACGCTCGATGGGGAGGTTCTTGCCATCGAGGTCAAGTCGGGCAAGAGCTTTAAGTCCCATGCGGCGCTCGACAACGCGCTCGCGACGAAGGGCTACGGAATCGATCGCGCCCTGGTACTTGCGGAATGTAATCTTCACCGCGATGGTGACGTGCTGTATCTGCCCATCTTTATGGCAGGGCTTTTGGAGCCGTAACATGCCGCCGGCTCTTCCGGCCCTCCCTTAACCCCCGCTACTCGTCCCCGTCGTTGGGGTCGCCCTTGAGGGTGTTGATGTCCAGGTACTGGTTATCGTCCTCTTTTTGCTGGGTCTCCGACTCCGCTTGGGTGGGGCCGCGGAACAGCTGGAATCCCTCAAACGCAATGACGCCGAGCAGGGCAATGATAATGGCGATAAAGGCAACCTTGACTGCCTGCGGAAATTCCGAGAAACGCAGCGCCTTTTCCTCGGCGTAATAATCGGCAAAGCGCTCTTCGCCCGTGCTTTTGGTATACGCCGGCGCGGACGCGGCCTCCGGGTCATATTCCGGTGCAGGCGTGGCAGCGTACGGATCGTTGAGATAATCGCTCGATGCGGTGCCATAATCCTCGGTCTCGATGCGACCGGTGCCAGCATAGCCATCGGAATAATCGGAATATGCCGCACCGCCCTCATAGTCCGCGGCGCTCGTGTTGGCGGCAAAAAGCGGGTTAACTGGAACATCGAGCGCCGGCATGCCGGTAGAGGTCTCATCCAGATCGGTTGCAGCCCAGGAATCGTAGGCAACTTGATGGGCAACGGGCTCGTCGAGCCTTGCGACCGGAGGCTTGCGTGCCGCAGGAACAGGCAACTGCTGGGCGCTGTACATAACGGTGCTGTCGGCCGATTTGCCCTGCGTCGCTGCAGCGAGAAATGCTGCCGTCTCGGACGGGTCGCTTGCGGGGCGGGGAGCGGGCGTGGGCGCCGAAGTGGGTGCGGGCGTAGGCGCGGGCGTCGAAACAGCCGACTGCGCAGGAGTCGGCGCAGATGCGGTCTTAGGCGCAAGTGCGGGATTGGGGTTTGACGGGCGAGCCCCGCCGCCCATGAGTTCGTCGGCGGTCCACGGGCGATCATCCATCACGTCGTCAAGGCTCAGCGAAAACAAGTCGTCTTCACCCTCATCGAACATGCGGTGCACATGTCCACCAATTGCCGGAATCAATCCGCGACCGGTGCATGATGCCTTGCTCAACGCCATTCTGTTCCACCCTTTCGAAATACTAATAACATCGATTATATGGAACTTTCCAAGCGGCTCGGTCTTGGATTCATGCTTTCCAGAACTCGCGCCCAAAAGGGGAGAGGCAATCCAGGCGAGTGCCTACTTGTCGCCTGCTGCCGCCTTGGCCTCATTGAGGTAGCTATAGAAGCTGTACTTGGAGATGCCAAAGAACTCGCAGGCGCGCTCGCTCGACTTGGAAATGAGGAAGGCGCCGCGACGGTCAAGGTAGCCAATGGCACGAATGCGCTCGTCTTTGGTCATGAGTGCCGCGGGCTTGCCCACAAACTGCTCGCACTCGTGCAGCAGGTCTTCGAGCAGGTCGCCGATGTTCTTGGTAATGGGCTCGGGTTCGGTATAGCCCGTGCCGCCGGTGCCGGTAAAGGCGTCGAGCGAACGCTCAAAAGCCTTCATAAGCGTAATGTCAAAGTTGATGCCCAAAATGCCGACAGGCTTGCCCTCATCGTTGCGGATAAAGATCGTCGAGGACTTGAGCAGCTTGCCATCGGTGGTTTTGGTGAGGTATGGCTCGCGGTCGTGTACGTCGGTGGCGCCCTCGTGCATGGACTCAAACACAATATGGCTGGGGCCGTCACCCAGTTTGCGCCCGCTGACGTGGCCGTTTTCGATCACTACGATGGAGTGGTCCACGTCATCGGTCTCCAGATCGTGGACGACGATTTCGCAGTTGGGGCCAAATTGGAGCGCCAGACCGTGTGCAAGGCGCTTATAGAACTCAATCTGTGCGGGGGTCATGGGTGCCTTCCTAAAAATTAGTTTGGGCACACTTTGCCATAAACCACACTTGTTCGCAAATAACGAAAGCGTCGCTGCGTTATGTGACCGTTCGGCGGCGAAAAGGTACCGATTACGGCAACAAACAATTTGTTAGGTTTGCCAATCAAAAAGTGTGATAGAACAGTACTAACAAACTTTTTGTTTGGCATCCACATAAAAGTTTAGCCGCATGAATGGGAATGGGCTGAAACGCGTATGCGGGGGCCGGCAAGAGAGGACTTAAGGAGTTCACCGTATGGCCGATAAGATCCAGTGGGCGGGCAACACGATGCCCAAGAGCGATGATAAGCACTTGGGAATCATGAGCCTCGACCACGTGAAGAAGGCCCGCGCCTTCCACCAGTCGTTCCCTCAATATACCGTCACTCCGCTTGCCCGCCTGGACGGTCAGGCTGCGCGCCTGGGCCTGTCCAACCTGTGCGTTAAGGACGAGAGCTACCGCTTTGGCCTCAACGCCTTTAAGGTCCTGGGCGGATCGTTTGCCATGGCCAACTACATTGCCGACGAGACCGGCAAGGACGTTGCCGACTGCACCTTCGATTACCTGACCTCCGATCAGCTGGCCGAGGACTTTGGCCAGGCTACCTTCTTTACCGCCACCGACGGCAACCATGGCCGCGGCGTGGCATGGGCTGCCAACAAGCTGGGCCAGAAGGCCGTCGTGCACATGCCCAAGGGTTCCACCAAGCCCCGCTTTGATAACATCGCCGCCGAGGGCGCCACGGTGACCATCGAAGAGGTCAACTACGACGAGTGCGTGCGCATGGCCGCCGCCGAGGCCGACGCCTGCGAGCGCGGCGTCATCGTTCAGGACACCGCCTGGGAGGGCTACGAGAAGATCCCGTCTTGGATCATGGAGGGCTACGGCACCATGGCTTCCGAGGCGGCCGAGCAGCTGCGCGAGATGGCCATCAACCGCCCGACGCACGTCTTTGTCCAGGCTGGCGTGGGCTCGCTGGCTGGCGCCGTGGTGGGCTACTTCACCAACCTGTATCCCGATAACCCGCCCACCTTCGTCGTGGTCGAGTGCGCGCCTGCCGCCTGCCTGTACAAGGGCGCTGCCGCCGGCGACGGCGACCCGCGCATCGTGGACGGCGACATGCCCTCCATCATGGCCGGCCTGTGCTGCGGCGAGCCCAACATCTTGGGCTGGGATATCCTGCGCAACCACACCACCGCCTTCGTGTCCTGCCCCGACTGGGTCACCGCTCGCGGCATGCGCACCCTGGGCGCTCCCGAGAAGGGCGACCCGCGCGTCATCTCCGGCGAGTCCGGCGCGGTGACCACCGGCCTGGTCGAGACCCTCATGCTCGATCCCGAGTACGCCGAGCTCAAGGAGCTCATCGGCCTGGACAAGACGAGCTCCGTGCTCTGCTTCTCCACCGAGGGCGACACCGATCCGGACCAGTACCGTCGCATCGTCTGGGAGGGCGAGTATCCGACCTGCTAGCGAGCCTAGCCTGTCCGGGTGGCGGAGCATATGTTTACTCCCTGCTCGGACAGTCCTGCTCGCACGGAGAGCACATTAAGTGCTCTCCGGCTCGTGCGGAACTCGCGACGGAGCAAACATATGCTCCGCCACCCTACGTTTACTTGCTTGCCGGGTGCTCGACCTCACGCTGCTTGGCACAAGTGATCTATCTGAAATATCTACCTGTAGGTAAACCCTTGTAGAAAGGTTGACTGTTATGACTAAAGAACTCGATTTTGATGCCATTAAGGCTGCGGCTGAGTCCCATCGTGCTGATATGACTCGCTTCCTGCGCGCCATGATCTCCCACCCCTCTGAGTCCTGCGAGGAGGGCGAGGTTGTCGCTTGCATCAAGGCCGAGATGGAGAGCCTTGGCTATGACGAGGTCAAGGTCGATGGCTTGGGTAACGTCATGGGCTTTATGGGCGAGGGCGACAAGATTATCGCCATCGACTCCCACATCGACACCGTCGGCATCGGCAACATCGAGAACTGGGATGCCGATCCCTATGAGGGCTACGAGACCGACGAGATCATCTACGGCCGCGGCGGCTCTGACCAGGAGGGCGGTATGGCTTCCGCTACCTATGCTGCCAAGATGATGAAGGACATGGGCCTCATCCCCGAGGGCTACAAGATCATGGTCGTCGGCACCGTCCAGGAAGAGGACTGCGACGGCATGTGCTGGCAGTACATCTACAACAAGGACGGCATTAAGCCCGAGTTCGTCATTTCCACCGAGCCCACCGACGGCGGCATCTATCGCGGTCACCGCGGCCGTATGGAGATCCGCGTCGACGTTCACGGCACCTCCTGCCACGGCTCCGCTCCCGACCGCGGCGACAACGCCATCTACAAGATGGCCGACATCATCGCCGACGTCCGCGCCCTCAACAACAACGGCTGCGACGAGTCGACCGACATCAAGGGTCTCGTCAAGATGCTCGACCCCAAGTACAACCCCGAGCACTTCGAGGATGCCCGCTTCCTGGGCCGCGGCACCTGCACCGTCAGCCAGATCTTCTACACCAGCCCCAGCCGCTGCGCTGTCGCTGACTCCTGCGCCATCTCCATCGACCGTCGCATGACCGCCGGCGAGACCTGGGAGTCCTGCCTGGACGAGATCCGCAACCTGCCGGCCGCCAAGAAGTACGGCGACGACGTGAAGGTCTCCATGTACATGTACGACCGTCCGTCCTGGACCGGCGAGGTCTACGAGACCGAGGCTTACTTCCCCACGTGGATCAACAAGGAGACCGCTCCGCACGTCAAGGCCCTCGTCGACGCCCACAAGGCCATGTTCGGTGACGAGCGCATCGGCTGCGAGCCCAGCATGGACAAGCGCACCGGTCGTCCGCTGTGCGACAAGTGGACCTTCTCCACGAACTGCGTTTCCATCCAGGGTCGCTATGGCATCCCCTGCGTCGGCTTTGGCCCGGGTGCCGAGTCTCAGGCTCACGCTCCCAACGAGGTCACCTACAAGGACGACCTGGTCACCGCTGCCGCCATGTATGTGGCTGCCCTGAACCTCTACGATCCGAGCCAGGCCGATGGCGACGCCACCGTGTTCCGCGCCGGTCTGACCAACAACAAGATCGACTAGTCCCATTCCTTGATCTTGTTGAGCCGGGGGCCGCTCGTGTCCCCGGCACCCCCTGTTGACTTGGGGCCCGCGGTCGTTATCTCCCATGCTTCCTCAACGGTAGCGGGTCCTCGTCATAGCGCTCTGCATGTTCTAGCCACACGCGCATGCCGGAGCACATCTACTCATTGCAATCGTTTCATCTTTGGAAAGGATATTTACATGGATGCCAAGTTTACCGAGCTCGTCGAGCAGCTGAACGGCCTCGATTTTAAGGGCATGTACGGCAGCGACTTCCTGCACACCTGGGATAAGACCACCGATGAGCTCAAGGCGCTCTACATCGTCGCTGACGCCCTGCGCGAGCTGCGCGAGAACAACGTTTCGTCCAAGATCTTCGATTCGGGTCTGGCCGTCTCCCTGTTTCGCGACAACTCCACCCGTACGCGCTTCTCCTTCTCCAAGGCCGCTAACCTGCTCGGCCTTGAGCTGCAGGACCTGGACGAGAAGAAGTCCCAGATCGCTCACGGCGAGACCGTCCGCGAGACCGCTACCATGATCTCCTTCATGGCCGACGTCATCGGCATCCGCGACGACATGTACATCGGCAAGGGCGACGCCTACATGGCCGAGGTCTCCGAGTCTGTCCAGCAGGCCTACGAGGACGGCGTTCTGGATCACCGTCCCACGCTCATCTCTCTGCAGTCCGATTCCGACCACCCCACGCAGTCCTCTGCCGACATGCTTTACCTCATCAACGAGTTTGGCGGCCTCGAGAACCTCAAGGGCAAGAAGGTTGCCGTTACCTGGGCCTACTCGCCCTCTTACGGCAAGCCGCTGTCCTGCCCGCAGTCGCTGATCAGCCTGCTGCCCCGCTTTGGCATGGACGTCACCCTGGCCCACCCCGAGGGCTACGACCTCATGCCCGAGGTCGTCGAGCGCGCCAAGGGCTACGCCGCCGAGTCCGGCACCACCTTTAAGCAGGTCAACACCATGGCCGAGGCCTTCGAGGGCGCCGACATCGTGATCCCCAAGAGCTGGGCTCCGTTTGCCGCCATGGAGAAGCGTACCAACCTGTACGCCGAGGCCGACGACGCCGGCATCGCAGCGCTCGAGAAGGAGCTGCTCGCTCAGAACGCCACCCATCAGGACTGGTGCTCCACGACCGAGCTCATGGAGAAGACCGCCAACGGCCAGGACACCATCTTTATGCACCCGCTGCCCGCCGACATCTCCGGTGTCTCCTGCGAGCACGGCGAGGTCAATGCCGACGTCTTTGACATGCACCGCGTGGGCATGTACAAGGAGGCCAGCTACAAGCCGTACGCCATCGCAGCCATGATGTTCCTGCAGAAGGTTGCCGATCCCGCCGCTACCCTCAAGGCCCTCGACGAGCGCAATACCGCCCGTTGGTTCCAGGCCTAAAGCCGCGCTGAGGTAAGCCGTGTAAAGGGGGCGCTCTGCCAACCGGCGGGGTGCCCCTTTTTGCATCGTGGGCGTGCGGGATAAGCGCTTTCGATGTAGATGCCCCGCGACGCGAGTTATGGGTACGATGGTTTCAGGGGAGGTATCGCCATGAAACTCGGTTGCGTCATTATGGCTTCGGGCGAGGGCAAGCGGTTTGGCTCTAACAAGATGCTCGCCGATATCTATGGCGAGCCGCTGATTGCCCGGACTATCGATTCGGTTCCCCGGGGCTTTGACGTTGTGGTTTCGACGCGTTGGCCCGAGGTCGCCCAGATTTGCGAGGACAAGCATTGCCCGTGTGTGCTGCACGATGGCAAGCTCAGAAGCGAAAGCGTCCGTGCGGGCCTTTCGTGGGGGGCGAGCCGCGGCTGGAAGGGTTGCCTCTTTTTGCCGGGCGACCAGCCGCTCGTGAGTTCGGATTCTTTTGAGGCCATGGTTCGCGCGTTTGATGAGCGTGGCCGCAAGTATCCGGTGCGTCTTGCGTGCAACGGTGAGCCTTCGAGCCCGGTGCTCTTTCCGGCGGAACTGTTCGATGCACTTATGTGTCTTGAGGGTAAGGACGGCGGCGGTTCGATCCTCAAGGACCGTACCGACGTGGTGCTGGTCGAGGCGCGTGCCTACGAGCTGTGGGACGTCGATACCGTCAAAGGACAGCGACGCATAACGGAGCATATCGCCGCCTGCTCGTATTTTGATCGCGTGGCCAACTGCATCAATCAATAAGGAGCAATTATGATCATCATCAAAAACGGCGCGCTCGTGACGCCCCAGGGGCTTCGCCGCGCCGATCTTGCCATGGATGGCGATAAGATCGTGCGGATTGCCGCGGCGATTGAGCCGGCCGAGGGCGATACCGTCGAGGATGCTGCGGGCTGCTGGGTGTTCCCGGGCTTTATCGACGGCCACACGCACATGCAGTGCTGGACCGGCATGGATTGGACGGCCGATAGCTTTGAGACCGGTACGCGTGCGGCTGCCTGCGGCGGTACGACGACCATCGTGGACTACGCGACGGCCGATCGCGGCGTGACCATGCCCGATGCCTTGGTCGAGTGGCATCATCGCGCCGACGGAACCTGCACGGCCAACTACGCCTTTCATATGGCACTCGCCGAGTGGAACGAGCGCAACCGCGCCGATCTTTCGGCCATGCGCGAGGCGGGCGTGTCGTCGTTTAAGACCTACTTTGCCTACGACCATCTGCGCCTGGACGATGCCGAGACGCTCGAGGTGCTGGAGGAGCTCAAGCGCGTGGGCGGTATCCTGTGCGTGCATTGCGAGAACGGCACGTTGGTCAACGCGCTGCAGAAGCGCGTGTTTGAGCAGGGTATCCACGGGCCCGAGGGCCATGCGCTCAGCCGCCCGGACGTGTGTGAGGCCGAGGCCGTGAGCCGCCTGCTGTATCTGGCGCACTTGGCCGGGGACGCTCCGGTCAACGTGGTGCACCTTTCGACCAGGCTGGGGCTCGAGGCCATTCGCGCTGCCAAAGCGCGCGGGCAGAAGAACATCTATGTCGAGACATGCCCTCAGTATCTGATGCTCGACGACACCTGCTATCTGGAGCAGGGCGAGGACGGCTTTGCGGGCGCCAAGTACGTGATGAGTCCGCCGCTGCGCCATGCCGGCGACCGTGCGGCACTGCGCGAGGCGCTTGTGGCTGGCGAGATCGATACGATTGCGACCGATCATTGCAGCTTTAACCTGCACGGGCAAAAGGACCGCGGGCGCGACGACTTCCGCGCGATTCCCAACGGCGGACCCGGCGTGGAGCATCGTCCCGTCGCGATCGCTACGAGCTTTGAGGGACAGCTGGGCCCCGAGGATCTGTGCCGCCTGATGAGCGAGAACCCGGCGCGCGTTTTTGGCATGTATCCGCGCAAGGGCTGTCTTGCCGAGGGCGCCGATGCCGACGTGTGCGTGTGGGATCCGTGCGCGCGTTGGACGATCA
The DNA here is from genome assembly GCF_003459245.1 of Collinsella sp. AF23-2. Classification (GTDB taxonomy): domain Bacteria; phylum Actinomycetota; class Coriobacteriia; order Coriobacteriales; family Coriobacteriaceae; genus Collinsella. Next base: position 99,612 of record NZ_QRVG01000001.1, read on the forward strand.
GCGCCGCGACGCAGCATCAGGCCGTGGACTACACGCCGCTCGAGGGCTTTGAGGCACATGGCCGCGCCAAGGCCGTGTTTGTGAACGGCGTGCTGGCGGCACGCGACGGCGAGCCCACCGGAGCCCAACCCGGCCGCTACGTGCCCCGCTAACGGGAAGACCGCCGGGGTAGCTAATTTGGGAGATGATTTTTTGGGACGGGGTAGCAAAAAGAGCCCCGTCCCAAATTTGCTACCCCTGGAGGCTGGTGGCGATGAGGGGGCGGCCGAGGGCTGCCTCGAAGCAATCTGCCATCGTTGGATCGGCAAGCGTGTCGACTTGGTTGAGCATGATGCGGGCATTGTCGAGGTTCAGCATCTGCAGCTCGGCATTGAGCACCATGGCGACGCGCTCTGGGGTGGCAGCGTCGGTGGGCTCGCAGCCGCAGCGCTCGCAGAAGAGCTCGGGGCGGTGGACAACCTTGGCGACGGGCTTGCCCAGCCCTGAGGCGCCGACGACCCAGACAACGTTTGCCGTGCCGGCGGGAACGACCGGCTCCCAGGCGGCATGTGCCTTGAGCGGGAGTCGCTTGCTGCCATCTGCCTCGGCCAACACATAGTCAAAGCGCTGCGCCAGCTCGTTGAGCGGCTCGGCGGGGGCGGAGAGCTTGCCTGTCTCCGGGTTCAAAACACCCGCCTGGCAGATACTTCCGCGGACAAGTCCCGCGCATGCCTCGCAGGTGCAGCCGGGAACATGTAGGGTCCCCGGCTTCCAAGGCGCGGCGTCCAGGCGACGGCTCGACCCATCCCATGGCACGCCGGCGACGGGAAACATGTGCGTGGTGGTACAGAGGAGCACGCGGCCGCCAGCGCGCATGAGCTCAAGACCCAGCGTCTTGAGCAAGGTCGACTTGCCGCCGCTGCCGATAATCGCGGTAATGCCCGGCTCGATCCTGAGCGCCGAGGCAAGATTGCCGCTAACCGTTTCCATCTGTTCACCGCCGTATAATACTGTGATAATAAATAATCATCAGAGTAGCGGTCGAACCGCTTTTGCTCTGCTCAAACCGTAGCACAGGGAGGTGCCCCGGGAATGCTCGTTTATGTTCGCGGCGCCGGCGATATCGCCACGGGTGTCGCTGCCCGTTTGGTGCGCGCCGGCGTGTCGGTTGTCATGGCCGATATCGCGGTTCCCACGTGCATCCGCCGCACAATCAGTTTTTGCGAGGCCATTCGCCTGGGCGAGGTCCAGGTCGAGGGCATTCGCGCTCGCTTGGCACAGACGCCGGCTGAGGCGCTTGCGATTGCCGAGGCTGGAGACGTCGCCGTTGTGGTAGACCCCCAGGCCAAGATGATCGGCGAGCTGAAACCCGCGGCTGTGGTCGACGCGATTTTGGCTAAGCGCAACTTGGGCACCACGCGCGACATGGCGCCCGCCGTCATCGCCGTGGGGCCGGGCTTTACCGCGCCGGTTGACTGCGACGCCGTGGTCGAGACCATGCGCGGGCATTTTCTCGGCCGTGTCATTACCCAAGGTTCGCCCCAGCCTAACACGGGCGTGCCGGGCATTATCGCCGGCTATGGCAAGGAACGTGTTATCCACAGCCCCGCCGCCGGCGTGTTTCGGTCCGACCGCGCAATCGGCGACATCGTGAGCGCCGGAGACGTGATTGGCTACGCGGGCGATACGCCCATGTGCACGCAGATCGATGGCTGTCTGCGCGGGCTTTTGGCGAACGGCGTGCAGGTGACTGAGGGCTTTAAATGCGCCGATGTCGATCCGCGTGGCGACGCCAGCTACATCAACTATATTTCGGACAAGGCGACATCGGTCGGCGGCGGCGTGCTCGAGGCACTCGCTATGCTCACCGATGTCTTTAGAGGATAGAAGGCGGCAATGGAAAAGCTCGATGTTGTGAAAGCGGCGCTTGCCGCCCTGCGTGCTGGCGAGACGTGCGAGCTCGTGGTCGTGGCCGGTACGGCGGGGTCATCACCACGCGGCGTGGGCGCCTGGATGGCCGTCTTTGCCGATGGCAGCCAAGCGGGCACCATCGGCGGCGGCAAGATTGAGCTTTTTGCGCTGGACGAGGCGCGCGAGCTGCTGGCCGCAGGGCAATCGCGTCTGGTCCGCTACACCATGGGCGGCGAGAACTCCGATACCGGCATGATCTGCGGCGGGGCCATCTGCCTGTGCTACCTGCATCTGGACTCGACCCAGGCACCGTTGTTCCAGTCGGTTGCCGACGTCTTGGCCTATCGGCGCATCGGCGACTTCGTCATCGACTTTGAGCCGTTTATCGCGAGCGCGCTCGAGGGCGATGTGGTTGAGTACCATGGCGAGACATCGCGCCATACCATTGCCGGCTGCCCCGAGCTTTCGCTGGTGGAGGAGGGGAGTAAGGTCACCTACACCAACGCCGCCTCCGAGATTCCCCCGGCGCACATCGAGACGCTCTGCCCCGAGGGCCTGACCTATATCTTTGGCTGCGGCCACGTGGGCGCTGCGACGGCGCGGGTGCTCACGGCGGCGGGCTTTGCCGTCGTGGCTTGCGACGACCGCCCCGGCACGCTGACCCCCGAATGGGTGCCCGGCGTCTACGACCGTCGTCTGGTCGATTATAAGAACCTGAGCGAGCTGTGCCCCATCGGCCCGCGCGACTTGGTGGTCGTCGCCACGGCGGGTCACAAGTCCGATATCGACGTGGTGATTCAGGCCATGCGCGCTAAACCCGCCTATCTGGGCTGCCTGGGCTCGCGCCGCAAGACCGCCTTTGTGCGCGCCCGCCTGGAGCAGGAGGGCTTCACGCAGGGCCAGATCGACGAGCTGCACCTGCCGATCGGTGTCGCCATCGAGGCCGAGGACCCCGAGGAGATCGCCATCTCCATCGCCGCCGAGATGATCCACCTGCGTCGCACCAAACTCGTCCCCCGCAAGCGCTAGTCGCATCCCAAATGAGCTGCCCCAGCCCTCTGCCGCATGCGGGTCAAAATGCTACCTGTGCCATATGCCCTATAATGTCCGACCGTTGAGCGGCATGGGGCCGCTGCCTAGGGTATGGGAGGCGCAAATGGCAGAGTCGGCAGCAGGGGATGCCCTGTTCGAGCGTACGGGAAAAGTTTCGTTTGTGCAGGTATTACCCCATGCACTGCAGCATGTGCTGGCGGCATTCGCGGGTATCGTCACGCCCGCCATCATTATCGCGTCGGTCTGTGGCTTTACCCCTCAAGAGGAAGCCGCTGTCATCCAGGCGTCGCTCGTCCTCTCGGCGATTGACATTTTCCTTCAACAGTTTCCCATAAAAGGTGTCGTCGGTTCGGGCCTGCCCATTGTGATGGGTGCGAGCTTTACCTTCGTGCCGGCGCTCAAGGCAGTCGGTCTTGAGCTTGGTTTTGAGGCCGTACTGGGCGCCCAGGTAATCGGCGGCGCGCTCGTCGCGCTCTTCGGCCTACTGTTTAGGCGCGTGAGTTTTCTGTTTCCGGCCCCGGTGCTTGGCACCGTCATCTTTGTCATTGGCCTGTCGCTATGCCCAGTGGCAGTTGCCTCCATGGCGGGCGGGGAGGGCGCGGCCGATTTTGGCAGTGTCACCAACTGGGCCGTCGCACTTGTGACGTTCGTCGTCACCTTTATGGCTGGCAACTACGGCAAGGGCGCGCTTAGGCTGGGCAGCATCCTGGCTGGTATCTGCGCGGGCTTTGTTTTGGCTGCGGTGTTGGGCATGGTCGATTTCTCGGCCATCGCGACCGCCAGCTGGTTCGCCCCGCCGGCCCTGGGCGCCCATCGCCTGGTGTTCGACCCGGCCGCGTGCGCCGTTGTGGGCGTTGTCGCCATTGTCAACGCAGTACAGGTCATGGGCGAGTTTGCCGCCGTGTCGTCCGCTGCGCTCGATACCCCTGCGACCGATAGCCAGATCTCGGGTGGCCTGATCGCCAACGGCCTGGTCGGTATGCTGTCAGGCTTTTTTGGCGGCGTCCCCACGGCAACCTTTGGCCAGAATGTGGGCATTATCGCCGAGAACAAGGTCGTCAACCGCATGGTCTTTACGCTTGCGGCTGCCATCCTGCTCATCGCGGGCCTGCTGCCCAAGTGTGCGGCGGTGCTCACGTCTATTCCGCAGCCGGTCATCGGTGGCGCCACGATTGGCGTGTTCGCGACCATCGGTATGAACGGTGTGGTCATGTTTGCCCGCCACGGCCTGTCTCAGCGCGATACCACGCTCATGGGTCTCTCTATCGCCTTTGGCACGGGCATTGAGCGCACGGCCGGCGCGCTTGCCGGCGCTGGATTCCCCGCATGGGTCGGCACCGTTTTTGGCGGATCCTCCATTGCCGTCGCCGCGCTCGTTGCTGTGATCCTCAACCTGGTCCTCCCGCGCCAAAAATAACGCCCCATATATGAGTTGCGGTGGAATAGGGACTGTTTAAGCCTTTTAAGCCATCAAACAGTCCCTATCTCACCGCAACTGCTGTTTTCCTCCGTGCCCTAGGGATCAATTTGTGCGGGGGAGTTGTGGAGTTGTGCAGGCAGACGAGGTTTTTCTGGAAATACGCTTCCGATGCGCGTATAGTATCGATTGTTTTGTCGGCTCCTGCTGCGTCGAGTCCAAACCGCGAAATGCCATGAGCGGCGCGGATGCAGTCAGGAGGCACGAGGACAACCCATCGTGGCCACGCCCCGTGCTTAAAACCCCAAGAAGGAGTGAACAATGGCAGAAGAGAAGTATGTGCCGCGTCTGAAGACCAAGTACAACAACGAGGTCAAGCAGCAGCTTCAGGACAAGTTCCAGTACGAGAACGTCATGATGATCCCCAAGTTTGAGAAGATCGTCGTGAACATGGGTGTCGGCGAGGCCGCTACCGATTCCAAGGCCATCGACGGTGCCGTGCGCGACCTGCGCGCCATCACCGGCCAGCAGCCGATGATCACCCGTGCCCGCAAGTCCATCGCTACCTTCCGCCTGCGCGCTGGTATGCCGATCGGCTGCAAGGTTACCCTGCGTGGCGACCGTATGTGGGAGTTCTTCGATCGTCTGACCTCCGTCGCGATTCCCCGTATCCGCGACTTCCGCGGCATCTCCGCCAAGAGCTTCGACGGCCGTGGTAACTTCTCCATGGGCGTCACCGAGCAGCTCATCTTCCCCGAGATCGACTTCGACTCCGTCGATCACCAGCGTGGTATGGACATCACTTTCGTGACCACCGCCAACACCGATGAGGAGGCCAAGGCCCTTCTGGACGCCTTCGGTTTCCCGTTCAAGAAATAGGTTCACCTGCCCTATGAGCGCCGTTCCCAGAAGGGGGCGGCGCTTGGGGCGAACAATACTCTATGTGAGGAGGATATAAGTGGCTAAGACATCGATGATCGTCAAGTGCAATCGCAAGCAGAAGTTCTCTACTCGTGAGTACACGCGCTGCCAGCGCTGCGGCCGTCCGCACTCTGTGTACCGCAAGTTCGGCCTGTGCCGTGTCTGCTTCCGCGAGCTTGCACTCAAGGGCGAGCTTCCCGGCGTTAAGAAGGCCAGCTGGTAAGTCACTACCAGCGTTTCAAGCATCAGTTTGGAACAGGGAAAACGCGCTAAAAAGGCTTTGCCGTTAAGGGCGGCGAAGAACCAAGAGCACGTGTTCATCAAGAACGAAGGAGAATCTGTATGAACCTTACAGACCCGATCGCAGATATGCTTACGCGCATCCGTAACGCTAACTCTGTGAACAAGGCCACGGTCTCCATGCCGAGCAGCAAGAAGCTCGTCGAGATCGCTCGTGTTCTGCACGAGGAGGGCTACATCGAGGGCTACGATGTCGAGGACACCGTTCCCCAGAAGACTCTGCACATCACGCTTAAGTATGGTCCCAAGAAGGCTAAGGTCATCAACGGCATCCGCCGCATTTCCAAGCCGGGCCTGCGTAAGTACACCGGCGTTGCCGACATGCCCCGCGTCCGCGGTGGCCTTGGTACCGCCATTATTTCCACCAGCCATGGCGTTATGACCGACCGCGATGCTCGCAAGCACAACGTCGGCGGCGAGATCATCGCTTACGTCTGGTAATTCGCTCGGTAGGTAGAAGGAAAGGAGATCACCGTGTCTCGTATCGGTAATAAGCCTGTCCAGATTCCCGCCGGAGTCGAAGTGGCAGTCAACGGCAACAACGTTGTCGTCAAGGGCCCCAAGGGCCAGCTCGAGCTCGATGTCTTTGAGAAGCTCGCTATCAACATCGAGGACAACGTCCTCACCGTTTCCCGTCCCGACGACGAGCGTGAGACCCGTGCCCGCCACGGCCTCACCCGTGCCCTCATCCACAACATGGTTGTTGGCGTTTCCGAGGGCTTCGAGAAGAAGCTCGAGCTCGCCGGCGTCGGTTACCGCGTGCAGCAGAAGGGCAAGAACCTCGAGTTCTCCCTGGGCTTCTCGCACCCCGTGATCGTCGAGGCTCCCGAGGGCATCACCTTCGAGGTTCCCGACAACACCCACGTGAACGTCAAGGGTATCAACAAGCAGCAGGTCGGTCAGATCGCCGCTGAGATCCGCGGCCATCGTCCTCCCGAGCCTTACAAGGGCAAGGGTATCCACTACGTTGGCGAGCACATCCGCCGCAAGCTGGGTAAGGCCGCCAAGTAGTCGTAACCGACTCACTCGCATAAGACCAGCACCCCGTCAGGTGCTGGCAAGATCAACCTTTTTAGGAGTTTACGTATGAACAAGCATAAGGCGAAGCTGGAAGGCCTCAAGCGTCGTCAGCGTCGTGTTCGCGGCAAGGTCTCGGGTACCTCCGAGCGTCCGCGTCTTCGCGTGACCCGTACTAACGCCAACATCTATGCCCAGATCATCGACGACAGCAAGGGCTCTAGCCTGACGCTCGTCTCTGCCTCGACCCTCGAGGCCGAGTTCAAGGGCACCCACACCTCGAACAAGGAGGCTGCGGAGAAGGTCGGTCAGCTCGTTGGCAAGCGTGCCATCGAGGCCGGCATCACCAAGGTCGCCTTCGATCGCGGTGGCCGTATCTACCATGGCCGCGTCAAGGCCCTCGCCGACGGTGCTCGTGCCGCCGGTCTCGAGTTCTAGGAGGTATGTAGCACATGGCTCGTAATCAGAAGCAGCAGCGCGAGGCCTCCGAGTTCGAGGAGCGCGTCGTTTACATCAACCGCGTGTCGAAGACCGTCAAGGGTGGTCGTCGCATGAGCCTCGTCGCTCTCGTCGTCGTTGGCGACGGCAAGGGCAACGTCGGCGTTGGCATGGGCAAGTCCGCTGAGGTGCCCCTGGCCATCTCCAAGGCGTCTCTCGATGCCAAGAAGAACATGTTCCACGTGCCGGTGACCGAGCAGGGCACCATCCCGCACGAGGTTCTCGGCCACTTTGGTGCCGGCCGCATCATCATCAAGCCCGCTGTCGAGGGTACCGGCGTTATCGCCGGCGGCGCTGTGCGTCCCCTCTTCGAGCTTGCTGGCATCAAGAACGTCCTGTCCAAGTCCCTCGGTACCGACAACGGCCTCAACATCATCAAGGCTGCCGTCGAGGGCCTCAAGGAGCTCTCCAGCCCTGAGGACGTCGCGGCTCGCCGTGGCCTGACGGTCTCCGAGATGTTCGTCGGTAAGGAGAACTAAGCATGGCTGACACCATCAAGATCAAGCAGGTCCGCAGCACCAACGGTTGCAAGCAGGACCAGGTCCGTACTGTCCGTGCCCTCGGTCTCCACAGGATCCGCGAGGTTCGCGAGATTGCTGACAACGAGTCCGTCCGCGGCATGATCTTCAAGGTCAAGCACCTTGTCGAGATTGTAGAGGAGTAGCAAATGCAGCTTCACGATCTTACTCCCGCGCCCGGTTCCACCAAGAACCGTAAGCGCGTCGGCCGTGGCAATTCTTCGGGTCACGGCACCACTTCTGGCCGCGGCCAGAAGGGCCAGGGTTCCCGCTCTGGTGGCACCAAGGGTGCCGGCTTCGAGGGTGGCCAGACTCCGCTGGCTATGCGCCTGCCCAAGCTTCCGGGCTTCCGCAACCCCCGTCGTATCGAGTACACCGCTGTTAACGTTGAGCGTCTCGAGCGTAAGTTCGAGGACGGCGCTGTAATCGACGGTGCCGCTCTTAAGGCCGCTCGCATCACCAAGAGCGAGTTCGAGCCCGTCAAGGTGCTCGGCAATGGTGAGCTCACCAAGAAGTTCACGGTCAAGGTCGACAAGGTCAGCGCTTCTGCGCAGGCCAAGATCGAGGCCGCCGGCGGAAAGGTCGAGCTGCCGTGCTAAATGGTCTTAAGAATGCTTTCCGCATCAAAGAATTGCGCGAAAAGATTCTTTTTACCATAGCTATGCTCGTCGTGTACCGCATTGGTGCGCACGTTCCTGTGCCCGGCATTCCCTTCCAGGGGATGCTGGGCCTTTTCTCGACCGATAACAATTCGGTCGCCGCAGGTGCTATGGCCCTCCTGAATCTTTTCTCTGGCGGCGCATTGAGCTATGTGTCGGTGTTTTCGCTGGGCATCATGCCTTACATCACCAGCTCGATCATCCTCCAGATGCTCCAGGCCGTTGTGCCTTCCCTGCATGAGCTTGCCCGCGAGGGCGAGGTCGGTCAGACCAAGATTACGCAGTATTCGCGTTACCTCACCTTGGCTCTGGCAATCCTCAACTCCGTGGGTTACCTCTTCCTCTTTAAAAGCTTCGGCATCAGCTTTAATGGCGCTGGCGCTCCCGAGATCATCTTCGACCTCATGATCGTCGGCACGCTCACTGCGGGCGCCATGCTGATCATGTGGATTGGTGAGCTCATCACCCAGCGCGGTATCGGCAATGGCATGTCCCTGATCATCTTTGCGAACATCATGGCCGGCCTGCCGCAGGCGATCTTCTCCAGCACCGAGGGCAATGCCGGTGGCATCATCACCATGGTGATCATCTGCGCCATCATCCTGCTGGTTATCCCGCTGATTGTTTTTCTTGAGCGCGGCCAGCGCCGCATCCCGGTCTCCTACGCTAAGCGCGTCGTGGGCCGTCGCATGATGGGTGGCCAGACCACCTACCTGCCCATCAAGGTCAATACCGCGGGTGTCGTGCCGATCATCTTCGCTTCGGCGCTGCTGTACTTCCCGGCTCAGATTGCCGTGTTCTTCCCCGGCATCGGCTGGATTCAGGCAGTTGCCTCTGCGCTTTCGACCGGTTGGCTCAACTGGGTGCTTAATGTTGTCCTCATCGTGTTCTTCGCGTACTTCTACACCTCCATGGTGTTCAACCCCGATGACACGGCCGACAACCTTAAGAAGCAGGGCGGCTTTATTCCGGGCGTCCGTCCGGGTAGGGCTACCGCGGCCTACATCAAGAACGCGCTCAACAAGATCACGCTTCCCAGCGCTGTCTTTTTGGCGCTCATCGCCATCGTGCCTTCGATCATCTTCTCCTTCACGGGTAACCATCTGATCCAGGCATTTGGCGGCACGTCCATCCTCATCATGGTCGGCGTCGTGCTCGACACGGTCGATAAGCTCGAAGGCCAGATCAAGATGTATGATTACGATGGATTCTTTAAATAGGCTAGAGGAGGATTGCTCATGAACCTCGTATTGCTCGGAGCTCCGGGTGCCGGTAAGGGCACCGTCGCACAGGAGCTCGTCGCCGAGTTTGGCGTCGCTCACATTTCCACGGGCGACCTGCTGCGTGCTGCCGTCAAGGGTGGCACCGAGCTTGGTATTCAGGCTAAGAAGTACATGGACGCTGGCGAGCTTGTTCCCGACCAGCTCGTGATCGACCTTGTCAAGGAGCGCCTTGCTGCCGATGACGCCCAGCAGGGCTTCATCCTCGACGGCTTCCCGCGCAACACCGCCCAGGCTGTGACGCTCGATTCCGAGCTCTCCGCCATGGGTCGCGAGATCGACTGCGCCCTTCTGGTCGACGTGGCCCCCGAGGTCATCATCGATCGTCTGTCTTCGCGTCGCACCTGCCGCGCCTGCGGTTACACCGGCACCGCTGCCGATGCTACCTGCCCCAAGTGCGCCGGCGAGATGTATCAGCGCGACGACGACAAGCCCGAGACCATCAAGAACCGTCTCGACGTCTACGAGAAGTCCACGAGCCCGCTCGTCGACTACTATCGTGGCCAGGGTCTGCTCAAGTCGGTCAACGGTGACCAGGCTCGCGAGACCGTGTACGGGGATGTCAAAGAGGCTCTTGGTCTATGATCAAGATTAAGTCTGCAACGCAAATCGAGCAGATGAAGAAGGCAGGAGCGCTATCTAAGATGGCGCTCCGCCACGTTGGAGCCATGGTGCGCCCTGGTGTTTCGACCTTTGAGCTCGATCAGCTCGCGGAGCAGATTATCCGTATGCATGGCGGCACCCCGGCCTTTAAGGGTTACGGCGGGTTCCCCGGTACCATTTGCGCATCGATTAACGATGCCGTGGTCCACGGTATTCCCAACCCCGACATGATCCTGCGCGATGGCGATATCATCTCCATCGATACGGGAGCCGTTGTCGACGGTTGGGTTGGCGATAACGCTTGGACGTTTTTCGTCGGCACCCCTACGCCCGAGGCCAAGGCCCTGTGCGAGGTCACGCGCGATTGCCTTAAGGCTGCCATCGAGCAGGCTATTCCCGGTAACCATATCGGGGACGTCGGTTATGCCGTTCAGTCTCTCGCCGAGTCTCACGGTTACGGCGTGCTTCGCGACTATGTGGGCCATGGCATTGGCCGTGTGATGCACGAGGACCCCAACGTTCCTAACTATGGAAAGAAGGGGAGAGGCGTTCGCCTCCAGGCTGGCATGGTCATTGCCATCGAGCCGATGGTTACGATGGGTTCCAACCATGTGAGCACGGGCTCCGACGGTTGGATCGTCACGACCAACGACCACCTGCCCGCCGCGCACTACGAGAACACCGTCGCCATTACCAATGACGGACCGGTGATTCTCACCACGGATGCCCAAGGTGCTTGGTGTTCGCTCCAAGGCGGAGAAATGTAACAAGTTCCGCTTAGATGTGGAGCCATTACGAAGATATTACGATACGTGCATGCGTATTGTAGAATACTCAATCGCTGTCGTTTTCTAGAGAAAGATGATTGCTTGTGAAGAAGGAAGACGCAATTGAGCTCGAGGGTACGGTAAAGGAACCGCTGCCCAACGCCATGTTTAAGGTCGAGCTCGAGAACGGTCATTCGGTTCTGTGCAACATTTCTGGCAAGATCCGAATGAATTACATCCGTATTCTCCCCGGTGACAGGGTTGTCGTGGAGCTTTCCCCGTACGACCTGACCCGCGGCCGCATCACCTATCGCTACAAATAGCGGCACGCATACACGCACTCCATTTCCGGCTGCAGGCTTAGCTCAACCTACGGTCGGATTGTGTGTGAAGACCAGCCATAGTTTTAAACGCCTGCGGCTGGGCGAGTAGATAGTAGGGAAGTAGTTTGAGCGCTACCGAAAGGAAGAACGATGAAGGTACGTCCTTCGGTCAAGAAGATGTGCGATAAGTGCAAAATCATTAGGCGCCATGGCAAGGTCCTCGTCATTTGCGAGAACCCCCGTCATAAGCAGCGTCAGGGTTAAGAGAGGAGACTACGTTGGCCCGTATTAATGGTGTCGACCTCCCGCGTGAGAAGCGCGTTGAGATCGGTCTGACCTACATTTACGGCATCGGCCGCACCACTGCGACGAAGATCTGCGTCGAGTGCAACGTTAACGTGGATACGCGTGTTAAGGACCTCACCGAGGATGAGGTTAACGCCATCCGCGATTATATCGATAAGAACCAGATCATGGTTGAGGGCGACCTCCGCCGTGAGCGCAACCAGAACGTCAAGCGCCTTATGGACATCGGCTGCAACCGCGGCCTTCGTCACCGCAAGGGCCTCCCGGTCCGCGGCCAGCGCACCCACACTAACGCTCGTACCCGCAAGGGACCGAAGCGTCAGATCGGTGCTAAGAAGAAGAAATAAGGAGCGCTAGATAGATGGCTACTGCTAAGAAGAACGTTCGCGCTGCCCGTCTGAAGCGCGCGGACCGTAAGAACATTTCCGTGGGCCAGGCTCACATTCGTTCTACGTTCAACAACACGATCGTTTCGATCACCGATCCCCAGGGCAACGTCATTTCCTGGAAGTCGGCTGGCCAGGTGGGCTTCAAGGGCTCCCGTAAGTCCACGCCGTTCGCTGCCCAGATGGCTGCCGAGGCTGCTGCCAAGCAGGCCATGGAGCACGGTATGAAGAAGGTTTCCGTCTTCGTCAAGGGCCCTGGCTCCGGTCGTGAGACCGCCATCCGCTCCCTCCAGGCTGCTGGCCTCGAGGTCTCGAGCATCCAGGACAAGACCCCCATCCCGCACAACGGCTGCCGCCCCAAGAAGCGTCGCCGCGTGTAACTGAAAGGATCGTATCAATATGGCAATCGACAGGACTCCTGTTCTTAAGCGCTGCCGTCAGCTCGGGATCGATCCCGCTGAGCTCGGTTACAGCAGCAAGAAGGAATCTATCCGTCAGCCCAAGCGCCGTCGCAAGGAATCTGAGTACGGCATGCAGCTGCGCGAGAAGCAGAAGGTCAAGTTCATCTATGGCGTTCTGGAGAAGCAGTTCCACGGCTACTTCAACAAGGCCCGCAAGATGAACGGCGTCACCGGTGAGAACCTCATGATCATCCTTGAGTCTCGCCTCGACAACGTCGTCTTCCGTCTTGGCTTCGCCCGCACCCGCAAAGAGGCTCGCCAGTCCGTCCGTCACGGTCACTTCACCGTGAACGGCAAGCGCGTGGACATCCCGTCCTACCGCGTCAAGGCCGGCGACGTCGTCGCTGTCGGCGAGAAGTTCCGTGACCTCCTCCCCATCAAGGAGGCTCTGATTTCCTCCGAGCGCTTTGAGGTCCCTGGCTGGCTCGAGGTCGATATCGAGAAGCTGTCTGGTAACGTGCTCGCTCTGCCGACGCGTGAGCAGATCAGCGGTGATATCAACGAGCAGCTCATCGTCGAGCTCTACTCTAAGTAGTCCATCCGGGCTGCTGAGGCTGGAGGTAATACATGTCAGAATTCATTAGGCCTCAGGTTCAGGTCGAAGAGATCAACGAGACGTCTGCTCGTGTCTCCGTCGAGCCGCTCGAGCGTGGCTACGGCGATACGCTGGGTAACTCCCTTCGTCGCGTACTTCTGTCCTCGCTCGAGGGTGCCGCCGTCGAGGCTATTCAGATCGATGGTGCACAGCACGAGTTCATGACCATCCCTAACATGGTCGAGGATGTCACCGACATCGTCCTGAATGTCAAGGGTCTTGTCTTCAGGGCTCTCGGCACGACCGACGAGGCGACCGCCACCATCTCGGTTGACGGCCCCTGCGAGGTCACCGGTGCGGACTTCTTTATTCCGTCCGAGTTTGAGCTGGTCAACCCCGAGCAGCACATCGCTACGCTCACCGAGGGCGGCCATCTCACCATGAGCATGCGCATCGGCTATGGCCGCGGCTATGTCTCTGGCGAGGCTAACAAGCGCGACAACGATCCCATCGGTGTGATCCACGTCGACTCGCTGTACTCGCCGGTGTCCCGTTGCGCCAAGCTCGTTGAGGCTTGCCGTGTCGGTCAGCACACCGACTACGACCGCCTTGTCCTCGAGATCGAGACCAACGGCTCCATCGCTCCGCGCGACGCCGTGGTCCAGGCTGCCAATATCATCAACCAGCATATGGCTGCCTTTATGAACCTTGCCGAGACCCCCGAGGTCGAGGAGGAGGCTTCGATCTTCGCTCCCGAGGTCACCAACGACAACGCCGAGCTGGACAAGCAGATCGAGGATCTGGACCTTTCTGTCCGTTCCTACAACTGCCTTAAGCGCGCCAGCATTCACTCGGTCCGTCAGCTCGTTGAGTTCTCGGAGAACGATCTGCTCAACATCCGTAACTTCGGTGTTAAGTCGATCGAGGAAGTGAAGGACAAGCTTGAGTCCATGGGCCTGAGCCTGAAGGCTTAATGCTTCGCATATTTGAGGAGAAACTAGACCATGCGTCACAACGTTAAGAAGGGCCTGAAGCTCGGCACCGATGCGAGCCACACCAAGGCCATGAAGAAGAGCCTTGCTAAGGCCCTCTTCGAGAACGACCGCATCAAGACCACCGAGACCCGCGCTAAGGCGCTGCGTTCGGTCGTCGACCCGATCATCACTTGGGCCAAGAAGGGCGACCTGCACTCTCGTCGTCTGGCTATCGCCAAGCTCGGCGATAAGCAGCTCGTTGCCGAGATCTTCGACAAGGCTGCCCAGGGCATGTGGCAGGACCGCAACGGCGGTTACACCCGCATCATGAAGCTCGGCAACCGCAAGGGCGACAACGCTCCCATCGTTATCATGGAGCTCGTCACCGAGCCTTGCACGCCTAAGGCCAAGAAGGCTGCTCCGGCCCCCAAGAAGGCCGCTGCTCCCAAGAAGGTCGAGGCCGTCGAGGAGGCTCCTGCTGAGGAGACCGCTGAGTAGACTTTCCGTCTGCATAGGCTATATTCGAGGGGTACGTTCGCGTACCCCTCTTTTTTTGTCGCGATACCGTTGCTTGTTTGTTGGGAGCGCCCATGACTGCGCCGTCTGATTTCAATTCGATTTCCGAGCTTGACGCCACACTCGTATTTCGTGTGGCCTATGATGGCTCGTCGTATAGCGGATTTGCCGAGCAGCCTGGACAGACGACGGTTGCTGGTGAGCTACGTCGAGCCATCGAGACGCTGCTTCGCCGCCCGATCGATCTGACGTGCGCGGGGCGTACCGATGCCGGCGTGCATGCCGTGGCTCAGTACATCAGCGTGCCCATTACGGACGCTGAGCTCGCTCTGACGCGCCGTAGGTGGCTGCGGGCCATGGATGCCCTGCTGCCCAAAGATATCGCCATAAACGAGGTCTACAGGGCCCGTAAAGGCTTTTCTGCACGCTTTGACGCGCATTCCCGTACGTATACATACCGTATTGCCGATCGCGATGCGCGCCCCGTGCTGTCCCGCGGTGCCGTGTGGTGGCATCGCTATCCCTTGGATGTTGAGGCTATGTCTTCTGCCTGTCCCGCGCTGCTGGGCGAGCAGGACTTTAAAAGCTTTTGCAAGGTTGCCTCGGCCGTTGGCAAGCCCACGCATCGCTGCGTGATGCGTGCCGAATTTGGCCATGAGGTTGCGTTTGGCGAGGACATCCTGACGTTTACCATCGAGGGCAATGCGTTTCTGCATTCGATGGTCCGTACGATCGTGGGCACGCTTGTCGAGATTGGCATGCATCGCCGTGAACCCGAGTGGATGCGCGAGGTTATCGATGCTTGCGACCGTACCGCTGCGGGCCCCACGGCTCCTGCCTGCGGCCTTACGTTTATGGGCGTGGATTACGATCCCGCCGAGCTTGTCGTGCTCGACTAGGGGAGGGCTTGACGTGTCGTGCGTCGACACCTGTCATCTGTGGGCTGCGCGTGTGCAACATCTGTTCTTGGCGTGCAATGCAACCGGTGTCTCATTGCTTTTATTACCGGGGTGTACCATGAACCACGGTTTGATTCATTGCTGTCGAGAGGACGGATAATTTGGTTCGACGTGGTTCGCATCCGCGACTTTCGGTGATCCTTGTGGTAGAAGGTTCGCCCAGCTATGCGATGCGTGCGCTCGAGAGTATCCAGAACCAAGACCTCTACGATTTGCAGATTGTCGTTGTCTGCCGCGATGCTGCGCCCGGTGTGCGCCATTCGCTTCAAGTTGCTGCCGACAGGGACATCCATATTGATTTGATTGACGTCGAGGACGCGAAGCGCGGCGCTTGTCTTCGTGCCGGTTTTGATGCCTCGCGCGGCTCTCAAATCATCGCCATGAACGCCGATGAGTGGTTTGCTCCGCAGGCCCTTTCCAAGATGGTCGATATCGCGTGCGATACTGCGGCAGACATTGTGCTCCCCTCGGTGTCGCTCGATCGATACGATGCGCATCGCGAGCGTCATTCGCGCGTCTTGGATGCTGCCTCTATTGCCATAGAAGACGAGTCTTCTATGGTGACTGGGCTGCCCCAGTTGATTTTGGGCGGCCTAGTCGCTCAGACCTCTGGCGTGATGTATAGCCGTCCGCTGTTTGAGGCATGCCTGTCGCGCGGCAAGGCGTACCGTACGGTTGAGTTTATGGCTTATGCGCTCTCGCAGGCACGATTCGTGTCCGGCTGCGGCGACGCTTGTTTCCACGCGGCGGCACCTAAGCTTACAGATGCCTTTGATCCCACCATGTATGCCAGGATATCCGATGACACTCGAGTGCTCGACGAGCTTGCGGACTCACTCTCGGAAGCAGATAGCGGTGGTCGGCTCAAGCTGGCAAGCCAAAAGTTCTACTTTGCCGGACTGGTCGCCTGCATCGAGAATTTGTGTCTGAGCCCGCATGGGGTGTCGTCAATCGAGCGTTCCGCCCGCATGCGTGATATGCTCGAGGCGCCTCGAACCCGTCAGATGGTCGCCGCGCTCAAGGATAACCATCGGGGACTCGGTCTGTTGTTTGGGCCGATCGCCAGCGCCAAGCCCGCGCGCTGCGTGATGTGTACGCATCTGGCAGCTTTTCTTAACCGGACGGGCGCAAAAACCGCCTAAACGGCTCATTACGAAACAAACTTGCATAGAATTGTTTCGAAATGCGTTCTTATACACAAAAGCCTTCAAATAGCGTTAAACTATTCAATCACTGATTGATTGTCTCCGCCATCTTTTGGAGAGAGGGTTTGTATGGCTAAAAAACGCAATGGGCGCCAGGATGCCATTAGAGATATTGTGCGC
The DNA here is from genome assembly GCF_003459245.1 of Collinsella sp. AF23-2. GTDB lineage: Bacteria > Actinomycetota > Coriobacteriia > Coriobacteriales > Coriobacteriaceae > Collinsella. The sequence continues at coordinate 116,320 of NZ_QRVG01000001.1, forward strand.
AATAAGGATGTCCGCACGCAGCGCGTGCTGGTCGATGAGCTCCGTGCTATGGGCTTTGATTGCACGCAGGCGACTGTCTCTCGCGATATTGCCGATATGGGGCTGCGTAAGCTCCCTGAGGGCATCTATGTTCTGGCAGAGGACCTGCACCTGCAGCGTATGGTTTCCGAGCTCGTAACGGGCGTTCTGCGTACTGATAATCTGGTTATGATCAAGGCTCAGCCTGGCACGGCTTCCGGCATCGCCGCCGCCGTTGATGCGGCAGAGTTACCCGATGTGCTTGGCTCGCTTGCCGGCAACGATACGATTTTGGTTATTGCCCAGACGGCCGAGGACGGCGAGCGTCTCGAGGCGCTGATCAATAAGTTGAGCAATTCTCGCAAGTAGGTGTGCGGGTCGTGCGCTCGGCATTGTGTGCGCTGACATAGTGGCTTGTAAGGGGCATCGACGTTGGTCGGTACCCCCTTTTTGTTTGCCGGTATAAAGACCGCCCACCAGGTCGCTTCAAACTAAAAGGCCCCGAGCAGTTCAATAAGCTGCTCGGGGCCTTGTTGGCTTTAGTCGCGTACTTCTTAGCCGACCGTATCGTCAGGCGTGGGCGAGGGGTCGGGAGTGGGCGTAGGCGTAGGCGTAGGCGTAGGCGTAGGCGTGCCGCCATCGCCGCCGGTCGAACCACCAGTGGAGCCACCCGTCGAGCCACCGGTCGTACCGGTGCCGCCGGTGGTGTCGCCGCCCGTGGTCTCGGTGGTCGTGGTCGTCGTGGTAGTCGTTGTGGTGGTTTCCTCTTCCTCTTCGTCCTTGTCCTTGTCGTCGTTCTCCGACTTCTTGGTGTTGTTGGTGCCGTAGAACTTCCAGACGCTGTTGTTCTTGTAGGTGGGCGCCGTTCCGGTCGCAAACTCCTCGCGCTCGGTACCGGTCAGAACGGTGTTCATAAACCGCTTAAAGACAGGCAGGTTGGTGCTGTCGCCCAGCAGGTCCGTGCCGTACTTTTGGATGGGGATCTCGCCCGCGGAATAGCCGGTCCACAGGGCGCACGCCAGCTGCGGGGTATAGCCGCAGAACCACAGGTTGGTGGTGTTGTCGGTGGTGCCCGTCTTGCCGGCATAGGGCTGGTTGACACTCAGAGCGCCGGCAGCACCCGTACCGCTGCCCTTCATGACGCCGGACAGAACATCGGTGACCGCGGCGGCCTCGCCCTCGGTAAGCACCTGTGAGGGATTGTCGGTGTGCTGGTACAGCACCGAACCGGTACGAGAGTCAATCTCGGTGATGGCGATCGGCTGGCGATAGTAGCCGCCGTTGGCAAACGTCGCGTAGGCGGCGGCCATCTCGAGCGGCGAGATCGAGCCGGTGCCGAGGGTCATGACGGGAACGTCCTCGATGTTGTCCTTGGCGGGGTCGATGCCGAGCTTTTTGACGAGCGAGATGATCTTGCTGTTACCGACGGCTTCCGCCACCTGGATGTAGCCGGTGTTGGAGGAGTATGCCGTCGCCTGCTTAAGCGTGATGTTGCCATAGCTCTGGTTGGCGTAATTTTGGACCTCGGTCGTGGTGCCCTTGGCCTTGAGCGGCGAGTTGCAGTTGAGGGTGACGTTGGGGTTCATGCCGTTTTGGATGGCAGTTGCCAGCGTAAAGGCCTTAAAGGTGGAGCCGACGGGACGCTTGGCCGTGGCATGGTTTACGTGGTTCTCGTCGGCGTTGTAGTCGTAGCCGCCCACCATGCACTTGATGTAGCCGGTCTTGGGGTCGACGACGACCATGCCCATGTCCAGGCCGTCAAGCGAGAGCGTGTCGAGCTGCTCGCGGACGGCATTCTCTGCCACCTGCTGCATCGTGGGGTCGATGGTGGTCTTGACGGTCAGGCCGCCCTTAAAGAGCACGTCGGTCGAGAACTCCTGCTCCAGCAGCTGCTTGACGTAGGAGACAAAGTAGGGCTGCGAGTATACGTCGACGCCGCTGCCCGAGATTTCGGTCACATTGAGGGTGATGGGTTCGGCCTGTGCGGCATCGTGCTCCTCCTGGGTGATGTGGCCCAGGCGCAACATGTTGTCGAGGACCTTGTTGCGACGGGACAGCGCCAGGTCGGGGTTGACCGTGGGGTCGTACTGCGAGGGCGAGTTGGGAAGGCCGATCAACAGCGCGGCCTCGCTCAGGGTGAGGTCGGCGGCGCTCTTGGACAGATAGGTCTCGGCTGCGGCCTCGATGCCGTAGGCGCCGTGGCCGTAATAGATGGTGTTGAGGTACATCATGAGGATCTCGTCTTTGGAGTACATGTCCTCCATCTTGATGGCGATGTAGGCCTCGCGCACCTTACGCTCAATGGTCGAGTCGAATTGCTCCTCCTGCAGGATGGTGTTGCGCACAAGCTGCTGGGTGATCGTCGAGGCGCCTTCGTGCCCGCCGCCGAGGGTTGCCACCGCAGCACGCGCGATACCCCACAGGTCGATACCGCCGTGCTCGTAGAAGCGCTCGTCCTCGACGTCAACGGTGCCCTGCAGCACGTAGGGGGAGACCTCGTCCTTGGTGATGGACTTGCGGTTTTGCGTGTAGAAGCTCGCGATCTTGTTGCCGTTGCAGTCGACGATCTCGGTGGGCTCGCTCACCAGATACGCGTTGGCGTCGGTGTAGTCGGGCAGATCGGACAGCCAGCGGTTGACGTTACCGACCATGCCGATGCCAAACGCCACGCCCGCAATCAGCAGAAAGCCCAAAAACGAGAGCAGGATTATGGGCAGGGCGTGCGTCTTTGAACGGCTGTGTCCCTGTCGTTGGCGAGGACCCATATATTGACCTCCAGGCATGTCGTGCCAGACGGTGGATGTGCCGTCGGGGCAGGATGGACATAAGTTATTACACGATAAACCAAACGGGGCGCGCGAGGCCTCGTGTATGCTGGAAGACGGCATTTTTCAGAGTGAATGCATACCTTGGTAAGGAGTTTGTCGATGGCGATTCGGACGATGGGGCCGAGCGGACAATACGAGACTGGATTGGATGCTGCCGGTGCGGCGCTGCCCGAGCTGCTGGCGCCGGCGGGCGGGCTCGACCAGATGCTTGCGGCCATCGCCGCGGGCGCCGATGCCATCTATGCGGGGTTGGGCGGCTTTAACGCCCGTGTGAGCGCCCATGGCTTTACGGATAACGAGTTTGCGCGCGGCTGCGCCGTGGCGCATGCCCATGGCGTGCGTGTGTACGTAACGCTCAACGTGTTCGTGTTTGACGATGAGTTGTCCGACGCGGTGGCGTTGGGAGCTCATGCACTGGAGCTGGGCGCCGATGCTCTGATTGTCGCCGATGCCGGGTTGGCCTGCGCGCTGCGCGCGGCGATTCCCGGGGTCGAGATTCACCTGTCCACGCAGGCGGGCGCTCATAGCGAGGGTGCCGTGCGGCTTGCCGCCGATGAGCTGGGGGTCGAGCGCGTGACGACGGCACGCGAGCTGACGGTCGACGAGATTGCGGCGCTATGTGCCACGGGCGTGCCCATCGAGGTATTCTGCCACGGTGCGATTTGCATCGGCTATTCGGGGGCGTGCGAGTTCTCGGCCTTGCGGCGTGGGCGCTCGGCGATGCGCGGCGACTGCACGCAGCCGTGCCGTCTGGCGTACGACCTAGTGGACGAGGCGGGGCAGAGTGTTGTTGCCGTCGAGGGAGACCGCCTGCTTTGTCCGCGTGACTATCTGGGTATCGCGCACCTGCCCGAGCTTGTTGCCGCCGGCGTGGCATCGCTCAAGATCGAGGGGCGCATGAAGAATCCCGATTACGTATTCAACGTGGTGAGGGTGTGGCGTCGGGCACTCGATATGCTGTGCGACGGCGCGTGGGACTCCGGTGCCGTGGAAGAGCTTGAACGCGAGCTGGGAAGGTCGTTTAACCGTGGGTTTACCGATGCTTACCTGCGGGGTCGTTCGGGTGCCGAGCTCATGAGCTTTGAGCGCGCGATCAACCAGGGCGTGCGCGTGGGCCACTTGGTGGCGGTGGGTCACGAAGAGGTGACGGTTGAGCTTGATGCCGCCGTGGCGGCGGGCGATACGCTCGAAATCCGATTTTACCCGGGTGCCGACGCGCGTCCCGATGTGCCCAAGCGCTGGCCACAGGTGCCTTGCCCCGTGGATGCCGCTGCGGGGGAGCGCATCGTCGTGCATTGCAAACGTAAGGTGGACGCGGGCTGCGAGGTCTATCTGATTCGCAGCGCCGGCGTGTTGGATCAGACGGCGGCGGTGTTGGAGCGCATGCGGGCCGAGGCGGATGCGATTGCGCCCGTTGCGCGTGCCGTTGAGGTGCTGCCCTTTGAGGGCGCTGCGGTGGATGGCGGTGCGTCGACGGAGTTGGTGGGGTCGGCGGGGCCGGCAAAGCGCGAGGATTTTGCTCGTATGGTCTTTGCCTGGGAGCTGATGGATGTGGGTCCGCGCGATGAGCGAGATCTGTCCGATACAACGGTGGTGCTCGACGAAGTGTGCCGCGCGGGCGACGCCGAGCGGACTCGGGCGCTTATGCAGCGTGCCGGGCGCGTCGTCTGCCGCAATCTGGGACAAGTGGCGATGGCCCGCGAGCTGGGCACAACGTTTGACGTGGCGGCGCCGGTGTTCTGTGCCAATCGGGCCACGCTTACCTGGCTGCGCGGACTCGGTGCGGGGCGGGTGTGCTTGTCGGCCGAGTTGCTCGGCAATGATGCGGAGCGTGTTGCCGAACTTGCCGCTTGCCCCGGTGTCTTGGGGCCTGTCGATGCCGACCGTCCCGAGCTCATGGTGTGCGAGCACTGCTTGCTGACTGCCGAGGGCGCCTGCGCCACGGATGCAACGGGGCAGGTCCGTTGCCGTGACTGCTCGCGCCGTCAGCAGGCGCGCTTTTTGGTCGAACGTGACGGCACGCGTTTGCCGGTCGTTATCGACGCGTGCGGCAGGACGAGGATTTTCCTGTCGTAGGTGCCGCGTCGCGCTGTTTTGGTTATTATTAGTGGGTTTATGAACTTCCAGCACCGCCGTATCCGGTGAGGGTGCTATAGCAAAAGGAGGATACCCAATGCTGTCTGTTGACGAGCAAATGCGTATCATCACCTCGGGTGCAGCGCAGATCGTCCCCGAGGCCGACCTTCGCAAGAAGCTTGAGAAGGGCGAGCCCCTCAACATCAAGCTCGGCGTCGATCCCACCAGCCCCGACCTGCACCTGGGCCATGCCGTGCCCCTGCGCAAGATGCGTCAGTTCCAGGACCTGGGCCACAACGTCACCCTTATCATCGGCAACGGCACTGCGCTGATCGGCGACCCCTCGGGCAAGAACTCCACCCGCCCGCAGCTTTCGCAGGAGCAGATCGAGGCCAACGCCGAGACCTACGTGAGCCAGGCCATGAAGATCCTGGACCCCGAGAAGACCACCATCGTGCACAACGGCGACTGGATCCTTTCGATGGACCTGGCCGGCCTGCTGCAGGTGTGCTCCAAGTTCACCGTCGCCCGCATCCTCGAGCGCGACGACTTTACCAAGCGCTACCAGTCCCAGACGCCGATTGCCCTGCACGAGTTCCTGTACCCTGTGATGCAGGCCTTCGACTCCGTGCAGATCAAGGCCGACGTCGAGATGGGCGGCACCGACCAGCTCTTTAACCTGCTCGCCGGCCGCGAGCTCATGGAGAAGATGGGCATGGAACCGCAGATCGCGCTCACCATGCCGCTGCTCGAGGGCACCGACGGCGTCCGTAAGATGTCCAAGTCCTACGGTAACTACATCGGCCTGACCGATGCTCCCAAGGATATGTTCGGCAAGACCATGTCCATCCCCGACGAGATGATTGGCAAGTACTATCGTCTGGCCAGTTCGCTCACCCCGGCCGAGGTCGACAAGATCGATGCCGCCCTGGCCGATGGCTCCGCCGACCCCTACGAGCTCAAGCGCGCTCTAGGCCGCGACCTGTGCGACACCTACCACGGTGCTGGCGCCGGCGACGAGGCTCAGGCCGAGTTCGACCGTGTGTTCAAGGAGGGCCAGCTTGCCGACTTCCCCGAGAAGCACGTTGAGCTGACCGTCAACGACGAGGGCCAGATTTACCTCGCTGGCCTGCTCAAGGACCTGGGCCTTTCGGCCAGCGCCGGTCAGGCCCGCCGCGACATCGACGGCGGCGGCGTCAAGATCAACGGCAAGGCTGTGGCTCCCAAGAGCTACAACATCGATCCGAGCGCCCTCAAGCTGGGCGACACCCTCTCCGTGGGCAAGCGCAAGGGCTTTAAGTTGGTCTAACGAGCGAGTTGACCTCACAAGTGCAATAAGGCCGCAGCCGGGAATCCCGACTGCGGCCTTTTTGGTTGCGACGATCCCTTGGGGACGGAGGGATCATTTGGCGGTGCCGTTAAGCGGAAGGGGTGTTAGCGGGACTTTCTTTTTGGCATACAATGGCTATTGGCTTGCTGCGGTGAAGGTCTGTCCGCTCCGCAGCTTTTTTCTACGGTTAAAGGAGTATGTATGTCCGTTGAGGTCATGAGGTCTGTGATCGATGCTGCCGAGGGGCGCGTGCCCGTCGACACGCTGTTTACCAATGCGCAGATCGTCGACGTGTATGGCCAGCGTGTGGCGCCCGGTAGCGTTGCCGTCAAGGACGGTGTGATCGTCGGCGTGCTCTACGATGGTCGCGACGATGCTGCTGGCACCTACGAGGCAACTGAGGTCATCGACTGCCAGGGTCGCTATCTCGCTCCCGGTTTTATTGACGGGCATTTGCATATCGAGTCCTCGAACATCCGTCCCGCCGAGTATGCTCGCATGGCCGCGACGCGCGGTACTACCACCGCCATTGCCGACAGCCACGAGATTGCCAATGTTGCCGGTCTCGACGGCTTGCGCTTTATGATCGAGGACGGCCGCCGCGCACCCATCTCCATCAAGTACATGATGCCTTCGTGCGTGCCCGCGCTGCCCGACGAGCAGGCCGGTGCCGTTATTTCGGCTGCCGATATGCAGGCGTTTTTTGCCGAGCATCCGGGCGATGTCTTTGGCCTGGGCGAAATGATGAACCTTCCGGGCGTTTTTATGGCCGATCCCGAGACCTGTGCTCGCATCGATGCCGCTAACCAGACGCCGTCCAAGCAAGTCGACGGTCATGCGCCGCTCGTTGCCGGCAAGGACCTCAATGCCTATGCCGCGGCGGGTATTATCGCCGACCACGAGTCGACGATTCCCGAGGAGGCGCTCGATAAACTGTCCCGCGGCATGTATGTGATGCTGCGCGAAGGTACGTGTAGCCACGACTTGGCCAACCTGTCGCCGATGCTGCTAGAGAATCCCGCGCGCGCCCGCCGCTGCTGCTTCGCGACCGACGACCGCGCCCCTTCCGATGCGCTTGCGACCGGCATGATCGACAATGCCTGCCGCGCGGCTATCGAGGCCGGCATCGACCCCGTGGTCGCTATCTCTATGGCGTCCCTCTCCACGGCCGAGGCGTTTGGCCTGGACCACGGTTGCCGCGACCCACACGAGCTGCGTGGTGCGATTGCCCCGGGCAAGCGTGCCGACCTGCTGGTGCTCAACGACCTGACGTTTGCCACGGCTCCGCATCGCGTGTATGCCGCCGGCGCGCTCGTGGCACAGGACGGCACTTTTGTGGGCGAGATTGCACCCGAGATGGCCGAGGTCGCGGCCCTTGCCGATGAGCTACGCGCCTCCGTTAAGCTGCCGAAGCTTTCGCTCGACGTATTCGACTATGCCTTTAAGCCGGGCGAGGCCGTGATTGACGTGGTGCCGGGCAAGGCCATCACGGGCATGGTTCGCCCCAAGAACACCGAGGGCCTGCGCCGCATTATGCTGATTGAGCGCCATGGCCGCGGCGTGTCGCTGCAGGCCGAGGGCGCCGACGGCGACGGCCCCGCTGGCCTGGGCCTGGTCGGCAAGCATATCGGTCGCGGCTGGGTGCGCGGCTTTACCATCACCGGTGGCGCCATTGCCTCCACGATCGGCCACGACTCGCACAACGTGTGCGTGGTGGGCGACAATGCGGCGGATATGATGGCTGCCGTTGAGGCCGTGGGCCAGGGCGGCCACGTGCTGGTGCGCAACGGCGAGGTCGTGGCGCGCATTCCGCTGGCGCTCGGCGGCCTGATGAGCGAGGGCGCTGCCGAAGACGTTGCGGCGCAGCACGACGACTTTATGGTCAAGGCGCGCGCCATGGGCATCGAGCCGCCGCTCGACCCCATCATGGGCATCATCTTCCTGCCCCTGCCGGTGATCCCGACGCTCCGCATCCGTCCCGAGGGCATGTTCGACGTCACAACCTTCACCTACGCCGACTAGTCATCAGGGACGTTCTTAAACGACTAGCCGTTGGGGACACTCTTTGGCGGGCTGCCTGACGTCGCGACCGTGGGGCCTCTGGCGCGCGTGAGCTATTTGCTAGGTCCATGTAACGTTTATAACTACGGGGTCTTATTCGAGCTCCCTTTGGGTACGGTGTTTTCAGATATACATCTGTTTTCACTACTAAGCCCGAAGGGAGCTTTTCTATGTTTAAACTGATTGCATCCGATATGGACGGCACACTGCTTGACGAAAACGGCCAGGTGCCTCCCGAGACCTACGAACTGATTCTGGCGCTACACGAGCATGGCGTGCATTTCGCCGCATCGTCAGGTCGTCGCTACGATCGCCTGTGCGAGTTCTTTGCGCCCGTTCGCGACAAGATGGACTTTGTCGCCGCTAACGGCGCCCAAGTCTACGCCGACGGTAAGATGGTAGACCGTGAGGTGTATTCCCACCTGGCGATTCGAAGGCTCGCCCAAGCCGTCAGGACGTTTCCCAATCTGCATCTTGCGCTCTTTGACCGAACCAAGTCCTTCCTGCTCGATGACGAGTGCAAGTTCGTGCGTGAGGTCGATAAGGACCTTCCCAATGCCGAGCGTATTTGGGAGCTGCCCGATCCCAGCGTAAATATCATCAAAGCGAGTATCTTTTGCGACGACAGTGCGGTTATGGACAGTGCGTACGTGCTACAGCGCGAACTTGGTCAGCTCTTTACTTTTGCGCCTTCGGGCAACGCGTGGATCGATGCCATGCAGCCTGGTGTATCGAAGGCCTCGGGTATCGCGCAGCTCGCGGAGCATTACGGCATTGATCGCGACGAGGTCATAGCGTTTGGCGACTCGATGAACGACTACGAGATCATTCGCTTTGTCGGCACGGGCTGCGCGATGGAAAACGCGCGCCCCGCGCTTAAGGCGGTGGCCGATCGCGTGGTGGGTTGTAACCGCGACCACGCCGTCCAGCAGGAGCTCCGCCACGTTCTGGAGAGCCTCGCCTAATCCGGCAGTTGGGGACGTTCCTTTTCTGCCGGCAGCTGGGGACAGTCCTTGCAGCTTTTTCGCGAAGAGTGTCCCCAACGACTACTGTGACTGGGGCAGCTAATTTGGGACGGGGCTATTTTAGCTACCCCACACAAGCGGGCAGCTAAAATAGCCCCGTCCCAAATTAGCTGCCCTGCCGGGTTGCTGCTGCTAGGCGAGGGCAGCCATGATGGTGCGGGCGACGCCGTCGTGGTCGTTGTCGAACTCGGTGATGGCGTCGGCGGCGTCGCGGTCCTCGGGCTCGGCGTTGATCATGGCCATGCCGTGGCCCGCTGCCTGCAGCATGGGGATGTCGTTGATGTTGTCGCCGAACGCCCAGGCGTCGACGAGACGCTCGCCCAGGTGCTCGCATAGCCACGTGAGGGCCGTTCCCTTGGTGGCGCCCTCACCCATGACCTCGATATTCATGGCGTAAGAACGCGTGACCTCAATGCCTCCGAGCGTGTCGAGCTCAGCCGCGATGGCGTCGCGATCGGCCGGGTCGTGCCAGTACATGGCGATGCGTTCGAGCGTCTCGACCCCGTCGATCTTACTGTCGATATCCATGTCGATCGGTGTTCGTGTGCGCTTGAGCGAAGCCGCGATGTGGGGGTCACCGCCGCAGAACTCATCCAGGCGCCCGTAAAGCGAGCGGGGGAGGAAGCACTGCCCATCCGCGAAGATATCGAAGGTCACATCGTGGCCGGCGGCGATGCGATGGACGCGATGGGCAATGCCGCGATCGAGCGGACGGCTCAAAATGCGCGTGGCGCGCGAGGCATCGTTGGGCACATCGTCGTCGAGCTGCCAGACGCTGGCGCCATTGGCGCAGACCGCGTAGTGCACGGCAGGATGGGCGAGGATGGGCTCAAAGACGCCCGACAGCGGACGCCCCGTGCACGGTACAAACTCAATGCTGCGACGTGCGAGCTCGTCGAGCATCGCCCAGGTGGCGTCGCCCATCTGCTTGTCGCTCGTCAACAGTGTTCCATCCATATCGGAAAAAACAATCATTCGATGCAGCCCTTTCTACTGGCATAAAAAGCGTGGCCGAGGGCGGTGATGCCCTGGCCACGCTCGAGTTCTATAACGGTCCGCGTCCTAGCGGTCGGCGATCGGCTTGTACTCCAGCGGCTCGATCACCGGACGATAGGCCGGGCGAATAATACGGTGCGCGCAGAAGAGCTCTTCCATGCGGTGTGCCGACCAGCCGGCCATGCGGGCGACGGCGAATAACGGCGTAAAAAGCGTCTCGGGCACGCCGAGCATCTTGTAGATAAAGCCCGTGTACAGGTCGATGTTGGCGCAGATGGGCTTGGTCATGCCGTGGTCGCGCATGACCTGGGGTGCCAGGCGCTCGATGCGCTCGATGAGCGCGAACTCATCGCCCAGGTCCTTCTTGGCGGCAAGCGTGCGCGCGTAACGGCGGCAGACCTCGGCGCGCGGGTCGCTGAGCGTATAGACGGCGTGGCCCATACCGTAGATGAGGCCCGTGCCGTCGAAGGCCTGCTTGTCGAGGATCTTGCCCAGGTAGGCTGCGACCTCGTCCTCGTCCTCCCAGTTGGAGACATGCGCGCGGATGTCCTCGTGCATGGACACGACCTTGGCGTTGGCACCGCCGTGGCGCGGGCCCTTGAGCGAGCCGATAGCCGCGGCGTAGGCGGAATACGGGTCGGTGGCCGAAGACGACAGCACGCGGCAAGCGAAGGTGGAGTTGTTGCCGCCGCCGTGCTCGGCATGCAGCATGAGCATCACGTCGAGCAGCATGGCTTCGTCGCGGGTGAACGCCATGCCACCGCGCAAGACCTGTAGGATGGTCTCGGCGGTGGAGAGACCGGGCGTGGGGTGCGGCACGTGAACCTCGGAGCCGCGAAGCTTGGCGACCGAGGCCATGTGTGCGAAGGCGGCGATGCGCGGGAGACGTGCGAGCATGGAAATGGCGACGTCGATTTCGTGCTCGGGCGTGATCACGTCTGGTTCGGCATCGAAGGCGTAGAGCAACAGTACGGCGCGCTGGAGCACGTTCATGATGCTCGACGACACCGTGGTCATAGGGAACTCTTTAACGTACTCGTCACTCAGGTGTCTAAAGGCGCCCAGGCGCTCGCAAAAGCCGTCGAGCTCTTCCTTGTTGGGCAGCGAACCCGTGATAAGCAGATAGGCGACTTCCTCGTAGCCGTAGCGATTCTCGGCCTGGGCATTGTTGACCAGATCCTCGATGCTGTAGCCGCGAAGCGTGAGCTTGCCCTGATCGGGCACGACCTTTCCGTCGACCTTGTTGTAGCCGTGCACATCCGAGATACGAGTGAGGCCCGCGACCACGCCCGAGCCGTCGGCATTGCGCAGGCCGCGCTTGACATTGTGCTCTTCGAACAAGCCCTCGTCATAAGGGTCGGTCGGCAGGCCGTGGTAGAGGCTTTCGCTCTCAGACGAAATCTGGCGGCTTGCTTCGTAATCCAGAACCAGTCGGCTCAAGTGGTCATCGAAGCGGTAATAGATTTTCTTGGCGTCGTAGGCCATGTGCGCTCCTCTCCGGGCCGTGTGGGGGCGGCGTGCTTGAGTGCAGATGCGCCGGCCTGTTCCTGCACGGCCTGTTCGCTACAGGCGGTACATAAAGTTAAAGACGTCCTCGCGCTGGATGGACACGTTGACGCCCGAAAGCTCGCCGGCCTCGGCCAGGGCCTCCTGCAGCTCAGCGAAGTCGAGCTTGGACTCGGCGGTATCGGCCAGCATGGTCATGGTGAAGATGTCCTCGATAATGGACTGCGTGATGTCGCGGATGTCGACGTTGGCCTCGCCCAGGACACGGGTGACGCCGGCGACGATGCCGGGGCGGTTCTTGCCAAGGACGGTGATGACGATACGGGAGGACGAGATCTCGGCCATGGGAAACCCTTTCGCGTGATTGCGGCGCGCGCGGGGCGCTCCGCTACGGTACAGTGTTCATCATTGTACCTGTCTGGCGCAAAAAAGGCGCGCTCGCTGCGGCGTTACATGCCTGCAACATGAGCGTAAGGGGGAAGGCCGTACGGGGAAGAGCCGTCTGGCGCGTGTCCGGCTCGTGTTGGGTTGATTTCCGATCTCAGCCGAACACATTGAGCGGACAGGCCGTTCCCGCAGTCAGCCGAACGCCTCCGACGGCTGATTCCGAACTGGAAGCGGAGGGCATCCCCGCCCTTCGGTAGGGGATACCGCTCCGCGGCGCATGCCGCGGGCGGCGCCCCTATCGGACCACCGTGACCTCAGTTGGGATGGGCCCAGCACTGCCGCGTACTCGGTGAGCTAGAGCCAACTGTTCGTCTTCACGTCGCGTATGGCGATATTTCGGTCGTCCGGCTCGGTGATGCCGTAGCCGAACGCCTGGAGCGTCTCGATGGACTCCTGGATCCTCTGTTGGAACATGGGACCCGGATCGACCCTCGGCCCGAGGTGCCCGCGCCAAAGGCACGGCGTGGCGCGCAGCATGTTATGGATTTTGGAGATGGGCTCGATGTCGGCGTAGACGTTGAGCGTCGCCATGGCGTCCTTGTGGCCGAGGATCGATTGGAGCGCCTTGATATCGCCGCCTTGGCGGATCCACTGCGTTGCGAACGTGTGGCGAAGGCCGTGGAACGTGATCAGCTCGTCGTTGGTGCCCATGAGGCCGTTGGTCTCCGAGAACGTCTTGAACGCCCTGCGGATATAGCTTGTCGTCGCGAAGGTCGCGCCCGGCTCCGACAGGATGTAGCAGTCCCCGATCTCGACCGCCCCGGTAAGGCCGCGCAAGCGCAGCTTTCCGCAGTCGATCTCGTGGGTCTCCTTCAGGAAGGGGAGTAGGCCGACCGGGTCGATGGGGATACCCCTGGCGTCATGGGTCTTGGTGTCCTTGATGAACGAACCCATTCCCTTCGCGTACGCCACCGAGTGTCTGATCGAGATCAGGCCCGTCTCGAAATCCACATCGCACCACCGAAGGCCGCAGACCTCGCCGATTCGCATCCCCGTGTGCAGGGCGAGTACGACCGCCCTCTAATCCTCGGCGGACCAATCGAGTCCGAACTCCTTTCGGGCATCCTCTTCGCTCATGACTTCGAGAAGGTCTCCGGGTTGGCAACGAAGGGCGAGGCATAGCTGCTCGAGTGTGTTGAAGCGAATGCCGCGAATATGCCCTTTTTTAATACGGGACAGGTTCACGGGCGTGGTTCCAATCCTTTCGGCAAGTTCGTTCGAGGAAATCTTTCGCTCGGCCATGATCTTGTCGAGGCGAACAATTACGGGCATGGCGTTTCCTTACGCAATCTCGTCGGAGTCGAGGTACAGCTCTCGGGCGTACAAGAAGAGCTGGGAAAGCATGAACAGGACGATGCCGAGAACCAGAGAGGTCCAATCGAATGATGAAGCGATCTCTTGGGCGCCGACGGCCCCCTCGCCGCCAAACATCGAAACGGAGGTTTTGAGTGAGCCGGCGTAGAGGCTGGTGGCAGCTTGAACAACGAAGAGAATGCCGAGCACCTTCAAGCATGTCGCAGACCCTTTCTTGAAGGGGTCTCCGCTCTTGATCGTCCACACGAGAACGGCGCTGAGGATGGTCGTAGCGATACCGATGACGGCAGGGACCAATGTCGAGATCGCAAGGGCTGGATACGCGGGGGAGTCTGCAATTACAGGGTTGTCGAGCACTTCGATTGCTGGCTTTAAGGAGAACGCCACTTGTGCGATGGCGGTGGCGCAAAGGGTCGCAGAGGCTATCGCACATGCGATGCGGAAGGAATGAAGCCGGGGAGTGCGATTGTCGGAACTCATAATAACCTCCGAAGAATTTAAAAAACTCAGGTTACTTTTTAACAGTTTATGTTAAATTGACTTTGCAGGCAAGTAATCACAGCATGCTGCAACCGAAACCCCTCTAGATTGGAGAGGATTATGTTCAGTACTGTTAAGTCGTGTAAGCTCTTGGTTTTCCTCGGCCTCGCTCTTTGTCTGTTGCTGCCGGGAGCCCCCGCTTTTGCGGATACCCCGATGCCTCCTTCCCAGGAGAGCAGCCAGTGTGCCCTCGTTGAGCCCCTCGGGTATACGGACGACGTCGTCGATACCTACTGGAGCTACAGCTGTCCTCGCGGCGTAAGCGGGCACAGCATCTCGATGTTCAACATCTCTTACAAGACGATCTCCTACCGAAATGGCTATCGCCGATCCGCGCATCATAGGGAATCCCGCCTCGCTGCAATGTGCTCCTGTGGTGTTCTTGGCACAACTGATAAATGGCAATTTGTCTATAGCACCTACTAGATGCGAGGAAGGGCCGAGCATTTTGTTCGGCCCCTCTGTTCCGACTGGATGAGGTTAAGGTTGGCGATGAATATGCTCAAAATCTCGAAGGCGATCTTTAGGTCGCTTCTCTCCTCCAGGTCGCTCTGTGTTGTCGTTGTTGCGTTGATGGTTCTTTGTGCTCTGCCCGTCTTCAGGAGCGCGGCTGGCATCGACGGACGGGTCGAATACCTCGAGTCGGGAATAACCCGTGTTGAGCAGGAATTGTCAGCATCCTATGCGGATGCGCTTGTGAATGCGGGGGAGGACGGTGTCTATACCTCTTCATCAAGCATGCCCGCGCTTCTGTACCCTCTTGCCGCGGGACGTCTTATCTTGGCACCGCTCTCTCCCCTACTTCCGTTTCTGCAGATATCGGATGGAGAGTACACCTATTATGACGGATCGAAGGAGTACTTGCTATGGGTCGCAACGGCCGTTGCCGTCTCGTTCCTTGCCGCGCGTCTTAACAAACGTGAAAAGCTCATCATCCAGGCACCGATGGGCGAGCTGGGTAGACTTGTTGCATCGAGCGTATGGGCGAGTGTTTTTGCAATGCTTGCCGTCCTCGCCATCAATCTTCCAGGGATAATCGCCGCGCTTGTGAAGAATGGCCCGGGCTCGCCGTTCTATCCGATAGGCTACATTCAATATGCGACTCCGGTTATCAAACCGGCTTGGCTGGTGTTCGCGCAGACGGCCATCTTGCAATTCTTGGTGGCAGCGTTCATCTCGCTTGTCGTTCACCTTGCCGTGAAGATTGCCAATAACCCTACGCTTGGAATCGTGTTCGTATGTGCCCTGATGGGGGTGACGATGGTTCCCGGGTATTACGGAAGATCCATCGCTTTACGTGAGTTCGCCCTGTTGAATCCCCTTACGTATGCGAACACTGAGTTGACCGTCGGCGCCTATAGCCCGTACCCGACAACGCAGATAGTGAATCTGCCTGGACTTTGCTTCGAGCGTGGCGCGATTGCCCTCGTATGCGCAATCGGGATCGAGGTGCTGGCAATTAGCCTGCTTTGCGTTGCTGGAAAGAGCGGCTGCGCGTGCCCGATATCCCCGATTTGTCTTGAGAGAGGTTCCTTCACTGCATCGAGAACGGCAACTCGTTCGAGCGCTTGTGCCTCCGCCGTTGCATACGTAAGAACGATGGGGAAACTGCTCCTGCGTTCTCCTACCCTCGCCGTATGCGCGATTGCAATGTCGACGACGATGCTGGCCCCGGCTCTGGTCGAGATGTTTCCTGACGCTGATAACGTTTCCGCTGTTCGGTATAGGGATGGGGAGCTCCGTTCAATAGATCGGTATCTAGAGCAGAACGCTGCGAATATGGACGTCGAGGGCAAAGCGGCCCTGGAAGACATGCGGGATGCTCTTTCGGGTTTCGTGTACGCGCCTATGCCTGCGGAGGGGTTTCGAAGCCTTGCGACGTACGAGCGCGCTCGAGGTGAGCTGGGCGCGGCAGATGCGACTCTCCTGCAATCGATCGGAATCGAGCCGGAGACTCCTTCTCGTGCGGAGGCGCGCGCCCTTCTGCTTGAGTCGATCGCGAGCTTGCCGGAACCCAAGGTTTACGAGTTAAGTACGAAGATGCCCCCATTAATCCTCCTTTCGTATCTCCAGGCAGCGCTTCCCTCCTTATTTTTGCTGTTGCCCGTGGTTGTCACATCGCTCGCGTGCACCCACCTGCAGTGTCGTTCCCTTCTGGTTCTCCAGATCCCCGCAACAGCGCATGTGCGTTTTCTGACGGCTGTTGCGCTGGCTCTCCTGCTTGGCTTGGTGCTGCTTTTGGTGTCGATGGTTCCCGCTGTCGTTGTGTCCGTGATTAAGAACGGTGCGGGTGGATCGGAGTATCCCGTCGCTCTCATTCGGGCGGGAGCTTCGACAACGTCCATGGTGGGGGAGGCGGTGTTGTGCAGTATTCCGTTGCTGGTCATGGCATACGGCGTGATTTCCGTCGTCGCTGCGTTGACAGCAGCGATTAGCCGCAACCCCGTTGTCACCGGAATGGTTTGCGCGGTTCTCTTGGTGTTGGGTTCGTTGAGCGCTCATGTTGAAAGCGTGGGCATGGGCGTCGCGCTGCTGGCTCCATTCGCCTCGTTTGATCCCGCTTCCCAGGTGGGGACGATTGGGTTCCTTGGGCGAGGGACGAACGCGATGCCTTTTGGAGAGGTCGTCGGCGCATCGGGCGCTCTGCTGGTGGTCTTGGGCGCCGTATCTCCGTT
The DNA here is from genome assembly GCF_003459245.1 of Collinsella sp. AF23-2. Taxonomy (GTDB): domain Bacteria; phylum Actinomycetota; class Coriobacteriia; order Coriobacteriales; family Coriobacteriaceae; genus Collinsella. The sequence goes on from NZ_QRVG01000001.1 coordinate 133,136, forward strand.
GATGGTGCGCCTGAGTGTTCCAAAGATCGAAAGGGGATGATCTCGATGATTGACCTTCAAACGCTGACGATCTCTTATGGAAAGAAGGTGCTCGTAGATTCGGTGAACGCTGAGTTTGCCCCGGGTACGGTCTACGGTCTCGTCGCTCCGAACGGGCATGGAAAGACGACGTTGCTGCGTGCGATGGCAGGTTTGCCGGGTCCTCGCGTGGACGGGAGCATCGTTCTGGATGAGGTGCAGGGTACGGGTGCGAGAGAGGTCCGTTCTATGATCTTCTATGCACCTGGTGAGGGGACGCTGCTGTATCCCGGATTGCGTGCGGAAGATCACCTCAAGATGGTTTGCGATATGTGGCCGCACGCTCGCGATATCGAAGAGATAGTGGAACAAACGCAGATAGGCGAGTTCGCGAAGATGAGGATCCGCACTCTGAGCCAGGGCATGAAGCAGCAGCTTACCCTGGCGATTGCGTATGCGACGGGCGCGCGGTACCTTCTATTAGATGAGCCCATGAACGCGCTCGACCCCAGCAGGGTGGACTTGCATTCCGAGATTCTCAGGAAGCTGGCCGATTCTGGTACGTGCATCATCATGTCATCCCACATCTTGGATTCGGTCGATAGGCTGTGCGATGAGATTCTGTTTTTGAAGGATGGGAGGCTCATTAGAAGCATTCCGCAAGATGATGCTGCGCCGAAGTCTCCTGGATCCCATTTCGCAAAGCCTGCCGGACGCGCCGAGGGTGCGCTAAGCACGTATCGGCGACTCTACGAAAAGGGCGGGTAGAAATGCAAGTTAAAAATCTATGTGGTCAATATGATGCCGTTGAACCCGCGTATCAATACCGCTCAGCCATTCGCCTCGCCCCCATCGCACGCATCTTCATTCGGTCTGTTACTTTTAATCTAACGATTCTTTGAGGAATGCAGGTGCTTCTGAATGTACTGTCGACTTCTTCTCAAACTAATCCTAAGAGACAAGGCCGTATGGATTTCCACGCTCGTTCTTGCTGCAGCCTTTTCCGTCCCCATTGCGTTCAATTCACCCATCTACGGCCCCTTCTTTATGAAGCAGGGCATGCAGGGCTTTGTCGACGCATTCAATACGCGCGCGCCCCAGGCCAGCGGCACAGACCTATCGCCAGAGCAGCAAGATGACGCTGAGCTTGCAAGATACGCGAACGCCGCCCTCGCCGCTCAAACCGACGCCGCCTTTCTCGACTCTGCCGAGAGCTACTACGCGCTCATGGACGAGGGCTTCCAATCCGGGTCCATCGTGGGGGACCAGGAGACCAATGACGCAGAGCTCGCATATTGCCGCGCTCTGAGCAGCTCCGGCATCGCGGATATCCCGGCCTCCGCAAACGACCTGCCGTTCCTCTCCTTCCTGCCCTACGCCATTGCCCAGGCGCCGTCCTTCCTTCCCTTCATCCCCTTCCTTCTCTCGTCGATACTCGTGCTCGGCGCCACAAGGCCCGGGACCCTGGCGGCAAAGGCGCCCGTGCCCAAATTCCGGCGCCTTATCCAAACCGTGTTTTCGATAATTGGCGCGGGGACCGCGATGCTCCTCGCCGGCCTTGCGCCCGGGAGTATTTACGCCTTGGCCCTAAACGGCTTCGGGCAGATCGGGTACCCGATCGCCTTCTTCCATAACGGCGCGCTCACTACCACGACCGCGGGAGACGTCTTCACGACCATACTTCTCGCGCTGCTCGCGGGTGGAACCTTGATATCCGTTTGTTCCGTCGTCCTATCGACCGCAACGAGGCGCGTCTTCGCGGGCCCCCTTACCTCCGCGTTGCTTGTCGCGGCCCCGGCATTCCCGTTATTGTCCGATTCGGCACTGGGGCATAATGCCGCGCTCGAGCTCCTGCCGCTGGCCGTGTTCTCGCCTATCGAGGCAACGGGTTACGTAGGATGCTTCCCAACAGAATTCATTGACTCCGGTTCAAGCGGTGCATCGATGCTTGCCGTGGCCCTGATATACGTCGCGGTCTTTTTTGCGGTCGGCGCCGTTGCGACACGTTCGCCCAAACAGTCTGAACCCGCGAAAAAGCGCCATGGGCTCGAGCTTCTGGACGTGAGCGTGGGATACGGAAGCACGACGATACTTTCAATCGGATCGCTTTTCTTGAGCCCGGGAACGGCGGCGGGCCTCATTGCTCCCAACGGCTCGGGGAAAACCACCTTTCTTGAAGCGCTGTCGGGCCAATTTCCCACCCGTATCCACTCGGGAAGCCTGGTGGCAGACGGAATCAGCCAACGTCAATCAGCCGAATTTGCAGAACTCGTCTACCTGAGCTCTTCAGGCGGCACGGATCTTTACCCCACGCTATCAGCCCTCGAGCACCTTGCTTTCGTTAGGGATGCGTGGAAATCGGCCGCCGACATCGACTCGCTCTGCAGCTCCCTCGGAATCTCCCCATATCTCGACAAGCCGGCCCGTAAACTCTCGACGGGAATGAAGCAGCAGGTAAAGCTTGCCATGGCGATAGCGACCGATTGCCCGTACCTCATCCTCGATGAACCGCTGAACGGCCTCGATCCGGGAAAGCGGAAAACCTCCTGCGACGCGATGCGCAGCGAGGTGGCGCGGGGACGCAGCGTGCTCATTTCAAGCCATCTGCTCGACGACCTGGCAGACCTCACCGACTCGTTCTACTTCATCGAGGCCGGCACGCTCGTGGAAAAGATCAAGTCGTCCTCGCAGACGCTCAAGCAGGAATACCTCGATACATACGAAGGATGAATGTGGGGGAGTGTTCGGATGATAGTTGATATTCAAGGGCCAGCTCGTGTCGTGCCGAAAAGACCGTGAACCTTTTGTGGGACATGCGGCGCCGTGGTACCATAGCCGAGTTTGTTGTCTTGGTCGGAAACCAAGACGCCTTATGCGCTGATCGGTAACCAGCGCCTGACCAATAAGGAGTCCTACCATGAAGCAGGGTATCCATCCCCAGTATGTCGAGTGCACGGTGACGTGCTCCTGCGGCAACACCTTCAAGACGCACGCTACCGTGTCCGAGATGAAGGTCGAGCTTTGCAACGAGTGCCACCCGTTCTACACCGGCCAGCAGAAGTTCGTCGACACCGGTGGACGCGTCCAGCGCTTCGCCGACAAGTTCGGTGGCGCCGCTGCCGCCCAGCTCAAGAAGGCTGAGGAGGCCAAGGCTGCCAAGGCCGCCAAGGCTGCTGAGGCCGAGGCCGCTCGCAAGGCCGCCGCTGAGGCTAAGGCTGCCGAGAAGGCCAAGCGTGCTGCTAAGTTTGCCGAGGAGGCTGCCAAGCAGGCCGCCGAGGCTCCCGCAGAGGCTCCCGTCGAGGAGGCCGCTGCCGAGGCCGAGACCACCGAGGCTGCTGAGTAAATAGCTCGCCGCGGAATCACTCGCATTCATGGCATGAGGGCCGTGCATCCATTTGGGTGCGCGGCCCTTTTCTTTTTATTGGTGCAAGCTAACCTGTCCCCGTGGCACCAAATGGCAGAGAGACGGCGTTTGCTCAGATAAAACCTGCCAAAATAAACCCGTTCCATTGCGGCAGGTTGGTCATAGTTATTACGTGGCGGTCGAGCTCGACCGTATAGGCCGCGCCTTGTTTGGCTAAAGTACAATCATCTGTGTTTAACTCGCCCGCAGCTGCACGGCGTGGGCGATGGCCAAAAAGGAAAACCACATGGGATTCATGTCAAAGCTGCTGTCCTTTGGATCCGATAAGGACCTTAAGCGCTACTACAAGATCGTCGACCAGATCAACGGTCTTGAGCCCCAGTTTGAGAAGATGACCGAGGAGGAACTCCGCGGCCAGACCGATAAGTTCCGCGAGCGTTACGCCAACGGCGAGTCGCTCGACGACATGCTCCCCGAGGCCTTTGCCACCGTGCGCGAGGCTTCCAAGCGCACCATGGGTATGCGCCACTTTGACGTGCAGCTCATTGGCGCCATGGCGCTGCACGAGGGCCACATCGCCGAGATGAAGACCGGCGAAGGTAAGACCCTCGTCTCCACGTTGGCTGGCTATCTCAACGCTATTGCCGGCAAGGGCGTGCACGTCGTTACTGTCAATGATTACCTTGCCAAGCGCGACTCCGAGTGGATGGGCCGCATCTATAAGTACCTGGGCATGACCGTCGGTCTGCTCCAGAACAACATGCCGCTCGAGCTCAAGCGCCCGGCCTACCAGGCCGACGTCACCTACGGCACCAACTCCGAGTTCGGCTTTGATTACCTGCGCGACAACATGGTTACCCGTCCCGAGCAGCGCGTGCAGCGCGGCCACAACTACGCCATCGTCGACGAGGTTGACTCCATCCTGATCGATGAGGCTCGCACCCCGCTGATCATCTCGGGCGCTGGCACCAAGTCCGCCAGTACCTACAAGGACTTCGCGCGTGCCGTGCGTGGCCTTGAGCGCGGCGAGGACGTGTCGCACGACATGCTTACCGCCACCGAGGACGTTGAACCCACGGGCGACTACGTCATGGACGAGGCCAAGCACACCATCGCTGCCACCGAGCGCGGTCTTAAGAAGATCGAGCGCCGCCTGGGTATCGATGACATCTATGCCGATCTCTCCGGCCAGCTGGTCAACCACCTGCAGCAGGCGCTGAAGGCCCAGTACATGTTCCACCGCGACAAGCAGTATGTGGTCACCAACGGCGAGGTCAAGATCGTCGACGAGTTCACCGGCCGCATTATGGAAGGCCGCCGTTACTCCGAGGGCCTGCACCAGGCCATCGAGGCCAAAGAGGGCGTGCTCGTGCGCGAGGAGAACCAGACGCTGGCGACCATCACCCTGCAGAACTACTTCCGCCTGTATGACAAGCTCTCCGGTATGACCGGTACGGCACTCACCGAGGACGCCGAGTTCCGCGAGATCTACAAGCTGCCCGTCGAGGTCATCCCCTCCAACAAGCCCGTGCAGCGCGTGGACCACGAGGACCTGGTCTACCGCACCATTCAGGCTAAGTACAACGCCGTTGCCGACGACGTTGAGCGTCGTCACGCTAAGGGCCAGCCGGTCCTGGTGGGTACCGTCTCCATCGAGAGCTCCGAGAAGCTGTCCGCCGCCCTCACGAAGCGCGGTATCGCGCACGAGGTCCTCAACGCCAAGCACCACGAGCGCGAGGCCCATATCGTTGCCCAGGCTGGTCGCTATGGCGCCGTGACCATCGCTACCAACATGGCCGGCCGCGGTACCGACATCTTGCTGGGCGGTAACCCCGACGAGCTGGTGCGCGAGCGCCTGGAGTACGAGGGCCTGACCATGGAGGACGTAACGCCCGAGCAGCTTGAGCAGTTTAACGCCGAGGCCAAGGAGACTTGCAAGGCCGAGCGCGAGCGCGTTCTTGCCGCCGGCGGCCTGACCGTTATCGGCACCGAGCGCCATGAGTCCCGCCGTATCGACAACCAGCTGCGCGGCCGTTCCGGCCGTCAGGGCGATCCGGGCGAGACCCAGTTCTACCTGTCGCTCGAGGACGATCTGATGCGCCTGTTCGGCGGCGACAAGATGGACCGCGTCTCCAAGATGATGGTCACGGCTGACATGGGCGACGATATGCCCATCCAGCACAAGATCATCTCCAAGGCTGTCGAGAGCGCCCAGCACAAGGTCGAGAGCATCAACTTCTCCATGCGTAAGAGCGTTCTTGAGTACGACGACGTCATGAACAAGCAGCGCCAGGTCATCTACGCCGAGCGCAATAAGATTCTGGACGGCAAGGATCTGACCGACCACATCACCGAGGTCATGCACGATACCGTGTACCGCTGCGTGCAGGAGTTCTGCACCAAGGACAGTCACGATGGCGAGCGCGACCTGGAGGGCCTGCGCAAGTGGGTTGTAGAGCTCACCGGCCACATCGATACGCCGAAGTTCCCCGACGAGGATTATGAGGCCCTAGCTGCCGATGTCCTGGCTTACGTAGAGAAGTGCTACAACATGAAAGCCGAGCGCTTGGGCGAGGACCTGATGCGCGAGCTCAACACCCAGGTCATGCTGCGCGTCATCGATACCCGCTGGATGAACTACCTGCAGGAGATGGACTACCTCAAGACCGGCATCGGCCTGCGCGGCTTTGGCCAGCGCGACCCGCTGGTCGAGTACAAGACCGAGGCCTACGGCGCGTTCCAGATACTCGTCGACACCATGTACGAGGATTACCTGCGCACGGTTCTGCGCATCGAGATCAAGGCTGCCCCGCGTGCCGTGGAGCACAAGGAGGAGCCCGCGCTCGAGGGTGCGCACTTCTCCGGTCCTGCCGAGGTCGATGGTGACAACGGCGACTCGGTGCTGCGCAAGCAGGCGCAGGTGCAGGCCCGCACGGCTGTCCAGGGTGGTCCGGCTGCCGTCAACAATGGTGGCAAGGTGACCACCTATCGCAAGTCCGAGAGCGACGATCCGTACGTCAACGTGGGCCGCAACGACCCGTGCCCCTGCGGTAGCGGCAAGAAGTTTAAGTACTGCCACGGCAGGAATCGTTAATGGCTGAGGCTTTAGAGGTAACGCCCGCCGAGCTGGACGCGTTTGCGGACCGGCTCGGTGAGGTCGAGTCGTATCTCCACTTGGACGAAAAGCGCACGCGCGTGACCGAGCTCGAGGCCAAAAGCGTGGCCCCCGGCTTTTGGGATGACGCCGACGCCGCCCGTGCCGCCATGGAGGAAATCGCGCGCACCAAGGAAGATATCGCTGCCGTGGACAACGCGCGCGGCGAGCTATCTGACGCCCGCGCGGCGCTGGAGCTTGCCGAGGAGATGGGGGATGACCCCGACGCCGCCGCCCTTCGCGAGGAGGCTACAGCCACGGCTGAGCGCCTGGCACGTGTCATCGATGAGCTTGAGCTTTCGAGCTGGTTTACCGGTGAGTTCGATCACGGCGATGCCATTGTGACCATCAAGCCCGGACAGGGTGGTCTGGAGGCCCAGGACTGGACCTTCATGCTCTTTAAGATGTACATGAAGTACTGCCAGCGTCGCGGCTGGAAGGTCACCATCAACGACTGTCCCGCAGCCGAGGTCATCGGCATCGACCGCGCGACCTTTACCGTCGAGGGCAAGGACGCATTTGGCATGCTGCGCGCCGAGGCCGGCGTCCACCGCTTGGTTCGCATTAGCCCCACCGACGACAAGAAGCGCCGCCAGACCACGTTTGCCGGCGTCGAGGTCATCCCCGTGCTACCCGATGATATCGACATCGAAATCAGTCCCGATGACATCCGCGTGGACGTGTACCACGCGAGCGGCCCGGGCGGTCAGGGCGTTAACACCACCGACTCCGCCGTGCGCGTGACGCATTTCCCCAGCGGCATTGTGGTTACCTGCCAAAACGAGCGCAGCCAGATCCAGAACAAGGCCGCGTGCATGCAGATCCTCAAGGCTCGCCTGTACGAGATTGAGCTCGAGAAGCGTGCTGAGGCGCTCGATGAGATCCGCGGACCCAAGACCACGATTGGTTTTGGCAACCAGATTCGCAGCTACGTACTCTACCCGTATCAGATGGTCAAGGACCTACGCACGGGCGTGGAGACCAGCAATGTCGAGGCCGTTCTTGACGATGGTGACCTGGACCCATTTGTTATTGGCTACCATCGCTGGGCCACCGGCAACGCTGACGCGGAGACCCCATCTGCATAAACCGCCCGGTTTATGTGGAAATGGATTAAAACCCTCCGAGCAGGGTGGTTTTGTATCCAAAGCAAACCCTGCGCAGGGGTGGTTTTTGTCCGGCGAATCGGTAGAATCGAACATAAGAAGAAGTTCAAAGCGCATCCGTTTGGGTGCGCTTTTTTGAGGGAGGCTGCATGGCATATCGTCTGGACATTAAGCGCATTCTTTCGATGAACTTCTTTCACGACCTGCCCCAGATTATGTTGGGATGCGCTCTGGCCGCCATCGCGACCGACCTGTTTTTGATTCCCAACGGCCTTGCTGCCGGTGGCGTTACGGGCCTTGCCACCATTATCCAGGCGGTCGGCGCATCGCGCGGCCTATCACTTCCCGTTGGTATTCAGACGATCGTGATGAACGCCTTGCTGTTGCTGGTCGTTATGCGCGAGGGCGGCATGTTCTACGTGGTGCAGACCGCGACGGGCTTTGTGCTGCTGGGCTTCTTTACCGATCTGTTCGCCCCGTTTGTAGCACCTCTGGCGGATGCGGACCTGATGCTCCCTGCCATGTGGGGCGGCATTATTACGGGCATCGGTTACGGCATGGTGTTGCGCGCCGGCGCCAACACCGGCGGCTCGGACACGATTGGCCAAATCATCTCGCGTAATACCTCACTGCCCGTGGGCTCGACCGTCATGGCGATCGATGTTGCCGTATGCGCGCTGTCGGCTCCGGTCTTTTCAATCGAAAACGCACTTTATGCAGGTCTTTCGATGGTCATTAGCGGTTATGTGATCGATGCCGTGGTCGATGGTGGCAACAAACGCCGTATGGTACTCATCATCTCGGACAAGTTCCCTGATATCGCTGCCGATATCATGTATGGCCTGGGTCGTGGTTGTACCAAGTTTAAGGCGACTGGCATGTATTCGGGTGCCGAGAAGCCGGTGATTATGGTCATCGTGAGCCGTCGAGAGCTCAATACCCTCAAGACGATCGTGCGTGAGCGTGATCCTCACGCCATTGTGACGGTTGCCGATGTTACGGAAACCTTTGGCGAGGGATTCAAGGACATTAACGCGTAGGGCAGGCTGCGTCCCATCCAAAAGACGTTCACATTGATAAACCGTTTCATCAGCGGTTCTGCCTGCTCAATTGTTCAAATAATGATAAAAACTCTGGTAAAGCCATCAGTTTCCAGCATAATGAATAACGTACGTGCATTGCGGCTGTGTTGGGATGACCTTCTGTGCCGTGCGCATTTTGTCTAATGAGGATGAAAGGAAGGCACAATGAGCGACGAAGAGCTCAAAAAGGTTGCCAACGAGGTAAGGAAGGGCATCGTCACCGGTGTGCACGCTGCCAAGTCCGGCCATCCGGGCGGTTCGCTCGGCGCTGCCGACATCATGACCTATCTGTACTTTGAGGAAATGAACGTCGACCCGGCCGATCCCCGCAAGGCCGATCGCGACCGCTTCGTGCTTTCCAAGGGCCATTGCGCGCCTGGTCTGTACGCCGTGCTCGCCGAGCGTGGGTTCTTCCCCAAGGAGGATCTCGAGACGCTGCGCCACATCGGTAGCCACCTGCAGGGTCATCCCAACATGAACGACACCCCGGGTGTCGATATGTCCACCGGTTCGCTCGGCCAGGGCATCTCCGCCGCCGTGGGCATGGCCGTTGCCGCCAAGCACTGGGGCGATACTTACCGCACGTACGCCCTGCTGGGTGATGGCGAGAGCGAGGAAGGCCAGGTCTGGGAGGCCGCCATGTTTGCCGGCAACCAGCAGCTCGATAACCTTTGCGTGATCGTCGACCACAATGGCCTGCAGATCGATGGTCCCGTCGAGGAGGTCAACGACCCCATGCCGCTCGCCGACAAGTTCCGCGCCTTTAAGTTCCACGTGGTGGAGCTTGCCGACGGCAACGATTTCGATCAGATCCGCGCCGCCTTTGCCGAGGCTCGCGCTGCCAAGGGTCAGCCGACCGCCATTATTGCCGAGACCACGAAGGGCAAGGGCGTCTCCTTCATGGAGAACCAGGTGGGCTGGCATGGTAAGGCCCCCAACGATGAACAGTTTGAGCAGGCCATGGCAGAGCTCACGGCCGCCGGAGAGGAGCTCTAGGATGGCAGACGTCAAGAAAATCGCCACGCGCGTAAGCTACGGCGAGGCCCTCGTCGAGCTCGCCAACGAGCACGATGACTTTGTGGTCCTCGACGCCGACCTGGCCGCCGCCACGCAGACCGGCAAGTTTAAGGCCGCTTGCCCCGATCGCTTCTTCGATGTGGGCATTGCCGAGAGCAACCTGATGGGTGTTGCCGCCGGTATCGCAACCACCGGTCGCGTTGCCTTTGCGAGCACCTTTGCCATGTTCGCCGCTGGTCGCGCCTTTGAGCAGGTCCGCAACTCCATCGGCTACCCGCACCTTAACGTCAAGATCGGTGCCACGCACGCCGGTATCTCGGTGGGCGAGGATGGCGCCACGCACCAGTGCTGCGAGGATATCGCCCTGATGCGCGTTATCCCCGGCATGACCGTTATCGTTCCCGCCGACGACATCGAGGCCCGTGCCGTGACGCGCGCCGCCTACGAGTGCGACGGCCCCGTGTACATGCGCTTCGCCCGTCTGGCCTCGCCGGTTATCAACGACCCCGAGACCTACAAGTTCGAGTTGGGCAAGGGCATTGTCATGCGCGAGGGCGCCGATGTGACCATCATCGCCTGCGGCCTGATGGTCGGCGAGGCTCTCGAGGCTGCCGAGCAGCTCGCTGCCGAGGGCATCGACGCCGAGGTCATCAACATGCACACCATCAAGCCCATCGATGCCGACCTGATCGTCAAGAGCGCCACCAAGACCGCCCACGTCGTGACCGTCGAGGAGCACTCTGTGATCGGTGGCCTGGGCAGCGCCGTTGCCGACGTCCTGTGCGAGCAGTGCCCGACGCCGCTCAAGAAGATCGGCGTCAACGACACCTTCGGTGAGTCTGGCCCGGGTGCCGAGCTCCTGCACAAGTACGGCCTGGACGCCGCCAACATCGTGGCAACCACCAAGGAGTTCTTGGCTTAGGACAAGGCGAGGCAAAGTATCGCTTCAGCAACCGTATGCAATCCATAACAGGGGCGTCCTCAAAGAGGACGCCCCTGTTTTTTGTCGGCAACAAACAAATTAGGCCCGCGCCAAGTAAGGGCTTCCTCCGGGAAACGGGCCCATCCCAACAAAGTGCAATTCAGCCCCCAAGCACGGCGCTGCTGCACCCAAGTAAAACGCAGCGACCCCTTAGTTATTGCAGGCCGGACACAGGGTTACTTTCCAAATCTTTCCGCAGGACGGAGGAGCCCCCGCCGCACGTAGTGCGCAGCGGAGGCTCCGACATGTCCGAGGACGATTTGGAGAGTAACCCTGCGCCCGGCCGGTGGGATCCCAAAGCCCGCCATGCTTCTTATGTGCAGCAAAGCTAATGCTGCTAAAATACAAGGCGCTCATGTAGTTTAAACGCACGACGATAAGGAGCACCAGTGGGTAACCACTTCCGTACCTCCGGTGCGGGCGATGATGCCCCCAAGACGCAGACAGGCGTCCAGGGCAGTCGTTTCGCCACTCCGGATTCAGAGGGCCAGCCTGTTGCTCAGGCCCCCGCTCAGCCGGCAGATCAGGCACAGCCGGCATCCGATCCCTTTGCCTACAATCCCACCAGCGATGCTGCGCTTTCCGGCACGGCGGGTTTTGAGCCCGTTCAGGCTGTGACCGCTCGCGTGGAGCAGCCTCAGGCTGGCGCCGCCGCGCCGCAGCCTAGCATGGCCGGCATTCCCGACCCCATGGCCCCTGCGACGCCGGTTCCTCAGCCTGCGCAGTCCGGTCTCTTTGCCGCTATTCCCGATCCCACGCAGCCTGCTGCCCCGGTGGTCGAGAGCGATCAGGCCGCCGAGGTCGCAAGCCTCGATAACGCGCTCAACAACCCCGATTTTACGTCGGTGTTTGCGCCCATCGATCCGCAAGCCAGCCGCAAGAAGATGGCCAAGCAGGCCGGTGTCGAGCCCGTCATCCTTATGGAGCATGTCACCAAGATCTATCCGGCACAGCCCAACAAGCCTGCACTCGACGACATCAACATCGAGATCTATCCGGGCGAGTTCGTCTTCCTGGTCGGTCATTCCGGCTCGGGTAAGACCACGCTGCTGTCGACGCTCAACCGCGACGTCAAGCCGACGAGCGGCCGCATCCTGGTTGCCGGTCAGGACCTCATGAAGATCAAGAATCGCAAGGTTCCGTTCCTGCGCCGTCAGATTGGCGCCGTGTTCCAGGACTTTAAGCTTCTGCCTCAAAAATCTGCCTACGAAAACGTGGCGTTTGCCCTGCAGTGCATCGGCAAGCCCAAGGGCGTTATTCGCAGCCAGGTTCCCGAGGTGCTGCGTCTGGTCGGCCTGGCTGATCAGATGGACTCGCTGCCCGATCAGCTTTCCGGTGGCGAGCAGCAGCGCGTTGCCGTTGCCCGCGCCATGGTCAACCGCCCGCCGCTTTTGATCTGTGACGAGCCCACGGGCAACCTCGACCCGGCGATTTCGCTGGGCATCATGAAGCTGCTCGAGCGTATTAACCGCACCGGCACCACCGTGATCGTCGCCACGCACGACCGCGAGATGGTCGACAGCATGCACCGTCGCGTGATCGCCCTCGAGGGCGGCCACGTTATCCGCGACCAGGAGAGGGGAGGTTACGGCAACTATGGCACCAACTAACGTGGGCTACTCCTTCAAAGAGGCAATCAGTCACTTCTTCCGTAACTGGACTACCTCGCTCGGCGCCGTCATCACGATCTTCCTTTCGCTGTTTATCATCGGCCTGTTCATCATGGGCTCCGCGATGCTGAACTCCGTGATCGGCACCGTCGAGGATCAGGTTGTCATCAACGCGTTCATTAGCGATGACGCCGATCAGGCCGATGTTCAGGCTTTTGAGGCCGAGCTTAAGACGTGGAATAACGTCAAGTCCGTGACCTATAAGGACAAGGACGACGCGCTGGCCGAGTATACGAGCAAGATGTCGGGCAACGCCGACGCCACCATGAGCGCGCTCGATGGCCAGAACCCGCTGCCGGCTTCGTTTGCAATTGAGATGGACGATCCGTCCAAGGTCGAGAGCACGGCCCAGAAGCTCAAGAAGAACGCCGACTTCCAGAAGATCGCGGATGACGGCGACGTCAACGCGAGCGTGCTGTACGGCCAAGAGGAAGTGAGCCGCCTGTTCCAGGTGACCAACTACATCCGCATCGCCGCCGTGGTGCTCGTTGGCCTTTTGACCTTTATCGCATTCATCTTCATCAACAACACGATTCGCCTGTCCATCACGGCGCGTCGTCGTGAGATTGCGATTATGCGTCTGGTCGGCGCCAGCAACGGCTTCATTCGCGGCCCGTTTATCACCGAGGGCGTACTGCAGGCCATTTTGGGCTCGCTGCTTTCCATCGGCGTTCTGGAGCTGCTGCGCAATCTGATGATTCCGCGTTTGCAGGAGAGCATCGGCTGGATGTCGTTTGCCCTGCCGATGCAGTACTACCTGGTGACCTATGCTGCGCTGATTCTGGTCGGTGTGATTATCGGTCTCTTTGGTTCTGCCATAGCCATGCGCCGCTACCTGCGCGTGTAGGCATGCCTGGAATTCATCCCTTCCAACGGGTCGTCTCTTATGGGGCGGCCCGTTTTTTGATCCCAAGGGAACGGCAGGAAAGCGAATCATTTGGGTAGACTCTTTGGAGTTCGTCATCGATAGCAAGGAGGCGCCATGGGGCGCAATAACAAGCATAAGCGTGGAGCTCGCAATAAGCGCGGGCCGGTGCGCAGCGAACGCCGTCCGAGCTTGACCGGGCGCGTGCAGCTCCATGAGCATGGCGCCTATGTCATAACCGAGAGCGGCGACTACAAGGTCATGGGCCGCGGTAAGCGCGAGATCATGGATGGCGATACCGTTGCCGTGAGCATTAAGAACAGCCCGCACGGTGAGCGGTGCGCCGTGATCGAAGGCGTGGTTGAGCGCGCAGCCATAAGCGTGGTGGGTACGTACCAGACCGCTGGTCCGCTCGGTGTGATCGAGCCGCTCGATTCGCGCCTGAAGGCTGACTTCTTCATTCTGCCCGAGGATACCTCGGCGGATCGTCTGGGCGTTCACCCGGGTGATGCCGTTGTCGCGCGCATTTTGACCTACCCGACGCGCCTGGAATCAGGCACCGTGACGATCGAACGCCGCATTGGCGGAGATGACGCGCCGGATTTGGGCGTTCAGTATGTGATGGCGCGTTACGGCTATACCGATAGCTATCCCGAGGCCGCGCTGGACGAGGCCGAGGGACTTTCGCTCGATGTGTCCGCGGCGCTTAAGGACCCGCTCCGCCGCGATCTGCGCGACCGCTTTGTCATCACGATCGACCCGGTCGACGCGCGCGACTTTGACGATGCCATTTCGCTTGAGCGCACGCCCGAGGGTGGCTACAAGCTGGGTGTGCATATCGCTGACGTTTCTCACTATGTGGCTTGGGACGGGCATATCGATCTTGAGGCTCGCCATCGTACGACATCGGTGTATCTGGCCGATCGCGTGCTTCCCATGCTGCCCGAACGCCTGTCCTGTGACCTGTGCTCGCTTCGCCCTGACGAGGACCGTCTTGCGTTTACCGTTGACATTGAGCTCGATGCGCAGGGTCGCGTGCGGCATTACGATCCGTACCCCAGCGTGATTCGCTCGCGTGTGCGTATGGACTATGACGGCGCCGAGGCGCTGCTGGTGCGCGCCGGCGCGGTGGAGTATGGGGTGCTGGAGGGTGCGGCCGAGGATGTTGCGGCTGCTGAGGCCTCGCGCGAGGAGGCGCTTGAGCGCGGTCTTGCGTGCGAGAAGGCCGCCCGCGGCTGCAACGTCGACCTCGGCAATTTCCTTGTCGCCGCCAACGAACTCGCCGAACTTCGCCGTCGTATTCGTCGCGTCCGCGGCTCAGTCGATTTTGACACGGCCGAGATTCGCGCTCTATTGGACGAGGACGGAGTGCCCGTGCAGATTGTGGCGCGTGAGCGTTCGTGTGCCACGTCGCTTATCGAGGAAGCCATGCTGCTCGCCAACGAGTGCGTTGCAGAGTGGCTGGCAGACCGTGATATCGAGGCTTGCTATCGCGTGCATGAGGATCCGAGCCCCGATAGCCTGCACGGTGCCGCCGTTGCGCTGGCGCAGCTGGGCATCATCGACGATCGCCGTGCTGCCGGTATTGCCCTGGGGAGTCCCGATGAGCTACAGGCTGCAGTTGATGCTGCCGCCGGTACGGCCAACGCACCGCTCGTCAACACGCTGCTTCTGCGCAGCATGCAGCGCGCACTGTACAAGCCGCGCAACGAGGGCCACTTTGCGCTCGCCGCGCCGTGCTACTGTCACTTTACGAGTCCCATCCGTCGCTACCCCGATCTGGTGGTGCACCGCGTGCTCAAACTGCAGTTGGCCTATGAGCAGCTCGGCGGCAAGGACGCCCTGGTCCGTACGCCGCGGCTGATCGGCAAGGGGCGCGAGTCGCTGCCGCGCATTCTGCCGCAGATCTGCCGCGCATGCAGCGATGCCGAGCGCGCGGCAGATGCCGCTAGCCATGCGACGCAAAAGATCAAGATTGCCCAGTACTATGAGGACCGTCTGGGCGAGCGCTATGCCGGAACCGTCTCGTGGGTTAGCAGCATGGGTCTCTTTGTGCGCTTGGACCTGACGCAGGTCGAAGGCTTGGTTTCGATCAAGAGCCTGGGCAACGAGTGGTTCGAGTTCGACGAGGATGCGCTTACGCTGACGGGCGCCGACACGGGGACTCGCTATGAACTGGGCCAGCGCGTGATTATCGAGGTCTCGCGCGTCAATACCACGCGTGGGCACTTGGACTTTAAGCTTATCCATTAGCTAAATCCCGACTCGTGGCGGGAGAGCGGAGGGCGGTCTTTCGGGGCCGCCCTCCGCATTTGGATCATGGCTACCTTGCCGTCTGCTCGGCCGCCCGCTTACCTGCTATTTGAGAGGTAAAACCTACCAAAATAAACCTGTCCCTTTTTGGCAGGTTTACAAGAAAGCGGGGATGAGATGGCGACGGTGTATGGTTATGCGCGGGTGAGTTCGCGCGATCAGAATCTTAATCGGCAGCTGGATGCGCTGGGCGCCTATGGCGTGGGCTCGGCGAATATTTATGCCGACCATGCGAGCGGCAAGGACTTCGATCGACCGCGCTATCGCGAGCTGCTGCACGTCCTGGGAGACGGGGACGTGCTGGTGGTGCTTTCTATCGACCGACTTGGTCGTAATTACTCCGAGATTCTTGAGGAATGGCGTCGCATTACCAAGGAGCTCGGGGTTGCCATTGTGGTGTTGGACATGCCATTGCTTGACACGCGCGCCAGGGCAAGCGGCACGCCGGATGTGACTAATGCCCTGATTGCCGATATTGTGCTGCAACTGCTGAGCTACGTGGCGCAGGTGGAGCGCGAGAATATCCATCGGCGCCAAGCGGAGGGAATTGCAGCGGCGCGGGCGCGAGGGGGTCCGTTTCGGTCGACCTCGCAAGCCGTGCCCTCCTCAGTTTGATCTGGTACGGGATAGCTATGAGGCGGGCGATATTACCCGCAGCCAGGCAGCAAAGTGCCTGGGCGTGTGCGTGGGGACGTTTGATCGCTGGATGCGCGAGGCGGGGTAGGGGTTTGCGTCGCTTTGTCGCTTCCTGTTGCGATTCAAATTTTGATACGATGGCGATGTCATTTGGGGCTACACTCGCTGATATTCAAAAAAGGAGGTAGGCCCTTGGCGCGCGTAAAACAAATAATCGGATGGACCGCGATCGTTCTGTTCGCTGCAACGCTGGCGGGCATCTGGGTGCTGACGGAGCAAAATGCGGTGGAGACGTCGTTGCTGAGCGAGTCCACCGCGCGTGTGGTGGAGGGTCAGGCTACGGGCGTACAGGCTGCCGATGTCGCGGGTGAAGCTCAGACCGAGAACGGGATGACCGGGGGCACCGATTCGGCTGCTTCGAATGTCCGGTCTGGCCGACTTGCTTCCATTCGCATGTGGGTGGGCACGAACGTCCGTCGCGTTGCCCATACCGTAGAGTTTTTCTTCGTCGGATTGTTCGCCTCGGTGGTCGTGGTTTGCTTTTCCAGGCGTCCGTGGAGCGTATGCTCCCGTTGCGTGCCCGTATTGCTCTTTTGCGCCGCCTGCTCCGTTGGCGATCAGGTACATAAGATCTTTGTTCCCGGCAGGCATTTCGACGTTATCGATTTAGGATTCGATGCTGGGGGCTATGTCACCGCCATGCTGCTGGTATTGCTGGCAGCGGCGTTGGTGCGCCATGCGACTCGGCCGATCGGCGCCCATGCGAGGCGCTAGCCGGTAACAAACCCGTTTCTGATAATGCGACCTTGTTGAATTATTTTGTGTCGCGCGTATTTCCGAGCGGTCGGATTTGAGGGGCGAGCGGTAGAACGCTCGCCCTTTGTGCGCCACGATGCGGCACAATGTACCGTAAAAGCTGTTTGTATCCGGTACGAATCATTCGTTGGTCTTTAATTCTTCTCAACGGAGGTGTTTGAGATGGCAAACGGATTGCTTTTGCGGCTTCGCGAGCGTGAGCTCAGCGCGAGCCCGGCGGAACGCAATGTCATCGCATATGTAAGCGCTCATCCGCACGAGGTGGTCGGGCTGTCCGTCCGCGGTCTTGCCGATGCCACGTTCTCCTCGCCCTCGAGCATTTTGCGCTTTTGCAAGCGTTTGGGTTTTGCGGGCTACAAGGAGTTCCAGCGTGAACTGATTGCCGAGCTGGCGCTCTTAGGTGACAAGAAAGACGTAGCCCTCGAGGACATCTCCATGGATGACAGCGTCGAACGTATCGTGGGGAAGGTGATGAAAAGCAACGTGCGTACGATCGAGGCGACGGCGCGAACGCTCGATTACACCGTCTTGGAGCGATGCGCGGCCCGTCTTAAGCGGGCACGCGCGGTCAATCTGTTCGGTATTGGTGCCTCCCGTTTGGTCGCGCACGATCTGGCGCAAAAGCTCATGCGTGTCGACAAAGAGTGCCATCTGTACGACGACTGGCATGATCAGCTCTTGTGTGCCAAGAACATGCATGAGGGCGATATGGCAATCGCCTTTAGCTACTCGGGCTTGACGCAAGAGGTGCTGGACTGCACCGCCGAGGCTCAACGTCACAACTGTCCCGTTGTGGCCGTTACCAAAGTAGATGGATCATCTAAGCTTGCCACCATGGCCGATGCCGTGCTCGGCGTCGCTGCGAGTGAACCCTTGGTCCGCAGCGGTGCCATGGCTTCGCGTATGGCCCAGCTTATGGTTGTCGATGCCCTGTACGCTGCTTACGTTGCCAGCGACTACGAACGGGCGACGCATGTCATTAAGCAAAACTACATCGAGAAACAGGAAAGATGAGGTGAATGAAATGCTCGATTTAACAAAATTCACGACCGAACAGCGTAATCAAAGGTCAATGGACCTCGATACGATGACATCGCTGCAAATCGTCACGACGATGAACGATGAGGATCTTCGTGCCGTCCAGTCGGTCACGAAAGTGTTGCCCCAGGTTGCCACAGCAATCGACTGGGCTGCTGAGGCACTCGAGCGCGGCGGGCGCGTCTTTTACATGGGCGCAGGCACCAGCGGTCGTCTGGGCGTACTCGACGCTTCGGAGTGTCCGCCCACGTTTGGCGTGTCACCCGATCTGATTGTCGGGCTCATTGCCGGAGGCGAGACGGCCTTTATCAAGGCTGTCGAAGGTGCCGAAGACAGCGAGAAGCTTGGCGCGAACGACCTGCGAGAGCGTGGACTCTCGGAGAAGGATCTTGTCGTTGGCCTGGCGGCAAGCGGCCGTACTCCTTATGTGGTGGGCGGCCTTATGTACGCCAAGGCAACTGGGTGCAAGACCATTGCAATTGCCTGCAACCAAGGGTCGAAGATCGGGGAGAGCGCAGATCTTGCCATTGAACCCGTGCCCGGTCCCGAGGTACTGACCGGCTCAACGAGGCTCAAGGCGGGAACGGTTCAAAAGCTCATTCTCAACATGATTTCGACCGGTGCCATGGTCAAGATCGGCAAGGTATACCAAAACCTGATGGTCGATGTGCAGCAGACGAACGAGAAGTTGGTGGTGCGCGGCCAGAACATCGTGATGGAGGCGACCGGCTGCACGCGCGAGCGCGCTATTCAGGCGCTTGCAGATGCCGGCGGCCACGTAAAAACCGCTATTGTCTCGGTACTGCTGGACTGCGATGTCGAGCAGGCTGCGGTAGCTCTTGAGCGAGCGCGAGGCCATGTCCGTGCTGCGGTGAGTGGCCATGAGAAGAGCAATGCCGATGCCCAATAGGTGCGCGGCGTGAGCTGATATGACATCCAAACGAGATACCCAATACAAGGAGGAGTTATGACGAACAAAGAGCTGGCTCAAAAGCTGCTGGACCTTTTGGGCGGTAAAGACAACGTGCTGGCAAACGCGGCGTGCATGACGCGCCTGCGCGTGACCGTCAAAGACACGGGCAGCGTCGACACGGAGGGTATTAAGGCACTCGACGGCGTGATGGGCCTGGTCGAGGACGACACGATGCAGATCGTGCTGGGTCCGGGCAAGGTGAATAAGGTGCTCGAGGAGTTCTCCAAGCTCACCGGCCTTGCGAAAGGTGTTGCCGACGAGAGCGTGGTTGACGCTGCGGCCACAAACAAGGCCGCGCAGAAGGCCAAGTACGAGTCTAAGCCGGTTCAGGCCTTCCTCAAGAAGATTTCCAATGTCTTCGTCGCTCTGCTTCCCGGCATCATTGCGGCTGGCCTCGTCAACGGTATCTGCAACGTCATTAACGTCTCGACGGCAGGAGCGCTTGCAGGCGAGTGGTGGTACCAGGGCATTCGTTCCATGGGCTGGGCCCTGTTTGCCTATCTGCCCATCTTGGTGGGCTATAACGCGGCACGTGAGTTTGGTGGTTCCGCTGCGCTGGGCGGCATCGCTGGCATGATGTGCATCGCCAACAGTGCCATGCCCCTGCTTGCGCCTGGCGCGGCTGATCCTGCCACTGCCATTCTGCTGCCGCTCACCAATGCGCAGTACAACCCCGCAGCGGGCGGCATGATCGCGGCTCTCATCGCTGGTGCATTTTTTGCCTGGATGGAGCGTCAGATTCGCAAGGTTATGCCCAACGCACTCGACACGTTCCTGTCCCCGCTGCTGGTGCTCATCATCGGTGCCTTTGCTCTGATGCTCGTCATCCAGCCGGTTGGCGCATGGCTGACGACTGCCATCTTTAGCGTTTTGACCTTTATCTTCGAGAAGCTGGGCGTCCTGGGCGGCTATATCCTGTCGGCAGGCTTCTTGCCGCTGGTGTCCGTCGGCCTGCATCAGGCGCTCACGCCGATCCACGCTATGCTCAACGATCCCGACGGAGCTACCAAGGGCATCAATTACCTGCTTCCCATCCTTATGATGGCTGGCGGCGGCCAGGTCGGTGCCGGTCTGGCGCTGTACTTTAAGACCAAGAACGCCAAACTCAAGAAGTACGTCGCCGAGTCCATTCCCGTTGGAATCCTGGGTGTGGGCGAGCCTCTGATGTATGCTGTTACGCTGCCGCTCGTTCGCCCGTTTGTGACGGCCTGCCTGGGTGCCGGATTTGGTGGCGCGCTCGCGGCGCTGCTTCACATCGGCACGGTTTCTCAGGGCGTTTCCGGTCTGTTTGGCCTGCTGATCGTCGTTCCTGGCCAGCAGCTCGGCTACGTTGCCGCTATGCTGCTTGCCTATGCCGCCGGCTTTGTCCTGACGTGGTTCTTTGGCGTCGACGAGCAGAAGATCAACGAGTTCTTTGGCGAGTAGTTTGATATCGCGAGCCGTGTTGCTCAGAGCTCGCGGCGCGCGGCAGATTTCTTGATGCTATGGTTGTGCCGGCGGGGCTAACTGCTCCGCCGGCCTTTTTTGAAGGAGCGTTGAAGCGTGAAAACGGGTATTTCGATTTATCTTTCCAGCCCTCTGCAGGATATTGAGCGGACGATTGAGCGTGGTGCTGCGGCGGGTGCGCGCTATGCGTTTACCTCACTGCATATTCCCGAGGATGGGGGAGCGGCGTATACCGATAAGGTCCGTCATGTACTGTCGCTGCTTTCCGCCCGCGGCATTGCGCTCATTGCCGATGTGGGACCGCGCACGTGCGATTTGCTCGGGCTTGAGCGCATCGAGGACCTGCGCGATCTGGGGTTGGAATACCTTCGTTTGGACTATGGCTTTAGCGCCCAGCGGGTCGCGGAGCTGTCCGGAGTATTTCGCATTGTGGTCAATGCATCGACGGTGAGTTCCGATGAAATCGCATCGTGGCGTGAGGCCGGTGCCGATGTGGCTCGTTTTGCCGCCTGCCACAATTTTTACCCCAAGCCTTATACCGGTTTAGCTCTGGAGGACATTGCTCGGGTGAATCTTCGTCTTGCGGCGCTTGGATTCGAAATCATGGCTTTTGTGCCGGGTGATGCTAACGTTCGCGGGCCGGTATTCGAGGGACTGCCGACGGTCGAGGCGCAGCGCGGTCGCGCGGCACAGGTTGCTCTCAATATGCTTGAGCTTGCACATGGCGCCGATTGCGACATTGTGTTGGTCGGCGACCCCGATCTTTCCGATGCGGGATGGGCGCAGTTTGCTCAAGTTTCCGCCGGATACGTGGACCTGCAATGCGAGCTTGAACCCGGTTATGCCTATGTGCGTGGGCAGATTCATCACGACCGGCCCGATTCGAGCACCCTCATCTTTAGGTCTCAGGAGTCGCGTACGACGCTTAAACCGGATTCCGTGCCGATGGATGCCGGTGCCGAACTGTTTCGAAAGGCGGGGTCGATCGCTGTGAGTAATAGCGGATATGGGCGCTACGAAGGCGAGCTTGAGATCGCGCGGGTCGATCTTTCCGGTGACGAGCGCATGAACGTTGCGGGCCATATCACGCCCGAGGCAATGGAGCTGCTGCCGTTCATCAAACGCGGATTCGGGGTACGGTTCGTTTAGCGTTTGACCCGTGGGCTACAATTGGCCCATCATACGAAGGCGCCTCGTGTGGCGTGTGCCTGCGTTGGCCGATCTATATTCGGAGGATTCCCATGACCGTACTGTTTGTTGAATATCCCAAGTGCTCGACCTGTAAGAAGTCCAAGGCATGGCTGGACGAACACGGGGTAGAGTATATCGACCGCGATATCGTTTTGGACAATCCCACGGCTGATGAGCTTGCGACCTGGATTGCTCGTTCGGGACTGCCGGTGCGGCGCTTCTTTAATTCGTCGGGCATGAAATATCGAGAGCTGGGCCTGAAGGCGCGTCTAGATGCGGGCATGACGGATCGGGAATGCTGCGAGCTGTTGGCGACCGACGGCATGCTGGTCAAGCGTCCGCTGTTGGTGGGCGACGACTTTGCGATTCCCGGCTTTAGGGAATCGGCTTGGGTCGAGGCGTTGCTGTAGCGGCTGCGGAAAGTGCGACCCGTTTTGAGTGCTCAGGGTGGGACGTGTTTTCCATCGGCGGGCTCGCTCGGCTCAATCATCGAGCTGTGCCCATTCGTGCGGATCGTAGACCTTTACGTGCTTGTTGGGCTTGCCGCTCCAGTACTCCTCGTCCATAAAGGGCAGATATGCCTGAACGCCGGGGCAGATAAAGGGAATCCGCTGCTGTTGCAGTCGCTCGCGCTGTCGCTGCTCCAGGTGCGCCTCGGATATGACAGTCGGCATACCGGACAGCTCGACGAGGCTTGCCTGGATTCGCTTAAGGTCGGGGAGTCCCGCGTGCCATGACATCCGCATGATCAAAAAGGATGCACGGCGGTAGTTTGCCTGCATCACCGTGATGGCGGGGCGCAGAGTGGGATGGATTTTGTCCCGTTCGGGCCAAAGGTCAGCAGTGATCTCGAGGCCCAGGGTCTCCCATAGGTAATCAAGCTCTTCGTCCATGGCGCCTCGATATCCGTGCAATGATGACGGTTCGATTGTGCCATCAGCCGTGAGTGCTGCATTGTTGTAATCTACCAGCGGTAGATGCGGGATGTTTTACGGGCTTTGGCGCCGTACGTGTCGCTGGCGCTTCACAGGTCCTTCACGTGTCGGCCGTATTTGACTGAATTTCAAAAAAGTCAAAATTGGGGCTTGCGTCACGGCCGGACTTCCCGTATATTTCTTTCTTGCGCAAAGGCACAGCCGAGCGCAGCGATGCAGTCATTGGGATGTCGTCTAATGGCAGGACAGCGGATTCTGGTTCCGTCAATGGGGGTTCGACTCCCTCCATCCCAGCCATTGCATTTGCTACATATGGCCCGTTCGTCTAGCGGTTTAGGACGCCGCCCTCTCAAGGCGGAGATCACCAGTTCGAATCTGGTACGGGCTACCAAAATTGAACGCCCGGGCCTCGTAAGAGACCCGGGTTTTGTGTATTGACCGATATTTAAGGCGCGCGTTGAGTCTGCCGCCCGGACCGAGGAGTTGTCATGGACCTGCCTATCAGCTTGGAAGACATCACGTATGCCGAGAACTATCTGGCGCAGGGCGACCTGGCTACGGCGACGCCGCTGCTGGAGCGTCTGGTGGAGCTTGCCGAGGAGTATATCGACGCTGAATGCAAGACGGAGGAGAAGCGCCAGTACTTTAGCTTCGACAGCAAGTTTGAGCGCCTGGCCTATCGCCGCGTGGAGAAGGATCCGCGCGAGCTGGTGCAGGTCGAGGTTCCCTTTGACCGCCTGTACTCCGACATGGCGTTTGCCTACATTCGCCAGCAGGATTATGTGAGTGCTCGGAATGCCCTGATGCAGGCCGTGCGTTGGGATCCCATGAACTGCAACTATCGCTTGGACTTGGCCGAGCTGTTCCGCGCGCTCGAGGACAAGCAGGAGTGGGCATCGCTCTCGTTCTCGGTGCTGGAGCGCGCGAGCGACGGTAAGTGCGCCGCACGTGCCTACACCAACTTGGGTCAGTACTTCTTGGAGCCCGAGACCGAGAACATTTCGGCAGCCGTGGGCTGCGCGCGTCTGGCGCTGCGCCTGGCGCCCAATGATGCGCATACGACGCGCCTGCTCAACAAGATCCATACCACCTATCCGGATGCCGCGGACGAGAGTGACGACCATGTGATGGGTGAGCTCGCCCTGCAGGGCGTGCCGACCTCGCCTTCGGCCGAGATCGCCATCTGCCTGATCATGTGCGCGACCGATGCTGCAAGCGACGGCGACAAGCAGGAGGCTACGCGTCTGACGGTCCGTGCCCGCGACCTGGTGGGCGAGGAGGCATGCGCGGCGATTATCAAGCTGGTGCGCGAGAGCGATGCCGAGCTTAATGCCGAGCGCAGGGCAAAGCGCGAGGCTGCGGGTTCAAACGCCGATGGCGCCAAGGAGGCCGGCGATGCCCAGTAAGCGCGAGCGCAAGCTCATTTCCAAGAATCGCTCGGCACATCACGAGTACTTTATCGATGAGACGTTTGAGTGCGGCATTGAGCTGAGTGGCACCGAGGTCAAGTCGATTCGCGAGCGCGCCTGCCAGATCACCGATACCTTCGCGCTGATTCGTGGCGGCGAGTGCTGGCTCGTTGGCCTGCATATTCACCCTTATAGCCATGGCGGCGTGTGGAATCGCGATCCTGATCGCCGTCGTCGTCTGCTGCTACACCGCAAGGAGATTGATTTTCTCGACGGCAAACTTCGCAACCGTGGTTATGCGCTGGTACCGTTGGAGCTCTACTTTAATACCGACGGCCGCGTAAAGCTGCTGTTGGGCCTGGGCCGAGGCAAAAAGCTCTACGACAAGCGCGAGGACATGGCCAAACGCGATGTTCAACGCGAAATCGATCGCGCCCTTAAAGAACGCAACCGCTAGGAGCGAGTTCACGGGAAGGTGCCCTACCGCGCCCGTCCCGTCTTCCTTGCTGTTTTGCTATACATTTCCAAAAGACGGCGTCCGTTATGGGCGCCGCTTTTTATGGGTACATACAGCCTTAAGGTTCAATCCCGGGTTAGGGGAGTACTTGTTATGGACAAAACTGCGTTCTTTACCATGCCGAGTGGGCTCTATGTGGTGAGTGCCGCGGCCGACGGGCTGCGTGCCGGCTGCGTTATCAACACGGCGGTGCAGGTGACGGCAGCACCACCTCGCATCTCGGTTGCCGTAAACAAGGAAAATGTGACCGCTGGCGTGATCGAGACTGCCAAGGCCTTTGCGCTGACCGTGATCGACCAGACGGCGGATATGCTCTACATTGGCAACTTTGGATTTCGCACCAGCAGCAACTATGACAAGTTTGCCAAATACGAGACCCGCGAGACGGCTCTGGGCATGCCCTATGTGCCCGAGCATGCGGCGGCCCTGTTTAGCTGCCGTCTGATCGACACTGTGGATGTGGGCACGCATCTACTGTTTATCGGCGAGGTCGAGGATGCCGAACGCCTGAGTGACGAGACGCCGCTCACCTACGATTACTACCATAAGGTCCTGAAGGGCAAGACGCCTCCGAAGGCGTCCTCGTATCAAGGCTAGAAATGTTTTAAAAATACTTGCATTATATTATTGAGAATCTATACTGATAAATGAAGTACATCACCAGTCACGTTCGAGAGGAGAACATCATGGCTGAGGAGAAGAAGACGTATAAGTTCGTGTGCGTCGTTTGCGGTTACGAGGTTGAGGTCGATACGCCCGAGCTGCCCGAGGATTATGTGTGCCCGGTGTGCGGCGTCGGTCCCGATCAGTTTGAGCTCGTCGAGGAGTAGCTCGCAGGCACACGACTTGCAGCAACACATAACTCTGTCCAAGGGCCCCGGTCGAATTCTCGGCCGGGGCCCTTTTCCTCCGCCCCCAAGGGATCACGGTTGCTGTTGGCCGATCCTGTCTGTTGTGAGTCCGGCCGACCTTTTGTCTTAATCTGTAACGTCTAACGGCTCAAAACGGGTCTTCCTGTTACAGATCGAGACAAACCAAAACCGTCCGGCAGAAGGTCTCAATCTGTAACATCTAACGGTGAAAATTGGGTCCACTTGTTACAGATTGAGACAAACGGAGCTGTCCCTCGGAATGATCTCGATCTGTAACATCTAGACATCAAAAGCGGCTCTAGATGTTACAGATCGAGACGTTTGCCTAGATAGGTGCCCCGCCCCATTACATCCCTGTCAACAACACGACATCGAGAATCGTCACGACGGCACCAATCCCTACGAGCAGCGCGTTGAGCGGGCGCGAATTGGCGTATTTGCCCATAACGCGGGGTGAACTGGTGAGCCGTATGAGCACAAAGACCGTAATCGGTAGCTGAAGCGACAGCAGTGCCTGACTCCAGATGAGACCTTCAAAAGGATTTGGGACGACCAGGCACGCCGTCACTGCGCCGACGAAACAGGCCGCCACCCCGATCGAGGAATGTCGGTCGTGGATATCGTATTCCTCGTCGAACATGCCCGCAGTGATGGTTCCCGCCGCCATGCCCGCCGTCACGCTACTCGAGAGGCCCGCGAACAGCAGCGCTACCGCAAAGATGGTCGAGCTCGCCGGGCCCAAGATGGGGGAGAGCGTGGCCGCTGCGACGGCGAGGTCGTCTACGACCATGCCGTGCGCAAAGAAGGTCGTTGCGGCCAGGATGACCATGGCCGAGTTGATTGCCCAGCCCACGCCCATCGAAAAGAGCGTGTCGAAGAGCTCGTAGCGCAGACGCTCTTCGATAACCTGCTCGCCTTGGCCTTCGAAGTGCATGGATTGGATGACCTCGGAGTGCAGAAAAAGGTTGTGGGGCATAACGACCGCACCCAGGACACTCACGATAATCGCGGCAGAGCCAGTGGGCATACTGGGCGTGATCCAGCTTGCGGCGGCTTGCGGCCAGTCGACCTTGACTAGTGCAAGCTCGGCCAAAAACGAGAGTCCTACCACGCCTACGAAGGCGATGATCCAGCGTTCGGCATGCTTGTAGGAGTTCGTCATGAGCATCGCCATCGATACTGCCGCCACGATGACGCAGCCCGCGCGCACGGGCAGCCCAAAGAGCATTTGAAGGGCAATCGCGCCGCCCAGGACTTCGGCCATGGCGGTGGCGATGGTCGCGAGATAGGCGCTGGCGAGCACCGTACGCCCGACGAAGCGGGGGAGGTAACGTGTCGTGGCCTCGGCAAGGCAGGCGCCCGTGGCGATACCCAGGTGCGCCGCGTTGTGCTGCAGCACGATGAGCATAATCGTGGACAGCGTGACGATCCACAGCAGCGCGTAGCCAAACTGCGAGCCCGCGGCCATATTGGAGGCCCAGTTGCCCGGGTCGATAAAGCCGACGGTCACGAGCAGCCCGGGGCCGATATGCCGCGCAATGTCTAGGCCTCCGTGACCACCGGTGCGTCGGGAGCCAAAGTGTTGTTTGAGATGGTTGAGCATGGTGCGCTCCTGTGTGCCGTTTGCTTGACGCCGCAAAGGATACCCGTTTTAAGCTTAAAAGTTAACCAAGACTAACAAAATTGTTGTATTTGAATGGGATGGTGAAAGGGGCTGCCGAAATGTCTCGATCTGTAACAGTTTGCCGCCAAAACCGACCCTTCGTGTTACAGATCGAGACAAACCAAAACCGTCCCGCAGAAAATCTCAATCTGTAACATCTAGGCGCCAAAATCGGTTCCTCCTGTTACAGATTGAGATGTTTGAAGCGGTGAGCTTACAAGCCGAACTTGGGCGCCTTGTTGCCGCCCTTGAGGTCGGCGGTGCCCACTCGTAAGGTGTGCGTTACGCGATTGTTTCGAAACGGGCGGGAAACACAACGATGCCCTGATGCTCCTACTATGCCTATTCAACTGACTGTCTAAATATCTAGGGGAGGATCGCGATGCAGGCAGATTCCGCTCAACAGCAGGGCCTTTATCGCCCCGAATTCGACCACGATGCATGTGGCATCGGCGCGCTTGCCGATATCAACGGTGAGCGCCATCACCAGATTCTGGACGATGCACTGTCCATTCTGGTCAACTTGGAGCACCGCGGCGGTACGGGACTCGAGAAGAACACCGGCGACGGTGCCGGTATCCTGTTCCAGGTTCCGCATCACTTTTTCCGCAAAGAGGCTCAAAAGTGCGGCCAGATTCTGCCGGCAGAGGGCGACTATGGCGTGGCCATGCTGTTCTTCCCGCAGGACGACAAGGGCGTAGAGGATGCCCGTCGCGTGTTTGAGGAGGGCTGCGCCGAGGCCGGCGTGCCGCTGCTCTTTTGGCGCGAGGTGCCCGTCGACCCGCACGACTTGGGCGAGACGGCACGCGCCTGCATGCCCACCATTCTGCAAGCCTTTCTGGGCCGCCCCGACGACACGCCCGCCGGCGATGCCTTCGAGCGTCGCCTGTACGTGTGCCGTCGCACTATCGAGAAGAAGGCCGATGCCGAGTTTGCCCTGCGCGACAAGATCTTCTACGTCTGCTCCATGAGCTCGCGCACTATCGTGTACAAGGGCATGCTCGTCGCCACGCAGATGCGCCGCTTCTTCATCGACCTCAACGACGCCGCCGTCAAGACGGCCGTGGCGCTCGTCCACTCGCGCTACTCCACCAACACCACGCCCAGCTGGGAGCGCGCGCACCCCAACCGCTTTATCATCCATAACGGCGAGATCAACACCCTCAAGGGCAACGTCAACTGGATTCGCGCCCGCGAGCCCAACCTGTACAGCCCCGTGCTGCAGCACGATCTTGAGCGCGTGATGCCTATCATCAACCGCGAGGGATCCGATTCCGCGATTCTGGACAACGTGCTCGAGTTCCTGGTCATGAACGGTCGCCCGCTCACGCGTGCCGCGTCCATGTTGCTGCCCGAGCCGTGGGACCACAACGACAGCCTGAGTGAGGAGCGCCGCGCCTACGACGCCTACCAGTCCATGCTCATGGAGCCGTGGGACGGCCCGGCGGCCATCGCCTTTACCGACGGCCGTACCCTGGGCGCCGCCCTCGATCGCAACGGCCTGCGCCCCGCTCGTTACTACGTGACGCGCGACGGTCGCTTTATGCTGGCAAGCGAGGTGGGCACCATCGAGGTGAGCCCCGAGAACATCGTGACGAGCGGCTGTCTGGGGCCGGGCCAGATGCTCGAGGTCGACTTTGCCCGCGGGCGCGTCATCTACAATGATGAGCTGCGCGCCCGTTACGCCAAGGAAAAGCCCTACCGTGATTGGATTGCCGAGGAGACGCTGACCGTCGACGCGCTCGATGAGCCCGCCGCGCCCGCGTCCGCCGAGGACGCCGAGGTGCCCGCCGCCGTGCGTATGGCCAAGCTCGGCTACCACTGGGATGACGTCGACGAGGTCGTGCGTCCCATGGCCCAGCAGGGCAAGGCCCCGCTCGCCTCGATGGGCATCGATGCACCGCTGGCCTGCCTGTCCAAGAAGACGCGTTCGTTCTTTGACTACTTCTATCAGCTGTTCGCTCAGGTCACGAATCCTCCGATCGATGCCCTGCGCGAGCACATGGTGACTTCGACCACGCTCTACCTGGGCAACCACGGCAACCTGCTCGAGGATTCCCGCACGGCCTGTCAGCTGGTGCGCTTGGAGCGCCCATTGCTCAACGATGAAGAGTTCGAGCATATCTGTGCCATCGACCGTGTTGGCTTTAAGACCCGTCGCTTCCGTGCCGTCTACCGCCGCGATGCCGGCGAGGGCGCGCTGCAGGCTGCGCTCAAACAGCTTGCAGAGGACGTTGAGGCTGCGGTCCGCGATGGCGTGAACATCGTGGTGTTGAGCGATCGTGCCGCTGCGGGCGAGGTGCCCGTGCCGTCGCTGCTCGCTGTGGGCTGCGTGCATAACCACCTGATCCGCGCCGGCGTGCGTACCTTTGCCGACATCGTGGTGGAGAGCGGCGACGCCGTGTCTCCGCACGACTTTGCGGCACTGGTGGGCTACTCCGCGAGCGGCATCTATCCGTACAACGCACATGCGTGCATCCGCGATCTGGCGGCACACGGCGACCTGGACGTGACGGCCGAGCAGGGCATCGCCAACTACAACAAGGCTGCGACTGCCGGCATCGTCTCCATCATGTCCAAGATGGGCATCTCCACGGTGCAGAGCTACCATTCGGCGCAGATCTTCGAGGCCGTGGGCTTTACGCCGGAGTTCGTCAACGCGTACTTCGCCGGCACGGTGAGCCGTGTGGGCGGTATGGGCGTCGAGGACGTTGAGCGCGAGCAAAACGAGCGCTACGACGCCGCGCTCGCTATCCTTAAGAGCCCGGCTCCCGATCAGCTGCCCACGCTGGGTCTGACCAAGTGGCGCCCGCTCGGCGGCGAGGAACACCTCATCGACCCCCAGGCCGTCTACCTGCTGCAGACCGCCTGCCGTGAGGACAGCTACGACACCTTTAAGGAGTACAGCGCCCGCCTGCACCGCACCGGCCGTGCCGTGCGTCTGCGCGACTTGCTCGACTTTGATGCCAGCGGCCGCACGCCGGTTTCGCTCGACGAGGTCGAGCCCGCGCTCAACATCGTCCGCCGCTTTAACACCGGCGCCATGTCGTACGGCTCCATCAGCAAAGAGGCACACGAGTGCATGGCCATCGCCATGAACCGCCTGCACGGCCGTTCCAACTCCGGCGAGGGCGGCGAGGATCCGCGTCGCGAGACCCCGCTGGCTAACGGCGACTCCAAGAACTCCGCCATCAAGCAGGTGGCAAGCGCGCGCTTTGGCGTGACGAGCCGCTACCTGTGCAGCGCCTTCGAGATTCAGATCAAGATGGCCCAGGGCGCCAAGCCCGGCGAGGGCGGCCACCTGCCCGGCAAGAAGGTCTACCCCTGGATTGCCGAGGTCCGTCAGTCCACGCCCGGCATCGGCCTGATCTCGCCTCCGCCGCACCACGACATCTACTCTATCGAGGACCTGGCCGAGCTCATCTTCGACCTTAAGAACGCCAACCCCGGCGCACGCGTGTCGGTCAAGCTGGTCAGCGAGGCGGGCGTCGGCACCATCGCCACCGGTGTGGCCAAGGGTGCTGCCGACAAGATCTTGATCAGCGGTCACAATGGCGGCTCGGGTGCCGCTGCGCGCGACTCTATCTGGCATGCGGGTCTGCCGCTGGAGCTTGGCCTTGCCGAGGCCCAGCAGACGCTGCTGCAAAACGGCCTGCGCTCGCGCGTGGTGCTCGAGGCCGACGGCAAGCTCATGGACGGCACCGACGTTGCCGTCGCCTGCTTGCTGGGCGCCGAGGAGTTTGGCTTTGCGACCATGCCGCTCATCTCCATGGGCTGCCTCATGCAGCGCGACTGCCAGCAGGACACCTGCCCGGCCGGCATCGCTACGCAAAACTGCCGCCTGCGTCGCGGCTTCCGCGGCAAGCCCGAGCACGTCGAGCACTTTATGCTCTTTGTTGCCGAGCAGCTGCGCGAGGTCATGGCGAGCCTGGGCTTCCGCACCGTCGATGAGATGGTCGGCCATCCCGAGTGCTTGCGCCAGATCGAGGTCCCGGGCAACCGCAAGGCCAACCTGCTCGATTTGTCGCCCGTGCTGGCGAGCGCGACCTGCGAGTTCGGTGCCCATATTCCGGGCGCCGACGGTCGCCACTTCCTGCCGCAGATGGCCGCGGACAGCGAGCTCGACAAGACGCTCGACTCCACGTTGTTTGTGCCCTATACGGCCGACGCCCGCGCACATCTGCGTCCGATTCGCTTCCGCGCCGATATCGCCAACGTCAACCGTTGCGTGGGCACCATCCTGGGCAACGCGGTGACCAAGGCGCATCCCGAGGGCCTGCCCGCCGGCTCCATCACCATCGATTGCGATGGTTCGGCCGGTCAGAGCTTTGGCGCCTTCCTGCCGCGCGGCATTACGCTCAACGTGTGCGGCGACGCCAACGACTACTTTGGCAAGGGCCTTTCGGGCGGCGAGGTGTCGGTGCGCCCCAACCCGCATGCGACCTATAAGTTCGACGAAAACATCATCGTGGGCAACGTTGCGTTCTTTGGCGCCACGAGCGGCCGTGGCTTCATCAACGGCCTGGCCGGCCAGCGCTTTGGCGTACGCAACTCCGGTGCCACCGTGGTGGTCGAGGGTTGCGGCAACCACGGTTGCGAGTACATGACGGGTGGCCTGGCGCTCATCCTGGGCGAGGTCGGGCAGAACTTCGCTGCCGGCATGACGGGTGGCGTGGCTTATGTCTTTGACCAGTACGGCACGCTCGATGCCCGCGTGAACCACGAGAGCGTTGAGCTCAAGGCCCCGACTGCCGGCGAGCTGGCGCAGATTCGCGAGCTCATCCAGGAGCACGTGGACGCGACGCAGAGCCCGCGCGGCATCAAGCTGCTCTACAGCTTTGAGACGATGAGCAAGCACTTTGTGAAGGTCATTCCGACCGAGTACGAGCGTGTGCTGGCGATTGTCGCCGCGAGCGAGGCTGCCGGCAAGACACATGCGCAGGCAGAGGAACTGGCGTTTGACATCGTGACCGGTCGCGCGAGCGCCGCGGATGTCGCTCGCTTCGATATTGCGGGCGGTGCTGCGGGTGCTGCGTCCGCGGCCGCCAGCTCTGTTGCTTCGACCAAGAAGGAGGCGTAAGTGCCATGGGTAAGCCCGGTGCTTTTCTTGATATCGATCGCGTGACCCACGAGCTTCGCCCCGTGGAGGAGCGCAGCCGTGATTTCGATCCGCTGTACGTGGAGCTCGACGACGACGCACGTCGCGCCCAGGCGAGCCGCTGCATGATGTGCGGCGTGGCGTTTTGCCAGATGGGCGCGAGCTTTGGCAAGGCACGTCCGAGCGGCTGCCCGCTGCACAACTTGATTCCCGAGTGGAACGAGCTGGTGTACCGCGGCCGCTGGGATGAGGCTGCCGAGCGCCTGTCGCTCACCTCGCCCATGCCTGAGTTCACGAGCCGCGTGTGCCCGGCACTGTGCGAGGCCGCGTGCAACCTGGGCTCGGTCGACGGCCAACCCACGACGATTCACGATAACGAGCGTGCGATCAGCGACTGTGAGTGGGCCAACGGCGGCCCACGTCGCTTTGAGCCGGCGGGGGAGGGCGCACCCACGGTTGCCGTGGTGGGCTCCGGTCCTGCTGGTCTGGTGGCTGCATGGGAGCTTGCACGTCGCGGTGCCCGCGTGACGGTGTTTGAGCGTGACGACCGCTCGGGCGGCCTGCTCATGTACGGCATTCCCAACATGAAGCTCGAGAAGTCTGTGGTCGAGCGCCGTGTAGCGCTCATGCGTGAGCTGGGCATTGTGTTTGAGCTTGGTGCCGACGTTACGAACCCTGCGGTGACGGCCGAGCTCAATGGCTTTGACGCCGTCGTGGTGGCTGCCGGCGCTCGTGCGCCCCGCGGTCTTTCGGCTGCGAACGTGGATGCTCCGGGCGTGGTGTACGCGGTGGACTACCTGACGGCTTCGACCGTCTCGGTGCTCGATGGCGGTGAGCCTGCTATTGACGCACGCGGCCTGGACGTCGTGGTCATTGGCGGTGGCGATACCGGCAACGACTGCGTGGGTACCGCGGTGCGTCAGGGCGCGCGCAGCGTGCGCCAGTTTGAGTTCTTGCCGGCTGCGCCCGATAAGCGCGCGGCAGGCAACCCCTGGCCGCAGTGGCCCAACGTTAAGAAGACCGATTACGGCCAGCAGGAGGCTATCGCTGCGATGGGTGGCGAGATGCGTGCCTGGGCCGTGGATACACTCGAGGTGCTGCTGGACAAGAAGGGTGCGGCTGCGGGTCTGCGCGTGGTCGATCTGGACTGGTCGGCGGGAAAGCCCGAGCGCATCGCGGGCTCCGAGCACGAGGTGCCAGCGCAGCTGGTGCTCATCGCCTGCGGCTTTACGGGTCCGGAGTACGGTGTGTTCGATGCGGTGAGCGTGCCTGTTGCCACCGCTGGTCGTCCGCTGCCGGTGATGGCTGCCGAGGGCTCGCATCTCGCGGCTCGCACGGAGGGCGTCGCCGCTGATGCCGCGCCGGTGTATGTGGCGGGTGATGCCCGCAACGGCAGCTCGCTCGTGGTGAGTGCCATGGCCGATGCCCTGGCCTGCGCAGCCGAAGTCGCCGAGGCACTGGAACTGTAAAGTAGTCACGGAGATATTCATCAATCGAATCGGCAAGGGCTGTCCCTAACTGCCGGCACAAAAGGAACGTCCCTAAGTGCCGACAGTTAGGGACGTTCCTTTTGTGCCGGCATTCGGGGACACTCCTTGCGGATTTGCGAGCAGTTTGCGCGTTTGTCGACGTGCGGGTGTTCATTTGTCGACTTCTTGGGCTGTGGTCACCTGTTGTTTCTGTGGTGGCTGCGGGCATCTGGCTCAAAAGGGTTGGTTGGCTGTCTATGTCTACCTGCGGTTTTGTTGCGGTGCACATTTTCGGTCAAGCTTTTCGTCAAGTGTTTGGTCAGCATCTGGTTTGCAGTCGGAGGCCTATTTTGCCCGCGCTGGTCGTGGCTGCCCACCCTCCTCGTAAGCTCAAATTGAGGTCCATCAGTTTGAGGAGGATGCCATGACTGACCACGCTTTTGACCGAGCAGAGCTGGCTGAAGCCGTCGGCAACGATATTGCCGACATGGCTCACTTTTGGATGCTGCGGAAGTTTCAATTTCTGGAGCCGGCACGCGAACAGTTCGAGATTATCGTCGACCCGTGGCTCAGCTATTGCGAGGAACCTTCTCAAAACGAAATCATGGCCTACAACATGGCGTTTACCGATTGGCTGCTCTTCGAGCGCCCCTATCGCCATGGCAAAACGCTGCTCGAGCTATATGTTGACGAGCCGCCGGCATCGCTTTCGCCTGCCTCGCTCAAGCGGCTCGAGCGGGTACGCGACACGCAGTATTTCTCGCGCTTTGGCATTTTGGACAAGAATCCTGCGTCCGGCATGGTCGTGCTGAAGGACACGCGCACCGATCATCGCTTTGATGTCTACGACCCGCATATCGTGCAGAAGGAGCATTGGAACGACGGCGCGATTGCGGTGCGCCTCGCCTGCGTCGACGATGTCTGGCTTACGGCGGGACAGCTCTACCTGTATGACATCGCGCGCCTGAACGACACGGCGGTCGACGGACCGGGTGCGGTGCATCCCGAGGATCTGCAGGACGGCTTTGACACCTCGTGCATCAGCTTCTTCTTGCGTCTGGTCCGCGACATCATGGGCGCCCAGGGACGGTACGTAAAGTCCCTCAACATCTACGAGCAGGAGTGGGAGTAGGAGCTGCTGATAAGTCTCGATGTGTAACGTTTAACGGCCTGGGGGGCGGCCTAACTGTTACAGATTGAGGTGTTTCGTCAGCACGGCCGAAGTATCGCCACGCTGTCTCCGTTTGCCCTCACATCTCTCTCGTCCCTCCGTTAACCGATATGCTCGACTTTAGGTCGCTGCATTGGGTGATAATGGACAAATGTTCAAGTTAATCGTGAGGGAGGAGCTCGATATGGCATCTGCCGATCGTCCCACATTGTTTATCAATGCGACCATTCTGGATGGTTCGGAGCATATGGAGCCGCAACCCGATATGGCCGTGACTGTTGAGCGCGGCGTCATCACCTGGATGGGGCCGAGTGCTGTGGCGCAGGCGCCCGCGGGTGCCGAGGTTATCGACCTGGGCGGTGCGTATCTCATGCCCGGTCTCATCAATATGCACGCGCACCTGTGCGGCTCGGGCAAGCCTGTCTCGGCCGGCGATGCGGGAGCGCTGATGAAGAAGCTCGATAATCCCGTGGGGCGTGCCATCGTCCGCCGCATCCTCAAGGGCAGTGCCCAGCAGCAGCTGGCAAGCGGCGTGACCACGGTGCGCGGCGCGGGCGACCCGCTGTTTGCCGACATTGCCGTGCGCGACGCTATCGACGCCGGTAAGTATCAGGGTCCGCGTCTGGTAGCGCCGGGAACGGGCGTCACGGTGCCGGGCGGCCATGGTGCGGGCTTGTTCGCCCAGGTGGCCAACAGCCCCGTCGAGGCAG
This sequence comes from Collinsella sp. AF23-2, assembly GCF_003459245.1. Taxonomy (GTDB): domain Bacteria; phylum Actinomycetota; class Coriobacteriia; order Coriobacteriales; family Coriobacteriaceae; genus Collinsella. The sequence goes on from NZ_QRVG01000001.1 coordinate 168,651, forward strand.
CCGAGCAGGTGCGAGACCTGTATGCGCGCGGTGCCGATGTCATCAAGCTGTTCGTGACGGGCGGCGTTTTCGATGCGACCGAGGTGGGCGAGCCGGGCGTGCTGCGTATGCCGGTGGAGGTTGCCGCGGCGGCGTGCAAGGCGGCGCACGAGGTGGGCCTGCCGGTTATGGCCCATGTCGAGAGTACCGAGGGCGTGAAGGCCGCGCTTGAGGCCGGCGTCGATACGATCGAGCACGGTGCCCCGATGACGCCCGAGATCCTGGAGCTGTACCGTGGCGCCGCGGGCACGCAGCTCGAGGGACGTGCGCCCAGCGTTACCTGCACGATCAGCCCGGCGCTAGCGTTTGTATTGCTCGACCCGGAAAAGACCCATTCGACCGATACGCAAAAGAACAACGGCGACATCGTGTGCTCGGGCATTATCGAGAGCGCTCGCGCCGCCCTGGATGCAGGCGTTAAGGTGGGCTTGGGCACGGACTCAAGCTGCCCGTTCGTGACGCAGTACGACATGTGGCGCGAGGTGGCCTATTTTGCCAAGTACGTGGGCGTGAGCAACGCCTTTGCGCTGCATACGGCCACGCAGGTCAATGCCGAGCTCCTGGGGCTGGGCGGCGAGACCGGTACGATCGAGTGCGGCAAGGCCGCCGATATCCTGGTGACGCGCAAGAATCCGCTCGATGATCTGTGTGCCCTGCGTGAGCCGGTACACGTAATGTGCCGCGGCAATCTGGTGCGCAAGCTGAAGGTGAAGCGCATCCCCGAGGTGGATGCCGAGCTCGACGCGATTATGGCCATGCCTGCCGCAGCGCTGGCTGAGGAGCTTGCCCGCGACGGCGTGGCGTAGATGTGACAAAGGGACAACTCCATTACCGCATGCAAAAAGCCGAGGTCTCAACACGAGGCCTCGGCTTTTTTATCGAACAAATACTTAAGATTTGGGACAAACAAACCTGATTAATTTGTCCCGCGTGCGGGCGCTAGGAGCGGGTTTCCATCTTGGCGTGGCACTTGGGGCAGGTGACGCGGATCTTGCCTTTGCCCTTGGGAACAGAGAGCATCTGGCCGCAGTTGGGGCACTTGAGGTATGCCGTGGTTTTGCGGCCCTTCCACATCTTCTTGGCCGTGCGCTTGGCGCGCTCAAAGTCTTCCTTGCTCGTTCCGGCTGTGCGCGAAGCGTTGGCCGCCGCAGCGCCGCCGCCCAAGCTGGCGACGAATTTGCCCAAGCCAGGGACGTTCGCGGTCGCGGCGACAAAGGCCGCGTTCTCCTTGCGACGCGCGTCGATGTTCTTGGACAGGCCGCGCAGCACGCCGATCACGATGACGGCGATGGCGATCCAGCTGAGCCACTGGATGCGAGCGAGCGATCCGATCATTGCGATGACGATGCCGGTAAAGCCCATCACGATGGTGAGCTCGTCGGCGCCGTTGCGGCCCTTCATAAAGTCATTCATGCGAATTGCCTTTCGTTCGATATACCGCACGCCTTTATACCCGATTTAGAGCAAGGGGGACAGGTTAATCTACACCAAGGTGGTGCAAACATACCTATCCCCGATACACCAAGATGGCGCAAAGAAGTCTGCCCTCAATGTCCCCAATTATTTGGAGAGCTTGTCGACGACGCGTTCGATCTCGGCGAGCTTGGCGGCTTTGAGGTCTTCGTCGCCCGATTCGATTGCCGAAGTCACACAGCCCTCGATATGCGCCTTGAGCACGTCGGCGTTGATGCGCGCAATGAGCGCCTGTGTGGCCATGAGCTGCGTGGAAATATCGACGCAGTAACGGTCCTCATCGACCATCCGCAAGATTCCGTCGATCTGGCCGCGTGCCGTCTTGAGCATGCGGGTCACCGATTTGTGGTCTGCCATCATGGCGGGTCCTCGTTTCTGGTCGGGGTGCGCGTGAGTCGTTACGCGGCGGTTACGGACAGGGCGTGGAACTTCTCGCCGGCGCCCTCGACGGCGGCAGCGAGCTGCTCGGCGGTCACGGTGTCGGCGCACTCAACCTGGACGGTCTGGGTCTCGTGGTCGGCGTCGGCGTCGGTCACGCCGGCAACGTTGAGCAACGCCGTCTCGACGGTGGCGTCGCAGTGGCCGCACATGAGGCCGGAAGTCTTGATTGTGTAACGCATGGGTATTCCTCTCTGTTGTGTCGGCTTTCCCAGGCACCCGACCTTGACCTTCAAGCCGTCGCTCGCGTACCAAAGTACGCGTTGCTCCTCTTTCAGGTCAATCTCGGGCACCTGGAAAACCCGTTCTAAATGGACGTCATAGTGATCCTATTTTGCCACTTTGGGCTTAAAGGTTCGCAGGCGCAGCGCATTGCTTACGACGCACACGCTCGACAGGCTCATGGCCGCAGCTCCAAACATCGGCGAGAGCTGCCATCCGGTGAGCGGGAAGAACACGCCCGCGGCGAGCGGAATGCCGATACCGTTGTAGAACAGTGCCCAGAACAGGTCCTGCTTGATGTTGCGGATCGTGGCGCGCGACAGCTCGATGGCGCGGGCGACGTCCATGAGGTCGCTGCGCATGAGCACCACGTCGGCGCCCTCCTTGGCGATGTCGGCGCCGGTGCCAATGGCAAGGCCCACGTCGGCGCGCGCCAGGGCGGGGGAGTCATTGATGCCGTCGCCCACCATGGCGACCTTGCCGCCCGCATCCTGCAGTTCGCGCACGTGGCGTTCCTTGTCGGCGGGGAGGACGTCGGCGATAACCTGTTCGCTGGTGAGTCCCACGCGGCGGGCGATGGCCTCGGCCGTCACGCGGTTGTCGCCGGTGAGCATGCGCACGTCGACGCCGAGCTTGCGGAGCGCGGCGATGGCCTCGGCGCTCGTTTCTTTGACCTCGTCAGCCACGGCAATGGTGCCGGCAAGCTCGCCGTTCTTGGCAAAGAACAGCGGCGTCTTGCCCTCGGCAGCGAACTTCTCGGCAAGACCGGCGGGCACCTCCGCGCCCAGCTCGTTCATCAGGCGCACGTTGCCGGCTGCGATGACATTCTGCCCCTCGCGTGCCGTAACGCCTCGCCCGGGCACGGCGGCAAAGTCCTCGACCATGCGCGCGACGATTCCGCGCGACTCGCACTCGGCCATAATCGCCTCGGCCAGCGGGTGCTCGCTCGAGCGCTCCAGCGCGGCGGCCAGCTTGAGCAGCGCCTTTTCGCTCATGGCGGGCGAGCCGTCGGCGCGTGCGGCAACCACGATATCGGTCACGGCCGGCTTGCCGCGGGTGACGGTGCCCGTCTTGTCGAGCACGACGGTGCCCACGCTGCGCAGGTTCTCTAGCGCCTCGGCGCTCTTAAACAGAATGCCCATTTCGGCGCCCTTGCCGGTGCCCACCATAATGGCGACGGGCGTGGCCAGACCCAGTGCGCACGGACAGCTGATCACCAGCACGGCCACGGCGGAGGTGAGCGCCTCGTTTATGCTGCCGGTCAGTGCCATCCACACCGCAAAGGTCACGGCCGAGATCACGAACACCACGGGCACGAACACGCCGGCGACCTTGTCGGCCATGCGGGCGATGGGCGCCTTGGTGGCGTTGGCGTCCTCGACGAGCTGGATGATCTTGGCGAGCGATGTCTCGGCACCCACCCGCGTGGCGCGGAAGGTAAACGAACCGGTGCGGTTGACGGTGGCGGCGTTGACGGTGTCGCCGGCGGTCTTTTCCACGGGGATGGACTCGCCGGTGAGCGCACTCTCGTCCACGGCCGAGCTGCCTTCGAGCACCACGCCATCGACGGGGATGGACTCTCCGGGGCGCACGCGCAGGACCTGGCCGGGAAGGATGCTGTCGACGTCGACGGTGGTTTCGGTACCGTCGTCGGCAACGACGGTCGCGGTCTTGGGCGCCAGGTCGATCAGCGCCTCGATGGCGCCGCCGGTTTTGGACTTGCTGCGCGTCTCGAGGTATTTGCCCACGGTGACGAGCGACAGGATCGTGCCCGCACTCTCAAAATACAGGTTGTCCATGCCCGTCATCATGGCCTCGTGCACCTGACCTGTGGCCAGCTGGTCGGCCATGATAAACATGGCATAGAGCGACCAAGCGATGGAGGCGGTGCCGCCGACGGCGATGAGAGCGTCCATGGTGGGCGCGCCGTGCACGAGTGATTTGAAGCCGTTGATAAAGTATGCGTCGTTGACGTAGACGATGGGGATGAGCAGGACAAGCTCGGTGAGGGCGAGCGTCATGCTGTGGATGTGGTCCGTGCAGATGCCGGGCAGTGGCCAACCGAGCATGTGCCCCATGCCTATGTAGAACAGCGGGATGAGGAAGGCGATCGAGACGATGAGGCGGGCGCGCATGGCAGAGGCGGCGGCCTCCAATTTTTTGGTGGGCGACTCCATGTGGGCGGCGCCGGACCTGACCTGCGTGTTGCCGCTTGAGCCGGCGGCACCGGTGCCCGCATCGACGGGTGAGGCCGAGTAGCCCGCACGGTCGACGGCGGTGCAGATATCGTCGGAGGTGACCTGCGCGGGGTCATAGTCGACCATCATGGAACCAGCGAGTAGGTTGACCGCGACGCTTTGGACGCCGTCGAGTTTGCTTACGGCGCGGTCCACGTGCGCCTGGCAGGCGGCGCATGTCATGCCGCCCACGTCGAACTTATCTTGAGCCATGGCTTCTCCTTTCCGTGGTTCGGTGTTGGAATTGTTAACCTGCCGATACTATACACCCATACCCCCAGGGGGTGTCCAGTGGAGGTGAGAATGTATGACATTTCGCTACAGATGCGGGTGGCTGCTCAATCGTTGGCAGCTCATGTCAAACATCTCGATCTGTAACATCTAGCGGGGAAAATGACCTCTAACTGTTTCAGATCGAGATTATGTTTTGCGATGTTTGAGTTCGTCTCAATCTGTAATGTGTAGACCCGGTTTTGTCTCGTAACTGTTACAGATTGAGACAATCGGCCCCGACCGCCCCGTCATCTGTGGTTTACGTGGGGGCATGCGAAGCACGGGTATACTAACCCGCGGCGAATCTGCTCCATCGCTTAGAGCTGCTGCGTCTGGACGGCGCGTGATAGGGCTGCCAAAGCGATCGCCAGCGTGCTGAGCAACGTCCTCTCTGTGCGCACCTGTTTTTGTATGTATTAGCGCACTACCAAGCACGCCCGCGCGGCCGCATGCCGTGCTCATTGCGCGTGCAGATAAGGAACAACAACATATGCGTAATTCTGTATCCGACGTCACGGACGCCGAGATTCTGGACGAGACCCGCGAGGCCATGACCCAGGCTGCCTTCGATGCTGCCGACGAGGCCAGCGCCGCCCAGGCCGTCGAGTCCGCTACCGAGAGCCTGCCCGCCTTTGACGAGCTGGGCCTTTCCGACGAGATGCTTCGTGCCATCGAGAACCTGGGCTACACGGCGCCGACGCCCGTGCAGGCCGGCTCAATCCCCGTGGTGCTCGAGGGCCGCGACCTGCTTGCTGCCGCTCAGACTGGCACCGGCAAGACGGCCGCTTTTTTGCTGCCGACCATGAACAATCTGGAGCACATCGCTCCTCCCAAACCCGTGCGCGAGCGCGGCGGCCGCAACCGCCGTCGCGGTGCTAAAAAGCCCGAGGGCAACGGCCGTGGCCCCGTGATGCTCGTCATCACCCCCACGCGCGAGCTCGCCCAGCAGATCGACGAGGTCGCGAGCAAGATCGCCGACGTCACGGGCCACGTTGCCGTGACCGTCGTGGGCGGCGTGAGCTACAAGCCGCAGACCGCGGCGCTCAAGTACGGCTGCGACATTCTGGTCGCCACGCCGGGCCGTCTGGTCGATCTGATCGAGCAGGGTGCTTGCCACCTGGACGAGGTCAAAGTGCTGGTACTCGACGAGGCCGACCGCATGCTCGACATGGGCTTTTTGCCCGCCGTCCGCCGCATTGTGCGCGAGACGCCGGCCGAGCGCCAGACGCTGCTGTTCTCGGCGACGCTCGACGAGGAGGCCGTGGGCGAGATCACCGACCTGGTGAGCGACCCGGCTCGCGTGGAGATCGCGCCCGCCACGTCGACCGCCGACACCGTTGACCAGCTTGTGTTCCCGGTGTCCATCGAGGCCAAGAACAACCTGCTGCCCGAGTTCCTCAAGAAGGAGGGTCCGGAGCGCACTATCGTCTTTATGCGCACCAAGCACCGCGCCGACAGCTGCTGCCGTCGTCTGGAGCGTAAGGGCATCAAGGCCGCCGCGATTCACGGCAACCGCAGCCAGGCCCAGCGCGAGCGTGCCCTTTCGGCCTTCCGCGACGGCACCGTCGACGTGCTGGTGGCAACCGACGTGCTCGCCCGCGGCATCGACATTAGCGACGTGCGCTACGTTGTGAATTTTGACGTGCCGGCCGAGCCGACTGACTATATCCACCGCATTGGCCGTACGGGCCGCGCCGGCGAGCTGGGCTGGGCCATCACGTTTGTGACCGAGCAGGACGTGGACGAGTTCTACGAGATCGAGAAGCTCATGGACAAGACCGCCGACATCTACGAGGCCGGCGACCTGCACGTGGGTCCCAACCCGCCCGCGGTTGATCCCGAGCGCGACCCTGCGGCCTTTAAGGCGAAGAAGAAGACCAAGCGCGGCAAGTCCAAGAGCAAGAAGAAGCTTGAGCAGGCGCGTCGCGACGGCAAGCGCAACGGCGACGATTACGGCGATGTTGCCGGTCGTTCCAACCGCGGTCGCGACGAGCGCCGCGGCGACGGCGAGCGTCCGAGCCGTCCCAAGCGCGGCGGCAAGACCCGCGTGCGCGAGGGCGTTCAGGCTCGCGTAGACGAGGCTGTTGAGAGCGTGGCCCGCGAGGTAGCTGCCGAGGAGCGCGGCGGTGCCGCTGCCGTCGAGCAGGCCCCGCGCGGTAACCGTGCCGAGCGTCGTGCCAAGCAGTTCCAGGGCGAGGCGCATCGCCGCCGTCGCGAGGATGGGGATCGCGGTGGCCGTCGTCGTGTCGAGCGCGAGGACGAGGGCCGCGGTTCGCGCGGTGGCAAGCGCGGTTCGGGTGACCGTCGTCGCTCCGGTCGCGATGGCGAGCGCGGCGGGCGCGATGAGCGCCGTGGCGGCGAAGGCCGTGGCTCGCGTGACGAGCGTGGTACCCGCGGCGGCGAGTCCCGCGGCGGCAAGCGCTTTGACGAGCGCGGAGGCCGCGAGGGCGGCCGCGGTGGCGAGCGTCGCGAGGGCGCTCGTGGCAACGGTGGTCGCAGCCTCGCCGGTCGTTCGAATGAGTCGCGTGATCGTCGCGATCCGCGTGCCAGCCGCGATCGTCGCGATGACTGGCGCAACTACGACGACACCCGCGAGGAGCGCCGTGGCGGCTATCGCGGCGGGCGCGGCGGCAACCAGGCCGGCTCCCGCGGCGGTCGTGCCGGCGGTCGCGATAACCGTAGCAGCTATGGTAACAATCGTGGCGGCAAGCGCGGCGGCAGCTCCCGTCGTCCCGGCGACGGCGGCGGCAAGCGCAAGTAACACACGTGTCGCGCGGTAAGGCGAGATGAATTTGGACCCCGAGCAGACTATGCTCGGGGTCCTTTTTAGTGGGCGCAGTTTGAGGTGGGCCGGCTCCCTAACGAAAATGCACGGAGACGGTCGCGGCAAGAGATGTGGGCTATCGGCTTAGTTGGAGATTCGCGTATGCGGGGTTCTGGCATCGACGGAGAACGTGAAACTCCCCACTGACACGCGGCGGCTGCGGTGCCCGGGCGGATACGCCAGGGATTCCGCTCGCCGTCTGGCACCCCTGCTGCCATTTGGCTTTCACGCTCGCATTCTTTTGGATGTGAGCGTGTTTTTTCACGGCATGCACGGGTCCCCTCGGGTGCACCGTGCATTTTTGGGAGTATTCAGCAGGCCGGGGCGGCTGCATACGCACCGGAAGCGTCTTTTTGGGCCAGCGAGATCCTTCGACAGACTATTTGGGTTGGCGGACGGGGTCCGGCGCGGCGATATCACACGTTTCGCGTCGCGCCGGGCCCCAAAATGACGCCGATTGCGCGGCTTCCCCGATTCGCGGCGTCGCCGACGGGGACCGCGATGCTGAATACTCCGGTTTTTGCACGGTCCAAGCGGGGGTACGTTGGGACGGGAAGGGGTGCCCCCGTCTTTTTATGCATGACGCAAGCGAAATTATGCAAGACAATAGGGCACCATGCACCGGATACCCAGATTGGGGGCGACATGCGCCGCGATACGGGGTCGGGTGCCTCACCGGGAATAGCCACGAGGGTTACAAAACTATAGAGACATCCAAATATCGCCTAAAAACCGTTTATCGGAGAATAAATACCGTTCACCGGTCATAATGATTGTTCTGGCTTTGGGCTTATCTACAATAGGTCCCGTAAAAAGAAATGCGGAAGGTTACCGAGTCCCTCGGACGTGGGCCTAACCAAAGTCTTTGAACGGGTGTGTCTCTATGGATGCATTCGCTTGATTTTGGTTGGGCTATATTTATGAAGGGACATGCCACCATGGGTTTCTTTTCTCGCCTGATGGGCGGTTCGGATGAGCAGAAGACTGCATCTTCCGAGTTCGAAATCCTCGCTCCCGTTTCCGGCGAGCTTGTTCATCTGGAAAAAACCAATGACCCCGCTTTTAGCAGCCGCGCCGTGGGCGATGGCGTTGCCGTGGTTCCCCAAGAGGGAACGGTGTGCGCTCCTGTTTCCGGCACCGTCGCGGCGTTGTTTCCGACTGAGCACGCGCTGGGCATCATGTCCGACGACAGCTCTGCTCAGGTGATGCTGCATATCGGAATCGACACTGTTAAACTTGAGGGCAAGGGCTTCCATGCGCTTGTTGCTCAGGGTGACCATGTCGACGCGGGCCAGCCCCTCGTCGAGGTCGATTTCGACGCGGTCCGCGCCGCCGGCTTCGATCCCACGGTCTTCGTTATCGTGTGCGAGCGTTCGGAGAACTCGACTCTTCGTGAGCACGCTTCCGGCCCTGTTGCTGTTAAAGAGCCTGTCGTCTGGCTTTCCGAGTAAATTCTTGTGGTGGGTACCGTGGTTATCAAGCGAGTTTTCAACAATAACGTCGCAATGGTCACTTCGGACGATGGCTCCGAGCTCATTGTCATCGGTCGAGGCCTCTGCTTTGGCCGTCATGCCGGCGACGCTGTCGATGAAGCATCGGTCGAAAAGACCTATGCACTGCAGGAGGGCACTTCTCAGGATTCGCGTACGATTGACCGCTTGGCACATCTTTTGGAGTCCATTCCCACCGTCAACCTCGTGATTGCCGAGGACATTGTTCAGATGCTCCGTCGAGAGCTCAATGTTGATGTCAACGACAAGATTCTCATTGCTCTTGCAGACCATATCAGCCTTGCTTTGGAGCGTGAGCGCAAGGGCGTCTCCTGTGAGAATCCGTTGCTGCTCGAGATCCAGCAGTTCTATCGCAAGGAGTATGCGCTTGCGGGCCGTGCGCTGCAGATTATCAAGGAGTATATGGGCTTCCAGATGAGCGAAGAAGAGCAGGGTTTTATCACGCTGCATATCGTCAACGCCACCATGCCGCAACGCTCCGACCGTCTTATCATCTCGGTCCAGCTTGTTCGCGACGTGCTCGCGATTGTTTCCGAGCGCTATGCCACGACCCTCGATGACACCTCGCTGCCTTATGAACGCTTCGTTCGTCACCTGCAGTTTTTCGCACAGCGGGCGCTCGATCCTGCGGCCGGGCAAATCAATGGCGACGCGCTGTTCCGAATCGATGAAACGGCGTATCCGTGCGCATTCTCGTGCGCGGAGTCAATTGCCGACCACTTAGCGTCTACCTATAACGTTGTCGTTACCGATGCCGAGAAGAGCTATCTCGCGTATCACATTGTTAACCTGCTTGGAGAACCTGGTCTCTAGGCATAACGTGCCCACACATCGATTGATATAAGGCAGGGCTTATGGCCTTGTCCAGGGCACATCTGTCTCAATTTGCGGAAAAGGAAGGGGAGTACCGCTATGACCGCAAAAAAGAAGTTCAATTTCAAAGCGCCGTTGGAGGTGTTCGCGAAGTCAATCGTTCAGCCGATGATGTATCTCTCGGTTGCCGGCATTCTGCTCATCGTGGGCATTATTCTGACCAACAAGACCATCTGCGCCGTGATCCCTGTGCTGGGCTCCGGTCCGTTCCAGCTTGTGGGCGCCGTTGTCTATCAGTCGCTGATGTTTATCATCAACAACCTCTCGATTCTGTTCTGCGTGGGCATCGCCGGCGCCATGGCAAAGAAGAACAAGGGCCATGCTTCGCTGATCGCCCTGATGTCGTTCTTCCTGTTCCTGCAGGCTAACAACATCGTGCTCAACGCCACCGGCTCTCTTGCCGAAGCGAGCGGCATGCTCGGCCTTACCGGAACCGGCCAGAGCACCGTTATGGGCATTCAGGTGCTCGATACCGGCGTGTTTGGCGGCATCATTCTTGGTTGCATCACCGGTGCCGTGTTCAACAAGTACTCGAACAAGCAGTTCCCCATTGCTCTTTCGATGTTCTCGGGCGTTCGCTTCCCGTTCCTGATCATGATCATCATTTCCTGGATCATGGGCGCTGGCTTCTGCATCGTTTGGCCTCCGGTTCAGGGTACCATCTCCTCCGTTGCCGGCATCATTAAGGAGTCGGGCAACATCGGTCTGTTTATCTACGGCATGCTCAACAAGCTGCTCGTTCCCACCGGTCTGCACCACCTCATCTACACCCCGTTCCAGTTCTCCGATGTGGGCGGCACCCTTACGCTGGGCGATCAGGTTATCGCCGGCGCCTATCCCATCCGTGTCGCCGAGATGGCAATGACGGGCCAGCCCTTCTCCGATAGCACCTATTTCAACAGCTACACCTTCAACAACCTGTGGCCCTACATCGGTATCGGTCTCGCCTTTATCTTCACCGCTTACAAGGGGAACAAGGATAAGACCAAGGCCGTTATCATCCCGCTGATCATCACCGCCGTGCTCTCCTGTGTCACCGAGCCCATGGACTTCCTCTTTGTCTTTGCCGCTCCCGTGCTCTTTGTCGTTCACTCGATTCTTTCCGGTATCTTCCTGGTTCTGCTCAAGGTCCTCTCCGTGCCCGCTTCGACTGCAGGCGGCATCATCAACATCGTGGTTTCCAACCTGGTCCTCGGTGTCGACAAGACCAACTGGCCGGTTATGCTGGTGCTTGGAGTCGTCAACGCCGCTCTGTACTTCTTCCTCTTCACCTTCCTTATTAAGAAGCTCAACCTCCACACGCCTGGTCGCGAGGAAGAGTCCGAGCTTGCTGAGTCCGTTGCCGAGGGCGAGGCCGCCGCGTCTGTCGCGGTGAAGCAGGGCGCTGTTGCCGCGGCCCCCGCAGAGGGCGTCGATGCAGGCATCGCCGACCTGGTCGCAGGTCTTGGCGGCAAGGACAACATCGAGGAGCTCGAGAACTGCTTTACGCGTCTTCGCGTGAACGTTAAGAACCCGGACCTCATCAATGAGGACCTCATCAACCACGTGCCCAACAGCGGCATCAACCGCAACGGCAACAATATCCAGATCATCTTTGGCATGAAGGTCGCCGAGATGCGCGACAAGGTCGAAAACGCAATTGAGAAGGAGCAGTAAACAATGATCATTACTCTGTGTGGTGGCGGATCCACCTTTACCCCCGGCATCGTCAAGTCCATCGCTCTGCGCAAGGACGAGCTCGACGTTGACGAGATTCGTCTGTACGACATCAACGAGGAGCGCCAGCGCAAGATCGGCGTGCTCGTGGACTGGATTTTGCACGAGGACCTCGGCCTGGACATCAAGCTCACGGTGACCACCGACAAGGAGACTGCCTTTACGGACGCGAGCTTCGTGTTTGCCCAGATGCGCGTGGGCGGCTATGCCATGCGCGAGCAGGACGAGAAGATTCCGCTGCGTCACGGCTGCGTGGGCCAGGAGACTTGCGGCTGCGGCGGCCTTGCCTACGGCATGCGCACCATCTTCCCCATGGTCGAGCTGATCGATGACGTCGAGAAGTACGCCAAGAAGGACTACTGGATTCTCAACTACTCCAACCCCGCTGCCATCGTGTCCGAGGGCTGCCGCGTGCTGCGTCCCAACGCTCGCATCATCAACATCTGCGACATGCCGATCGCGATCATCGACGTGGTTTGCGCCGCGCTCGATATCGACAAGAAGGATGTCGAGTACGATTACTTTGGCCTCAACCACTTTGGTTGGTTCACCTCGATCCGCCACAAGGGCGAGGAGGTGCTCCCGCAGCTGCGCGAGTACATCAAGGAGCACGAGATTCTGCTGCCCGATTCGTACCTCAAGGGCATGGGCTCGCTGATGTCCAAGAAGCCCGAGGAGGCCACCGACGAGCACCCCGAGCAGAACCGCCACACCAAGGGCAGCTGGTACTACGTCTGGAAGGGCGAGTACGAGATCATGGAGTGCTTCCCGGAGTACCTGCCCAACACGTATCTGAACTACTACCTGCAGCAGAAGGAGTTCGTCGAGCATTCCAACCCCGAGCGCACCCGTGCTAACGAGGTCGAGGAGACGCGCGAGAAGAACCTCTTCGACGGCATCGACCACTACGAGAAGACGGGTGAGATCGACGAGAGCACGTTCTATGCGGGCAGCCACGGCGACTGGATTGCCGACCTGGCTATCGCTCTGAAGAACGACACCAAGCAGCGCTTCCTGGTCATTTGCGAGAACAAGGGCGCTATCCCCAACATGCCCTACGACGCCATGGTCGAGCTGCCTGCCTACATTGGCAAGAACGGCCCAGAGGTCATCAGCCGCGACAACATCCCGCTGTTCCAGCAGGGCCTCATGATGCAGCAGCTGAACTCCGAGAAGCTCGTGGTCGAGGCCACGATCGAGGGTTCGTACGAGAAAGCGCTCAAGGCCTTTACGCTCAACAAGACCGTGCCGTCGATGAAGGTCGCCAAGGAAGTTCTCGACGACATGATCGAGGCCAACAAGGACTTCTGGCCCGAGCTTAAGTAATGACAGAAGGTCGCCGGCGCAAAAGAGTCACTGACCACATAACTTGAACAATGCCCCGTTCGTGCACTTGCGCGGACGGGGCATTGCCGTTTCGCGCAAAGGGCTGATATGGGGGATGGGCAGCGCCGTCGCGTCGAGATTGCCCGAGCCCAGCTGTGCCCGGGCGGTGCGGTGATTCTGGACGAGCCCTTTACCGGCCTGGATGTCGCCGCGCGCGATACGACGGCCGAGGTCGTGCTCGACCTCCTCGATGACCGCACACTCCTGTTCGCCACACACGACGCCTCCGACGCTCAGGCCCTCGATATCTCGGACATCATCACGCTCTAAATACTAACTCAGCAACAAAATGATCCGTTTTCCTCCGTCCCCATGGGGTCGGGTGTGGTATTCTATCTGCGGGGTAATACTTAGGAATACCAAGTAATACCAACGCCGCAGAAACAAACTCCGGATGCGGGCCAATCGGGTTGCCTTCACAGCCCGTCGCCCAGCCGCGTGGCCCGCATCTATCCGCACCACCGTCGTTTCAAAAAGGAAGCGCCATGGCAGAACACATGACCCCGGTTGTCGCGAAGGTCTTGCCCGAGGAGAAGGCAGCCTTCGCGGCGGCAACCCAGCTCGTGGGCACCACGCCGTCCAACGCCATCCGCATGTTTATCGCCGCGTTCAATCGTTGCGGCACCTTTCCGTTCGACATCTCGCCCAACGGGGCCTTCGGCAAAGACTGTCCCCAACAACTAGTCGTTGAAGAACGTCCCCAATGACTAGTCGTTGGGGACGTTCTTATATGACTACCCGTCGAGAGGAGGTTGGCATGCTCAATGCGATGATTTGGGCGCTTGCCTGTTTTGGCGTCGTCGCTGCCGATATAGCCCTGAGCGTCGTTTTGTTCTCCGCCCTTGGCGTCGCATCGGTGTTCATGGGTTTTTCAATCGATGACCTCGACATTCAATTGCTTCAGGCCGTCGCGCAGACGGTATCGTTTTTGATGGCGCTGCTGTGGTGGCGTTATCTGTGGCCGCGCTCGTTTATGGCGCGCTGGCAGGGCGAGCGCCCGCTTGGCGGGGGAGCAGGCAAAGCATGGAGGCGCATCGTCTGCGTTATCGTGATCGGCCTTGCCCTGCAGGTGGTCGTTGGCTACGTGACCGACGCCGTGCTGTCGCTGTTGCCCGAGGTCGCGACCGATTACAGTGAACTTGTCGAGGAAACAGGCATGGGCGACACGAGCTACCTGGCCGTCCTGACCACGGTGCTCGGCGCTCCGTTTTGCGAGGAGTTGCTGGTGCGTGGCATCATTTTTGAGTTTTCGCTCCGAGCATTTAACCCGCAGTGCCGTCCGCTCTGGAAGTGCCGGCGTCGTGCGGGTGCGCAGGACGGCGCCATGGTGCCTTGGGCGGCCCCGAGCACGTGGGGTATCGCCACGGCGGTCGTGCTGCAGGCGGCGATCTTCGGTTTTATGCACATGAACTGGGTGCAGGGCTGCTATGCGGGCGCTGCCGGCCTCATTTTTGGCTGGGTGCTCGTGACGACCGGAAAGCTCCGCTACACGATCCTGCTACATTTTGCCTTTAACGCCGGGTCGTATCTCATGACGTTGCTCTGGTTTGTGAACACGCCGTTCGACGTGATAATCACGGTCGCAATCGCCGGCGTGATCCTGGTGGAGGCAATGCGCTCGCTGCGCCAAGCGTGTGGGATGGACGCAGCGAGTGCACCACTTCGCTAGTTGCGGCGACCGCCTCCGTTGGCACCCTGACGCCCCTGAGCTGCGCGGTTGCGGCCTGCGGTGTTCTGCGCGCGCGACATGCCGCCGTGGCCCTTGCTGCCCTTAGGCCCCTTGCCAGCGCCGGCGCCGCCGTGTACCTTGCCGCCCTTCTTGCCGGTGCCATGCCCGCCGCCGGCAGAGGTCTCGCCCGGGCGTGGCGGCACGGGGCGAATCAGGCAATGCTTGGTGTAGCCGATCAGATCGCGACGGCCAGCCTTTTCCAGTGCCTCGCGCACGAGCTTGTAGTTCTCGGGCTTGCGATATTGGATGAGCGCGCGCTGCATAGCCTTCTCGTGCGGGTCGCGCGCCACATAGATCGACTGCATGGTGCGCGGGTCAACGCCGGTGTAGTACATGCAGGTGCTCATCGTGGACGGTGTGGGGTAGAAGTCCTGTACCTGCTCGGGCATGTAGCCCATGTCGCGCACAGCCTCGGCAAGCTCCACCGCTTCCTTCATCGTCGAGCCGGGGTGGCTCGAGATCAGGTACGGAACCACGTACTGCTTGAGTCCGTATTCACGGTTCAAGCGCTCAAATTTGCGACAGAACGCGTCGTAGACGGCGCGGCTCGGCTTGCCCATTACGGAGAGCACGGCGTCGCTCACATGCTCGGGTGCTACGCGCAGCTGGCCCGAGACATGGTGTTCCAAAAGCTCGCGCAAAAACTCGTCCGAGGTATCGGCCATGGTGTAGTCAAAACGGATGCCGCTGCGCACGAAGACCTTCTTGACGCCTGGCAGCTGGCGCAGGTCGCGCAGCAGCTGCGTGTAGCCGCTCTCATCGACCACCATGTTCTTGCATACGCTCGGCCACAGACAGCGCTTGTTCTTGCACACGCCGTGCTTGAGCTGTTTGTCGCAGGCGGGACGGCTAAAGTTGGCCGTCGGTCCGCCCACGTCGTTGATGTAGCCCTTAAACTCGGGGTCGCGCGTGAGCAGCTCGGCCTCGCGCATGATCGAGTCGTGGCTGCGCATCTGCAGCACGCGGCCCTGGTGGAAGGTGAGGGCGCAAAACGAGCACTCGCCAAAACAGCCGCGGTTGGAGCTAATGGAAAACTTGATCTCGGCAAAAGCCGGGACGCCGCCCGCTGCGTCGTAATCGGGATGCCAATCGCGTGCGTAGGGGAGTTCGGCCACCTCGTCCATCTCCTCGGTGGTGAGGGTGGCGCTCGGCGGGTTCTGCACCACATAGACGCTGTTGGGGTAGGGTTCTACCAGGCGATGCCCGGTGATGGGATCCATGTTCTGCTGCTGCACGTTAAAGCTGCGGGCGTAGTTGAGCTTGTCGGCAGCAAGGTCGTCCCAGCTGGGCAGCAGGTCGTAGTCGTAGACCTCGTCGAGCGAGTTGGTACGGTAGACGGTGCCGTTGATATAGGTGATTTGGTCGACGGGCAGGCCCGCGTCGAGCGCGTCGGCGATCTCGACGATCGCGTGCTCGCCCATGCCGTAGATGAGGATGTCGGCGCCCGAGTCGAGCAGCACCGAGCGCTTGAGCTTATCCTGCCAGTAGTCGTAGTGGGCCAGACGACGCAGGCTCGCCTCGATGCCGCCGATGATGATGGGCGCGTCCTTGAACGTTTGGCGGATGAGGTTGCCGTAGACCGTGACGGCGCGGTTGGGGCGGTGCCCCTCTTTACCGCCAGGGGTGTAGGCATCGGTGTGGCGACGATGCTTGGTCACCGAGTAATGGTTGACCATGGAGTCCATGTTGCCGGCACTGACGAGAAAGCCCAGGCGCGGCTCGCCGAGCACGGTGATGCTGGCGGGGTCGGTCCAGTCGGGCTGACAGATAATGCCCACTTTGTAGCCGTGCGCGTCGAGCACGCGGCTGACGATGGCCATGCCAAAGCTGGGATGGTCCACGTAGGCGTCGCCGCAGATGTAGACAAAGTCACACTGGTCCCAACCGCGCGCATCCATGTCGGCGCGGCTGACGGGGAGGAACTTATCGCGGCCCGGGCGCCAGGGGCGGGCGGGCGCTGCCTGGGCATGAGTGGCGTGGCCACCCTGGGCCTTGCCGCCACGCTTTTGCTGCTGGCCGCGCTGGGCATGCTTGCCGTGCTGGTTGTGCTGAGCGTCCTGGGGCTTTTTTGCCACGATCCCTCCCGGTGTTTGTATGCTGCACGTAATTGTAACCAGTCTTTTTGGGACGGGGCTAAAAAGACTGGTGGAGTACACGAGGTCTCGGGTGTCGGTGCCGCGCCCGCCGTTTGTTTCCAGACTGTGTATCTGCGCGTTGGAGAACCCGTCTCGCGCACACGCCATGTTGTCAATGGGTTACAGTATGAACGGCGGCTATGTCTCCGCCAACGCACGAGAGGGTCGTCAACAAGGAGGATGCACGACGATGCAGCGTGCCAAACAGATATCGGAGTCTATTGAGCTGGGCATCATCTTAGCGCTCGCCGGTGGCTTTATGGATGTGTATTCGTACATTGGGCGCGACCATGTTTTCGCCAACGCGCAGACGGGCAACATCCTGCTGGTGGGCGTGAGCATCTCGGAGGGCAACTGGGCTCTGGCGGGACGCTATTTCTTTCCCGTGGTGTCGTTTGCCGTGGGCATTATGCTTGCCGACCTGGTTCACGAGCGGTTTGGCAGTGTGATTCACTGGCGCCAGGTGACGGTGTTCTTTGAAGCCGTCATCTTGCTGGGCGTGAGCTTTATCCCCGGTGGCGATTTCAACCTGCTCGCCAACTGCCTTACCTCGTTTGCTTGCGGTATGCAGGTCGAGAGCTTCCGCAAGATCCACGGTCACGGCATCGCTACGACCATGTGCATCGGCAACTTGCGCAACGCCCTGCAAAACGTGGACGACTATATCATCACCCACAAGCGCGGCTTTTTGGAAAACGGCGCACTGTACTTTGGCGTGATCTTCACCTTTGTGTTTGGCGCCGTGCAGGGCAACTGGTGCATCGAGCGCATGGGGCTGCACGCCATTGCGGTGGCGAGCATGCTGCTGTTTATCGCGTTTGCCATCATGTTTATCGATCGCGAACGCGACTTGCACAGGAAATGGGCCCGCATCGTAGCTGACTGGCAGACCACGAGTCTTAAGCGCTAAGGTGCATGTTCGTAACAACATTCAGGAGCCAGAAAAAAAACTATCTAGCTCCTGAATGTTGTTACGAACTGCTTTTTGCAATTTATTCGAGATGCTCTTCAATCCGAGCCCTCAGAAGGGCAATGGCTGTGGGTATTCCAATTGCGGCGGCTAATTCGGCTTTATCCAAAACCTGTATGTTAAAGCACGATTGTTTATCACATTGAAGGACGTTAACTGAAGATAGCTTCACTTCCCGTTGACTGAATATATCGTAATCTCCAAATAGGAAGTTACCTTTTATTGTGTAATTCGGTATGTTCGTTACGCACTTCATCTCAAGTCTGTTTAGGCCATAATCGAACACCGCAACTTCCTTGTGTTCGATGATGAGCGCAACCCTGGGCATGTTACTAAAACCACCGTCGACGACAGTAAAGAGCTTTTCATTTGCATCGTCATAAACGGTGTATTTAAGACTCAATAGCTGTCCTAGTGGACCCGTGAACCCATGTCTTTTGATGTTGAGGTTGTCTCCCGCTGGGTTGACGAGAGCCAGAGCATGCGGATAAGGGTTACCTTCAATTGAGATTCGATATTCGTTTGTAGCCGTCTTGCTCGATTTAGGACCAGTAGCCATCACGCGTCATCGCCTCGATCGAATTGGAACCGTCTTCTGCTTCGTGCGGAGAATTACGCTGTACGTTGCAGTACATGCAGCTGCAATAACCGCATGGGCAATTTCTAACAAAATGAATGACACTATTTGCTGCATGCATATTAATTACTATAAAGTATCCTTTTATAAACGTATTGTCAAACATATATTGCTAAAACAGAAACAATTTATAGGCTGAGTTGGTCGTATCCTTTGGGCGATTGCTCCTATAATCTAGCCTTCGCTGCTGTCGGGAGGGAAGGACTGGGGCTCCGTTATTATGTTGAAACGCTTTAACAATTTTGACGTTCTCACGTGTTTTTGGTTTCAAAAGCGTTAGGATGGGACTCATAGCGTGGGGCGTAATGGGTGCCCCGCACACGATGGGAGGCTATCAATGGCTAATCGTTTCGTTCTCAACACCATTTCTTATCATGGTTCCGGCGCCATCAAGGAGATTCCCGGCGAGCTCCAGCGTCGCGGCTACAAGAAGATCTTCGTCTGCTCCGACCCCGATCTGGTCAAGTTTGGCGTTACCGCTAAGGTGACCGACGAGCTCGACGCCGCCGGCATCGCTTGGAGCCTCTACTCCGAGATCAAGCCCAACCCCACTATCCAGAACGTCAAGGACGGCGTCGAGGCCTTCAAGGCCGCCGAGGCTGACGCTATCGTGACCATCGGTGGTGGCTCCTCCATGGACACCGCAAAGGCCATTGGCATCATCATCAACAACCCCGAGTTTGCCGATGTCCGCAGCCTCGAGGGCGTTGCTCCCACCAAGAACCACGCCGTGTTCACCATCGCTGTGCCGACGACCGCCGGTACCGCCGCCGAGGTGACCATCAACTACGTCATCACCGACCCCGAGAAGGTCCGCAAGTTCGTGTGCGTCGACACCAACGACGCCCCTGAGGTCGCCGTCGTCGACCCCGACATGATGGCCTCCATGCCCGCCGGCCTGACCGCTTCTACCGGCATGGATGCTCTGACCCACGCCATCGAGGGCTACACCACCAAGGGTGCTTGGGAGCTCTCCGACATGTTCCACTTTGAGGCCATTAAGCTGATCAGCGAGAATCTGCGCGACTCCGTTGCCGAGGCCAAGTCTGGTCAGCCCGGCTCCGGCCGCGAGGGTATGGCTCTTGGCCAGTATGTCGCCGGCATGGGCTTCTCCAACGTCGGCCTGGGCATCGACCATGCCATGGCTCACACCCTGTCTGCCCACTACGACACTCCGCACGGCGTCGCTTGCGCCATGCTGCTGCCGATCGCCATGGAGTTCAACAAGCCGGTTTGCGCTGAGCGCCTGGCCAAGGTTGCCGTTGCCATGGGTGTTGACACCACGGGCATGAGCACCGACGAGGCTGCCGACGCCGCCATCGCCGCCGTCAAGCAACTCTCCGCCGACGTGAACATTCCGCATGTCTGCGAGGCCATGAAGGCCGACGAGATCGAGGTCCTGGCCAAGGACGCCATGGCTGACGCCTGCTTCCCGGGCAACCCGCGCGAGGCGACGCTCGACGACGTCATCGAGCTCTTCAAGAAGATCTGCCCGGCTGCCTAGCCCAGTTTGGTGGTCCTTCGCCCGTAGGCGTATGGTCTTTTGACTTGCTGCTGGCCCCGCCGTGCTACGCGCGGCGGGGCTTTTTGTGCCGCGCCGATGCCCCAAGATGGGCAAAACCAAGGCATGCTGCCCGCTGCGGATAGGTGGTGCACTTCTCAGCGTGCATTTTTGGGAGTATTCAGCAAGCTCTGAAAAATGCATAACGTTGTGAATGGGCCGCAGTGGCCCGCAGACGCCCATCGACAGCCCTTGTGGGCGGGCTATCGATGAGCGGAGGGGGCTGCCACCGCGTTTTTGGTTTGCGACGACCTGCAACACTGCTGTAACCGCGTCGCTTTGCCGTTTGCGATGGGGCTGACGGGGTCCACGGTGCTGAATACTCCGTATTTTGCACGGTCCAAGGTGGGGTACCCTGAGACGAAGCAAATAGATGCCTCATATTTATGCAGATACCGATAGGATTTATGCAAGATTGGGACTGTAAACCGAGCGCGTGCACAAAACCGGTGCGGGGACGTCTGGAGTCGGCTCGGTTTCTAGAGTATTGCACGTGCAGAAAGGTTAAAATCGGGGCTCGGTCTTAGTTTTACTTGGAAGGATGCATATGGCTTCTAATGTTGATGCTTCTCTAGAGGAGACGCTCTCCTATATTACTGACCAGTTGAAGACGCTGACTTCTATTGCTTCACCTACGGGCTATACCCGTGCGGCTACTGACTATCTAATGGAAACGTTGCGCGATATGGGCTTTGGCCCCGAGCGCTCCAATAAGGGCAACGTGTTGGTTGAGCTTGGCGGCGAGGGCGAGCCGCTCGTATTGGCGAGCCATGTCGATACCCTGGGCGCCATGGTGCGCTCCATCAAGGACAATGGTCGCCTGCGTCCCACGACGCTTGGCGGGCATCAGTGGTCTACGGCCGATGGCGAGAACTGCACCGTTTACACGCGCGATGGCAATGTCTACACGGGTGTGGTTCTCAATACCGAGCCTTCGGCGCATGTGGCCGATGAGCCGGTCAAGACCATCGAGAAGAACATGGAAATCCTGCTCGACGAGAACGTCGACAGCAAGGACGACGTGCTCGAGCTGGGCATTCAGGCTGGAGACATCATCGCTATGGATCCGCGCACCACGGTGACGGAGAGCGGCTACATCAAGAGCCGCTTCCTTGACGACAAGCTGTCCGCGTCGATTCTGCTGGGTCTGGCTCGCGCCGTTGCTGACGGCGAGGTGACGCTCTCGCGCAAGGTGTCACTGCTCTTTACCGTGTACGAGGAGGTCGGTCACGGCGGCGCCTTTGTGCCGGCCGACACGCGCGAGATGATCAGCGTGGACATGGGCTGCGTGGGCGACGATCTGGGCTGCACCGAGCGCATGGTTTCGATCTGCGCCAAGGATTCGGGCGGTCCGTACAACTACGACCTGGTGACGACGCTGTCCAACATCGCGCGCGAGCTTGAGCTCGACTACGCGATCGATGTGTATCCGCACTACGGCTCCGACGTCGAGGCTACGCTTTCGGCTGGTTACGACATTCGCCACGGCCTGATCGGTCCCGGCGTGTACGCGAGCCACAACTACGAGCGCAGCCACATCGACGGCGCGCGCAATACCTACGAGCTCGTTCGCGCCTACGTTCAGCGCTAGGGGAAGCGGTTCATAGCTTGGCTGACCAATTGCTCTAAGGCCCGATTGCTCGGGCCTTTTTTCAATTCAGTCCGTTTAGTATTATCCTGTATAAGATAAGTTATTTTAACGCGTGAAATACTTAACGAGGTGATGCGGCGCATGGATACATCGGAATACTTATCTATGGGTGATGCCGCCCGTCTACTAGGCGTCACAAAGGCTCGCATATCGCAACTGGCGGCATCCGGAACGCTCGCATGCAATACTGTGGGTGGACGGAAGATGGTTGAGTATAATTCCGCGATCGCCTATCAAAAGGTCCGCAAACGAGGGCGCCGTCCTGCAGCCGATGTGGGGCGCAAGTTTACGCTGATGTCGGCCGACCATGAGGTCGCGCATGTCTCATTTGATCCGACGCGCGAGTTTCCCTTCGAAATCGCCGAGGTCCTCGATACGCAACGAATGCCGTTTGACACGTGTTCGAGCTTTTCTCCAACGGTGAATAAGCGGGAGCTCAACGCGTGGTGGGGGCATCGGTCGGTGCCCGATGTTCGCCCTGGGCTTATCTCGCGCTACCGCGAGCTGGGGGTTGTCAGCGGCGTTGAGGTGCCGGTTCAGTGCCTGGGCCTCTCGCTTTCGGATTGCTATTGGCTGCGGCCGACCGATTGCGACGAACTCAAATGGCAAAACATCAATTACTTCGAGAATGATTTTGAGCGGTCTGCGCCCGAGGGGCGTTCGGGTTGGCTGGAGGGCATCGGCCTTAAAAACCCCGACAACACGTCCGAGGGCGAGCTCCCTAAATCATGGGTGATCCGCCGCGGCGTTCGCGTCTTGGCTAAAGGATGCGGCATGGATGACCAGCGACCCTTTAACGAGGCGGTTGCAACGGCCCTGCACCGTCGCTTGCTGTCGGAGGGCGAGTTTGTTCCTTATACGGTTGAGCGGATGTTCGATGGCCCTGTGTGTCTGTGCGATGACTTTCTTGATGGCCGCGAGGAATACGTTCCAGCCGTTTACGTTAAGAACGCCCTTGGCGGTCAGCGAGGAAGCTCGACGTACGACCGGTACTGCCGCTTCCTTGGTAAGCATGGAGCAGACGAGGCTGCCGTGAGAAGGTCTATGTCGCAGATGATCGTTTGCGATGCCCTTTTGGCCAACAGCGATCGCCATTGGCGAAACTTCGGCATCATCCGCAATGTCGATACCTTGGAGATAAGGCATGCACCGCTGTTCGATAGCGGCAACTGCCTGTGGTATAACGTGCCAACCGCTGTGCTCGTAGCTGGAGAGTTTGGGTTTGCCGCCAAGCCGTTTGGACCCGACCCTTCCGTCCAGCTGGCGCTTGCGGATTCGCTCGATTGGTTCGATTCATCGCGGCTCAACGGATTTGTTGATGAGGCGATCGAGATTCTTTCGCAGAGCGAATGGGCCACGGCGGAGGGTCGACTCGAGGCCATCCGCCGCGGCCTCGAGCGTCGCATAATCGAGGTTGGTGCCGCTGTTGAGGTACTTCGACACGTGCAGCGATAAACCCGCGGCTACTTAAGTGCGCCGGTCACGGTGCCCCCGCCCAGGACGACGTCGCCGCGGTAGACGACGACGGCCTGGCCGGGGGCGATGGCTCGCTGCGGCTCATCAAAAGTCAGCAGCATTTGTCCGTCGGCGCCACGTGTAAGGGTCGCCGCCTGGTCCTTTTGACGGTAGCGGTACTTGGCGCCCACGCGAATGCCGCCGGCATCGAGCTTTGCCTCCATGCGGTCGGCAGGGGCGCTCCAGATCCAGTCGTTGGCTGTGAGCGCTGTGGCCGTCAGGTCCTCGGCCTCGCCCAGATGCACGGTGTTGTTGGCGGCGTCGACGCCCGTCACATACACGGGATGCGCCATCGCGACACCCAGGCCCTTGCGCTGGCCGATGGTGTAGCGCAGCGCGCCGTTGTGGCGCCCGACCACGCTGCCGTCGCGCCATACGATATCGCCCGGTGTAGCGGGATGTCCGCACCGACGCTCGATATAGCCCGCATAGTCGCCATCCGCGATAAAGCAGATGTCCTCGCTTTCGGCCTTCTTGGCGTTGGCAAAGCCCTGCTCGGCGGCAATGCGGCGCACGTCGTGCTCCTTGTCCAGGCCTGCCAGCGGAAAGATCGTGTGCGCCAGGCGCTCCTGCGTAAGCGAATATAAAAAGTAGCTTTGGTCCTTTTTAGGGTCCTCGCCGCGATGCAGCTGCCGGGTGCCGTCTGCCGCTTGGCTTGTTTTGGCGTAATGGCCCGTGGCGATGTAATCGCAGCCCATATTGAGTGCCGCATCGAGCAGCGCGCCAAACTTAATATGGCGGTTGCAGATGATGCACGGGTTAGGCGTCAGCCCCTCCTGGTAGGCGTTCACAAAGCGTTCGATCACGTTGCGGTCGAAGGTTTGCTGCAAGTCGAGCACGTGATGGGGTATCCCCAGGCGCTCGGCGACGGCCTTTGCATCGGCGATGTCGCGGTCGACCTTACTCATGCCCGTGGTGGGGTCGGGTGCGGGGCAGGTGAGGCGCATGGTAGCGCCGACACATTCGTAGCCCTGACTTTTTAGCAGATACGCGGTCACGCTGGAATCGACGCCGCCGCTCATGGCGACGAGCACGCGCTTGTTGTGCATGGGGAGGTTCTCCTTGGTGGCATATGGCCAAAAAAGAAAAGCGGCGCGGGAGGCTGGTTCCGCGCCGCAGACATTGTAGCAAGTTCGGACGTCTCGTGGGACATCCGAACGAGATGGGCTCAGGCTGCCAGAAGAGAGGGGAGACCGGCGTGCCTTGGACTCGTTCTAAGAACGAGAAGCTCTAGTCCTGGAAGAGCGCCGTAGACAGGTAGCGCTCGCCGGTGTCGGCGAGCAGCGCCACGATGGTCTTGCCCTCGTTCTCGGGGCGCTTGGCCAGCTGCAGTGCGGCCCACACGGCGGCGCCGGACGAAATGCCCACGAGCACGCCCTCCTTGTGGCCCACGGCGCGGCCGGTGGCAAAGGCGTCGTCGTTCTCGACGGGGATGATCTCGTCATAGACCTGGGTATCGAGGACGTCGGGCACAAAGCCGGCGCCGATGCCCTGGATCTTGTGCGGGCCGGCCTGGCCCTTAGAGAGCACCGGGGAGGTGGCGGGCTCGACGGCGACGACCTGAATCTCGGGGTTCTGCTCCTTGAGGAACTCGCCCACGCCGGTCACGGTGCCGCCGGTGCCAACGCCGGCGACGAAGATGTCGACCTTGCCGTCGGTGTCGTCCCAGATCTCGGGGCCGGTCGTGGCCTTGTGGATGGCGGGGTTGGCGGGGTTCACAAACTGGCCGGCGATGATGCTGTTGGGGGTCTCCTTCTGCAGCTCCTCGGCCTTGGCGATGGCGCCCTTCATGCCTTTGGAGCCGTCGGTGAGCACGAGCTGTGCGCCGTATGCCTGCATGAGCTTGCGGCGCTCGACGGACATGGTCTCGGGCATAGTGATGATCACCTTGTAGCCGCGGGCCGCCGCCACCGAGGCGATGCCGACGCCGGTGTTGCCACTCGTGGGCTCGATGATGGTGTAGTCGCCACCGCGCACGAGCTTGCCGGCCTTCTCGGCCTCGTCAATCATGTTCTTGGCGACGCGGTCTTTGACGGACCCGGCGGGGTTGAAGTATTCCAATTTGACGAGCACACGGGCCTTGAGGTCCTCGTCGGCCTCGAAGTGGGTGAGCTCCAGAAGCGGGGTGTGGCCGATAAGCTGATCGATGGACGTGTAAACATTGCTCATGGTGAACCTCCAAAGTGTTCAAATGACTGGATACCGTGTGGTTTTACGGTGTGTGTGGCAGCGAAACCCACAAACCTTATAGGTTGTTCGTTTTGCTGTTGGCAAGCATAGTAGACACCAAAGCCTAGTAACGCAATAGGAAATAGAAGATTATTACGAGTCGATTAACCATCTTGACGGGAATAGGTATTTTCAAAACCAATTTTTCGGCTAGAATTTCTACGAATTAAAAGACCGAAAGGCAGCTATATATATGTTGGTTTCCACAAAGGGCAGATATGCCCTGCGCGTTATGGTCGACCTGGCCGAGCACCAGGCGACAGGCCGTATCCCGCTTAAAGAGATTGCGGCGCGTCAGGGTATTTCGGAGAAGTACCTCGAGAATATTCTGGCTACGCTCGTGCGCGCCAACATGCTCTCGGGCATGCGCGGCAAGGGCGGCGGCTATGTGCTCACGCGCCCGCCCGAGCAGTACACGGTGGGCGAGATCTTGCGCCTGACCGAGGGCAGCCTGGCGCCGGTCGCCTGCCTGGATGGCGACTGCAAGGGTTGTTCGCGCTCTGACGAGTGCCCCACGCTCGACGTGTGGAAGAACCTGGACAAGCTTATCAACGACTACCTCGACGGTGTGACGCTCGATCAACTTGTCGCTCCCAACGAAGGCTACGACTACGTGATCTAGCCCACCTGCCATTTGGGGACGGGGTGGAAATGGCAGATTCTCTCGCCCTTTGAGACTTGGCAAATAAGAAGGCCGCCCATTTTTGTGATGGGCGGCCTTCGTTTTGGGCTGTTGAGACGGGCGCGGCCGGAATGGCCGTTTTAGCCCTCGGCGATGCTGTCGAGGATGCTGCGCATGATGGACACCAGGATGCTGCCCATAAAGGCCGATCCAAAGCTGGCGATGGAGATGCCCGCGCCCAGCAGATTGACCGACAGATAGCTGGCCAGCTCGAGCATAAAGCTGTTGACTACGAGCTGAAAAATACCCAGCGTAATGATCGTGAGCGGCAGCGAGATAACCGTCAGGAACGGCTTGACGAGCGAATCGACGATGTTCAGGAACAGTCCCACGAAGGCGAAACAGACCCAGGCCTCGGCAAAACCGAAGGGCTGGATGCCGGGGACGAGGAACGTGGCAATCGCGATGGCGATCGAGGTAAAGAGCCAGTTAAGCATAAAGCGCATGGTGTGAATCCTTTCTTGCGCAGGGTGCGTCGGTGTCGCGTGAAGCGGTTTGCTGCGGCAGCTTGGACGGCCGCTCGGGTGTGCCGCCTTGTTCGGCCGCCCATTGTCTCAGATATTCGTGGAGCTTACGTGCGCATTCGGTTTCAAAACGGCGTTCGTCCTAGAAAACGCGCCGCTGGCAGAGAGTTTTGTCGCTTTAGTTTGGTGGTGTGCTAAACTGCTACGGGCAAAAGCCACAGGCGTTGCCCTATTGCATAGAACGGGCGAACGATGCCCGATGTCAGTATCAACTTCGATGCCTTTTGGCGGGTTTGGCGGTGATCGATGAATATCGAGAACATGTTTGACAAGCCTGATGTCAAGCAGCTGGTCCACGCATTTAGTCTTTTGGATGACGAGAAGGATATCCAAGCGTTTTTGACCGATATCTGCACGCCGCGCGAGATCTGCGATCTATCGCAGCGTCTGCAGGTTGCGCGTTATCTGGATGAGGGCGAGCCTTATGTTGAGGTTCAGGCCCGCACCGGCGCTTCGTCCACTACGGTGAGCCGCGTTTCAAAGGCACTCAACGGCGAGTACGGCGGCTATCGCAAGATCCTCATCAAACTGGAGGATGGCGAGTAGGCCAGCGGCAACAAACGAATTGCGCAGAACCGTCCCTTCGGGGGCGGTTTTTGTGTGTCGAAATTGATCCCTTGGGGACGGAGGAAAACGGATCATCGAGGGGATCTGGTGCATTGGGGTCAGGTTGTCCGTGCAGGCGGGTAGGATAGATGCGTTGAATATTGCGAACGGTTTGAGTGGAGGACCATGCCTGTTCGAATCTATACCACTAATGCCGGCACGGATTTGAGCGATGCCGAGGCGGCGCTGCTGGCCGACCTGGCTGCCCGCCACGGGCGCGCTGTTCTGTTGGCGCCAACATTTGCCGAGCTCGACCTGTGCCGTCATGATGCGGCAGAAGCTGGGGTTTCGCTGGGTATCGACTACAAGACGCCCACATCGTGGCTCCGCTCGCTGTGGGAGCTTATGGGCGATGGCCGCAGCTTTGTGGATAACCTTCAGCGCCAGATGCTGTTCTCGGACATGATCGACCGCCGCGACGACGCTGCTCTGCAGCCGCTCTCGCGCAGCCAAGGCATGGTACGCATGCTTGCGCGTATGGCCCGCGACGTGTTGCCGGGCGTGGCGGGGACGGGCGACGAACGCCGTCGCGATGCCGCCGCTCGGCCCGAGCCCAAAAGCGACGCCGAGGCCCGCGTGTTCGAGCTGTTGAGCGCCTATGCGAGCGGCTTGGATCGTCGAGACATGGTCGAGCCCTGCGAGGCGGCTGACCTTATGGCCGAGGTGCTGACAGACAACCTTCCGGCGTGCACCCGCGCCGTCTGCGTGCGTGGGGTCACGTCGTTTACGCATAGCCTGCTCGAGCTGTTGTCGGCCGTGGCGAGCAGCGGGGGAGAGGTTGTCGTGCTGCTCGCTTGCGAGCAGGCGGCGATGCGCGAGGACCTGGCTGCCGCCTTTGATGCCCGCGGTGTGCTGTTTGAGGCCGCCCCGTTGGGGGAGGACGCCGGCGCGTCCGAGACCGCTTCTGTGCCTGCTGCTCAGCCTATTTTTATAGAGGTGGCCGGCCCCCATGCCCGCGCCCGCGCTTATGTGGATGCTCTCGAGAACCTGGTCACGGCATGTGATGAGTCCGTGTCGCGCGACGGCGCCGCGACAAACTCCGACCCCACGCGCGTGCTCGTGGTTTCCGCCCGGGCACCCCAGCTGTTCGGCGAACTCGCTGCCCGTTTGGCGGCGCGCCACGTTGCTGCCGAGACGGCCGAGTTCACGGCGTTTTCCCAATCCATTGCGGGCAGGCAGTTCACGGCGCTCGCCAATCTGATCGAGCGCATGAAGGCCGCCGACGAGGGCACCGCCTCCAAGACCGAGTGGTGGCCCGCCCCGGAGCTTACTGACTGGATCTACAGTCCGCTTTCGGGCGCCGATGCCGCCAGCGCGCGAACCTTCGATAAGAACATGCGACTGTCGCGCAGCAAGACCACTGCGGGCGTCAAGAGCCTGCTGCAGAGCGTGCAGGGCCAGGTGAGGGGCGCGCGTAAAGCGGCGAGCGACGAGAACTGGTTTAAGAACGTGCCGTGCGTGGTCTCGGACGTGTTCCAGGCGCTGTGGCGCGACAAGCCCGTGACGGCGCTCAAGGCCATGCTTGCCGTTGCCGAGGCACTGCCCGATCGCGCGCTTGGTGGTCTCGACGGTCAGGCCCGTCGCCAGGCGGAGGTGGCCCTGCTGCGCCACGGGATCGACATCCTTATGAACGATGCTCGCGCGCTCGACGTGTCGCAGGCCGCGACCGTGCCCGTGCTCGATGACATTCGCACCAAGGTGGACAAGCGTAGCGCCGCCTACGATTACGAGACCTACGAGGTTGACCGTGCGCCACGCGCCCAGGTTCGCTTTGCTTCGCTTGCCGATGCGGCGGCCCTGCGCCCCGGCAGCTACGATGCCGTGCTGTTTGCCGACGTCGACCTGGACAGTTATCCGCTCTCACATGAGGAGGGCCCGCTGGCAACGCTGACGGCAGAGTTAGATCGCAGCGGTGTGACGCTTGAGCCTGCGGCCTTGCTGCGCGCACGCTTTGGCCGCGCGATACAAGCGTCGCGTGGTCCGGTTACGCTCGCCCGTGTGACCCACGATCGTCAGGCGCGCGAGTGCTATCCGGCGGCCGTGTGGACCGAGTTGCGGGCGCATGCCGAGGCCGCTAACGATGCTAAGGCCGCTGACGCCGACAAGGCCGCTGACGACGCTAAGGCCGTTGGCGCCGACAAGGCGAAGTGCGTGGGTGAGGGCGATATCGTAAGGGACTTCGATCCCGCGGCAGGCGAAGGTCTTAGGCGCGAGCGCGTGACCTGCGAAGCTCCTCAGCATCTGAGCGATGAAGCCATTCCGTATTTGGTCCTGCGTCGTCGCGATGGCGAGGGCGAGGATGCGCCGCTGGTGCCGCGCCTGACGTCTGCCTCGCAGATCGAGGCCTATTCGACCTGCCCGCTATGCTGGTTCGTCTCGTACCGCGTGAAGCCCCAGTCGATCGACGCTGGCTTTGGCAATATGGAGAAGGGCAACTTTGTCCACGACGTGCTGGAACACTTGCATGCCCGTCTGCCCCAGGAGGGCATGGAGCGCGTGACGCCCGAGAATCTGCCGCGCGCTCAGGAGCTGCTGCGCGAGATCTTTGACGAGACGTTGGCCGAGCACGCCGGCAAGCGAGGCACGGAGGGCCCGCTTGTGCCGCTCTCCCCGGTGGAGGAGCGGCAGGTGGCCGAGATTTTGCCGCAGCTGGAGGGCGTGCTTGCCTACGAGTCCGAGGCGCTTGCCCCCTTTGCTCCGCGCTATCTGGAGTTTGCCTTTAACGATCTTAAAGTTGAGTATGCCGGCTGGCCGCTCGGCGGGCGCATCGACCGCGTGGATGTGGATGCCGAGAATCGCGCCGTGGTAATCGACTACAAGCATCGTTCGGGTGTCGAGGAGTTTAAGCTCGCCGACCCCACGGTTCGCGACGAGGAGTCGGGTGAGGCCCCCATCGATGATCCGCGCTGGCTACCGCCCCATACCCAGACACTCATCTACGCGCAGGCCATGCGCCGGGCGCTGGATTTGGACACCCGCGCGGCGCTCTACTTTTCGACCAAGGGCGGCAAGCCGGCGTTGCGCGGTGCCGCGAGCGCCGAGCTGCTCGAGGAAGAGCGCGGTGACGGCCGCATTCCGGGCCTTAAGAAGGGCTTTCCGGGCGAGGGCGGCAACATGGACTTCGATGCGCTGCTCGACCGCGTGGAGGCCGGCATCGCCGAGCGCTTGCGCGAACTCGAGGCGGGCGACGTCGCCGCTGTCGATCCGACGTCGGCGCAGGCCGCGCATGCGCGCTGCTCGTATAACCACGAAGGAACGTTTGTAAGGAGGGACGTGTAGACCATGGATCTTTCGACTTTGATGCCGCAACAGCTGCAAGTCGTCAAAACGCTCGACCGCCCGCTGTTTGTCTCGGCGGGCGCCGGTTCGGGCAAGACCTTTACCCTTACGCGCCGCATCGTCTACGCGCTCTCGCCCGAATCCGGTCCGTTTGTCGAGCATCTGGACCAAGTGCTCGCCATTACCTTTACCAAAGACGCTGCGGCCGAGATTCGCGACCGCGTGCGCCGTGCGCTTATCGACGAGGGGATGGACGAGGAGGCCCTGACGGTCGACGACGCTTGGATTTCGACCATTCACGGCATGTGCTCGCGCATCCTGCGCGCGCATGCGCTGGAGCTGGGCATCGACCCCGAGTTCACGGTGCTTACCGATACCGATGAGCTTATGGATCAGGCTGTTGAGCATGTGCTGGGGCGCGCGACGGCGCCCGATGCCGCGTCCGAGCTCGCCGCTTCGCTCAAGGCCCTCTACGCTTGGTATCCCATGGCGGGCGAGGGCGGGCAGTTTGGCGCCGGTACCACCATCAAAGGCCTGGTGCGCGACCTGCTGGAGCTCTCGAGCCAGCTGCCGGGCGGGATGGACGATGTGTGCGTGGCGCGTGGCCAGGCCGACACCTCGGCGCTTGCCGATGCCTATCGTGCGGCGCTGGGCGCAAGCAAGGCCACGACCGAGAAAGCGCAGGTGGCGCTCGAGGCCATCGACGCGTTCGAGGCGAGCGGCAAGACCATGGCGGATGTGGCGCGGCTCATGATGTCATGCAGCATGCCTCGGGCGAGTAAGATGTTCCCAAAGGAGAATGTCGAGCTTCTCAAGGCAGAGGCTGCCGACACGTTCGTCAATATTGTGCTGGCTTGCGGTGACCCGGCACTTGATGCGCTGACGGGGCTTGCCCGTGCCGTAGAGACGGAGTACCGTGCGCTCAAGGCTGACCAGTCCGCACTCGACAATAACGATCTGTTGCGCATGGCATACGAGGCGCTGCGCGATTATCCCGCCATCCGAGCCGCCTACGAGGGCCGCTTTAAGATGGTCATGATTGACGAGTTCCAAGATACCGACCAGATGCAGGTCGATCTGATTCGCTATCTGACGGGCGCGGGGGAGCGCGCGCTGTGCACCGTGGGCGATGCGCAGCAGTCGATCTACCGCTTCCGTGGCGCCGAGGTCGAGGTATTCCGTCGCCAGGAGCGCAAGGTGGGCTCCTCTGCTGCGCCCGAGACGGCTGCCGTCTCCGATGTCCCCGCCGGCGAGCTCGTCAAGCTCGTGCGCAACTTCCGCAGCCACGATGAGGTGCTGCGCTATGTGGCGCGCGTCTTTGACGGCGATACTGGTGGTTTGATGCAGGGGTTCTTGGATCTTGAGCCGAGTGACGATCGCGAGGACAAGCTCAAGGCAAAGGCTTCGCGCCGCCAGGCGGTCTTCGTTGCCGGTGGCAGCACGCAGGAGCGAACGCAGGCGAAAGCTCGTGCGATTGCCGAGCGTTTCCGCGCGCTTGCCGATAAAGAACAGCCCCAGGGCAGCATGGTCCTGCTGCTGGGTCGCATGACCAACGCCGATGTCTATGCGCAGGCCTTCCGCGACCAGGGGCTCGACTGCGTCATCGCGGGCGGCTCGGTCTTTGCCCAAGCAGCCGAGGTGCAGACGGTGCGCGCCCTGGTGTGCGCGCTTGCCAATCCGGCCGATACGGCGCAGGGCCTTATGCCGCTGCTGGCCTCGCCGATGTTTGCGCTCGGCGCCCAGGAGTTCCTGGCGCTGGCGACCAAGCTCGATAGCGAGACGGGTGAGACCTCGCGCCGGAATATCGACGCGGGCATCATGAGCGATTTCGACGTGCCGGGCTTGCAGGGCTTGCCGCTCGTGACGCGCGCCCGCGAGGTGCTACGCTACGCACTTCGTCGCGTGGGGCGCGATTCGTTCGCCGCCGTCGCGCGCGACGCGGTCAATGCCTCCGGCTGGTTCGTGCGCCTGGCGCAGCGCGGTCCCGAGGGCAAGGCCATTGCCGCCAACGTGCTCAAGGCTCTCGACGCCGTGGCCGAGGCGGAGGCCGAGTTCGGCAACTCGCCGCGCTCCATTGCGCTCGCCTTCGACCGCTTCTTGGCGGGCAAGGAGGCCCCGGGCGCGCTCAACGAGGAGGGTGACGGCGCGGTACGCATCATGACCGTGCATGCGTCCAAGGGTCTGGAGTATCCGGTCGTGGCGGTCGCCGAGTGCTTTGGCGTGCGTAAGTCCTCGGGTGCGGCGCAGATGGGTCGCGTCGACGGTGGGGCGCAAGTCGTGGCGCTGCCGGCTCGTTTCGATGGCGTTAAGCTTGCCGACGGGACCTTCGTGAAGGGCGATGACGTCAAAAAGCAGTTTGAACACGCGTTTAAGGGCAAGGGCACGTCGCTGTGGCTGCCGCCGGAGCTTATGGAGGACGTCTGCGCGACGGGCTCTCCCGCCGAGGCGTTTGCCCGCCTGCGCAACGCCGACCTGCAGCTTTCGCTCGAGGAGCGGGCTCGTCTGCTCTATGTCGCCATGACGCGAGCGCGCGAGTTGGTCATTTTGGCGATGGACGCCGGCGTGAGCCGCGGCAAGGTGACGGCGCCGACCTTCGATGTCGAGACGGATCTGACCTACGACGTGCTGCGCCGCATCCTGCCGACCGACAGTCTGGACATGCCGCAGCTCGATAGCGACCGTTTGGTGTTCGACAACTCCCAGCCGGGCGACTACGAGCTCATCTCGCTGTCGGACTTTACGTTTGGCGAGCAGGCGTCTGAGGCTAACGCTTCGCTGGATGCCGAGGGCAGGCTTGTTCGCGGCGATGTCGATGTCGCTGATAATGCTTCGCGCTCAACTGTGCCCGGTCCTGCCGACCCCAAGGCCGATTCATTTGAGCTTGTGTATCCCCAGGCAGCGGGCGTGCGCATGGGCATCTGTCCGTATCCGATGCGTGACTCGTATAGCTACTCGTCAATCGCCGCGGCGCTGCATGCCGAGGCCGAGGACCGTGCCGCCGAGACGCGCGTGCCCATGGACGAGGCTGGCGATGATGCGGAGTCGGATGGCTCGGAGATGACGGATGCAGACGTGGCCGCCGTTGAGCCTGCCGGCAACCCCATGGCGCTGGGCTCGGCGTTCCATGCCGCCTGCCAGTGGCTGATCGAGATGGGTGCCGATGAGCTGCCCGCCGCGCGTGCCGATGCGCTGGCGCGTCTGTGGCGCCTGACGCCGGAGCAGCGCGAGCGCTTCGACGTCGCCCTGGACCGCTGGCTCAAGTCGGCTGTTCGTGCCGACCTGCTCGCGTGGCCGTGCGTTCGTGCCGAGGTACCATTCTTCTCGCTGGGTTGCGAAGACGAGGACATTGCCCGCTACGGTGCATATGCCGAGGGCGCCATCGATGCACTGGCCACCGACCCGGCCGATCCGTCGCGCGCGCTGGTCATCGACTACAAGACGGGTGGCACGCCGGACGAGACGCCGGAGGAGCTGCAGGAGAAACACGCCTTGCAGACGCGCGTTTACGCCGACGTTCTGCACAAGGCGGGCTTTGAGGCCGTGACCGTCAAGTTCGTTCGCGTGGAGCAGGCGAATCCAACCATCTTCGTCGAACCCGCCGAGCCTCAGGTAGTCACCTACAACCTCTAGCTCAACCGGAGCTGCCCACGCCCCATCCCCCAATAACTTGCGGTGGAATACGGACTGTTCTGGCCAAAAAAGCCGCCAAACAGTCCGCATTTCACCGCAACTGCAAGAGGAGCCGTGTGGGTTTGGCTAGGTTCGGGTGCCGTCCGCGCCGTGCGGTAAAATCGTTCAGTCAGAACACGAACCCGCATCGGAGCTCATCACATGGCATTCGTCCATCTGCACAACCACACCGTTTTCTCCATGCTCGACGGCGCAACCCGTATCCAGGATATGGTCAATCGCGCCGTAGAGCTGGGCATGCCCGCCGTCGCCATTACCGACCACGGCTACATGTATGGCGTGCCCGACCTGGCGCTGGCCTGCGACGCCGTCAACCACAACACGCCTGAGTACAAAACCTGGAGCCACGACAAGGCCTTCTTGGAAAAGGATCGCCGCGACGAGCTGGTGGAGCCCGATCCCGAGGAAAACCCGCGCGAGCATGCCCAGTATGTGAAGGACATGGCCATGTGGGACGAGAAGGGCAACATCGACGAGCTCAAGCCGCCTCTGGTCATCAAGCCCATCTTTGGCTGCGAGGTCTACTTTACGCCGGACGAGACCCTTGCTCGCGACCATAAGCCCGAGCTCTACCACATGATCCTTCTGGCCAAGGACCAGGAGGGCTACGTCAACCTGATGCAGACGGTCTCCGAGGCAGCCGTGCAGGGCTTTTACTACAAGCCCCGCGTGACGCTCGACAACCTGCGCCGCCACGCCAAGGGCATGATCTGCACGAGTGCCTGTATCGCCGGCATCATTCCCAAATACATCGACCGCGGTGACATGGAGGGCGCCATCAAGTGGGCCGAGACCTTCCGTGATACCTTCGAACCTGGCGACTTTTATATCGAGATCCAGGAACACGGCATCACCACCGACAACGGCCTGACCGATGAGCAGATGGACCGCACGCTCATCGATATCGCCAAGCAGGTGGGCGTCAAGGTCATTGCCACCAACGACTTCCACTACCTGCGCCGCGAGGACGCGCCGGTGCAGGACGTCATCATGTGCATTGGCATGAACGCCAAGGTCGACGACCCCAACCGCATGCGCATGACCGGCTCGGAGTTTTATATGAAGACCGAGGAGGAGATGCGGGCGATGTTCCCGTATTGCCCCGAGGCCTGCGACAACACGCTCGAGATCGCCGACAAGTGCTACGTAGAGCTGGACTGGGACTCCATCATCCTGCCGCGCTTCCCGCTGCTCGACCCCGGCGAGACACACGAGAGCCAGTTCCGCCGCGAGTGCGAGAAGGGCCTGCGCCAGCACTATGGTGACGACTGGGCCACGCGCGAGATCGGTGGCGTCAACATCAAAGAGCGCTTTGAGTACGAATACAAGGTCATTTGCGACAAGGGCTTTGCCGCCTACTTCCTCATCGTCGCCGAGTACGTGCAATGGGCCAAGGACAACGGCATCGGCGTCGGCCCCGGCCGTGGCTCGGCCGCCGGCGCTATCGTCGCCTACGCCATGAACATCACCGCGTTCGACCCGCTCGAGAACGGCCTGATGTTCGAGAGGTTCCTGTCCCCGCAGCGTACCGAGATGCCCGATATCGATATGGACTTCGACGATGAGCGGCGCCTCGAGGTCGTGGAGCACGTTCGCCAGCTCTACGGCCCCGAGAAGGTCACCCACGTCATCACCTACTCGACCATCAAGGCCAAGCAGGCCATCAACGACGCCGCGCGCGTCCTGGACTACCCGGTCTACATGGGTCAGCACCTGTCCAAGATGGTCTCGAGCGACCCCAAGGTCAAACTCAAGCAGGTGCTCGACAAGCAACCCGGCAAAGAGGATCTGTTTAACCCCGACTTTGCCGAGGCCTATAAAAAGGATGACGACGCCCGCCGCATCATCGACACGGCGCTCTCGATTGAGGGCCTCACCCGTGGCGAGGGCGTGCACGCGTGCGCCGTTCTGATCTGCCGCGACCCCGTCAACGAGCATGTGCCCACCAAGCTCGACACCAAGGGCGGCGTCGAGATTACCCAGTACGAGGGCCATACCGTTGCCGACATGGGCCTGCTCAAGATGGACTTCTTGGGCCTGCGCACGCTGACGGTTATCTCCAAGGCCAAGGCAAACATCAAAAAGAACTTCGGCATCGACATCAAAGAGGAAGAGATCCCCTTTGACGATCCCGAGATCTTTAAGCTCATGGGTTCCGGCCACACCGCCGGCGTCTTCCAGGTCGAGTCCGCCGGCATGACGGCCACGATCAAGAACATGAAGCCCACCGAGTACAAGCACGTCGTGGCATTGATCGCTCTGTACCGCCCGGGCCCGCTGGGCGCCGGCATGGTTTCGTCCTACATCAACCGTATGAACGGCAAGGAGCCGGCCGTCTCCTACGACGACCGCCTGGACGACATCCTGGGCGAAACCTACGGCACCATGGTCTACCAGGAGCAGGTTATGCTCATCTCCGTCGAGATGTGCGGCTTCTCCAAGGGCGAATCGGACTCGCGTATCCGTAAGCCCGTGGCTAAGAAGAAAATCAAGCTGCTCACGTCGACGGTGCTCCACTGGGAGGATGGCTCGGACGAGACCACCTACGACCACTGGATGAACGGCGCTATCAAGAACAACTACACGCGCGAGGTCGCCCAGAAGATTTGGGACGATGTTCTCGAGTTCGCATCTTACGCCTTTAACAAGTCGCACTCCGCCGGCTACGCCATCCTGGTTATGCAGACGGCGTGGCTCAAGGCGCACTATCCGCACGAGTACATGGCGGCCGTTCTGACGTCCTATACGGGCAAGACCGACAAGATCGTTCATTACGTTTCGGCGTGCCGTCACGACGGCATCCCCGTGCTGTCGCCAGATGTCAACGAGTCCGGTACCGAGTTTACGGCTACCAAGGAGGGCGTGCGCTTTGGTCTGGCCGGCATCCGCGGCGTGGGCACCGGCGTGGCACAGGCGATTATTGCCGAGCGCGAGGCGGGCGGCCCGTTTAAGACGCTGCACGACTTTGTCGAGCGCGTGGACTCGAGCCAGGCCAACCGTCGCGTGATCGAATCGCTCATCAAGGCAGGCGCCTTCGACTCCACGGGGTATCCGCGTCGCCAGATGATGCACTTTGTGGACAAGAACAACCCCGAGAACATCATCGATGCCGCGGTGAAGCGCCAGAAGGATCGCGCGAGCGGCCAGACGTCGTTCTTCGATATGTTTGGCGACGTTGAGGGCTCGGGCTTTGAGGTGAGCGTGCCCGATCCGGATGGCCAGGAATGGGACCGCCACCTTAAGTTGAGTCAGGAGAAGGAGGTTCTGGGCATCTATGTCTCGGACCACCCGCTGCGCCCGTTTGAGTATGCACTAGCCAAGGCGCGTGACTTCTCGTTCTCGCAGATCGACACCGGCTACGAAGTTCAGAATCCTACGGGCGGCACCATCAACCAGGAAATTCCCGAGGGCAAGGCGCTGTGGTGGGCCGGCATGGTCTCGAGCGTGTCCAAGCGCGTGACCAAAAACGGTGACCCCATGGGCATCGTGCAGCTCGAGGACATGGAAGGCGAGGCCACCGTCGTCGTGTTCCCCAAGACCTACAAGGAGGCCGAGGGGTACCTGTACGGCGAGGTCGATCCCGAGACCGGCGCGCAGCTGTCCGATGCCTTTGTGCGCATTAAGGGCAAGCTCGAGCGCTCGGACCGCGGCGACCAGATCATCGCGCAGGAGATCGTGCCGCTCGAGCTCAACGAGGAGAACAACAAGCCCAAGGTGTTTGAGGTCATGGTGCCCAACAGCCGCTTTAGCCAGGGCAATATGGCGCGCCTGGCCACGGTGCTCACCGCTAACCCGGGCGGCGACCGCGTGGAGATCTTTATCGAGCAGGTGGACGGGCGCGTGCTGCGCGCCGAGGTGCCTGCCAAGGTCAACGCGCGCTCGATTCCGCTGCTGGCCGAGGCCAAGGCCATTGTGGGTAACCAGGGTCGCGTGACGGTGATCTAAGCTACCCCGGGTGAGATTGGAGGAAGTGATGGCGCAGGGGACGTTTGTGCAGGCGCTTCGCAAAGAGGCGGCGTTGAGCGGCACCTTTATGAAGGGGCGTTCGCTCATGCTCAACGGCGCCGTGCTGTCGATCGAGGACAGCGGCTCGCGCTTCTCCAAAAACGTGACGGTCGAGGGCTCGGTGCGCGGTTCGCGTGGCGACCTGTACAAGACGCACGTGGCGCTCGACATGGACGAGCACGAGGTGATCGACTACGACTGCGATTGCCCCGCCGCCTATCGTTACCCCGGTATGTGCAAGCACGCTATTGCCACGGCTCTGGCGTATTTGGATGCCAGCGGCGCCGAGCCCGTCGAAGGTTTGCGCACGCCGGTTCGCACGTTTACGGCGCAGTCGAAACAGCCCGCGCGCACCGCACCCAAAGCGCCGGCCGTCAACCCCAACTTTCCCTTTCCGGCGCCCGTCCCCACGAGCCCGAGCCTTGTGGCGGCGCTCTCCGATCTTTCGGACGCGCGCATGGATGAGCTGGCGAGCATGCGCCGCAAGCTTGCCGGTGCCGTTGATCCCGACGCCCCCAAAGCGGCATTGGAGCCCTCGTTGGTGCCGTACTACAATCCGCTGTTCGCTGACCGCTTTAGCTGGGCGCTCGAGTTCCGCATTCGCTGTGGATCGGTCTCCTACGTGGTCAAGGACATCGACGGCATGGCCGATGCCTACGTGCGCGGCGGCACGTTCTCCTATGGCAAGAAGCTCACGTTTGTCCATTCACCTGAGGCCTTTGACGAAACATCGGCAAAGCTGCTCAACCTTGTTGTGACGACAGTTGCCTATCTCGATGACATCACAAGCTTGCGTTCGGCGTCGTACGACTTTGCCCGCAGCGGTTTTGTTGCCGAGCGTCAGTTGCCGCTGTCCGAGCATAGCATCGTATATGTGCTGGACCTGCTGCGCGGCCAGACCATCTCCTTTGAGCCCGCCTGGTCGCGGGGGATGACGACGCATCGCACCTACGACGTGGCGGTTGAGCTGTCTCCGCAAGGGGAGGACGAGGCATCCGCTAAGCGCCCACCGCTGCTTGCCGCCAAAATCGCGCCGGCGGCTGGTGGTAGCTATGACCTGCGCCTGCCCGCCGATATGTACTGCTTTGCGTCGGGCGATGCCGCCTACTTGGTTGACACGCGCCGCGCGCGCCGTACCGACGCTGCATTTGCTCAGCATGCCGCACCTTTTTTGTCGCGCTTGCTGCCGTGCCGCACGCCCGCCCATATTGCCGCCGAGCAGGTGGGTGAGTTCTGCCGTATGGCGCTGCCCATTTTGCGCGACTACACCGACCTCACCGCGCCCGCCGCGCTCGATACCGTGGCACCCGAGCCGAGCTTTGCTATGGCGATCGGTGTCGACGATGGGCTCGTGACCTGCATAATTACGGTTACCTACGGCGATTGGTCGGCGGATCTCTTTAGCCTGGGCGCTCCGGGCAGCCCCTTCGAAGAGCAGCGCCCCGGTGTGCCACCCCGCGACGAGGTGGCGGAGTTTCGCGTTATGGATACAGCGGCCCTGTACTTCGATTTCT
The DNA here is from genome assembly GCF_003459245.1 of Collinsella sp. AF23-2. GTDB lineage: Bacteria > Actinomycetota > Coriobacteriia > Coriobacteriales > Coriobacteriaceae > Collinsella. The sequence continues at coordinate 208,370 of NZ_QRVG01000001.1, forward strand.
ACAAGGGCGGTCTGGCGTTTGAGGAGCGCGATGATGAGAGCCTGTTCTGTCTGCTGACCGAGGGTCTGTCCGCCCTGTCCGAGCTGGGTGAGGTCATGCTCAGTGACCGTCTGCGCCAGGTCTCGGTCCGCCCTGCGCCCAAGCTTTCGGTGCGTGCGACCGTCAAGAGTAACCTGCTCGACGTCGAGCTGGGCGCGAGCGGGCTTTCGGCCGCGGACCTTGCCGTCTATCTCGATTCGTACAAGCGCCACCAGACGTTTGCGCGCCTGACGTCCGGCGACATCGTGCGCCTGGATGAGGGAGCGCGCGCCGCGTTTGGCCTTGCCGAAGATCTGGGTGTCGATGCCGTCGACCTGCTCGACGGCGTGTCGCTTCCCGCGTCGAGCACCCTTTTTGTCGATAGCATGCTCGCGCGCACGCCGGCGCTCGAGGCCGATCGCGACGCCGCGTTCAGCCGCACCGTCGAGCGCCTGGACACGCTCGGCAAGATGGACTTTACGGTACCCGCCTCGCTCAAGGCAACGATGCGCGGTTACCAGGTCGACGGATACCAGTGGCTCGGCTCGCTCGAACACCTGGGCCTTGGCGGCATCTTGGCCGACGACATGGGCCTGGGCAAAACGCTCCAGATGATTGCGCATATTCTGGCGCGCGTGGAGGCGGGGGACACCAAGCCCACGCTCGTGGTATGCCCGGCCTCACTCGTGTACAACTGGACCGCCGAGCTGGAGCGCTTTGCCCCGTCGCTCGATGTGTGCGCCATCGTGGGCGCCAAAGCTCAACGTCGTGTACAGATTGCCGGCGTGGCCGAGCATAGCGTGGTTGTGACGTCGTATGATCTTATGCGGCGCGATATCGACGAGTACGTCGAGCAGGATTTTGCCCGCGTGGTGCTCGATGAGGCCCAGTACATTAAAAACCCGCTCACGCAGGTGGCGCGCGCCGCAAAGCGCCTGCCTGCCGGCGTGCGCTTTGCCCTGACGGGCACGCCCATCGAAAACCGCTTGTCCGAGCTTTGGAGCATCTTCGACTTTTTGATGCCGGGCCTTTTGGGGACGCGCGAGTCGTTTGCCAAGCGCTTTGAGAGCCCCGTCGAGCATGCCGAGGGCGATAGCGCCGCTCGCCTGCAGGCGCTCGTGTCGCCGTTTGTGCTGCGCCGTGTTAAGGAAGACGTGGTGGCCGACCTGCCCGAGAAGATCGAGGACACCGTCATGGCACAGCTTACCGGCGAGCAACGCAAGCTCTACCTGGCCAACCAGGACCGCATCGCCCAGCAGGTGCAGCACCGCGAGGCTGGGGAGTTTAAGAAGGACAAGCTCAAGGTGCTCGCCGAGCTCACCAAGCTGCGCCAGATCTGCTGCGACCCGCGTCTACACTACGAGGATTACAAGGCGGGGAGCGCCAAGCTCGATACGTGTATGGAGCTCGTGCACGGCGCACTCGACGGCGGGCATCGCATCCTGTTGTTCAGCCAGTTTACAGGTATGCTCGATATCATCGGTAAGCGCTTGGCCAAGGAGGACATCGCCTTCCTTAAGCTCACGGGCGCTTCGTCTAAGGAGAGCCGCGCCAAGATGGTCGCGCAGTTCCAAGCGGGCGAGGTTCCGGTCTTTTTGATTTCGCTCAAGGCGGGCGGCGTGGGCCTTAACCTGACGGCGGCCGACGTGGTCATCCACTACGACCCGTGGTGGAACGTGGCAGCGCAGGACCAGGCGACCGACCGCGCGCACCGTATTGGCCAGCAACATACCGTGACCGTGTACAAGCTCATCGCCAAGGACACGATCGAGGAGCGCATTATGCAGATTCAGGAGTCCAAGCGCGACCTGGTCAACAGCGTGCTCGGCGGCGACGGCATCTCGTCGGCGCTGTTTACCCGCGAAGATGTTCTGGCGCTGCTGGGCGGCGACGGGCGCTAACCCGCTCGGGTGGGGCCGCCAGGGCGGATAGCGCACGCTGCCCCATCGTCCCCGCCCGTTATGTGTTCATTTGCAATGCCGTGGATGGTTTGTCTGCCTTTGGGCATAAGAACCATCAAGAACATTGGCACGTCAGCAAAGGAGAACATCATGGCGAAATTCTTTAAGGACCCCGACGGTAAGCTCATTGCCGCCCTTGGCAACGACGTTGCAACCCCTGCCGGTTGCACGGAACTGACCGCAAACACTGAGGACGCGGCGCACGAGAAGCACGTGCCTGTTGTCGAGACCGAGCGCGACGGTCACGTGATTCGCGCACGCGTTGGCTCGGTCGAGCACCCCAGCCTGCCCGAGCACTATATTGAGTGGATCGCCCTTGAGGCCGAGGGCCGCTTAGAGGTCCATTACCTTGAGCCCGGCATGAAGCCCGCGACGTTTTTTGCCGGCGGTTCCAAGACCGGTACCGTCTATGCCTACTGCAACCTGCACGGGCTGTGGTCCGCGACGTTCTAGGAGCGCGCCCCCGCTCGGGGTATCATAGCTAGCATATGCACATGCGAGCGCCGGCTGCATCATGCGGCCGGCGCTTTTACTACGATTTCGATGGTTTACGACGGAAAGGGCTGAGCCATGAAGCTCGCGCTTGCACAGATCGATATGCGCCTGGGTGATATTGAGGGCATTTGCGGCCGCATCGAGGACCAGGCTCGTCTGGCCCACGAGCGCGGGGCGCGCGTGCTGTGCGTTCCGGCTCCGCTCTTTATGGGCGCCATGCCCGGTGGCCTGGTGGGCGCTGCCGACTTTGAGCACGACATGCTTGCCGGCTTGACTGGTGTCGCCGAGCGCATCCAGGAGCTTGACATGATCTGCATCGTGCCCGCGGCGGTTTCGTTTGAGGGTCAGCCGCTGCTCGACTACATGATGCTCAAGGACGGTCATGTGGTGCCGGCGCGTTCGAGCATTGCCCTGCAGCGTGGCGAGAACAACGACACGCGTTGGGCGCCGCCGGTGTTCGACGTGGACGGCGTGCGCATCGCCGTGATTTTTGACTTGGACCGCGAACTCGAGATGTTGCCGACCGGTGTTGACCTCATTGCGTATTTCCAATTCAATGCGTTTGACATGACCGACCGCGAGACTGCCGCCATTGCCGCCGTTCGCAGCGGCGCCTACCGCAAGATCGCATCCAAGCGCAGCGTGTGGTTTGCCTGTATGGCGCCGGTCGGTGCCTATGACGAGTCGGTGTATACCGGCGGTTCGTTTGTGCTCGACGACTGCGGTCGCGTGGTGGCCCAAGCGCCGTGTTTTGAGGAGAGCCTGCTGGTTCAGGAGATTCAGCGCGGCGTGATGCTCGATGCCCTGGAAGATCACGAACTGCCCGAGTTCCGTTCCGAGGAGTGGCTGTGGCAGGCGCTGGTGCTCGCCGTGCGCGACAACGCCCGGGCCCACGGTGCGTCGCGCGCCGTGGTGGCACTCGAGGGCGACTTGCCGTCGTCCCTGCTGGCGGCGCTGGCCGTCGACGCTCTGGGCCCACGTAATGTGATTGGCCTGGTGCTGGGGCGCAACCGCATCTTTACGCCGGCGCAGGAGGAGGCCGAGGCTGCTCGCTGTGCCGCCGTTCGCGCCATTGCCGAGCGCCTGCATATTCGCACGGTTGAGCGCGATGCGCCGGATGCCGCGCGCGTGCTCGACCGCGATGTGTCGGCGGGCGACGCCGAGCGCCTGCGCTCGCGTACGCTGGGCCTCATGCTGGAGGACACGGCGCTCGAGTTGGGTGCGATGGCGTTGAGTCCGCTGTCCAAAACCGAGTACGCGCTGGCGGCGCCGGCGCTTTGCGGCGGCTACCAGGGCGATTACGCGCCCTTTGGCGATGTGTACCTGTCGACGCTTGAGTTTGTGGCGCGTGTGCGCAACCGCGCGTCTGCCGTGGTGCCCCAAGAGCTCGTGACGCTCAACGCGGTGGAAGATTGTATGGAGCGCGTGCTGGCGCAGGCGCTCTCGACGCTCGACGGTCCGGTCGATATGCTCGACCGCGCGGCACAGCTGCTCGGCGGGGTCGAGCCGGGTGAGATCGATGGCGCGCTTGAGGCGCACGTGGACCGCAATCGATCTTTCGACGACATCCCGATGGCCGCTGGCAAGCCTGAGGCCTGCTCGCTGCTGCTGATGCTCGTGCGTCAGGGTGAGGCTGCCCGCCGCATGTTGCCGACGGCGCCGATCGTTTCGTCCCGTTCGTTTGCCGAGCGCTCCTGGCCGTACATGCTCGCGTGGTCCGACCTGGGGCTTAACGGCAAGGAGCGTATGACGGTCGATTCGCTGGCGCGCGCCGAGGTGCGCCGTTTTGCTGACGAGGATACTAGCGAGCGCGTGCGAAACGAGATGATGGGCGTGCTGGGCGAGCTACTGGGTATTTCGCCCGAACAAATGGAGGAGTTGCGCTCTGAAGACGGTCAGCGTCGTTTACACGAGGGAATGAAAAAGTTCGAGGGCGAGGTTCAGGACGCCATCGATAAGATGATGGGCGGCCAGGGTGGCCCGCAGGGTGGACCCCAGGGCACGCCGATGCCGCAGCCGCCGGTTGATCCCCGACAGTTCCCATTCTTTAGCCAGAACTAGGTCTCTGCGTGCCCGCTTGCGTATGCTCAACCTACAATTCTATCTCGGCTGACTTATAGGGCTAGCGTTGTGTTATTCTAGAACAGACGTTCGTGAATGATGCGCGGGGCCTTGCCTTGCGCTTGGTAAAAGACGAGGGGAGGTTGGTTTGGTTATCTTGGGCATTGACCCCGGTTTGGCTCATACGGGTTGGGGGATTATCGAGGAGCGGCGTGGCGAGGTTCGCTGCCGTGCCTACGGCTGCATCGAGACCAGTGCCGGAAGTCCGCTCGCGGTGCGCCTGTCGCATATCGCCCATGACCTTAAGGATGTCGTCGAGCGTTATCGACCCGACACGGCTGCTGTCGAGAGCATCTACTTTGGCGCCAACGTTCGTTCGGCCATCCCCACGGCGCATGCCCGCGGTGCTGCGCTTGTGGCGCTTTCGGAGTGCGCGCTCGAGATTGGCGAGTACACGCCCATGCAGATCAAACAGGCTGTGGTGGGCACCGGCGCCGCGGACAAGCGGCAGGTCGCCTACATGGTACGCACACTCACACAGCTCGACCACGACCCGCATCCCGACCATGCCGCCGATGCCCTGGCCTGCGCCATCTGCCACGTAAACCTCAGCCGCACCCGCGCCCTCACCGGTGGCGAGTTCTATCAACAGAGAGGAACCGGATACTGATGATTTCCCAGCTCCACGGAACGCTTGTCGAGTCCACGATGAGCTCTGCTGTCGTCGATGTGTCGGGCGTTGGCTTTGAGCTCGGCATCTCGGGCAGCACTGCGGCCACGTTGCCGACGCCCGGCGGCGAGGTCCGCCTCTACACGCGTATGCAGGTGCGCGAGGACGCCATGACACTTTTCGGTTTTTCCTCTAAGGATGAGCGCACGATGTTCGATCGGCTCGTGTCTGTCTCGGGCGTTGGCCCGCGTCTGGCGCTCGCCGTGCTTTCCACCTATACCGTGGGGCAGCTGTATTCGCTGGTGATGGCCGAGGACGACAAGGGCATGGCCAAGGTACCCGGTGTGGGCAAAAAGACAGCTCAGCGCCTGATCCTGGAACTCAAGAGCACCTTTGCCAAGGATAAGGGCTTTGTGCCGGTCGACGTGATTCCCGGCCAGGTTGCGATGCCGGTTCCCGCCGCCGCTCCTTCGGCGATCGATGACGCCCGTGCGGCGCTCCTTTCCATGGGCTTTAGCCCACAGGAGACCGATGTTGCCCTGAGCGGGTATGATGGGCAGAATATGCGTGTCGAGGATCTGCTCGGCGCGGCGCTTAAGCGACTCGGAATGGATGCGTGATGTGGGAAGCCGATGACTCTCAGGACCTGTGGGCGACGCCCGGCAACTCGCCGGCGGCATCCATGGCGCACGGCGAGCGCATGGTGGGCTCGGAGCTGACGGCCGAGGACCTCGATGTCGACCGCACTTTGCGCCCCCAGCGCCTGGACGACTACTGTGGCCAGGAGCACATCAAGCAGAGCCTGCGCGTGTTGATCGAAGCGGCGCAGAACCGTGGCGAGACGCTCGACCACGTGATTTTCTCGGGTCCTCCGGGCCTGGGCAAGACCACGCTGGCCACCGTTATCGCCAACGAGCTGGGCGCTCAGATCAAGACCACGAGTGGCCCCGCCATCGCGCGCACGGGCGACCTGGCGGCCATCCTTACTAACTTGCAGCCGGGTGATGTGCTGTTTATCGACGAGATCCACCGCCTCAACCGTTCGGTCGAGGAGGTCCTGTACCCCGCGATGGAGGACTTTGCCCTCGATATCGTGATTGGCAAGGGTCCGGCGGCGCGCTCGATTCGCCTGGATATTCCCAAGTTTACGCTGGTGGCGGCAACGACCCGCTCAGGCATGTTGACAGGCCCGTTGCGCGACCGCTTTGGCATTTCATATCGCCTGGATTACTACACGGTCGAGGAGCTCGCGCAGATTGTGACGCGCTCGGCGACTATCCTGGGCGTGACGATCGACCACCCCAGTGCACTCGAGATCGGCTCGCGTTCGCGCGGCACGCCACGTCTTGCCAACCGCCTGCTCAAGCGCGTGCGCGATTACGCACAGGTGCGCGGCAACGGTCCCATTGAGCTCGATATCTGCCGTCAGGCACTCGAGTTCTTCGAGATCGACGAGCTCGGTCTGGACTGGATGGATATTCGCATTTTGGAGACGCTCGCCAAGACGTTCTCCGGTCGTGCCGTGGGACTTACGACCCTTGCCAGCGCGGTGGGCGAGGACCCGGGCACGCTCGAGGATGTCTATGAGCCCTATCTGCTGCAGTGCGGGCTGATGATTCGTACACCGCAGGGCCGTCAGGCAACCCTTCGCACCTTTGAGCACCTGGGGATTGAACCTACCGTTTAGGGCGCTTTGTTTTGGCTAGTCTGTAGGCTATCGCTGAGCATTGGATAAACATATCGCCATTCATCGGTTACGGGTGTTTTACTATTGCGCGCCCGTGCTATGCTGAATTGGTCTTTTTCTCATTCGGTAACGAAAGGACCGCTCATGCCTACTGACATCGAAATCGCACGTTCTGTCACGCCGCTGCCTATTACCGAGGTGGCCAAGAACGCCGGCGTCGACGTTAAGCACCTTATTCCGTACGGCTTCGACAAGGCTAAGGTCGACTATTCACTGCTCAACGAGCCGACTGATCACCAGGCCAAGCTCGTCCTCGTGACCGCTATCAACCCAACGCCTGCGGGCGAGGGCAAGACCACCACGACCATCGGTCTGGCCGATGGCCTGCGTCGTCGCGGCGTCAAGAGCGCCGTGGCCCTGCGCGAGCCTTCGCTCGGTCCCGTGTTTGGCGTGAAGGGCGGTGCCGCCGGTGGCGGTTGGGCCCAGGTCATCCCCATGGAGGACATCAACCTGCACTTTACCGGCGACTTCCATGCTATCGGTGCTGCCAACAACCTGCTGGCCGCCATGCTCGACAACCATATTCAGCAGGGCAATCAGCTCGGTATTGACGTTAAGCGCATCACTTGGAAGCGCGTCGTCGATATGAACGACCGTCAGCTCCGCCACGTCATCGACGGCATTGGCGGCAAGGCCCAGGGCGTGCCGCGCGAGGACGGCTTCGATATCACCGTCGCCTCCGAGGTCATGGCAATCCTGTGTCTGTCTACGAGCATCAGCGACCTCAAGGAACGCTTGGGTGAGATCGTCGTCGGCTACAGCTTTGCCGGCGAGCCCGTCCGTGCCCGCGACCTTAAGGCCCAGGGTGCCATGGCCGCGTTGCTTAAGGACGCGCTCAAGCCCAACCTGGTGCAAACGCTCGAGGGCACGCCCGCGTTTGTCCACGGCGGTCCCTTCGCCAACATTGCCCACGGCTGCAACTCCATCATGGCCACGCGTATGGCGATGCGCTTTGGCGATGTCGCCATTACCGAGGCCGGCTTCGGTGCCGATCTGGGTGCCGAGAAGTTCCTCGACATTAAGTGCCGCATGACGGGCGTTCGCCCCAGCGCCGTCGTGGTCGTCGCGACCGCTCGTGCGCTGAAGTACAACGGCGGTGTCGCCAAGGTCGACCTCAACGAGGAGAACCTCGAGGCCCTCAAAGCCGGCATGCCCAACCTGCTGCGTCACGTCGATAACATCCAGAATGTCTACGGTCTGCCTTGTGTGGTCGCCATCAACCGCTTCCCGACGGACACCGAGGCCGAGCTCGAGCTCATCGAGTCCGAGTGCCAGAAGCTCGGCGTCAACGTTAAGCTTTCCGAGGTCTGGGCCAAGGGCGGCGAGGGCGCGCTCGAGCTGGCCGATGAGGTCATGCGTCTGATTGAGCAGCCGAGCGAGCTCAAGTTTGCCTATGAGGACGGCGCCGATGTGGCCGACGCTCTCGAGGCCATTGCCACCAAGGTCTACCGCGCCGACGGCGTCGACTTTACGCCGGCCGCCAAGCGCCAGCTCGCCGAGCTGCGCGAGAACGGCTTTGGCAACCTGCCGGTGTGCGTCGCCAAGACGCAGTACAGCTTTAGCGACAACGCCAAGGCCCTGGGCGCTCCCGAGAACTTCCGCATCACGGTGCGTGAGCTCAAGGTTTCCGCCGGTGCCCACTTTGTGGTCGCACTGACTGGCAGCGTTCTGACCATGCCGGGCCTGCCCAAGATCCCCGCGGCCGAAAACATCGACGTCGACAACGACGGCAACATCACCGGCCTGTTCTAAGCTCGCTGCTCATAGCCGCTTGCCCGCCCCGCCGTGCTCACAAGGCACGGCGGGGCTTTTGTTTTCTAGCCGCGCTTGTCTTGTAGATACCGACGGGCTCTGCCCATCATAGGCTTTTGCGCGGGTAGAATGCATGCATAACTTGATGCTTACGGCGACGGAAAGGAATCGTTGCATGGACCAGGATAAGACGACCGTAATGGGTGGCTACGGTTCCGCGCAGGCTGGCGATAGCGCCGATGCGACCCGCGTTGTTCCCAACCCCGGTTATACCGACCCCGCCGCGACGCAGCCTTCTGCCGAGCCCACCCGGGTTATGGGCTATGGCGACTCGGCGCAGGATTCTTACGCTGCATCTTCGCAAGGCCCCTATGGCAACGCAGCTCCGGATCCGTTTGATTACGCGCCGCAGGATTCTTATGCTGCCTCGACGCCGAATCCCTATGATGACCTGCCGCAAAATCCCATTCCGCAGCCTCAGCAGACGACGTATATGCCTCGCACGGCACGGTCTCGCTACGAGTCGCGCGAGCCGTATCGCGAGTACCCCAAGTCGATTCCGCAATATGGCGAGGACGAGGAGAAGAAGCCGTCGCGTTCGTCGAGCGTGATCAAGAAGATCCTCATCGTGCTGGCGATCTTCTTTGCGCTGTCGGTTGTGTTTGCCATCGTGTCGGGCATGCTCAACAAGCGGGGGAGTTCAACGGCCGATACCACTGCCGAGCAAACCGAGTCCGCCTCGTCTGGCACCGTCGATCTGAGCGATATCCCGGGGCAGTACTGGTCCAACGCCAAGAAGATCCTCAAGTCGCGCGGCGCCGATCTTTCGAATGCCGTGGTCCTGACTGATGATGGCTCAACGCCCGTCGTCGATGCCAACTGGGTTGTTACTTCTGCCTACTATAACGACAACGGTAACCTTGAAATTCAACTCACGCATAAGAACAGCTCGGGCAACTCGTCCGACGGCCAAAGCGGCACCGACAGCTCGAGCTCCAACATGCTGGAGGACCTGAGCAACAAGGCGCAGGAATTGGGAGACAAGGCGCAAGAGCTGGGCGATACGACACAAAACCTGGGCGATACCGCGCAGAACTTGGGAGACATGGCGACAGATGCCTGGAACGCCCTACAAAACGGCATCTCGGGCGCGCAGGGAAACTAGCTGTTAAACAGGCTACAGCTGTTCTGCTGGACGGTCGGGCGAGCTAAAGCCCGAATCAAACGTGACGACGCATGAGACGTCGGGCCGGCGCTCGTGCACGATGCGCGTGACGAGCTCCAGCAGCTCCTCGTCGGATATGTCAAAGCCGTCGGGACGCACAAGGTCAAACGAAACGAACCCGTCGTGCTCGTGCAGGTCGTGGATGGAGAGCGCGGGATCGATTTGCATGACGCCGCGCTTGACCCAGCCGCGCAAGTCATCGCCGGTTGTCGCGATGGGGTCGCAGTGCAGCGTGATACCAATGCCCATCTGGCGCTTGATGTCGTGCTCGATGGTGTCCAGAATCTCGTGGTGCTCAAACGCGTCGCCCTCGCCGGGCATCTCCACGTGGGCGCTGGCAAACTGACGACCGGGGCCGTAGTCGTGCACCATGAGGTCGTGTGTGCCCAAGACCTGCGGATAGGACATGATCTTGTCGCGGATTGCCTGGACGAGCTTGGGGTCGGGCGCTTGCCCCAGCAACGGGCTGATGGCGTCGCGCACCAGGCCCATGCCGCTGATGCAAATGAAGATGCCCACGCCCAGGCCCGCCCAGCCGTCGAGGTCAAAGCCGGTCGTCTGCGAAATAAGCGCCGCCACCAAGACCGAGCCCGAGGTAATGACGTCGTTTTTGGAGTCCTGCGCTGTGGCGATGAGCGTCTCCGAGTCGATGCGGTCGCCCAGTGCGCGGTTGAACGCGGCCATCCAGAATTTGACGAGCATGGACAGAACAAGGGCGGCCATGGAGAGCGCCGAATACACGGTGGGCGAGGGCTTGATGATTTTTGTGACCGACTCGAGGATCAGATTGATGCCGACGGCGCAAACCAGGACGGCGACGAACAGGCCGGCTAGGTACTCGTAGCGGCCGTGGCCATAGGGGTGGCCTTCGTCTGCTGGGCGGCTGGCAAGGCGGAACCCGAGCAGGCTCACGATGTTGCTCGAGGCATCAGAGAGGTTGTTGAAGGCATCGGCGATAAGCGAGACGGAGCCGGCGAGCAGGCCCGCGACGCCCTTGGCCAGGCACAGGGTGATGTTGAGGCCAATGCAGACGAGGCTTGCGGAAAAGCCCGCGTTGGTGCGGCAAGATGCATCGACCGGCTCGCTCTCGCTGCCGGGAACAAGCGTATGTACCAGCCGATTTACAAATAGCATAGCGGTCGTCCTCACAATCATGTTTAAGGGGATAGTGTAGCTCGCGCGGGGGCGCCGTGCACCGATGCTCAGAAAATGCAGCAATAGTCTGCCGGTGCTAACGAGCGGGCCTTCTCGTCTGCCTGGGTGGTCCATTTTGGGCCACATGGGTATGGGCATGTGCCTGCTTGCTCGACATACTTAATGTCGACAGCCCCTGTGCAAAGGAGGACGTTTCCATGGACGAGATGTTTGCCATTAAATGTCAAAACTGCGGCGGCCCTATGTACTCGCACCAGGCTAAGCGCAGCTTTGAGTGCGCCTATTGCGGTGCGGTCATTCCGTGGAAGGCGGATGCCGGGGAGCCCAAGAGCGCCCTGGGTATCCGTCATACGCCGCTGACGGTGGTTGACGGGCTGCTCAAGCTCACGCACGTCTCGCAGCTCGAGCGCCCAGAGGACCCGGACTGGTATTTCTTCAATTCGTACTGGCGCAATCAGTCGGTCCTGGAGCATCTGCTGTGGGAAGATCGCGGAACGGCGCAGGAGTTCCAAGAGGCGACGCACGTGAGCATTCCCTGCCCCTTCTGCGGCGCGTCCTTTGAGGGGTCATCGACCCAACGTGTGTTTGAGTGCCCGTCGTGCGGCAACAAGATTGGCGTGGCCGACCTTCTCAAGCCTGGCACCTTTAGCAAGCGCCTGACCATGGGCGTGGGTGCCGAATACGTTCCCGAACAGGGTGTCCCCTGTGAGATATCGTCGCAGCAGGCACGTGCCAACGCGCTGCAGCTGGTGCGTCAGTACCCGGAGGCCTTTGCCGGGCACGACGTGGAAGACGCGATCCAAAACGACATGATGCTCTTCTATTTCCCCATGGCGCTGGCGGACCTGCGCATGATGGCGTCCTTCCCGGGCAAGGGCATGAGCAAGGAGACCCTGGTGTACTACGAGGTGCTCGACTGGGCATACCCCCGGGCCAACTACCTGGACGTTCGCCTTATGGGCATTTTGGAGCCGTGGGACTTTGGCAAGGTGGGGCCGTTTGACCCGGCCATGCAGGAAGGCGACTTCCGTGTCGTTTCCGTCGATGCGTCCACCAAGGACCAGGTGGTTATTGATAAGCTGGCGCTCGATGTTGCAGGCAACGATGCCGAGGCGGTGCTGGGGCTCAATAAAAATGGCATCCGCACATGGGCGCGCAAGGCCCGCAAGCACAAGGATGGTCTGGTGATGGTGCCGGTCTACTTTGTCGATCGCCCGGCGACGGACAGCCGCGACGGCGAGCAGGTGCGCATCGCCGTGAACGGCCAGACGGGTCGCGCGGCCGCGGTGGTGTTTAGCGACAAACGCGAGACGCACGTCGTGGCGCCGCTCAATCCGAGCCTGCATCTGTCCGGTGAGAGCACCGTGCATGCCACGCCCATCGAGGTCAAATACGTTAAGTCGCCGTTTCTGTACCAGATCGTGCGCCGTGGAGGCGGCGAGCAACCGCGTCAGGTGGCAGCGGCGACGGAGGGTTCTTACCGAGAGGAGAAGCCCAAACGCAAGGGATTGCTCGCTGCGATTTTTGGTAAGTAGGGGAGTGGTGCCGGGGCGTCGGGCTGCATCGCAAGGTCATGAGACGAATTTAAGACTGCTGGGAACGTGCTACCATTGCCGATAGCCTTAATCTTGTAAGAAGCGGAGGCCAGATTATGGGTTTTGCGGATCAGCAGCTTCAGCTTCAGGTACCGTATTCTCCTGACGACACGTTTAATGCCTTGAAGGCAGCTATGGAAAAGCTGCCTAAAGTAAAAGTTGATAGTGCATCGCCCACAACAAGAACAGTTGCAGCCGAGATTGGTATGAGCCTTTGGTCTTGGGGCGAAAATATCAGTATTTCGGTTGTTCCAGTTGAAGGCGGATCTGGCGTTACTGTCAAGTCGTCATCTAAGGTCAGGGCAAACGTATTAAACGGGGGCAAAAATGCAAAGAATATTGCCAAGATAGTCGATGCCCTATCGAAGGAGCTCGAGCGGTATCCGCAGGTTTCACAGACTATTGAGACGCTGGCGGATAGTGGTTGATGTAGTTGCAAGGCTTGAGAGGCTTGCAGCACTGCGTGAGAGTGGAGTACTTACCGAGGAAGAGTTTGCTGCAGAAAAGGCAAAAATCCTTTCGTAATCAGACATGATGGTTGGATTTGCATTCTATTATTGAACTTGTTTATACCAGGCTGAAAACATCGTGTGTAATAAAGGTGCGTAGTAGCCTCGTCTTGATTGGCAGATGTAAATAAACGGTGGAACGGCTGTAAAAGAGCCTTGCCGCTGGGTAAAATCAGGATGTGCCGCGGAACCCGCTCCTCAGCTACTCAAACTTCGGAGACGCGGGCAACGCAGGTATTATCGTCAAAAGGGTCGGTTGCAGCCGGCCCTTTGCATGACTCCCTTCGCTATCCGTTACTGCTTATATGCCCGCCAGATCGAGTAGAGGTTCCGGGCAATGCCGGTCACATACATCGAAAGGCGCAGGATTTCAAGAAACAAGTTCATAGGCTTCACCCCAATCGGAGATCGGAGCGTTGCCCGCAGGCGGATTCCGCGGCAGTCAAGATTTTACCTCACAGGCCGCGGTGGGAGACATCCTGCCCACCCCCTGGTTTGGAGCAGTGTCGATCTAACGGGCAATCAAGCCTTTAGCTCTCTTTGAATTGAGCAAGCATCTGCCCGAAGAAGCTTAGTTCGGATGGCTCATAAATGAGCGAACCGCCGTCCGCGGTCCTGTAGGCCCCGCAGGGGAGGTAACGCCCGTCGGGGAGGACGTAAAGGTTTTCTTCCTCCCTCAGTCCCGTTGGGAGTATCGGGGTCTCGTTTTCGTCCATTTGGAACTCATCGATATTCGCGATCTTCCTATCCATGATGCCTCCTACCTTATTTCTTGAATGGCGCCCTAAAACAAGCAGTTCTCAATCAGCTCTTTTCCGCGTAGGGCGTCGACCCACTCCTGCGGAATTGCATCGATGCCGTAGGCCGTGCCGGCGAGCGCACCTGCGACAGCTGCGGTGGTGTCGGTGTCGTCGCCCAGGTTGACGGCGGCAAGTGCGCACTCTTCGTAGCTGTTAGTGTTGACGAAGCACCAGGTGGCTGCCTTAAGCGTGTCACGCACGAAGCCGCCGGACCTGATTCCCTGCTCCGGTATGCTTGTCAGCTGGAGCGCCCACGAGGGAAGTGTGCCATTCAGCACGCCTCTCATCAGCTCGACAAATATAACGCATGCGTCGGTCGACGTTCTGTGGGCGTGCGTAATGGCGGAGACCTCGCAGATCTCCTCGTCTGTTGCATCGGTGAACGCCAGGGGAGCGATGCGCATGAGCGATCCGTTGCCATTGTCGCGCTCGCCGGAGCCTCCCTTACCGGAGTGAAGTGCGCGGGCGGTTGTATCACCGTAGTCGAAAACGCCGTCGATCGTATACTTGCCACGGGCAATCCAGCTTACGAACTTGCTGCGCATGTCTGCGGTGTCGATATGCCCGAGCTCCCTAATCGAGTCGCAGGCAGCAAGCGTCATGGACGTGTCATCGCTCCAGGTGCCGGCGGGCTGCCCATGCGCGCCGTAGCCGATCATGTCGGTGCATTCGAACGTGCCGCGAGGCATAAACTCGTAGGGAACGCCCAGCGCGTCGCCGACGGCAAGTCCATAGATGCAGTCGCGCAATGTTGTTTTCGGTCCGTCTGTCAAGGAGCGCTCCTCTTATGTCGGGGGATATGAAACACCGTGGGGGGGTATCGGTCGCAACGTGCCGCTACCCTTGCGTTTCGCCATTAGTCGCTTCGTTGATGGCGCGGTACTCGGCACTCAGCTCGCGCGCCAGCTCTTCCTTGCTTGGAAGATACGGCAGGTATTTGGCGGCAAACACTTGGTCGTTGTATTCGGGCAGCGTGTACTCGACAATCGAATCGCTTTTGTCCGCGCAGAGCACGATGCCTATGGGCGGATTGTCGCCTTCGTTCATGAGCTCGCGTGTGTAGTAGTTCACATACATTTGCATCTGGCCCAGGTCCTGATGCGTAAGGTCATCGGTCTTAAGGTCGATGAGCACGAAGCAGCGCATCAGATAGTTGTAAAACACAAGGTCAATATAGAAATGGCGCCCATCAAAGGTGATGCGCTTTTGGCGCGCCTCGAAAGCGAAGCCACGGCCAAGCTCCAGCAGGAACTTCTGAAGATGCGTTATGAGTGCCTGCTCTAGATCGCTCTCGCGAAACGCAGCATCGTCCGTGAAACCTAAAAACTCCAGTACGTATGGGTCGCGGATGATATCCTCGGGGCGACGAGCCGGGGCGCTCTTTTGGATTTCCTTGGTGACGGCCTCCTTGTCCTTGCTGGCAAGTAGGCGCTCTCGGAACATGGTGTTGATCTGGCGTTCGAGCTGACGCGTGCTCCAGCGAGAATCGGCGCATTCGTTCATGTACCATGTTCGAGTTTCGGGGTCAGGAATACGTATTAACCTGCGGTAATGTGTCCAGCTCAATTCGGGACGCAGTGAGTCCCGAATTGGAAATGCAAGATGGAACTGACGCATTTTACGCATCTCTCTTGCTTCAAAACCTTTACCAAAAACCTTGGTAAGTCTGATTGCGAGGGCCTTGAGCAGCGCCTCTCCATACTTGGCGCGCTCCTCTCCGCCCTGCTCATCAACAATGCTCTTGCCGATATCCCAATACGCCTCAACCATCGCAAAGTTAACGGCGGTATAGGCCTTGTCGCGAGCGGCGTTGAGAATCGAGGAAACCTGCTTGTAAAAAACTTCTGGCACGATTGCCGATTCTCCACGGTTTACCAGTTCGCCCATCACTGTCGCCCCACTTTCCTCTTGTGGAATGCATCTTTATCGCATTTAGTTTAAAGCCTCGCGCGGACACGAATTGCTGTGCTGTCTGGCACCTTCGCATGGGAGCCTTGCGGTGACTAAAATGTGGCCATAGAGGCAGTTTTAGCGAACCCCGCGGGAGTGACACGCATGGATAACAACACTTTGCTGTTCCAGGACAAAGGTTCGGGTAGGTTTAAAGACGTTAAGGTCTACCCCAACCGTATTGAGGTGCTCAAGAAGGGCGCTTTTGGTGGCAAGCACACCGAAATTGTCTATCTTAAGGACATTACGGGCGTCAATAGAATCAAAGGCCGCGATGTTTTTCTGCGTAACAGGCTGTTGACTGCTTGCGTCTTTAGCCTGAGCAGCCGTGCGAAGGCCCAGGAGTTTGTTAACGCGCTGAACATGGTGATGTAGCCTATGGCGACGTTTGGGCCAAGGTGAAAATCGGGGCGCAGAACGGTATTCTGCGCCCCGATTGAGTTGATGCGCCCAAAAAAACTGGCTTGCCTATTCGTTAACGTCCTCGGTATTGTCGCGGTCACTGGCAAGCATTGCCGCGCCGGCGACCGTTGTCGCCACGGCGGCAGCGGCGAGCCCGGCGGCAATGCCGGAGCCGTCGCCCGTGTCGGCGAGTTTTCCGCCCGAGCTCTTGCCCTGGTCGCTCTTGTTGCCGCCGCCGTTCTTGTCGGTGCCGCCTGCGTTGGAACCCGTGCCGCTGCCGGTGCCGCCTGCACTGCTCGAGGCCGCTACGGTAAAGCTTGCTGCTCCATCGCTGGCGAGCGTGTAGTTCTGTGCTGCGTCGCCCAAAAGGCCTTTCGCGCGCACCCAGTACGTCCCTGCGGCAAATGTTTCGCCCTCGGCCATTGCCGTGCCCGGAGCGCCGTTCGCGTCGTGCACAAACTCGAGCTGGGCCGTGCAGGCATCGGTTTCGAGCTTGCCGTCGAGCAGCGCCGTGATCTTGGCGCGCACGTCCTCGCCGGCCTTAAGGCCTTCAAGCCCCTCAAAATGGGGCGTCAGCGCGCGTCGATCGATATCGATGGGCACAGAGCCCTGCAGCCCCGTAACGGTCTCGTTGCCCAGGGCGTCGACATCCACATATTTGATGTCAAACGCATCGCCCGAAGCTGTCGCGTTGAGCGCTTTGCTGCTGTCGGCAAGGCGGAAATGACCCTCGCCAACGGTCTTGCCATCCTGGAGCGAGGCATCGCTCAGCGAGTCGCCGTACGTCATGCGCATGCGGGTCGGGAGATAGTACGGGAGATAGTACGAAGCCGTCTGCTTGTGCTCCGTATCGTAATTGCGCTGATAGATGCTCCGGGCCAGCGCCGCATCAACAAAGTCGGATGCGATGATGCCAATGTGCTTGAGGTAATCTGACTTTGTATCCTCGATGCCGCTGGGATTGATGTACGGGCTCTTGTACAGATGCTCGTTGACGACTCGCGCCGCGGTAAAAGGATTGCTTCCTTGCTTGTGGTTCGTGCAGCTGGTGTAGTTGATAGACCAGCAGCGCTCCAGGACTTGCTCCTTGGCCCCGTTATCGTCCTCGACATCTACCTCGTTGCGGGTGAGCTTGGCCGTCTCCTGCAGGGCCATATCGACCCAGCTGATCTTGTCAGTTCCGGTGCATTCGTAATGGTCCTGGGCATATACCTTGGTGCAATAGGGCTTTTCGTCACTCGTTTTCCCCACGGCTTCAAAGCCCCGCTCGTCTCGAACGAGACACATAGAGGCGCTGTCGGTGTGCGCTGCGATTTTGTCGTCCCATTCGGTGAGGTCGAGGCCCCACGTGTGGCCGCTTACGCTGCTGCCGGCGAGCGTAAATCGACGCAGCAAGACGATTTTCCCGCGCACCTCGCCCAGCGTGGGGATGCGGCTCGATGTGTAGAACAGATTGGGGTTCTTGTCCATAACATTGGCAAAAGCCGTCGTGAGGCTTTCGTCGGTAGCCTCGTCGTTGCCCCGCGACACGAGTATGATGAGCGCTTCTTTCGGGTTTTCGCTCAAAAACGTATTGAAGTACCCGATGACATCGGAGAGATGCATAAAGTTCCCGTCTTTTTTGAGCAGGTAGCAATCTCCGTGGTCGATGCCGGGGTTCTCACCCTTTCCGAGTCGAATATCAAAGTAGCGAACGCCTTCGAGCAACTGCGTGGGGATGTAATCCTGCTGGCACTTTGCAAGCGAGGTTTGGGGCTCGGTGTCGTTGTCGACGCTGCAGCTGCCCGAATCATGCGTACCCGGGATGCTCAGCTCGTCGAGGAACTTGTTGTCGTCGACGTATTTCATCCAACATGGCCCATCGACGTAGCTGCTATACGTGGTCCAGTCGATGCTGCTAACTGTGGCATTGGTCTTGTCCATGCTGTAGCCGACAAGCTCGAGCTCCCACGGAATGCTCTTACTCTTATGGCAGATCTTATTGTTGTCCTGGTCTTTGCCGTCCTTTTCTATGGCCAGGTACTTAATGTCTTTTTTCTCGGTTTCTTTCTCGACCGTGCGGTCTCGGATGATATAGGTACCGTTTGATTGACGCTTGAACGCAAAAGAGCGACTGGCCTTGCCGTCATGCTCGCCACTCCATACGTGGATGACCTTTCCATCTTTGTCCGAGTCGCCATCGACCGACCAAATGCTGTAGCCCGTCTTCTTGTGCTCTTCGAAATTGAGCAGGGTGCGGATGGCATACCAGTTTGTATCGTCATTCTTGGTCGTTACGTTCTCAAGGATGAGCTTGCTGGACGTGCCGTCATTAAATAGGTGGCAGACGTTGCCGATGACGTTGCCGTCTTCGTTGACGCTCGCGGTGCGAAAATAGCCCGCGGGGCGAAGGCGAATGACGAACTTGTCGAGGGTGGCCGCCGGTGTGGGTGCGTCTTCTGCAAATGCCGCGCGCAGGGGAATGCCCAGCGCTGCGGTTTCGGGCAGGCTTGCAAGCGGCGACAACGCCGCAAGTCCTAGGCCCAGCGTAAATGCTCGGCGACTGATGGCGTGGTGTTCGGTCATAACTCCTCCATTCGCAGGGTGCGGTTATGCGCTCGTTTTGGTCACTATACTGCCTAGTTGTTTAAAGGTGTCGGCTTAAATTGTCTGCGCGGCGTTATAAATCGGTGGGCGGACGTGCTGGGGTGCTTGTTCATGTTGTGCTGCCGCCGGGCTTGGGGGATCTGGGTACCCAGCATCCTTGCGTTCGTCGGCTACCGGCATAAGAAAGGGAGGGTCGGTGGCCGGCCCTCCCTTGGTACGAAGCGCTGGGTTACTGTCGCTTGCTTGCGCTGCGCTCGTGTTTCCCATTGCGCTCGCCAGTCGCTTAGCGCTTGATCTCGATATCGTCGAGCTTAACATCCATGGCCTCGGTCTTGGCCTTGGCGATATCATCGGCAAACTCCAGAGACTTCATCATGGTCTCGACGGCATCCTTGTGCTCCTCGACGTTATCGATGCGCACGTAAACGCTGCCGCCGTCAACGTCGGTAAAGTACTCGGTCGTTACGCCGCCCGAGTGCGTAAAGTAAGCACTGCGCCAGGTCTTGCCGTTGTATTTAACGGGGTCGCTCTCGGTCCATCCGGAGTTGGCCTTCCACTTTGCCTCGTAGTCGAACAGCTCGTCGGCGTTCTTGTCGGGGTCGAAGACGGGAATGAAGCGGTCGCTCGCATGCTCGCTCTCGGTGAACTTAAACTGGGCCCTGTCGGCCGTGTCACCGGCAACGTCGGTGATCTCGACGCCCTCGGGGACCTCGACCTTAAACCAAATGAAGTCGGTCCTCATATCCACGGCTGGCTTTTCTGCTCCGCCGCCACCGCCACTGCCGGTAGCGCCGCCGCTGCCACCGCAGCCCACCAGGGCAACCGCGGCAAAGAGACTGATGCAGAGGGTGAGAATCGCTAAGGCCTTCTTTTTCATGGTCGTGTCCTCCTCGATCTGTAACCGCCCATGGATTACCTGCCTTTACTGTACGCGTGGACGGCTCGCTAGGGTGGGCCATGTGTCCCATTCTGAGGGCCGGATTTGCGCCGTTAAGTGGCAATATGCGCGGGCGCAAAAGAGGGGAGGGCCGATGTTGTCGGCCCTCCCCGGGGTTGGGTGCCCGTTGTTTTAATGGGGCGCGCGTACGTGGGCGTGTGCGGGGTCCCGTTACTTGATCTCGATGCTCGAAATCTCAACTTCGCGTGCCTCGGCAACTGCCTTCGCCATGTCATCGGGGAACTCGATGGAGTTGAGGAGCGTCTCGGCTTCTTTCTCGTGCTGATCGAAGTTCGCGATGAGAACGCAGACGCTTCCCGGTTCAACGTCGGTAAAGAGATAGGTATGGGTGCCGCGGTTGTCCTCGCACGTTCCGGTGAGCCATGTCCTGCCGTTGTACTCGACGGGGTCGCCAACTTTCCACTGGAACATGCTGTTCTTTCGACCCTCATCGGCAAGAGCTTCTTCTGCCGTCATCTTCTCTTCCCAAACGGGGATAAAGCGGTCGACTGTGGTGTTCTCGTTCTCGGGGAAGGTGAGCTGGACCCTGTCGGCGTTCTTGCCGGCGGAGTCGCTCACGCCAACGCTCTCGGGCATCTCGACCTTAAACCAGATAAAGTCAGTCTTTTCGGCGACGGGGGCCTTTTCCTTGCCTTCGCTCTTTGAGGTGCTGCTGCCTCCGCCCGATGCGATCCCGCCGCAGCCCACAAGGGCGAGCGCGGCAAAGAGGGCGATGCAAAGGGAAAGGATCGATAGGGTCTTTTTCTTCATGGTGGCGTCCTCCTTGTCTGTTAGGGGCATCGTGTGCAGCGGTTCGCCAATCGGCGGTTGCGCTTGCACATGATGGCTTTATTTGCTGTGTGGTGATTCCTCCGTTCTGTGTCCGGCGCCGTGGCGAGCGTTGCCCCAGCATGGGGCTCCTTATCTATATGTATGCCCCAGTTGCCGCCGTCCGAGAGTCCCGAAACGTGGGCCATGTGTCCCATGTTTGCGTCGCTGCCGCCTATCGTGTGTCATAGAAATCCGCGATGGCCAGGTGCGCTGACGCTCATGTGCTTATGGGCTAGACTTAGCACCATTACGTGTTCGATGTGGTTGGTTGGCGGTTGCCGCCCGACCGTGTATATGACTTGAAGGTGCGTGCGCATGAGCCAAGAGATGATGGATAAAACCTGTCGAGAGTTTGCCGAGGCGCTTGCCGCACGCGAGCCGGTGCCCGGCGGCGGCAGTGCGAGCGCCTTTGTGGGCGCGCTGGGCGCCTCGCTTTGCGGAATGGTCGCTCGTTATGGGGCAACCAATCCCGCGCTTGCGGATCGCGCGGACGATCTGACGCGCGCATTTGCCAAGGCAGACGAGTTGGCGCAGGAACTTGTGGGTCTGGTTGCCGAGGATGTTCGTGCATACGGCCAGGTGTCCGCGGCATACGGTATTTCCCGTGATGATCCGGCTCGGCCCGCGGCGATTCAGGATGCGTTGCGCGTGGCGGCCATGCCTCCGTATCGGATTATGGATGCCTGCGGACGCGCGCTGGCGCTGCTCGAGGACATGGCCGATAAGGGCTCGCGCCAGCTGCTGTCCGACGTGGCATGCGGTGCGGTGTTCTGCCGCGCCGCCATGCAGGGCGCGAGCTTGACGCTCTTTGCCAATACCACGTCTATGAAAGACCGGGCGCGCGCCGAGGAGCTCGAGGCGGCGTGTGATGGGCTGCTGGATACGTGGCTGCCGCGCGCCGATGCGCTGGCGCGCCGTGCCGCCGACGCCGCAAGGAAGAGGGGATAGCCATGGCCGTGCTGCTTAAAGGCGCTCCCGTTGCCCGCGCTTTGACTGAGGATCTCGCTGCTCGCTGCGCGGCTTTGCGCGAGCGCGGCGTTGTGCCGACGCTTGCTATCGTGCGTGTGGGCGAGCGCGAGGACGACCTGTCTTACGAACGTGGCGCCCTCAAGCGCTGTGAGAAGGTTGGCATCGAGGCGCGTCGTGTGTTGTTGCCGGCTGATGTTTCGCAGGATGAGTTGCTGGCGGCTATCGAGGGCATCAACGCCGACCCCGCTGTCCACGGCTGCTTGCTGTTTCGCCCGCTGCCCGCCGGCCTTGACGAGGATGCGGTTGCCGCGGCGCTCGATCCTGCCAAGGACGTTGACTCCATGACGCCGGCGTCGCTGCTTACCACGCTTTCGGGTCGCGGGGAGGGCTTTGCCCCTTGCACGGCCGAGGCCGTGTTGGCGTTGCTGGACCATTACGGTGTTGAACTGGATGGGGCCAAGGTTGCCGTCGTCGGTCGGTCGCTGGTGATTGGTCGTCCCGTTGCCGCCATGCTTACGGCTCGCAATGCCACGGTGACAATGTGCCATACGCATACGCGCGACTTGGCTGCCGAGTGCCGCGCGGCTGATATTGTGGTTGCGGCCGTTGGACGCGCGCGTACGATTGGCGCGGATGCGGTTCGCGAGGGCCAGACGATCATCGATGTTGGCATTAATTGGGACGAGGCCGCTGGCAAGCTGGTCGGCGATGTCGATTTTGATGCTGTGGAGCCGATCGTTGGCGCAATTACTCCCGTGCCGGGTGGCGTGGGCGCTGTAACGACGGCGGTTCTCGCCAAACACGTGATTGAAGCGGCGGAGTGCGCATCGAAATAGGCGTTTTAGGCTGTATAGAGGGTCAGTTATATACCCACTGTGTAAAAAACGCCAAATATGAGTACTGTTGCAAAGATAGTCACATATGTTTTATGACATTTGGGCTTCCTAGTGATATCCATTATCGTTAGGAAGCTCATTTTATTGAACCTATGGGGAATAACGTTGTCTTGCTTTTGGACAAATAGGGATTTTCGGCACTCATTGCAAGGAAATTTGCTGCTACTAAATTGGTGACAGTACTCATATTTGGCATTTTTTGCACACAGAGGTCCCGAGGGGGTTCCGAGGGGCCGCGGTTTCGCCCTTTTTGCGCCGAAGCGATACACTGTTGCCGTTTGATTTCTTCGCTCAAGGAGGATGCGCATGCCGTGCACAACGATTTTGGTTGGTAAGAACGCGAGCTACGACGGGTCGACGCTGGTTGCCCGCAACGAGGATTCGTCCAACGGGGTGTTTGAGCCCAAGCGCATGCGTGTTGTGCACCCCGACGAGCAGCCGCGTGTCTACACGAGTGTCTTGAGCCACCTGACCGTTGAACTGCCCGACAATCCCATGCGTTACACAAGCGTCCCCGACGTCATCCCCGGTCACGGCATTTGGGCCGAGGCCGGCTTCAACGAGCTCAACGTTGGCATGTCCGCAACCGAGACGCTCACCACCAATGAGCGCGTCCGCGGCGCCGATCCGCTCGTGGACTATGTGCCCGCCAAGGGCAACGAGGGCGAGGACGGCTATGTTCCGGCGCAGCCCGGCGGTCTGGGCGAGGAAGACATGGTGACCCTGGTACTGCCGTACGCCAAGTCCGCCCGTGACGGCGTACGCATCCTTGGTGACCTGCTCGAGCGCTATGGCACCTACGAGAACAACGGCATTGCTTTTAGCGATGTGGACGAGATCTGGTGGCTCGAGACCATCGGCGGCCACCACTGGATCGCCAAGCGCGTGCCCGATGACGCCTATGTGACCATGCCCAACCAGCTGGGTATCGACAGCTTTGACCTGGACGATGCTGAGGGCGCGCAGGCCGACCACATGTGCTCCGCCGACCTGCGCTCCTGGATGGCCGAGTGGCATCTGGACCTGACGCTGGGTGTTAAGGGCGACGGTCCCGCCGCGGTCTTCAACCCGCGCGAGGCCTTTGGCTCGCACAGTGACAGCGACCATGTCTACAACACGCCGCGCGCCTGGTACATGCAGCGCTGTCTCAACCCCAGCGATGTGTGGGACGGTCCCGACGCCGACTACACGCCCGAGAGCGACGACATCCCCTGGAGCCGCGTGCCCGAGCGCAAGGTGACCCTCGAGGACATTAAGTACGTGCTTTCGAGCCACTACCAGGGCACGGAGTACGATTGCTACGGCAGCAAGGGCACGCCTGCCACGCGCAGCGCCTATCGTCCCATCGGCATCAACCGCAACAGCCAACTCGCCGTGCTGCAGCTGCGCCCCTATGCGCAGCCGGCGTATCGCGCCGTGCAGTGGATGGCCTTTGGCTCCAACTCGTTTAACGCGCTCGTGCCGCTGTACGCCAATGTCGAGACCATGCCCGAGTACTATGCCGGCACGCAGGCTCGCGTGACGTCCGAGAATTTCTATTGGGCAAATCGCCTGATTGGTGCCTTGGCCGATGTTCGCTTTCATGAGTGCGGTCGCGCGGTCGAGGATTATCAGGAGAAGGTCGGCGGCATGGGCCACAAGCAGATTCACGACGTTGACGCTATCGTAGCCGCGCTGCCCAAGGCCGAGGTGCCTGCCGAGCTCGCCCGCGCCAACGAGGAGTTTGCCGAGCGCGTGCGCGTGGAGACCGATGCTCTTTTGGGCAAGGTGCTCTACACCACGAGCTGTGCCATGAAGAACTCCTTCGCGATGAACGACAACGTGAGGTAGGGATTTCCCGGCGATCGAATAGCGCTAAAACGCTTTGTCGCTTTCACTCGATCTTGGGTACAAGAACGCCAATGCAGTTGTTTATGATTGGAGACAACCATGGTTATGAAACTCGATCAGCTTGTTAACGGCGCCATCAACGTTGGCTTTGGCGCTGCCGCCGTTGCCGTCGAAGGCGGCAAAAAGGTCCTCGACGACCTTAATACCAAGGGCGAACAGGTTCGCAAGGACACCGCCACCCCCGATATCGCCCGCAGTGTGTCCGACATGTTTGAGCAGGCCGGTGGCACCATCTCCGATCTGACCGAGCGCTTGGGCATGCAGGGCGAGACCGCGGCCCAGCGCGTGCTCGACGAGCTCATCCTGGCCCGCGTCCGCGTCATGACCGCCCCCGAGCGCACGGCCTTCCTGGCCCATGTGCGCGACATCGTCGATTCGGTCGAGGACAACGTGACCTCGGTGCCCGTCGAGTCCGTTGAGCCCGACGATGCGAAGGATACCGAAGAGGCCGAGTAGCAGCGCAGATGGCAGATTCCACCACCGATTACAACAATCTAGATCCCTTGGGTGACGAGGCGGCGGTTGTCGATGAGGTCGACGCCGCCGTCTCGGGCGCTCGCAAGAAGCCGCGCGCTGTCGATATGGTCCCCGAGGAGCCCGACGCGATGGCGCCGGACGAGGAATACCAGCTCACGCCGGCGGGTCGTCGCGAACGCATCGGGCAGATTGTTCGCCTGGTCAAAAAGTACCGCGTGTGGGATAACCTCACGCCGGTTCGTTTGCGCCGCCTGCTCGAGGAACTCGGCCCCATGTTCGTCAAGATGGGGCAGATTCTGGCCAACCGGTCCGAGATTCTGCCGCAGCGGTTTTGCGACGAGCTGCGTCGTCTGCGCTCCGACGTGGAGCCGGTGCCGTACGAGGTCGTACTCAGTTGTCTGGAAGAAGAATACGGCCTGCGCCTGGGGGAGATGTTCGATGCGATCGACCCCAATCCGCTTGGTAGCGCATCGCTCGCGCAGGTGCACCGCGCTCGTCTGGTGACGGGCGAGGACGTGGCCGTCAAGGTGCAGCGCCCCGGTGCGCAGCAGGTTATGGCACAGGACATCGATATCATCCGCTCGGTGGTGCGTATCGTTTCCAAGTTCGTCAACACCGATCAATTCGTTGACCTGCACGGCGTAGTCGAGGAGTTGTGGACCTCGTTTCGCGAGGAGACCAACTTTTTGGCCGAGGCCAAAAACCTCAACGACTTCTACGAGTTCCATAAGAGTGTTCATGGCGTGACGTGCCCTAAATCCTATCTGGACCTGTGCACCGAGCACGTGGTGGTTATGGACTACGTCGACGGCATTTCGATCGCCGATCCTGAACGCTTGGTGGCCGAGGGCTATGACTTGGAAAAGATCGGTGCCGCAATCGTCGAGGACTACTCGACGCAGGTGCTCGATGACGGCTTTTTCCATGCCGACCCGCATGCGGGAAACATTATTCTCAAGGACGGCATCGTTTACTTTATCGACTTGGGCATGGTCGGACGCATGTCGAGTCACGATCGCGGTATCGTCAAGGACATGATTTTCGCCGTGGCCGAGGGTGACGTGCCCAAGCTCAAGGATTCGCTCATGCGCTTCGCCGTGACGCGTGGCGATTCGGCAGAGCTCGATCATTCGGCCTTTTTGTCCGATTTGGACTTTATCGTCGCAGACTTTGCGGGCCTCGACCTGAAGGATCTGGATATCGGCGAGTTTTTGACCTCGCTGTTAAACCTGGCGCGCAAAAATGACGTTGAGCTGCCGAGCGTGGTGACGATGTTCGCGCGCGGCATGGTGACGCTCGAGGGTTTGCTGACCGAGTACATGCCCAACGTCAACATGATCCAGATCATCCAAACGCACATTAAAAACGAGAAAAGCACCTATGCGCGCGTGCGCGACATGGGGCGCGATCTTGCCGCGAGCAGCTATCGCGCGGCGAAGGGCTCGCTCGAGGCGGCCGAGTATCTTGGCCTGGCTTCGCGCATGCTCACGCGCGGCCAGCTTAAGGTGAACACGCAGATCATGAGCAGCGATAAGGCGCTGCGACAGCTGGGCGGAATTATCGACCGTATGTCGATGGCAATTGTGATTGCTGGCCTGTTTATCGGTTCGTCGGTGGTGTACTACGCGCGCATCGAGCCGGTTGTGTTTGGTATTCCGGTCATTGGCTTTATGGGCTACGTCAGCGCACTGGTGCTGGCGCTTATGCTGGGCCGCAATATCTGGCTCAACAGTCACGGCGGCAAGCACTAGAGGCCGCGACCGTCACCGCATTTTCCTATCGCAAACAATAGCTTTTACCTTGGGCTTCGCCTGCGTGCGAGGCCCTTTTGCGTGATACCATTTTGACGGTAATAATCGATGGCCTAGATGGTGGTGCGGAGACGCATGAATGCGCGGTTTACCTGCGCGTTTGGGAGAATTGGGGTGCAAGTCCCCGGCTGTACCAGTAACCGTAATTCCTCTTGGCTCGGGATGTTCGCGTCGCAGATCGGACGACGTGCCCGAGTCGTTAAGGTTAAGTCGGATCGCCTCCCATCTTGCATGCGGCTGCGGCGTATGCCGCCGGTGTGCATAGGGCTCTGGAGGGAAGGGGGACCCCGATGGGGGAACTCGAGCGCAACATGCGCGATGACGTGGGGCAGCCTCAAGGCAACGCTCCAAGTACAGACAGTAGGAGACAAATGGATATGTTTGTGGACGAGCGCCAGCGCGTCTCGCATCGCCGTGGCGCGATTGCGCGCGGTGTAGCTAAGCGCGGCCTGGTGGCATTCCTGGCCTTCGCGATGGCCTTTGGCACCACGCCGGCTCAGCTGTGGGCCGAGGGCGCCGAGGGCATTGCCGAGGCTGTGGCTCAGGCTGCGACGCCGGACGAGGGTGCAGCGCCTGCGGATGGTGCTGCCGACCAGGGTAAGGCCGAGGTTTCGGATTCCGAGGGCGCGCCTGCAGCTAGTGCCGCCACTACAGAGGCGGCAACTGGCGACGAAGGCTCGGCGACGGGGGAGAGCCCTGCCACGAGCGTGCAGTCTTCGATGGCATCCGCTGGCCAAGCAGGATCTGCCGCCGCGACTGCCGTCCAGACAGAGAACCCGACAGAAACCGGCGATGTCGCCAAGAAGCAAGTCGAGGTCTCGTTCTCGATTGTCGGCACCGATGCCGACGGCAAGGCTCAGACCTGGGTGGCACCTACGCAACTCAAGCTCGACGAGGGCGCGACGGCTGCGGACGCCTTCGTTAAGCTGCAGCAGAAGACGGGCTTCAAGGCGGACTACGATGCAAACACGGCATACGGGTTCTACCTCAAGAGCATTACGTCCCCGACGGATAGCCGCACGCTTGCCTACGACGCGACAACTGGTGCCTTCTGGCAGCTCTTTGTTGATGGCGCGTCTTCCTCGGTTGGCGCGAGCAGCGTCAAGCTCACCCAGGGGCAGAAGATTGAGTTTGCCTATACGGCTGGTAGCTCGTCCCCTGTCGTTAAGGACCAGCTTGCTGCGAATGTGACCGTCATTGGTCGCGATGCCCAGGGCAAGACTCAGACTTGGGTCGATAACGCGCAGTATGTGGTGACGTCCGGCTCGAGCGCACTTGACCTTACGAAGGTCGCGCTCGAGGCGAATGACATCGACGCCGTTGCTGCGGGCTCCTTCATTCTGAGCCTTAAGTACAACGGCGTTGAGCTGGGTACGCCGCTCGATTATTCGACCCATTGGCAGCTGTTCATTAACGGCAAGTCGAGCGACTACACGGCAGACAATGTCACCATTCATGCTGGCGATACCGTTACGTGGTTCTACGGTGGCTGGGGCGACCAGTTGCCGTCCGATTCCGTCCATGCTTCCGTTCAGGTCCTCGGTAAGGACAAGAACGGCAAGCAGCAGGTTTGGGCTTCGACGGGCCAGACGAGTCTCAAGGCGGGTTCTACTGCCAAGGATCTCCTTGAGCAGACCGGCCTTACTCTCGATGCTGGCGAATCGTCTTGGGGCTGGTTCCTCAACGGCATTACTTCGCCGTTCGATGGTAAGTCCTATGGCTGGGATGCTGCGACCAATAGCTATTGGCGCTTCTACGTAAATGGCAAGTTCGCCGACGTTGGCGCCGGTGCCTACAAGCTCCAGGAGGGTGACGCCGTCACCTTTATGTATGGTGCTGGCGCCGATGCCCTCCCCGGTCAGGTTCTTGGGTCCGTCGATGTTATCGGTCCCGATGTCAACGGCAACAATACTCGCTGGGGCTCGGCAAGCAATGTTTCTCTGCCCGAAGGCTCTACGGCCCAGGACCTTATTGAGACGGTTCTGAAGGCGAAAAGCGTTGATTACAAAGCCTCCCAGAGCGGTGCATACTGGTTCCTGAATTCCATTACTTCGCCGTTCGATCACAAGCCGTATGTCTGGGATGCTGCGACCAATAAATATTGGCATCTGTATATCAATGGAGAGCCCTCCTTACTCTGCGCCAATCAGATTACGCTCAAGAGCGACGATAAGGTTACGCTTGCCTATACCACCGACGATTCGCCCATGCCCGATCCTGACAAGATTGTCGTGGACCCGAGTGCGACGACTCCTGATTGGGATGCCGAGTGGGCCGGCTACGGTAACAGTGGCAACGGTTCGACCGTAACGGATGCCAAGACGCCTGCGCAGGCCGCTGGTCTTAAGTGGGCCTTCGATTGGAAGGCCGAGTCTGGCCAGCAGTATGCCAACTGCAGCGAGCCTGTCATTGCTAACGGTTTTGTGTACATCGCGACCGAGAACGAGCTCATTAAGATCGATTCGTCCACGGGTAAAAAGGTTGCCTCTGCGCCGCTTGCCTCCAAGGTGAGCTATACCTCTCGTCCGATCTATGCCAATGGCCTTATCATCGTTCCGCTCAACGGCGGTGCGGTCCAGGCGATTACTGCGGACAAGCTGATCTGCAAGTGGCTGACGCCTGGTTTGACGGACTTGACGCAGAGCTCCTGCACCGTGGTTTCGGATGGCGAGTACATCTATGTTGGTACGGTCGATATTTCGTATGACGAGAACTACAACGCGACCTACGGCAACGGCTCCCTGAAGCGTATCAAGATTGCCACGGGCGAAGTCTCTTGGCAGAACATTGACCCTTCCGAGGGCTATTATTGGACTGGTGCTGCGCTGACGGATAAGTACACCATTGTTCCTACGAGCGCGGGCACGCTTAAGTGCATTGATAAGACGACGGGCGATGTCGTTTCGACCATGAAGCTCGGCGCTGTCGCAAATGCCGATTGCATTGCCGATCCGTCCAATGGTTCGACCTTCTATCAGATGACGCACGACGGAATGCTCCATGTGATTTCGCTTTCGGCAAAGGGCGTGCTGAGTGAACAGAAGACGGTTGATCTGGGCCTTACGAATAATCTGAGCGCCCCTGCGGTGTCTGGTGACAATCTGATTGTCGGCGGACAGACGGCTAAGGGCTCTGCTCTGGTTCTCTATAACCTGAAGACGGGTAAGACCACGATGGTCGCTGCTGCCGACGGCAAGGCGCTGCCGGCTGGCCTCAACGGTATTGCTGCTACTCCGCTGGTGAGTGTTCAGGGCGGCAAGACCTACGTGTACTTCACCGTGAACAGCGCGGATAGCAAGGATTACGTCAACTACTCTGCTGGTGGTGGCGTGTATCGCTATACGCTCGGCGACGCAGAGGCGACGCAGATTTATGATGCGGCCGGCCATTACCAATACTGTGACTCTCCGGTCATTGCCGATGCTTCTGGCAACCTCTACTACATCAATGATTCGGGCATGCTGTTCAAGCTCGGGGCTGTTGAGTCTTGGACGGTTGCCTTTAATTCCAACGGCGGGTCTGCTTGCGACACTAAGTTTGTGGCTACGGCCGACGGCAAGCTGGTCAAGCCGGCCGATCCGACGCGCGATGGCTACACTTTCGGCGGTTGGTTCACCGATGAGGCTTGCACGCAGGCGTATGACTTCAGTACGCCGGTGACGGCCGATCTGACGCTGTATGCCAAGTGGACCAAGAATGCCGTTAACCCTGGCGGCAATGGCGGTTCTGGCACTAATGGTGGCAACGGTGGCGCTGGCAACGGTTCCGGCGCTGGCGCTGGCACTGGCACTGGCACTGGCACGGGTTCCGGCTCCGGCACGAAGGGCCAGCAGGCCGGCGGCGCTATCGCCCCGGGTCAGAAGCCGGTGACCAAGACGACGGTGTCGACCAAGACCGAGACCAAGGACAACAAGTCCGACAAGAAGGACTCCGATAAGTCCGATAAGAAGGACGAGAAGAAGTCTGACAAGAAGGACAGCAAGTCCGACAAGAAGTCCGATTCCAAGTCCGATACGGGTGCTGCTTCCACGACCACTGCTAAGAAGTCCTCTAGTGCTTCCGAGCAGGAGACTGGCACCAACCCGCTCGCCATCGTTGGCATCGCCGCCGGCGTCATCGGTCTCGCCATCGTCGGCGTGTTCGTGTTCACCAAACGTCGGTAGGTGAGGGCTGTGTCCAATAAATCCAAGGACGCTGACCCCAAGCAACCAGATTCCTCGTTTATCCAGCTTGACGATGCAAAGCAAAAGGGCGCCGCTTCGGCGGCGTCCGCCCCTCGCCGCAAGGCGCTCCTCGGCGTTCTGACTGCCGCGTGCACCATTCTGATCGTCGTCTCGCTGGGTTTCGTCCATCCTTCCGCAAGCGGTGCCTGGTCTATCGACTGGATCATTCAGGCCGTGACGGGGGAGAGCGTCGTCACCAAGGACACCAAGGCGTCTGGCTCGTCTGCCGCTTCGGGCGAGGCCAGTTCCAAGGATTCCAAGTCATCGAATGACGCAAAAGATGAGTCCAAGCATTCTGATGAGTCCAAGTCCAAGGACGATTCCGAGTCTTCAAACAAGGAATCGGACAAGAACTCGGATAACAAGAAGTCCGAGGACCAGGACGGCAAGAAGTCTGGCGATAAATCCGCTGCCCAAAATACGGGAGCCGGTGATACTTCCAATGCGTCTGGCGGTGCTTCTTCGGGCGGTGGCCAGTCGTCTGATGGAGTTTCATCCTCTAATGGTGGAAACGCCTCCTCGGGCGGCCAGAGCGGCTCGCAGGAGTCCAGCTACGTAACAGTGACGGTTTCGGTCACATCGAGCGCTGTGGGCAATCCTGTGTCTTCTGGTGGCACCTTTACCTTTAACGAAGGCGCTACCGTCTACGATGCCCTGTGCGCGCTGGGCCTTTCTGTCAACGCACATGGCTCGTCGTACGGCACGTATGTCTCCGCGATTGGTGGTTTGGCCGAGAAACAGTACGGCGGTACGAGCGGCTGGATGTACTCCGTCAACGGCACAACGCCCATGACGGCCTGCAGCAACTACGTTCTCTCCAACGGCGACAACGTGGTCTGGTATTACGTTACAGGCTAGAGGCCTCGACATAGCGCGCCAGACGGGCGGTTCGGACAAACATCCGGGCCGCCCGTTTTTCATGCGAATGGGATTGGGTCGCCGGGTCTCTCGGCAAACAAAAAACCGGTTGGAACGGGAATTCCAACCGGTTATACATTCAAGCAAATAATGAATCGACTACGACCGTGCGCCCTCGAGGAAGAAGCGGCGGCTGAAGTAGTTGTACCAGGTGACGAGGAACGTGGCGATGGCCTTCATGGCCTGGTAGCCGATGCTCAAAAACGTGACGCCCACAAACATGTATAGGTCGTTGAGGCCCAGGCCGATCACCGACAGGATGGTGAAGATCGTGAACTCGCGCTTGCGGCTCATGCCCTCGCGGTGGTCGAACACGTACTTCATGCTGAGCCAGTAGTTGACCACGACGGACGTGGTAAACGAGACCGTGGTGCTCATCAAAAAGTCGAGGTGAAACAGCTCGACAAGCGCAATGAGCATACCCCAGTCGATGCCAAAGGAGATAAGACCCACGACAGCGAACTTGAGGAACTGCTTGGTATGAGGTTGTGCCAGTGCCTTGCGCACGTAATCACATCCAATGCGTTGATGAATCGAGCAGAGGATACTTTAGAGCTTTTGCAAGGGAAGCGTAAGGTCTTTGCCAAGAACTATACGAACTCGCCAAATTTTCAAGAGCTAATCCGCAAACGTTGAAAATTTGCCCGTAAACGAGCAAAGCCCACGAACAACACAGCGCTTGACGCGCGTCATCCGTGGGCATTGTAAAGCTGTAAGGTTGCGAGTTACTTGGTCTCATCGCCTTCCAGGAAGATCTTTCGGGTCACAAAGTTGTAGACCATGACAAGCGCGGTGGCGCAGATCTTGGCGATATTGGCCTCGAGTCCCAGGCCGGCGTTGAGTGTCAACACGATACCGTCGTTGAGTGCCAGGCCGATCACGGACAGCACGACAAAGATAATGAACTCGCGGCGGCGGCTCATGCCTTCCTTGTGCGCAAACACGTACTTCATGCTGGCGACGTAATTAAAGATGAGTGAGATGATAAAGCCGCTGGTGTTGGCGATTAGGATGTTAAGGCCCAGACCGTAGTGGAGCAGATTCATGATGCCAAAGTCGATGACCGTGGCGACGATGCCGACGACGCCAAACTTCATGATCTGCGCAAGGAGCTTCTGCATGGTACCTGCCTTAGGGTGGCGCCGGGACGCCGTGGGGATGATAAACTCAGCAAGTTTAGCCAATCCCCACGGGTGGTGCTAGGCGCGCTCCTCGATAGCACCGTTTCTATATGCATCGAGCAGCTGGCGCAGGTCTTGGATCTGGCTGCGGATCTTGGCTCCGGAATCGGTGTCGCTCACCATGCGGCGACGGTCTGCTTGGTCAAAACGGTTGGTCTCGCTTTCGATGTCCACGTTGCGCGTGAGTGCCTCGGCAACCGTCGTAAAGGCCCGGTGCGACTTGAGGCGGCAGCCGCGCGAGCTCGAGATGAGCGTATAGCCGGCGATACCCGTCTTGGGGTGGTAGGCGCGGCAGAAGCCGCCATCGATGACCAGCAGCTTGCCCTCGGCGCGGATGGGCTGCTCGCCCTTGGTGGTCTTGACGGGCGTGTGGCCGTTGATGATGTGACCGGTCGGTGAGCATGCCATGGGCGCGACGCCAAACTCGCGCATGATGTCATTGCAGACCGAGGGCGACTTGGTAAGCGTAAAGTACGGGTCCATCGGCTCGACCCAGGTGCTCTTATCGGCGATATAGGCGCGCTCAAAGGTGCGCACCAGGCGTCCGCTGGCGGGTGAGTTAAAGCCAATCCACAGGTACCACATCCAGTCGAGAGCGTCGCGGTCGCCCACGCGCCAGGCGCGGCGGGCGATGTGGTCGCAAAAATCGAGATAATCGCGGCCAGCGTGCCAGGTGCCCAGGCAGTTCATGCTGCTAAAGGTGCCGTCTTCGTTGAGCGGCACGCAGCCATGGAACAGCAGGTTGCCGTTGGCGACCTTGTATATCGAGCCGTGGGAATAGAGGAAATCGATATGGCGATGCAGGTGATCGGCGGTGACAAACTCGGACACGAGCTTGTCGATGATGTGCTGCTCCTGGGGCGTGAGCGTATAGGGGTCCGTCGGGTCGACGGTGGGGAAGTCGTTGGTCGTGAGCGGCCACACGCTGCCGTCGGCGAGCGTGACCGTGCCGGTGTCGTGGTCGATCTTGTCGAGTAACAGGCGGTCGGTCATGTCGAACTCGGGATGGCGCTGGATAATCTGACCCTCGAGCTTAAAGAGCAGCACGTTGATGGCCTTGATCAGCGGGGTGATGGACTCACCGGCGGTGTAGGTGGCATCTGCAAAGGCGACAAGCTCACGTAGCGAGATGCCGTAGTCGTTCTCCAGAATCTCGTAATTGTCGTAGCGTAGGTTGTTGCGCAGCACCGTGGCGATGCAGGCGGGCTCACCGGCCGCAGCGCCCATCCACAGCAGGTCGTGGTTGCCCCACTGGATGTCGAGTGAATGGTAGGTGAGCAGACGGTCCATAATCTTGGCCGCGCCGCCGCCGCGGTCGAAGATGTCGCCCACCAGGTGCAGGTGGTCGACGGCCAGGCGCTTGATGAGCGAGGCGAGCGACTCGATAAAGTCGTCGGCGCTTGCGGTCTCCAGGATGGACTCCACGATGCGCTCGTGATAGCGCACACGGTAGTTGTTCTCGTCTGGATGCGTGTGTAGCAGCTCGTCGATGATGTAGGCGTAATCGCGCGGGATGGCCTTACGAACCTTGGAGCGGGTGTAGCGGCTTGAAAGCGAACGAGCGACCATGATGAGCTGGTCAAGCATCGTTTTGTACCAGGTGGGCGAGTCCTCGCGCTGGCTGCGGACCAGCTCGATCTTCTCGTGCGGGTAGTAGATGAGCGTGCACAGCTCGCCCTTTTCGTCAAAGGTGAGCGTGTCGCCAAAAATCTCGTCGACATGCTCGCGCACGACGCCCGAGCAGTTGTTGAGGATGTGCATAAAGGCTTCGTACTCGCCATGCACGTCGCTCATAAAATGCTCGGTGCCCTTTGGCAGGTTGAGGATGGCCGAGAGATTGATGATCTCGGTA
The DNA here is from genome assembly GCF_003459245.1 of Collinsella sp. AF23-2. Classification (GTDB taxonomy): domain Bacteria; phylum Actinomycetota; class Coriobacteriia; order Coriobacteriales; family Coriobacteriaceae; genus Collinsella. Next base: position 243,281 of record NZ_QRVG01000001.1, read on the forward strand.
AACGCGGATTGCTCGGTGGGAAATTGTTTCGACAGCAGACGCAGATACTTGAAGTCTTGCGGATTGCGATCGAATGCGACCATGAAACACCTTCCGATAGGGCTGGTAAAACTGATAAACAGCGTAAAACGTTTATCAGTATGCACCGCTTTTGTTTCGATTGGGGATGGGCAGCCGAATTGTTAGCCGAACGGTTTGGTAAATCGATTTAGTGGAGGTAGATATGGCGGTTGAGTGGAGACGACAGAGGGTGTTTTCTCAGATATTTATGCGTGGGGCCGGTGGAGACGATGGTGGTAAAGATGTTCGCTATTTTTGGTTCGATTTGGTAAATAGTGGACATATGTACCGTATGTAGGCTCACTGTGCGATAATTTGCGCAGCAATGAGTAAGGAGCCTCATATGAGTGATTTTGTCCTGACCTGTGAATCCGCCGCCGACCGAACCCGTGAGTTCTTTGCGTCGCGCAATATCCCTGTCGTGTGTTTTCATTACGAGATCGACGATGTTGTCTATACGGACGATCTGTATCAGTCGATTACGCCGGACAAGTTTTTTGCCCAGATTGCCGCGGGCGCCATGCCCAAGACGTCTCAGGTGAGCGTGGGTGAGTACGAGGAGTTTTGGGAGCCGTTTGTTGCCGAGGGCAAAGACGTGCTGCACCTGACGTTGTCATCGGGTATTTCGGGCACGTATGGATCGGCCTGCGTTGCGGCGCAGATGCTCGCGGATCGCTATCCCCAGGGCGGCAAGGTGCGCGTCATCGATTCGCTGGCGGCGTCTTCGGGCTTTGGCCTGTTGCTGGAATATGCCGCCGACGTGCGCGATAGCGGGGCGTCACTCGACGAGACGGCCGCTTGGATCGAGGAGCACAAGCTCAACCTGCACCACTGGTTCTTCTCGACCGATCTGTCGAGCTACCTGCGCGGCGGTCGCATTTCGGCCGCGAGCGCGATCATCGGCACGGCGCTTAAGATTTGCCCGCTTATGACGGTCGATTGCGAAGGTGGGCTGTCGCCACGTGAGAAGATTCGCACTAAGAAGCGCGCGATTTCCGAGATGGCTAAGACCATGATGGCACACGTGCAGGACGGTGCGGATTATTCGGGTAAGTGCGTCATGTCGCACTCGGCGTGCCGCGAGGATGCCGAGGCAGTTGCGGCGCTGATCGAGGAACAGATTCCGCAGCTTAAAGGCAAGATTGAGATCAATAACATCGGTACTCTGATTGGCTCGCATACCGGACCTGGCACGGTGGCGCTCTTCTTTATGGGCGACAAGCGCGTGGATTAATTTGCCCCATTACATCGCTGCATGATTGCTCAAACGAAAACGGCCCGCCTCACGTTTGTGGGGCGGGCCAAGATGTTTTGCTAGCGTTTCTTTCCGCGGAAGAAGAAGCCGTGCAGTGACGGCTTGAGGCCGCGGTTGGCGCGACGCTCCTCGATATGATCGTGGATCGAAGCGACGCGCTCGATAACCTCGTCGGGAATCGGCACGTCGGGATTCATGTTCTCGACCTGGCTGACCTCGGCGGCGGCGACCTGGTCGATAATGGGCACATCGTCGTGCGAGATGACAGGCGTGGCGTCTTCTTTCATCTTGCGGTAGCGCTGCATCATGTCGGTCTGTAGCTGCTGGGCCGAAGGCGGTGTCCAGATGATGGCGTTGGCACCGGCGGCGATGGTCTCGCGGATGCTCTCGGGCGTCTTGCCGCCCGGCGCGATGAGCGGCAGGTTGGGATAGTGCTCGCGCAGCTCGCGTAGGACCTGGGGCGTGTTCTTGCCAGCGGCGATGTTAAGAATCTTGGCGCCGGCGCGCACCTTGGCGTGAGCATCGTCGTCGCAACGTACGACCGTGGCGATGACGGGGATGTCGGCGATGTTGGTGATGTGCTCGACCATCTCGGCGGTGGCGGGGGAGTTGACCACACAGCCCGCCGCACCCTGCATCTCGGAGACGGCTGCCATCTGAACGGAGCGCTTGCCGGTGGTGGTGCCACCGCCCACGCCTACGAAGACCGGGCACTCGGCGACGGTCAGCAGCGCCTGCGTAATGGCGGGCTGCGGCGTGAAAGGGTAGACCGCAAAGACGGCATCGGCGTTGGAGTTGCGGATAACCGCGACATCAGTGGTGTAAATGAGCGACTTGATGCGGCGGCCGAAGAGCGTGAAGCCGCTGGCCTCCTCGATCTCGTTGGGCATGCGGAGGGCCGCCTTGCGCAAACGCCCGTCGATGGGCAGGGGCTCCATAGGGAGCAGGCCGTTGGGCGTGACGGCTACCTGGGGCTCGGTGAACTCGTCTGCGAGCTCGACCTCGGAGAAATCGACCGAGGCGACGATGTCCTCGTGAACCTCGGCGGGCACATCGATGGGAGCTTGGTCGTTTGCCGCGGCAGGCGTGTCGAAGGAGCTGGTGCCGACGAAGGCGTCGACGCGCTCGTTTAGATCGTTGAGGGTATCCATGGAGGCTCGATTCTATGTGATGACGGCCGGCAGGGTGCCGGCAGCGTTGTGCTTGCTAAATCGTTTGACGAGTTGATTTTTCCCCGCCGCGTCCTCCGTTAGACCGAAGGGCGGCGAACGTGAAGGAGCTGTGGTGGCGGTGATCGAGGTGCTATCTTGAAAGTCCCGTTTAAAAGAGAGGTGACGCGGTATGGAATTTTCGGCAATGTTGGGCTCGATTGGCCTATGCGTGGGCGCAATCGTAGCCGCCGCGGTCATCTACTTTGTGGTCACGGCCATTAAGGGCAAAAGGGCCGAACGCAAGGAGCGCACGATGCTTAAACAGCATCGCGACCAGCAGGGCAAACGCGCACAGAGATAGCTTGTTGAGTTTTGGATCCGTGCGCTAGCTGCGTTTTCGGATCAGGGCAATGTAGAAGCCCTCAAATTCGCGGCTGGGCGGAATGGTGAGCGTGCCGGGCAGGCCGTTGGCGATGGCCGATACCTGACCCGCGGCAATGGCCTCGGTCAGGGCGTTGGACTCGATGCGCGGCTCCTCACCAGCTTCCTGGGCACGGCGTGCCTCACTTTCGCTTGGCGTGCCGTCGAGGGGGATGAGCTCGCAGTCCATATGCTTGTCGAGGGCTTCTTGCAGGGCGTCCTCGTTTTCCTGCGGCAAGATCGAACAAGTCGAATAGACGAGCGTGCCGCCCGGTTTGAGGGCTCCCATGGCGCGGTCCAGAAGCGCACGCTGCGAGCGGGCGCATTTGACGAGCAGCTGCTCGGTCAGGCCGCGCAGGCTTTTCTCGTTGCCGCTGATGACGGTGCCCGTGCCGGTGCAGGGAGCGTCGAGCAGGATGCGGTCAAAGCGGAAGAACTCGTCGAGCTCGCGTGCGTCGGTGCGCATGACGGGCACGTTTTTTGCGCCTTGGCGGTGGAGGTTGGCTTCGAGCTTCTCGGCGCGGGGAATGCTCATCTCGCAGGCGGTAAGGTGCGCCTGTCCCTGCGTGAGGGCGGCGATCTGCGTCGTCTTGCCGCCAGGGGCTGCGCACATGTCCAGGATGTCCTCGCCTGCCTGTGCGCCCAGGACCAGCGGCGGCATCATGGACGACAAGCTCTGCAGGTAGATCTTGCCGTCGCGGTAGATGTCGAGGTCCCACAGATCGGAAACCTGGGCCTCGGGCAGGATAAAGGCGTCTGGGTACCAGGCGACGGGGTTGTGGGCGATGCCGGCGGCATCGAGCGCCGCAGCGATGTCCTCGGCGGTCGCCCTGAGCGTGTTGGCGCGCAGTGTGACCGGGCGTGTGGCCGCGGCGCCGAAGCCCTCGATCATGAGCTCGGCATCGGCGGGCGCATAGGCGCCGGCGACCGTGTCGACCATAAAGCGTGGCAGGTCGGCAGCGCAGGGAAGGGCGGCAAGCTGGTCAGAAAGCTCAGTAGCAGCAAACTGCCTAAGCTTGAGCTCGGGCTTAACCGGCTTTTTTTGCTTACGACGACGCGGCTTGGACATCCGTCTTTCCTTCCCATCCCAAATTGACTACTTTCCGGACACGCCGCTGCTGGCGTGCTTTAGTACTGGCTCTCGTGCTTGCTAAAGAAGTCGAAGCGCGGGGGCAGCGGCTTCACGCGGTGCTCGCCGGGCTTCTCGCCCAGGATCTCCACGAACTCGTCCGTGGAGGCAAAGATGTTATCCCAGCTAAAGAAAGCGACCGGGTCGACGTCGAAGTACTCGCAGATGAGCTCGCAGCCGGCCGGCACAATACCGTGCATCAGGACGGTCGCCACGCGCAGCTCGGTAAAGGCGTCGACAAGGGCCTGCGTCATCGCGGCATTGGCCGGCTCGCCCTCGAGCTTGTTGGCGGCCTTGGAGGCGTCGCTCCAGCGCTTGTTGGCGGCGCGCAGGTAGTCGTCGCACACGGCAAGCGCGCGGTGCGTCTCGAACTTGTACATGGCCTGCTCAAAGGCGAGGGCTGCCTGCTGGGCGGCTTCGACCACGGTGTCAGAAGCGGCACCGGCGGGGATGCAGCCGTTGCGGTAGGGGCTCTCGTCGCCTTCCTTGACGGCGACGCCGTAGAAGCAGCTGCGGGCCAGACGGTTGAACACGCCGGTCAGCAGCGCGCTCTCCTTAAGGGCCGGGTCGATAACGCGCTTGTCGTCGCAGGCGCGTACCTCGTTGCCGTCCTTGTCCTTGCCGGTCACACGCGTGTCGTATGCCTTGGGGCTAAAGCTCACCGGCTTCTCGGACAGGCCGAGCGACAGCCAGTGCGCGCGCATCTGCTCGCAGGTGTAGTGGTTGAGCAGGTCGTCTGCCGGCGGGGGAGGCGTCTGCGAGGACGAGCTGGCCTTTTTGCCCATGTAGAGCAGGTGGTAGCAGGCGCTGACGGTGCTCTGCGTGAGGTCCCAGCCCAGGGCCTCCCACATGGCGGTCTGCGCGATGCAGTAGAAATAGATGTTGTCCTGACCGATGAACTGGTAAATCTGAGCGTCGTCAGAGCACCACCAGTCGCGCCAGTCGAGCGAGCTGTGCTGGTAGGTGGGTGCGGGCACCTGCGTGGAGTCGTCGGCGGGCTCGCCCATGAGGGCGGCATCCTGGGCGGCGACGCCCTCGGTCACGCCGGCGGCCTTGGCATCGCGCGCGAGCACGGTACGCGTATAGCTGATGGGCGCCCACAGGCTCTCGGGCCAGCACCAGCAGGTGACGTCGGAGACGCCATCGACCTCGGGCACCGGAACGCCCCAGTCGATGTTGCCGGTGATGCGGAAGGGCACGAGTGCCTTGCCGCTGCGGAAGCGCACGCCACCGTTGGCGAGCACCGCGTGGGCGTCGTCGCGCTCCTTCCAGCTGGGGAAGGTGACGGTAAAGCTGCTCTTGTTGCCCTCGGGCTCCAGCACGGTGTGCTCGGGGAGCTGGTCCTCGACGGCATCGAAGGCCTCGCGGAACTTGTTCTGGATGTAGAGCTGAGCCGGCAGCAGCCACTCCTCCATGGTCTTGGAGACCACGGAGCGAACCTGCGGGTTCTGGGCGAGCTTGGCGGTATAGGTCTTCATAAAGTCGAGGTAGGCCGGCAGATCAAAGTAGAGATTGTCGACCGGGCGCAGCTCGGGCACCTCGCCGGTGAGCTGGCTCTTGGGCGCGATGAGCTCCTCGGGCTCAAACTGGTGGCCCAGATCGCACTCGTCGGCATAAGCCTTCTCGGACTTGCAGCCCTGGATGGGGCAGCGGCCGATGACCTGGCGGCCGTTGAGGAACGTGCCGGCCTTGGCATCGTAGAACTGCAGCGTGGAGCGCTTGGAGATGGTGCCCTGCTCGTGCAGACGCTCGATAATCTCCGCGGTCACCTCGTTGTGAATCTGCGCAGCCGGCTCAAGGCCCGAGCCGCCGTAGATGTCACAGCTGATGTTGTAGTTGTTGAGGGTCGCGGCCTGGCGGGAGTGATTGGACTCGACATACTCGCCGATGGACTTATCGTAGCCTTCATTCTCCTTGAGCTTGCGGTAGCTCTCCATGATGGGCGAGCCGTAGCAGTCGGTGCCCGAGGTGAAGATGACGTTCTCGCGGCCCAGGCGGTCGCGCAGGAAGCGGGCGAAGAAGTCGGCCGGGACAAAGACGCCACCGACGTGGCCAAAGTGAAGGCCCTTGTTGCCGTAGGGCTCGCCGGCGGTAACGATGGCGCGGCGAGGCCAGCTGGGACGGTCGTTCATGGAGTATTTGGATGCCATGGGACTCCTTCGCATATGGTAAGAGCGCGGCCGGGCGCAAGGCCTGGCGATGCGGTGGTCAATTCGTGCATATCGTTCGACATTATCGCACATGCGGACGGGTACGTGGCAGGGGCGCTATCCTAAGATGCTATGAATGAGATTTCCAACATACATGCGTTTGAGGACGAGGATTTTCTACACGCTTGCTTCGTGTGGGGGATGGCCGTGATCGCGGTGTTTGCCGTGTGCCTGGTGCCGGTGTTTATGCTGTTGGGCGGGCCTGCGGACTTGGACGCGGCTGAGGCGGGCGGCTGGATGGCTGTCGTGGGCTGGATAGTCGGCTTGGCTGCGGTCTCAATGGCATCGTTTGCCGTGCACGAGCTGGTGCATGCGGTGTTTTTTAAGCTGCTGGCGCCTGCGGGCGCGCAGGTGACCTTTGGGGCGAATCGCGAGACGGCGATGATCTATGCCTGCGCCGAGGGCGTTGTGTATTCGCGCCGGCGGTACATGGCGGTTTGTCTGGCGCCGACGGTTGTTGTGACGACAACGCTTGCCCTGGGGTTTGCGTTTTCGGGCTATCCGCTGCTGTGCTACCTGGCGGCTGGTCTGCACTTGTCGGGCTGCGTGGGCGATTGGTATTACGTTCGGACCATCCTGCGCGACCGCCGCATTGTCGCCTGCGAGGACACATCCTTTGGCGTGCGATTTTTCGCAAGGTAGTCTTTTTGGGATGATTTTTCTGGGACGGGGATTAAAAAATCATTGCAGAGGAGGAGATGCTGATGAAGCCGTTGCTGCTGCACGCCTGCTGTGCGCCGTGCTCGCTTGAGCCGGTCCGCCTGCTGCGCGAGGAGGGGTTTGAGCCCACGATTTGCTGGACCAACCCCAATATTCAACCGCGCGATGAATGGCAGCGCCGCCTGGACGAACTGCGCCGGTGGTGTGCCGATGGCGACATCGAGCTTATCGAGACAGGCGAGGACCGCGAGCGCTGGGAGGCCGGTGTGGCCCCGTTGAGCGCCGATCGACCCCGTCGCTGTCGTGCGTGCTATGCCCTGCGTCTGGCCGAGGCATGCCGTGTGGCCCAGGAGCGCGGGTTCGAATATGTGGGTACGACGCTCGCCGTCTCGCCGTATCAGCTGTTCGATACCTGCAATGATGTGCTTGAGCGCTTGGCTGCCGCCCGCGGTCTCACTCCGGTCATTCGCGATTTTCGCCCGTATTACCCCGAGGCGACACGCCGTTCGCGCGAGCTGGGCATGTATCGGCAGAACTACTGTGGTTGCCGCTTTTCTGCTGTCGAGGCGGCCATGGACCGCGCCCGCATCCGCGACGAGCGCAAAGCCGCCAAAAAGTAGTTCGTTTGGGACGTCAGCCTGCTAGGATGTAGAGCGGACTTTAGCTATATAAGGAGTATCCGACGTGTCTATGCGTACCGATGATTTTGACTACAACCTTCCTGAGGAACTGATTGCCCAGGCTCCTGCCGAGCCGCGCGACTCCTGCCGCCTGCTGGTGGTTGATCGCAAAGGCTCCGAGACAGGAACGCCGCTAGAGCATGGCGGTACCGTTGAGCACCGCATCTTCCGCGACATCATCGACTATATCGAGCCGGGCGATGTGCTCGTCATCAACCAGACGCGCGTGATGCCGGCCCGTCTTATCGGTCGCAAGGCTGGCTCGGGCGGTGTGGTCGAGACGCTGCTGCTCAAGCGCCGCGAGGATGTTGACCCGCTGGGTCACGTTTGGGAGTGCCTGGTCAAGCCGGGCAAGCGCCTGAAGCCCGGTGCTCAGATTGAGTATCGCGCCGGTGGCGCCCATGCGCCCGAGGGGGCTCCCGTGGTGCTGATGGCCGAGGTCATCGACTTTGTCACCGATAGCCGCGGCGGTCGTCTGGTGCGTTTTGAGCCGGCCGGTTGCAATGCCGCCGGAGACCCGCGCACGCTCGACGAGGCCATCCATGCTGCCGGCCACGTGCCGCTGCCGCCTTACATTACCGATTACGAGGGCGATCCCGAGAAGTACCAGACCGTCTACGCCATGAAGGAGGAGCACTCGGCTGCCGCTCCTACGGCGGGTCTGCATTTTACGCCCGAGCTTATGGCCGCTATCGAGGCCAAGGGTGCGAAGTTTGCCGCCGTCGAGCTCGAGGTGGGTATCGATACCTTCCGTCTGGTGGAGGAGGACGACCCCACGCAGCACGTGATGCACACCGAGCGCTACCACGTGTCGCAGGAGGTTGTCGACGCCGTGCATAAGGCGAAGGCCGAGGGGCACCGCGTGATCGCCGTCGGCACCACCGCGGTGCGCTCGCTCGAGAGTGCGTTTGACGCGGACGCGCCGGTGTCCAATCCGGCTGTGACGGCGCGCTATTTTGAAGGCCGCGAGGACGGTGCCGACACGCTCGGCCGCGGCGACATCGTGGCGCGCGAGAACGCCACGACGCAGCTTTACCTCATGCCCGGCTCGACCTATCACGTGGTCGACGCGCTGATCACGAACTTCCACGTGCCGCGCTCCACGCTCATGATGCTCGTAAGCGCGCTTGCCACCCGCGACCAGATCATGGATGCCTATGCCGCCGCCATCGAGGAGCGCTACCGCTTCTTCAGCTTCGGCGACGCGATGCTCATTTGTTAGTTACGCGGTTCTACGAACCGCGTAACCAGTTGACGCTGCAAACGCCCCTAAGCGGCAATCTGATGTTCAATCGTCGGGCATGACCAGAAGGTCAATGCCCTCCTCTTTCACGTCACCTTGCTCGCTTAGGGGCGTTTTCGCTGACTTTGCCAAAGCATCGGCAGGTACTCATTGGGGACGTACTTAAATGAGTGCCTGCAGAATGAGAGTGGATAATCTCCCGTTTTTGGCCTGCTTGGGGGCTCAAAGTGGGAGATTATCCACTCTCGTCATTGGGCTAGTCGTTGGGGACGTTCTTGTTTGACTAGTCGTTTAAGAACGTCCCCAATGACTACTTGCTTGCGAACAGCCAGACTAGGATGATTACCAGGATTGCGGCGACGATGCAGACGATGGCGCCGGTGAATTTGATGCGTGAGTCGCGGGTACGCTCGCGCACCGCGTCCTCGGTGGCCTCGAGCTGGGCGACTTCTCGCTCGGTCTCGGTGTGTTCGGCTTTGTCTCGGGCCAAGGACCCTGCAAGCGACTCGGTGATCTCTGGGTGGTCGTGCACCTCGGTCGCCTGTTCGATGATCGACTGCGCATGTGCGGCATCTGCTTGGGCGTTGGCGATGGTCTGCTCCTGCTCGCGGCGTGCCTTGTCCTCCGCGGCGATCTTCTCGCGCAGTTCGCGCTGACGAGTCGCGGCGGCAGTCTTCGCCGTCTGCAACTCGTCGCGCGCGGCATCGGCTTCGGTCGTCACGGCTTGGTGCGCGCGTTTTGCGTCGGCGATAGGGGTTTGAGCCTGCTCGACTGCCTGCTCGGCTGCGGCAAGTGAATGCTCAAGGTCGGCGGTGATGCGCGGGACATCTTCTTCGGCTTTACGCAGGGCATCTGCTGTGTCGGAAATCTGCATCGAGAGCTCGCTGGTGCGCACCGTATAGTTGGCGGGATTTGCCGAGGGATTGCGTTGCAGCTCGGCATACTCATGACGCAGCGTCTCGAGCTGGGCGCGCGTGGCGTCGACGGTTTGTTGCGCGGCGGCAATGCCGGCGTCTCGCTCTGCCTTCACCTTGTCGCGGATGCGCTTGGAATCCTCAAGACGTCGAACGAGGCGGTTGCCGGTCTCGCGTGAGCTCGCCTCGCGGGCCTCCACGGCGTCGAGCGCGGCCTTCAGGCGGAGCTCAGTCGCGTCATCCTCTGTCTTCATTTGTTCGAGCTGACCCTTGAGCTCTGTCGCTTTGGAGGCGTGGGCATCACGGTCAATCTCGGCGGCCGCTGCAGTCTTTTGGGCCGTGGCAATCGCCTGGCGCTGGTCGGCGACGATCTGGTCGTAGCGGCCTGCGATATCCTGGCGCGTCTCGAGTTCCTCGGCCTGATCGGCAATGCGCTGCTCAAGTTCGGCCAGGTGGGCGCGGGCATCGGCAAGTGCCTTTTTCGCGGCGTTCATCTCGCGCATGGCCGAGGCGCCCTGGGCGATAAAGGTGCCCACGGCGTTCGCAGTGTTCGAGACAGCGGTCCCCAGATCGCGGCTCGCGGCGGGGGAGTGCGGGGCAGTCGGGCGAGCGGTGTCGGCAGCGTCCGCATCGGCAGTCTGCGGCACGGCGATATTGCCGGTACCGCCTTCGATCACAGAAAAGCCTGCTGCGTGCGGGTCGACCGCATCGGTGCCAATCGTGGGATGCTCGAGCTGCAGAAACGAGGGCATGGTGCTGCCCTGGTCGGCAACCGGAGTCTCGCCGGGTACGAAGGTCGAGGCTGCCTCGGCGGCCTCCTCTTCCTCGGCGTCAACGTCAGCGTCGGCCACGGCGTCTTTCATCGCTTTGACGGCATCCATCATGGAGTCCATGACGGCGTCGAGCTCTTCTTCCGAAGAAACCTCGATAGGGCCCGCAGCTTGCGGAGCAGCATCCTGTACGGGGTGGTCGTCCTGAGCGGGCGCATCGTCGTTTTGCTCGTCTGCATCTTCGGCGCCAGGGGTTTCCGCCGTAGCGCTTTCGTCTAAGATGGGGTCGTCGAGGCCAATATCATCGCAGGTCACAGCGTCAGCATCTGCGGTGACGTCTGCGGAATCATCAATATGCTGTTGAGTCTGGGGGTCCAGCTCGTCTGTCATAGGTATGTGCTCCTCATCGTTGTTTGTCACCCTATGATAAAGTCTCGCGCCGACTTCCCGCGCGCCGCAGCAAAGTTTTAAAACGTGTTCGATGGCTCGCGTCGATAGCAAAAACTCGCCCACTTTATCCAGTTTTAACTTGACAATCCCTTCGCCGAAAGACGTTGCGCCGTTCGCCTGCCATGGGCTTTATTTTTCACTTGAACCCGCTAAAGTTGCATTTCAGCTTTTGGCGCGTGAAGTTGGATGCGCGCAGTCGACGGGCAGGCCCGTCGCGATTTGAAAGGACTTTATATGGGACTTTTCACTGGTAAGACCGTGATCGTCACCGGCGGTGGCAAGGCCACGCTCAAGGACGGCTCCGCTGGCTCCATCGGCTACGGTATCGATATCGCTTTTGCCAAGGAGGGCGCAAACCTCGTCATTACCGGTCGCAACGTTGCCAAGCTCGAGGCCGCCAAGGAATCCCTCGAGGCCGAGTACGGTGTCAAGGTTCTGCCTGTTCAGGCCGATGTTTCGGCTAGTCAGGACAACGAGGCTGTCGTCCAGAACGTCATCGACAAGGCCATTGAGGAGTTCGGCCGCATCGACGCCGTAGTCAACAACGCTCAGGCCAGCGCCTCGGGCGTGACGATCGCCGATCACACCATGGACCAGTTCAACCTCGCCATTTACTCCGGTCTGTATGCCACCTACCTGTACATGCAGAAGGCCTACCCGCACCTGAAGGAGACCAAGGGCTCCGTGGTCAACTTTGCTTCGGGCGCCGGCCTGTTTGGCAACTATGGCCAGTGCAGCTACGCCGCTGCCAAGGAGGGCATCCGCGGTCTGACCCGCGTCGCTGCCAACGAGTGGGGCAAGGACGGCATCAACGTCAATATCGTTTGCCCGCTTGCTTGGACCGCTGCGCTCGAGAACTTCCAGGATGCCTATCCTGAGGCGTTCAAGGCCAACGTCCACATGCCGCCGGCTGGCCACTACGGCGACGTCGAGAAGGAAATCGGCCGCGTTGTCGTTCAGCTCTGCGGTCCCGACTTTAAGTATATGAACGGCGAGACCGTCACCCTCGAGGGTGGCATGGGCCAGCGTCCTTAGGGGTTCCGCCGTTCTACCGAACGGCGGACCGGCCGACGCTGCGCGGGCCGCATTTGGACAATCTGCCGTTCAATTTCAAGGGCGCGACCAGAAGGTCAGCGCCCTTTCATTTCACGGCACCTTGTCTCAAATGCGACCCGCTCGCTGACGTTGCCAAAATATCGGCGTTGCCGTGGCTGGTAAATAGCTCCACTCATCGGGGACGTACTTAAATGAGTGCCCGCAGAATGAAAGTGGATAATCTCCCGTTTTTGGGCTGTGCTTTGGGCAAAAGTGGGAGATTATCCACGCTCATCCGGTAAGCGTCCAAAAATCCACGCTCATTTGCCGTGTCCCTGCCGTATCCTCCTCGCGCCAGTTTCTGTCGAGTCGGTGCTTCTTGCGGGTTGCTCGTATAATGGTTTGCGTATGAGCCGCAACCAAGGAGTTCCAGTTTATGGATCAAAACCTGTTTAAATTCGACCTGATCGCCGAGGACCCTACGACGCACGCGCGTGCCGGCGTACTGCACACCCCGCACGGCGACATCGAGACGCCGATTTTTATGCCCGTGGGCACCAAGGCAAACGTCAAGGGCATTCCTACCGAGACTGTCAAGAAGCTCGGCGCCCAGATCGTGCTCGCCAATACCTATCATCTGTCCATGCGTCCCGGCGAGGATACCATCGCCGAGCTGGGCGGCCTGCACAAGTTCATGAACTGGCACGGCCCCATCCTCACCGACTCGGGCGGTTTCCAGGTCTTCAGCCACAACGATGCCGTCAAGCTCACCGATGAGGGCGTGCGCTTTATCGTCAACGATTACGACGGCCGCCACGTGTTTTGGACGCCCGAGGACAACATGGAAATCGCCATGAAACTCGGCTCCGATATCTGCATGCAGCTCGACCAGTGCCCGGGCTATCCCGCCACGCGCGCCTACGTTGAGCGCGCCGTTGAGCTGTCGAGCATGTGGGCCGAGCGCTGCTATAAGGCGCATACCCGCGATGACCAGGCGCTCTTTGGCATCGTTCAGGGCGGCATGCACCTGGATCTGCGCCTGCGTTCGCTGCGCCATCTGGAGGAGTGCGGCGACTTCCCGGGCTATGGTATCGGTGGCTATTCGGTGGGCGAGGATCACGAGACCATGTTCGAGACCCTGGCGCCGCTCGTGAGTGAGTACATGCCCAAGCATAAGCCGCGCTACCTGATGGGTGTCGGCAACCCGACCACGCTCGTGCGCGGCGTTGGCGTGGGCATCGACATGTTTGACTGCGTGCTGCCGACGCGCACCGGCCGTATGGGCACGGCATTCTCCAGCGAGGGTCGCCTCAACTTCCGCAACGCTCGCTTTGCGCACGACGACGGTCCCATCGATCCCACCTGCACCTGCCCGGTGTGCACGGGCGGTTACAGCCGTGCGCTCATCCGTCACATGGTCACGCAGAAGGAGATGCTCGGCGGCATTCTGCTTTCGATGCACAACATCTACTACCTGCTCAACCTTATGCAGCGGGCCCGCCAGGCCATTATCGAGGGCCGCTACGGCGCGTTCGTGAGCGACTGGATGAACAGCCCTGCGGCGGTGGATTACTAAGAGCAGCACGGGCGCTTGCAGAGCGCGGGCAACGGCAAGGGGCGAGCGCCGGCCGGTCATCACGTTTGCTAACACCGCTTGCGCGACCGATGACCGATAGCTTGCAAGCACTTGATGCATCGTGGGTACCATACCGAATAGTTGATGTTCGGGCGGGTGTTTGGCGCACAGCGTCGACCCCGCCCGTTTTACTTTTTCTCGATAGGAGTACCCATGATTAAGAATGAGAACGTCGAGGGCGAGCCTGTCTACGACGAGACGTACCGCCGCGGCCCCGTGGTCATGCGCGGCCCCATGATTCCTAAGGACAACACCTACGCCAACCTGCTGGCGCCCGAGGAGTCGACCGACTGGTTGCATGCCGATCCGTGGCGCGTGCTGCGCATTCAGGCCGAGTTTGTCGATGGCTTCGGCGCGCTTGCCGAGCTTGGTCCTGCGGTGACCATCTTCGGTAGCGCCCGCACGCCCAAGACCGATCCGCTTTACAAGGCGGCGCGCACCGTCGGGCGCAAAATCGCCCAGCGCGGCGTGGCGGTTATCACCGGCGGCGGTCCCGGCATCATGGAGGCGGCCAACAGGGGAGCGGCGAGTGTCAACGGCAAGTCAGTTGGCCTAGGCATTGAATTGCCGCACGAGCACGGGCTCAACAAATACGTGAACCTCGGCATGGACTTCCGCTACTTCTTTGTGCGCAAAACCATGTTCGTTAAGTACAGCTCGGGCGCCATCGTATTTCCCGGCGGCTTTGGCACGCTCGACGAGATGTTCGAGGTGCTCACGCTGGTGCAGACGCACAAGGTCAAGCGCATGCCGCTTGTGCTGGTAGGCAGTGAGTACTGGCAGGGCCTGTTCGACTGGCTCAACGGCCCGGTGATGGACGCCGGTATGATCAGCCCGCTCGATCCGGAGCTGGTGCACATTACCGACGACCTCGACGAGGCAGTCGACATCGCCCTGAGCGGGCTGAAGTAGGGCGAGCGTGCCTGTTGTTGTAGTAATGAGAACGGCAGACTGATGCTATTTAACATCACTCTGCCATCTAAACTGGGTATACTGATGCAAAAGACGAGGCGAGGAGGTCGCGTATGTCTACTGCAACGGTTAAGCCTACGACGGTTCGCATCGAAGAGGGGCTCAAGGAACAGGCGACTGAGTTTTTGGATTCGGTTGGTCTGAGTCTCAATTCGTATCTCAACCTTGCTGTTCGGCAGCTTGTAAATCAGCGGAAGATTCCGTTTGAAATTGTGGGTCGATCCGAAGTTCCCAACGAGGTGACGAGGCGCGCCATGGTGATCGCCGAGGCCCACGAGCTGGGGATTCTGCCAGACGACAGCCCGGCGTTCGATAACGTGAATAATCTGATGTCGTTCCTTGATGAGGACTAGCGATGTTTGAGATTAAGGTCGAGGCTCAGTTTAAGACGGATTACAAGCGAACGATGCGCATTCATCCGCAGCTAAAATCCGAGTTTAAGGCGGCGGTCGCAGAGCTGGCGGCTCACGGCTCGCTTCCTACGGAATATGGCGTCCACGAGCTCTCAAACCCAGGCGGCAATTACAACGGCCATATCGACTTTCATCTATCCGATGGCATGGTCGATGTGGTCGTTCTCTATCTGCCGCATAAGACTAATCCGGTGATCCGACTGGTGAGAATGGGCTCGCATGAGGAGTTATTTCAGGGCCCGCAGGGCTGATTGCTCGCTTATGTTTCGCGGGGGAATAGGGATTGATTCGCGGCCGATTGGCCAAAAACGGCCCCTATTCCACCGTAACTGTTGGAGACGTCCCGTTCGCGGCTGCGACCTCCGGTTCTCCTCTTCGCTGGATTTCGCTTAAAAGCTCGGCTGCAACTTCGCTGCTTTTGAAACGGATGCTGCAGTCCTCTTTCTTAGGAAAGGCCAGTAATGGAATAGTTCCGTACCAGACAGTTTCCTCGTCAATCACTGATGCGCACAGGCGTCCTTCGGCTTTGATGAGATAACTGACGTTCATCTCGGCAAAAATCGCTTTCACGTCATCGCGCGGAGTCGAAGCAATTGAAATCTCAAGGGCAATCCCACGGGCGGCGGCGCCTGTGAGTACGGCAGTGAGCTTTGCGAGGCATGCAGCGGATGCGTAGGGCGCGGCAATAAAAATGCTTTTCGTTGCGCGCGCGATGTCATCTGCTAAGGCCTCCACGGCCCTTGCCGGCCTAACGAGGATGTTTTGATCGGCCCGTTTGTTGTCATTTGCTGCAAAGACTTCATACCCCAGCTTGGCGTAGGTCTTGAGTCTCTTCTGGTACATGCGCGCGAGCATGGGTATCGACAAATCAACATAGTCGAATATCTCAACCTGCTGCTTGCCCTCGTGACTTCTATGTAGCCTGCCTGCCTGCTGCGTTATGCTGCCGTCCCAAGATATCGGTGTGGCAATGAGCAGAGTGTCAAGGTAAGACAGGTCGAAACCCTCGCCCAGAAGGCCTTCGGTTGCGATGATAATTCGATGCTCATGCTCGAAGCCGGGAAGGCTGTTCAGTATTGCCTTTCTTTCTTTGGCGTCGATTTCTCCGGTTAAGAGTATAGGTTCGTGTCCGCGGCTTTGAAGCAGCCTACATAGCTCTTCGGCATGTTTTTTCCTTTTGGATAGCACAAGCGGATGTCGACCGTTTGACGCGGTCTCGAGGGCATCGTCGACAATTGCTTCGTTTCTCGCTGTGTGCGCACACAGGAGATCGAGAACTTGATTAAAGGACGCCCCTGGTTCGTAGGCGGGTAGTCGAACTCCGGTAAAACGCGGCCTAACAACGCGCTGAATTCCCTGTTGGATTGCTTGCGTTTTTGGATCAATGACATGGCGAAGCGGGCCGCAGAGCATTGAGAGTGCTCGCGTGAGTCCGTCCGAGCGTTCGGGCGTCGCGGAAAGGCCGTATACATATTTGGCTGGAGCGGATTTGAGGACGAGCTCAAGCTGTGGTGCGGCTGCATGGTGACATTCATCACAGATGATGAGGCCGTAATCACGAACGAACTCCTTGGCTATTGGTTCTCCGGTCTGGGGGTCCTTGCTGGACAGAGACTGGAATGAAGCAATGTCGATGAGATGGCTTATGGTGGTTTTGCCTCCTCCGATTTGGCCAATGAGCGGAGGCTGCCTTTTACTGATTCGTCCTTTTGGGGTTCGAACTGGCTTTCTGTTATCCGTAATGTCGATAAACCGTTCGAGCTGGGATTTCCATTGGGCAATGAGCGCAGTCTTGGGAACGATGACAAGCGTTGGAAGACCGATGGCAGCAATAAGATAGGCCCCAATGACGGTTTTCCCGAAACCCGTCGGCGCGGACATGATCCCGTCTTCATAGTTGAGCATCTGTTCGGCGGCAATTTGCTGTTCAGGGCGAAGAGCCCCTTTAAATGTCATCACAATTGGATTGCCCGACATGCGCTTGTCTGAATAGTGAGCAGAAGCGCCGGCTTCTTGAAGCAGCCGCTCGAGTTGAGCTTTACAGCCTCTGGGAATCGCAACGCAGCCATCTCTAAGTTCACTGAGGTCTATGTACCGCGGTTTGCCAAATACTGATTGGTGCATTGATTGGGCACGGAAGAATTCCGGGTTGGCAAATGTTGCAAGCCTGCGAACCTCCATCTGGGCGGCCGGGCTCAGAGATCTTTCGGTTATGTAGAGCATATCGGCTTGCGTGACGGGTAGCGATGACGGGAAGTCCTGCAGCGTGAGCGGAAGCCGCTTTCGCGGCCTCTGAGAATGTGGCGCGGCGGTGTTTCCCGCCACTGCAGCTGATATTCCATGCGGTTTATTGTCGATGCTTTCGATTAGATTTTGCACCGTTGCATGTGGAACCAGCTGAATTTGTGAAAGGTAAAGCCATTGATCGGGAAAGGGCTCAAATTGCTCGTCAACAAATACACTGTTCCCTTTTCGCTGCGCTTTTCCTTGAAAAGGCAGTGCTATGAGATTTCCGAAGCCGCCCTCAGGAATGGTGGACTGCGCGGGCAGCATCCGGTCAAAAGCTTCAAAGGTGATTGTCTTGTTGAGCGCCGCCGCTTCGGTGATAAGGCTGCTTCCAAATTCTCGTGCGATCTTTGCGCTGGTGAGCTCTAGGAAGAAAAACCAGACATGTGCGCCGTTACCTGATCTCGATCGCTCGACTGCAGCATCGATCCCATGGTTTTTTGCGACAAGCCGAATGGCGTTTGTCGCTTCTTTCCAATCGGCTCCGTCAAAGTCGATGACCAGGACTTTTGTGTTACTGTCACTATCGAGAACGTATTGACCTATGACGTCTCGGAGCCTGTCGTCGTTGCCTTTGAAATGGGCGATGATCGCGGCATCGCTCAGCTTGGGGAAGATGCGGTTGCCGCATTCCGCGCATTTGGTTTTCTGACGATTTACTTTGGGGCAAATGCTTGCCTTCCATTCATTTGCGCAGGCGGGTGTATAGCCGATGCCCCCGTCTTTTCTGCGGTACCCATGAGCGTAAACATCTTTGCGGCCAGTAAAGAGATTGCGAAAGAGTTCCAGTTTGTCGCGCGCTGGGCTCGCACTGGTGACGATTCCTTCGACCTGTGCCCGTCTATCGAAAGATTCGCCAGCTTTCTCCCATTCTTCCAGTGTTGCGTAACGGATGTCTGGACCGTTGCCGCAGATGACGATTTGGCTGTGCGGCTCCGATACATGGGCGACGGTTTTCTTGAATTGGAATAGCGTACCCCCGATGAGGGCGTATTGATGCGTGACGGTGCTCATGTAAATGCCGTTCTTGTCGGAGTTCATTGAAATGAGGGTACGTTATTTTGATTTTTAAGGGACTCGACTCTGATTTTGGTTCGGTGATAGCGGAGTACAGCTCCGTGAGTGGTGTTTGGCTGATGTCAAAATGTGCGGTAGCTGTTGCTGAATGGGTTTTGGCGGCCATGAGGTGGGCTGGAGGCGCAGGAAACTATCCTCGAATAGACCCTGTGGGCAAAAAATGGCAAATATGAGTACTGTGGTTTGAGCAGTAACATATCATCTGGAAAGTATTTAAGACCAATCGATTCGGGTTGGATATAATCAACCCTCTAAACATGGCGATTCGGGACTTTATGACGCTCGGAATTGGCGGAAGATGGCAAATTCAGCCAGATTTCGCTGTTACTAAACTGGTAACAGTACTCATATTTGCCATTTTTTGCCCAGAGGGTATCGCAAGGGGGTTGGACAAAGCATCGATCGCCGCCAATTTCTCGATTGGCTGGTTGGGCGGCGGTGGCGCGCGCAGACGTGGTGTAAGAGCGTCCCGAGGTCCGTCGCTGCAAGTCCCGATATTACTCCTTCTTGAGACCGCGCCTCTCGACTATCTCGTCCACTGTCTCCCTGGCGCGCCGCCCGAGCGCGCGGCGCCTCCCCTCTGTCGGGGCCGGCCTGTCCGCGGGCTCGGCGAAGCCCTCGGCGGCCGAGGCCTCGGAGAACACGCGCTGCTGGGACCACTGTCCCTCGGTCTCCATGAGGCTCGCGCACGTCAGGCGCAGCATCGACTCCCTCGAGGGGAAGGACTGCACGACCCTGTAGCGGCGCTTGATCTCGCGGTTGGCGCGCTCCTGGACGTTGTTGGTGCGGAGCTTGGCCCAGTGCGCCCTGGGGAAGGCCGTGAACGCCAGCGCGGAGTCCTCGGCCTGCTCGAAGACCTCGCCGGCCCTGGCGGACACCGACGCCACCCAGGGCGCCGCCTCGGCCCACACGCAGCGCGCGAGGTCGGGGTCGTCCTGGTAGACCGCGGCGTGCACGAGGTCCCTGACGGCCGCCTTGGAGTCCTCGGGCCTGCCCGAGCAGGCGCTCTGGAGGTTGCGCTGCAGGTGCGTCACGCAGCGCTGCCAGGCGCAGCCCTGGAACAGGCGCGAGACGGCGGCCACGAGCCCGGCGTGGCTGTCGGAGACCACGAGGCGAACGCCGGCCAGCCCGCGCTCGCGCAGCCCGCCGAGGAATGCCGCCCAGGAGTCCTCGCTCTCGGTGTCGACCACGTCGCAGCCCAGGAAGTGCTTGCGCCCGTCGGCGCCCAGCCCGATCGCGGTCACGACGCCCTGCGAGACGACCGACGAGCCGACCCTGCAGCTCATGTAGGTAGCGTCGAGCCACAGGTAGCAGCACGGCGTGCCCGACAGGTCGCGGCGGCGGAACTCCGCCACCTCGGCGTCGAGGTCGGAGCAGAGGCTCGAGACCTCCGAGCTCGACAGCGAGGATATGCCCAGCTTGGACGCCACGCGCTCGACCTTGCGGGTGGACACGCCGCATACGTACATCTCCTGCACGATGGCGGCCACCGAGGTGTCGACGCGCGACCATCGCGCGAGCATGCCCTCGGGGTAGTAGGTGCCGTGCCTGAGCTTGGGTATCTCGAGCTCCACGTCGCCCACGGCGGTCTTGAGCGACCTGGGGCGGTAGCCGTTGCGGCTGTTCTCCCTGCCGTCGCTGCGCTCGTTGCGGCTCGCGCCGCACATCTGCTGGGCCTCGGAGTCCATCAGCGCGTTCATCACGCTGCCCAGCACCCTGCACGCGAACTCGCGCGCGTCGCCGCACTCCTGCCAAAGCCTCGCCGCCTCGAGGGCCTCGTCGCGGCCGAGGCGCAGTACACTCTCTTCTTGGGGCATCGCCTTTCCTTCCATTCGTCACCTTCATTACTCCAACGACGAATTCTAGGCGGTGTCCCCTCCCTTTCAAGAAAGGGCGGAGGCGGGGCATTCCCCGCCTCTTACACCACATCTCTGCGCGCTACCTGGGCGGCAATGAAGTTGCGGCGTAATGGGAAGCGTTTCGCGGCCTTTTGGCTAAAACGGCCCCTTTTCCGCCGCGACTCCTAAAAAGACGCCGGCGCGCCTTGAGTTGCGGCGCGTCGGCGTGATGGCTTTGTTGTGGCTGGGTGTACTTCGGTTGTTCGACGGCTTTGGCATGTCCGATCTTGCCAGGCAAGCCTTTGTTACCGTTTAACGTTTGCCCAGATAAAACCTGCCAAAATAAACCTGTCCCTAATTGGCAGGTTGGTAGCGGGGACAGTAGCTGATGGCGATGGCGTCGACGCCTACGTGGGTGGCGATGGTGCAGCCGATGGGGCCGGTGCCGGCGTCTACGTAGTTCTGGCCTGCGAGCGCTTGGTTGACGAGATCCTGCTCCTCGGCGGCGCCGGTCGTGAGCACGCGCACACTGGAGCCCGGATGCTCGGTCAAAAATGCGAGGCAATCGGCCATGGTGTTGGCAACGATGCGCTTGGCGCCGCGGCCCTTTTTGATGGCCTTGATCTCGCCCGATTTCCACTCCGGCGAAACGGCCAGGCGAATGTTGAGCATCTGCGTGAGCTGGCCGGCGAGTTTGGGCGCGCGGCCGTTCTTAACGAGGTTCTCGAGCGTGCGGGGAATCAGCAGCAGGTGGGCGTCGGGCAGGGCCGCGCGGATCTGCGCCTCGGTCTCGTCCAGGCTGCGGCCGTCCTCGCGCATAGCCAGCGCGTACTCCACCAGCAGGCCCTCGGCACCCGAGCCGGTGCGCGAGTCGATGCAGCGCACGTCGAGCTCGTGCGTTTCGGCCGTCAGGCTGGCGTTGGCATAGCAGGCGGACCACTCGCTGCACAGCGAGATGAAGATGGCGCTATCGTGGCCGTCGGCGAGCACGCGGTCAAAGAGTGCCTTGAACTCGCCGGCGCTCGGCTGCGAGGTGTGCGGCAGTTGCTCGGAACCGGCCATGCGCGCGACGTACTCCTGGGCGGTAATCTGCACCTGGTCGAGCAGGTCCTCGCCCTCGATAATCACATGCAGCGGAATCACGTAAATGCCGAGCTCTTGGGCGCGGGTGGGGGAGATGTCCGACGTGGAGTCGGTTATGATGGCAAAAGACATAATTGCACCTTTCGTTGGGGCGCTGCGCGCCGCCTTCTGAGAGCAAAGTGCGACAAGTATAGTAGAGTCGTTCCACATTACTAGGTTCAATTGTTGAATAGTCAACAGTTTGAAGTGTCGGTGTGGAAATCGTCAACTGGGGAAGAGGAATGCCGATGGAGGCACTGGAGATATGCAGGCGGCCGGTCGTGCTGTTCGATTTCGACGGCACGGTGGCAGATACGGGCCGGGCGGTGATGACCTCGACGCGCAAGGCGCTGGCTGCGCGCGGGTTTTCTGAGGCGCAGATGGGTGACCTGCGCCGCATGATCGGGCCGCCCCTGTGGAAGAGCTTTCACGACTTTTACGGTTTTTCCCGCGAGGAGTCGCTTGTGGTGGCCGACGAGTACCGCGCTTTTTTTGATGAGCTGGGACCGGAGGAGTACCCCGTGTTCGATGGGATCCCCGTGCTGCTGGATGGGTTAGCCGCCCGGGGTAAACGTATGGCCGTGGCGACGTCGCGCATGGAGGCCAAGTGCATCGACATGGTGCGTGAGCTCGGGCTCTCTCAGTTTGAGGCGGTGATTGGCATGAATCCGCCGCAGGGACGCGAGACCAAGGCCGATTCGGTCCGCGATGCCCTGGCGGCGCTCGGCGCGACGGCCGACGATGCCGTGATGATCGGCGATCGCTTTAACGATGTGGAGGGCGCGCACGCGATGGGCGTGCCGTGCATCGGCATCTATTCGGGCGCGGCGGCGCCGGGCGAGCACGAGGCGGCGGGTGCCGATGCGGTGGTGCACTCGGTGGCCGAGCTTGCTAAACTTTTCGCTATCTAATGACGTGATGTGAGGGGCGGGCGTGCCCGTCGCTCATTGCTAAGGAGGTCGTCCATGAATCAGGTGGAGCAGAGCGTTACTGAGTATGTCGACGAGGTCTGGGAAGATGTCGTTGCCGATATCGAGCAGTTGGTGAGCTATCCGTCTGTGGCTATTGCTGCCAATGCGGAGCCCAGTGCGCCGTTTGGTCGCCCGGTCCGTGATGCGCTCGATTGCGCGCTCGGCATCGCGCAAAAGCTCGGCTACCAGACGAGCGACGACGAGGGCTATGTGGGCATCGCCGATATCCCGGGCCGCGGCGATAAGCAGCTCGCGACCATTTGCCATGTGGACGTGGTGCCCGCCGGCCCTGGCTGGAACACCGACCCGTTTGCGATGGAGCGTCGCGAGGGCTGGCTGCTCGGCCGTGGCGTGATCGACGACAAGGGCCCGGCGGTGCTGTCGCTCTACGCCGGCGCGTACCTGCTCAAGCACGGCATTGTGCCGCGCTACACCTTCCGCGCGCTGCTGGGCTGCGATGAGGAAGTGGGCATGTCCGACGTTCACCATTATCTAGAGAACTACGCGAACCCCGACTTTCTGTTTACGCCCGATGCCGAGTTCCCGGTCTGCAATGCCGAGAAGGGCCAGTTTGGGGCGACATTTGTGAGCTCCAAGATCGACGGCGGGCGCATTGTGTCCTGGAGCGGTGCCGAGGCGAGCAACGCCATTCCGTCGCAGTCTATCTGCGAGCTCGCGATTGCCGCCGATGAGCTGCCGGCGCCCGTTGAGAACGCCGACCGCCTGGAGATCACGGCACTCGATAACGGGCATGCGCAGATTTTTGCCCACGGCATTGGCGGTCATGCCTCGATGCCCGAGGGAACGATCAATGCCGTCGGCCTCATCGTGGCGTATCTGCGTGAGGCCGAGGACGCGTTTGGTGCGCGCGACGAGCGCCTGCTGACGCCTGCCGAGCACGAGTTCGTCAAGTTCTTGGCCTTTGTGCATGCGGACGCCTATGGTCGCGGTCTGGGAATCGATGCGACGAGCGCGGCGTTTGGCCCGCTCACGTGCAACCCCGGCGTCATCCGCGTGGCGGACGGGCATATTGAGCAGGTCATCGACGTGCGCTTCCCCGATAGCACCAGTGTCGATACCATCTGCGAGCAGCTCGAGCCGCTCGTGGGCCGCTTTGGTGTGACGTATCGCGTGGGCCGTGCCAAGGTGCCGTTCTCGGTCTCTGCCGACGATCCGGCCGTGAAGGCGCTTATCGAT
The DNA here is from genome assembly GCF_003459245.1 of Collinsella sp. AF23-2. Classification (GTDB taxonomy): domain Bacteria; phylum Actinomycetota; class Coriobacteriia; order Coriobacteriales; family Coriobacteriaceae; genus Collinsella. Next base: position 266,770 of record NZ_QRVG01000001.1, read on the forward strand.
ACCTATAACGAGTTTACGGGCAAGCATGCTGAGCCCTTTGCCATGGGCGGCGGCACGTACGCGCGCAACTTTGCCCGCGCCGTCTCGTTTGGCCCCGAGGAGACCGGTCTGGAGCTGCCCGAGTGGGGCGGCCAGATGCACGGTCCCAACGAGTGCGCCAACGAGGAACAGCTCAAGCAGGCGCTCAAGATTTATATCGTGGCGATCTTACGTTTGAACGAGCTTGAGCTTTAAGGCTGCGGCGTTTTAACAACTTAGCACCCCTTTCGTCCGGGCTTTTTAAGTTGCGGTGGAATAGTTCCTAGAATGGGCCATTTGATGGCCAAGCAGGAACTATTTCACCGCAACTTTGTTTTTATTGGTGTAAAAGGCGGGTCATGCTTGGTGGCGGGTTTGTTATTCGTTTGTAAAGCCGAGCCGCGCTTGCGGTAAGGGTCTATCAGATGCCCGTAATAAAGCGCAGCTGACGCGGGCGCTGCCCGATCGAGACCGTATCTTTCCAAACAGCAAAGCGGGCAGGGTGCCCGCGAGTCGCTTGTATGAAAGGAAGATCATGCTCGATCAGGCTTATTCTCGTCGTCAGTTCCTCGGCCTCGCTGGTGGTCTTGCCAGCATCGTCGGCCTCGGTCTCGTTGGTTGCGGCGGCGCAGGCGCAACCGACGCCGCCGACAAGGGTAGCGCCGCTGCTGCCGAGTCCGTCTCGGGCGAGGTAACCTACGACGGCGCCTCCTCGTTCCAGGCTCTCGTCGAGGCTGCTGCCGAGAAGTTTATGGATGCCAACCCCGACGTCTCCGTCTCCGGTTCGGGCAACGGTTCGGGCAAGGGCCTGACCGCTGTCGCCGCCGGCACCGTCACCATCGGTAATTCCGATGTCTTCGCCGAGACCAAGCTCGAAGCCGATCAGGTCAAGAACCTCGTCGATCACGAGGTCGCCGTCGTGGGCATGGGCCCCGTCGTCTCCAAGAACGTGACAGTCGACGACCTGACCCTCGAGCAGCTCAAGGGCATCTTCTCCGGCCAGATCACCAACTGGAAGGAGGTCGGCGGCGACGACGCCAAGATCGTCGTTCTCAACCGCAAGGCCGGCTCCGGCACCCGCGCCACCTTCGAGGCCGCCGTCTTTGGCGACGAGGCCGTCGACTTTAAGGGCGACGCCGAGCTCGACAAGTCCGGCGATGTCCAGACTCAGATGGGCAGCACCGACAACGCCATCTCCTACCTTGACTTCTCGCACTTCGATGACTCCAAGTTCAACGCCATCATGGTCGAGGGCGTCGAGCCCAAGAGCACAAACGTCACCGACGACTCCTTCAAGATCTGGGCGACCGAGCACATGTACTGTGCTAAGGACGCCGACGAGGCCACCAAGGCCTTCCTGGAGTTCATGCTTTCCGACGACGTCCAGGGCAAGCTCGTCGAGGAGCAGGGCTTTATTCCCGTTTCTGCCATGAAGGTCGTCAAGGACGCCAGTGGCAAGGTCTCCGCTAAATAAGTAATCGCCCCCGGAAAGGTTTGCAATGGCAAAACAGCTGCCAAAGCGCGAGCTTGAGAACGTGGGCCTGGGCGTCACGGGTGCGTGCGTAGCGCTCGTGACGCTTGTCGTTGCCGCGCTCATCTTTATGGTCGCCCAAAAGGGCCTCTCGGCTTTTTTCAAGGACGGCGTCTCGATCATCGAGTTTTTTATCGGTACCAAGTGGGACCTGGCCAACACGGCCGAAAACGGCCTGCCCTACACTGGCGCCCTGCCCCTGATCGTCACCTCGTTTGCGGTCATGGTGCTCTCCACGCTCATCGCACTGCCCATCGCCATCGGCTCTGCCATCTTTGCGGTCGAGATTCAGCCTAAGTTTGGCTCCAAGGTTTTTCAGCCGCTCATTGAGCTTTTGACCGGTATTCCCTCGGTCGTCTTTGGCCTGATCGGTTTTCACGTGGTCGTCGGCCTTATGAAGAGCGTTTTCCACGTGAGCACGGGTCTGGGTATCTTGCCCGGCGCTATCGTGCTGGCCGTCATGATTCTGCCGACGATGACCACGCTTTCGGTCGATGGCCTGCGCGCCGTGCCCGATAGCTACCGCCAGGGTTCGCTCGCGCTGGGCTACACCCGCTGGCAGACCATCTGGCACGTGGTGCTCAAGTCCGCCATGCCCTCGCTCATGACCGCAGTCATCCTTGGCATGACCCGCGCCTTTGGCGAGACGCTCGCCGTGCGCATGGTCATTGGCGGCATCGAGGCCATGCCGACGTCGCTGCTGTCGCCGGCGTCTACCATCACCACCACGCTCACCACGTCCATGGCGGTCTATGCCGAGGGCTCGGCCCAGGACGACATCCTGTGGGCGCTCGGTCTTCTGCTGATGGGCATGAGCCTCATCTTTATCCTGATCATCCATCTCATTGGCCGCAAGGGGGCGAAGGCTCGTGGCTAGCACGCGCATCCATATCGACGAGGCGAGACTCGGGCGTGTCCAAAGGCAAGACCGTATCGCCACGGGCGTGCTGACGGCGATTGTCGCCATCGTCATGCTTATCGTCGTCTCCATGGTGGCCTACATCCTGTTCGAGGGTATCTCGACGCTGTTCCAGCCGGGCTTTCTCACACAGCCCGCACGCGCCAACGGAACGCAGGGCGGCGTGCTCTACCAGCTGTTCGACTCGTTCTATCTGCTGCTGATTACCCTGATCATCTCGGTGCCCATCAGCCTGGGCGGCGCGGTCTTCCTAGTTGAATACGCGCCCGACGGTCCCATTCGCGACATCGCCTCGACCGCCATCGAGACGTTGTCTTCGCTGCCCTCCATCGTCGTCGGCATGTTCGGCTTTCTGGTGTTCTCGGTGCAGCTGGGCTGGAAGTACTCCATCATCTCCGGCGCCGTCGCGCTCACCATGTTCAACATCCCCATCCTGGTGCGCGTGATTCAGCAGGCGCTCGAGGACGTGCCGCAGGCCCAGCGCGATGCGTGCCTGGCCATGGGCCTCACTCGCTGGGAGGCCACACTGCACATCCTGATTCCCGAGGCCATGCCCGCCATCGTGACCGGCATCGTGCTTTCGGCCGGCCGCGTGTTTGGCGAGGCCGCGGCGCTGCTCTTTACCTCGGGCATGAGCTCGCCGGTCCGCCTCAACTTCTTGAGCTTTAACCTGTCGAGCCCCACCTGCGCCTGGAACGTGTTCCGTCCCGGCGAGTCGCTGGCCGTGCACATCTACAAGATCTATGGCGAGGGCAGCCCCGAGGCCCAGCAGATCGTCTGGGGCACCGCGGCACTGCTGATGATTTGCGTGCTGCTGTTTAACGTAGTCGCCCGTATCGTGGGCAAGCAACTGGCAAGGAAGATGACGGCCGAATGAGCGATATGAATGCAACGCCCGCAACCGAGGCGGCCACGTCCGACACCCCCCAGGACTTTCTGTCGAGCGTGGGGGAGAGCGAGAGGCGCGTGCGCGTGAGCGGCAAGGCCGTGAGCGACGAGGTCGTGCTCTCCGCCAAGGACGTCAACGTGTACTATGGCGACCACCATGCGCTGCACAATACGTCGCTCGACTTCCACAAGGGTGAGATCACGGCGCTCATCGGGCCTTCGGGCTGCGGCAAGTCGACCTTCTTGCGTAGCCTCAACCTGATGAATCGCGAGATTCGCCGCTGTCGCGTGGAGGGCGAGATCAACTACCGCGGGCGCAACGTGAACACCAAGACCGAGAACACGTACGAGCTGCGTCGCTCCATCGGCATGGTGTTCCAGCAGCCCAACCCCTTCCGCAAGTCCATTCGCGACAACATCACCTTTGCGCCCAAGCGCCACGGCATCACCGACCGTGACGAGCTCGACCGCATGGTCGAGGAAAGTCTGCGCGGTGCCGCGCTGTGGGACGAGGTCAAAGACAAGCTCGACAAGAGCGCCTACGCGCTTTCGGGCGGTCAGCAGCAGCGTCTGTGCATTGCGCGCACGCTGGCGCTCAACCCCGACGTGATCCTGTTCGACGAGCCCTGCTCGGCGCTCGACCCCATCTCGACGTTGGCGATCGAGGACCTGATGTCGTCGATCGTTGCCGACCGTGCCATCGTCATCGTGACGCACAACATGGAGCAGGCGTCGCGCGTGTCCAACCGCACGGCGTTCTTCTACATGGGCGATATGGTCGAGTACGACGAGACCGACGAGATTTTCCAACGGCCCAAGGATAAGCGGCTGAATGATTACCTCACCGGCATGTTCTCCTAGTCCGGGACATGCTTGAGGCCCGCGGCGGCCACGGTTGTCGCGGGACTGATTGGAGAGGCGGGTCATCTCTTTTGCGAGATGGCCCGCCTTTTTGCTCTGCGACCGAAACGACCACCACAAAGGGGACAGGCACCTTCGTGGTGGTTTGGGGTGGGGCTCGCTGCTATCATGGACAACGTTGAATTTCTACGAAGGAGCAGGGCATATGGCGATTCTTTTGGGATGCGATTCCATCAGCCTAGAGTTTCCCACCAAGCATATTTTCGATAGCGTGACGCTCGGCGTGGGCGAGGGCGACCGCATTGGTATTGTCGGTAAAAACGGCGACGGCAAGTCGACGCTGCTGAGCGTGCTCGCCGGCACGCTGGAACCCGACGACGGACGCGTGACGCACCGCCGCGGCACCACGATCGGACTGCTCGGCCAAAAGGACAACCTGGTCGATACCGACACCGTGCATCATGCCGTCGTGGGCGACGCGCCCGAGTATGAGTGGGCGTCGAGTCCGCGTACGCGCCAGATTCTGGCCGGCCTCATCAGCGATGTGCCCTGGGAAGGCACAGTGGGCGAGCTTTCGGGCGGTCAGCGCCGTCGCGTGGACCTTGCGCGCCTGCTGATCGGCAACTACGACGTGCTCATGCTCGACGAGCCCACCAACCACCTGGACATGCGTACCATCAACTGGCTTGCGCGTCACTTAAAGGCCCGCTGGCAGCGCGGTCAGGGCGCCATGCTCGTGGTCACGCATGACCGCTGGTTCTTGGACGAGGTCTGCACCAGCATGTGGGAGGTCCACGACGGCCAAGTCGACCCCTTCGAGGGCGGCTACTCGGCCTACATCCTGCAGCGCGTGGAGCGCGATCGCATGGCCGCGGTTACCGAGGAGCGCCGTCGCAACATGGCGCGCAAGGAGCTCGCGTGGCTGAGCCGCGGCGCCCAGGCGCGTTCCACCAAGCCCAAGTTTCGCGTGGATGCCGCTCGCGAGCTGATTGCCGACGTGCCGCCTGTGCGCGACGAGCTGGAGCTCAAGCGCCTGGCGGTGAGCCGTCTGGGCAAGCAGGTTATCGACGTGGTCGACGTGGACGCCGGCTATGCGGATACCGACGGCGCGCCCAAGCAGGTGCTCTCCGACGTGACCTGGCTCATTGGTGCGGGCGACCGCTATGGTCTTTTGGGCGAGAACGGCGCCGGCAAGTCGACGCTGCTCGACGTGATCCAGGGCAAGATCGCGCCCCTGCGCGGTCGCGTGAAGATTGGCCAGACGGTGCGCTTTGGCGTGCTGTCGCAGCAGCTCGAAGAGCTCGAGCCCTACATGGGCGACACGATCCGCGAGGTGCTCAGCAACTATAAGAAGTACTACGTCATCGACGGCAAGGAGACTTCGCCCGAGAAGCTCTGCGAGCGTCTGGGCTTTACGACGCAGCAGCTCTGGAGCCGCATCGGCGATCTTTCGGGCGGCCAGCGCCGTCGCCTGTCGCTGCTGCTGACAATCCTGGACGAGCCCAACGTGCTCATCCTGGACGAGCCCGGCAACGACCTCGATACCGACATGCTGGCGATTGTCGAGGATCTGCTCGACGGCTGGCCTGGCACGCTGATCCTAGTGACGCACGACCGTTTCCTCATGGAGCGCGTGACCGACCAGCAGTGGGCGCTGCTCGACGGCCACCTGACGCATATGCCCGGCGGCGTGGATCAGTACCTGCGCCTGTGCAACGCCACCGCCGAAGGCGAGCCCGTGGGCGCGCCGAGCGCCAAGACCGGCACGTTCGACACCGGCGCCGCAGCGGTTGCGGCCGAAAAGCCCAAGACGAGCGGGCAGCCCAATGGCCTTTCCAACGCCGAACGCCAGAAGCTTCGCCGCGAGGTGAGTTCGCTCGAGCGCAAGATGGAGACGCAGCGCGCTCGCGTGGAGGAGGCCGAGGCCGCCATGGCCCAGGTCGATCCCACCAACTACACGGCGCTGGGCGAGCAGCAGGCAAAGATCGACGAGGCCCACGCCGCCATGGACGAGCTGGAGATGGCGTGGCTCGAGGCGAGCGAAAAGCTCGAGGGCGAGGAGTAGACGAGGATGATCGGGGCCGCGTTTTTCGATATCGACGGCACGCTGCTGAGCTTTAAGACCCACCGGATTCCGGCGTCGGCGCAGCAGGTGCTCGACAGCTTTCACGAGCAGGGGATTGCGTGCGTGATCGCTACGGGCCGTCCGACCTACCAGATGCCGGACTGGCTGTTCGACCTTGGCTGGGATGCGTACATTACGCTTTCGGGTCAGCATTGCTTTGATGCCAGTGGTGTTTACCGCAGCTGCCCGATCGATCCGGACGATGTTGCGGTGATCGTGGACCAGGTGGCTCAGGGGCGCTACGACTCGCTGTGCATGCAGGGCGAGAACTCGTTTGTGAACCGCCTGTCCGAGCGCGTGGTGGCGGCCGGCAACAACGCGGGAATCGTCTACCACGAGGAGCCGTTTGACCACGCCTTCGACGCGCCGGTCTACCAGTTTTGCGCGTTTGTGGATCCGGCCGACGAGCATATCGTGACCGATGCGGTGTCGCATTCGCTCACGACGCGCTGGTGCGATCTGTTCTGCGACATTATCCCTGCCAACGGCGGCAAGGATCTGGGCGTTGCGGCGACGCTGGAGCGCCTGGGCGTCGACGTGAGCGAAGCGATTGCCTTTGGCGATGGCGAGAACGACCTGTCGATGTTTGGAGCCGTGGGCACCAGTGTTGCCATGGGCAACGCGCAGGATACTGTGAAGGCCGCAGCGACCTACGTAACGACCGCCGTAGACGACGACGGCATCTACAACGCCGCAAAGCACTTCGGGCTGGTGTAGCTGCGGATTCGGCACTTGGGGACGTTCCTTTTCTGCCGGCAGTTGGGGACACTCCTTGCGGGGCGTCCCCATTTTGTTTTCGTCCCGCATGTTTTGTGAAACACGGCTAACTTTTAGGCAAAGTAGTAAGACATGGGCAACTTTTGCGGTAAAGTAAATCAAGCAAAAGTATCCAAAGGCTAACTAGAAGCCATCGCGAAAGGCGGCCCATGGCCCTGCGTGAATCCGGAGAAGACTATCTCGAATCGATCTACGTTCTATCGGAACGTCAGGGCATCGTGCGCTCGATCGACGTTGCCGAATACTTGGGCGTAACCAAAGCAAGCGTCTCTAAAGCCATGGCGGCCTTGGAGAGCACCGGCTACGTGGAGATGGGCAAACGCGACGTGCATCTGACGGAACGCGGTCTTGAGGTTGCCCGTCAAATGTGGGAGCGCCACTGCTTTTTTGTAGGTCTGCTAGAGGACGCAGGCGTAACGCCCGAGGTCGCGTCGCAAGAGGGCTGCCACATGGAGCACTGCCTGAGCGAGGAGAGCTTCGAGAAGCTAAGATCGATGCTGAGACGGGAAGATGTAGCGGGTCCAACAACAGAAGCCTAACTGACCCACAGTAGCGCGGAGTTCACGCAAAGCGCGAACCAGCGACCGGGACCAGCGGCCCTTTCGGCCAAGTCCATTTCAGCAAAGGAACCCCGCCAGCAAGCGATGCCCAAGAACCGCCAGCTGTGTCAATGCAGGCCGGGGCCGGGCTTGGTTTTGAAAACACTCCGCAGCGCGAGGCCCGCCTTTCCGTTGCTCCGCAGGAGCAAGAAAGACGGGCCTCATGCGCGAGGACGTTTTCAAAACCAAGCCCGGCCCCGGCCGGAGGGACCACGAGCGCTACAGGTTCTTGACACCCATCGCGCGCATGGCGTTCAGGATGGCGATGATCGCCACGCCTACGTCGCCAAAGACGGCAAGCCACATATTGGCGATACCCAGCGCTGCCAGCACAAGGATCAGCAGCTTAATGCCCAGCGCAAAGATTATGTTCTGCCAAACAATCGACATGGTCTTGCGCGCCACGCGGATCGCGCGGGAAATGTTGGACGGCTTGTCGTCCATCAGCACCACGTCGGCGGCCTCGATCGCGGCGTCGGAGCCCATGGCGCCCATGGCAATGCCCACATCGGCGCGCGTAAGCACAGGAGCGTCGTTGATACCGTCGCCGACAAAGGCGAGCTTGCCCTTGCCACTTTCGGCCGCGAGTAGCGCCTCAACGCGCTCGACCTTGTCGCCCGGCAGGAGCTGCGCGTGGAACTCGTCGAGACCGAGTTGCTTGGCCACAGACGCTGCAACCTCCTCGCGGTCGCCCGTGAGCATGACGGTGCGGTTGATACCGGCGGCATGCAGGTCGCGAATCGTTTGCTCCGCATCGGCCTTAACGGTGTCTGCAATCACGATGTGGCCGGCGTACACGCCGTCAACGAGCACGTGGAGGATCGTGCCGACAACCTCACAGTCCGGTGCTTCAACGCCGGCCGCGGCGAGCATCTTGGCGTTGCCAACGACGACGTGCTTGCCGTCGATGGTTGCCGTCACGCCGTGGCCCGCGTCGTTGGCGGAGTCGCTCACGCGCTTGGGGTCGACCTCGCCCTGGTAGGCGTCGCGCACGGACTGCGCGATGGGGTGATCGAAGAACGACTCAGCAAGGGCTGCGACTTCGAGCAGCGACTGCTCGGTATAGCCAGCCTCGGGGTGCACCGCGACGACTGAGAACGTGCCGTTGGTGAGGGTGCCCGTTTTGTCGAAGACGATGGTGTCCACGTCGGCGAGCGTCTCGAGGTAGTTGGAGCCCTTGATGAGAACGCCCAGCTTGGACGCGCCGCCGATGCCGCCAAAGAAACTCAACGGTACGCTGATCACGAGGGCGCACGGGCAGCTGACGACCAGGAAGGTCAGGCCGCGCAGGATCCAATCGGACCAAGCGCCAGTCACCAGGCCGCCGCCAAGCGCGAGCACCGCGGCAGCGCCAGTGACGGCGGGGGTGTAGACGCGGGCAAAGCGCGTGATGAAGTTCTCGGTGCGCGCCTTCTTTTCGCTGGCATTCTCCACGAGCTCCAGAACACGCGCGACGGTTGACTCGCCAAAGGGCTTGGTGGTGCGCACGTGGATGAGGCCCGTCATGTTGATGCAGCCGCTGATGATATCGTCGCCGGTCTTGGCGGGGCGGGGGACTGACTCGCCCGTGAGCGCGGCGGTGTCGAGCTGGGTTTCGCCCTCGACGATGACGCCGTCGATAGGCACGCGCTCGCCGGGCTTGACCACGATCACGGTGCCGACGGCGATGTCATCGGGAAAGACCTGTTCGAGTGTGCCGTCGGCTTGCTCGACGTTAGCGTAGTCGGGCGCGATGTCCATCATGGCACTGATCGACTTGCGGCTCTTGCCCACGGCGTATGCCTGGAACAACTCGCCGACCTGGTAGAACAGCATGACGGCGGCGCCTTCGGCCATGTGCGGGTCGGTGTCGGGGAAGAGCACCATGGCAAACGCGCCGATGGTCGCGACGGCCATGAGGAAGCTCTCGTCGAAGGCCTTGCCGCGGCGGATGTTATTGAATGCCTTTTGCAGTACGTCGTAGCCGGCAATCAAAAACGGCACGAGGAACAGCGCGAAGCTGGCGTAGATGTTGCCGGGCTCCCCAAATGCGATAGTGAGGGCGCCGAGCTCGTCGAGGGCATAAACAACGGCAAAAATGCCCAGTGCTACCAGGATGCGGTTGCGCTTGTGCTCAAGGGACTCTTTCTTCTTGCGCTTCTTCTTTTTCTTTTTGGGGTCGGCGGCTGCCATGATTCAAACCTCCCATTTGAGTGTATGAACACTTGCTCATATAATTTCGCGAGCAAAGGCCGCGGCAAGCGCGGCCTTACAGGTCAACGTGTGCGCGGGTTAGAGAATGATCTCGCAGTCCGGCTCGGCGTCGGCGGTGAACTCAACGACGCGGTCCAGGACCTCGTCGAACTCGGCGTCGTCGGCCTCGAGCGTCAGCTTCTGGGTCATAAAGTTGACCGAAACGGACTTGACGCCATCGAGCTTAGCCAGCTCGTCCTGAAGTTCACGCGCGCAGTTGGCGCAATCGATCTCGTCGAGCTTAAACTGCTTTTTCATGGTGGGTTCCTTTCCCTGTGTTAGCGGTCTGGGTGCCGGCCGCGCTGATACCGTGGTTGATTGCTATTCGCAGATATGGCTCATGCCCTGGTTGAGCATGGTGTAGACATGATCGTCGGCGAGCGAGTAGAGAATGTTGCGGCCGTCGCGGCGGAACTTGACCAGGTGCGACTGCTTAAGCGTGCGCAGCTGGTGCGACACCGCAGACTGCGAGGTCGCGGTCGCTTCGGCGATGTCAGCCACGCAGAGCTCGCGACCCATGAGGGCATAGAGAATCTTGATGCGTGTGGTGTCGCTGAAGACCTTGAACAGGTCGGCCAGGTCGTACAACAGCTCCTCGTCGGGAAGGTCCTCGGGCGAGCAGCTGGTGGGAATCACGGGCTCGGTGGCCTCGATGTCGGGTTTCGTTTCATCAACGCGGATGCTCATTGCAATATCCTTTCATATGAACATGCGCTCATATAACTTACTTCCGATTATATGAGCGCATGTTCATATGTCAATGACGTACAGGTAATTCGTCGCATAAAATGATGGGGAATAGTGGACGAGATTCCGGACTGAGCGGTTTTGATAGCCGATGCCGGGGTGGGTGCCCCCGCGCCGTGCAAAAATTGGAGTATTCTGCAACTATAGGGGGTCCGTTAATCTATTCCAGGCCAAATAAAGCCGCTCAAGAGTTATCCAAGGGCGGTAAACAGACAAGGTCTTCCTCAAATGTTGCCTAACGTTCCCGTTCGATAGCGTTTTTGTTTTTCATTTGGATTAACTTGTGGGTGCTGGAGGGCCGACCCTGCTGAATACTCGCAATTTTGCACATCGCTAGGGTACCCACCTTGTTAGCCGGTCTAGCTTCCGGCCCCGAAGATTCTGCCCTCGGGCGCGAGGCTGCTTATTTGGGCAAATGATGGGCTGTCGGATTCGACAGTCTGCATGTCATCGATTGCCGGAACTTCATTTATTGTCGGGTCATCCAGCGTGATGCCTTCGAGTGTTGCTTTTTCGAGGTCGATTCGTTGACGATCTTCGGAATCCTGGCGAAGCTGCTTCTGAATTCGCTTTTTCTCTTCTATAAACCTTCTGAGCACAAACTGTCTCAGGTTCTCTTGCATGATTTGAAAGTCTTTTGGCAGACGCGAGGGACGTATGCCCTCTTTCCGTTGGATCGCCTCCATGACCCTAACGAAAGCGCTGGCATGCATAAAGGAATAACGACTGACGGTGATGATTCCGTATCCCATGGACGCAAGCGCATTCTTGCGCTCCTCATCGATGGCGCGGTCTTCTTCCGCGTCATGATAAAACCCGTTGTATTCAATGTCTGTGCGAGATTTCTTTAGATACGCATCCATAAAGAACTTTTTGCGTCTCGTGAGATTCTTTGCGGCAGCGGTGACCTGCACCTCGTAATCGGTCTCAATTCCCTTAATACCAAGCCCTCCTTCGCTTTTAGGCAGCGTTAGCATCATGACAAAGGCCGTTTCCATAGGAGACCGGCATCCGTCGCGCACACATTGGATCGCCTTTCGGGCAAGGGCCAGACCGTCGCATCTGGTAATGGAATTAAAGAACTGTTTTAACCTTTCGGTCGAGGTGAGCGCGAAACGCTCGTTATACGAGGTGGAAGAGTCGGTTCCAAGGGAGTAAGCGCCGCACAATTCAAAGTAGTACTCCACCAGTTCGCGAAAAGGGAGATAGGTGGCGGCCTGAAGTGCGCAAAGCTCAACGCCAACAATGAAGATGCCATCTTTGAGCTCTATAAAGCGTGAGCTCGAGAATCGTTTTGACGAAACGTGGCATTGACAGTTCATTGCATAGCGCGCATTCCTGCGATCAAACACCATTACTTCGAGGCAATCATTTGCGTCAAGGGAAACATCGTGTTTGGTGAGCCATTCTGCGGCTGCGTCAAGGAGCGTTCCGGTGGGACATGATCCGTAAATCGCGGCAGGGTTACAGGGCTCGGTGTCTTTCGCAGAAGCCGAATGCGCGGCCTGGTAGACCGCTTTTGCAGTGGTATGTGACAATACGATACTCATGGTATATATCGTGTCAGCTAATGCCGTGTTGATGGCGCTGAGTGGGAAAGCCGTTTTAGGGGCCTAACCAAATGCTGTCCAAAAGCTTGACGCGATTATGGGCTGGCACGCCTAAAATCAATGTTCTCGCAGCTTAGCTATAGCATATAAAAACTCAATTGCTGCACATTTGATATCAATGCATCACCATCCGACAACGAATTACGTGTCGGGAATTGGCCGAAATCGTTCAAAATGAGGGTTCAGAATTTGTGATGGCAGATCTATCTGTGGAGCGTAGGGCGGCCCCGCTGCGGTGTTTCCCGCTGCGAGGCCGCTCGTGAGCAAGCAGTGTTTGTCGCAGGCGTTGCTATTTCGCGAATAGGTTCTTGAGGTTGAACTCGGCCTGTACCGTGCGGAGCATGAGGTCGGTGTCATCCAGACCCAGGTGCTGCTCGTTGGCGTCGGCGGCGAGGGTTCCACGGCGGCGCGCCCAGTTCTCGAGCGCGGCTGGGGCGGACTCGCGGGGGAGCGAGCGCACGTCGGCGTCCAGGCTGCGGCAGATCTGGCGCGAGTCGATGACGATGATCTTGCCGGCGCGGCGTGCCTCGGCGTAGCCGTCCAGGTGGATCTTGAACCAGCTGTCCTCAAAGGCGGCGTTGTGTGCCATGTACGGGTACTTCTTCATAAGCTTGAGCAGCTGCTTTTGCAGCTCCTTGTTCTCGCGGAAGGGCGTTTTGCCGTCGATGTCGTCCCAGGTAATGTGGTGGATATTCGACAGCGGCACATCCTCGCCGCGGTAGATGTCGGGCAGGCCACAGTAGTGCGCCTCGGCGTCGTGCGGGATGGCGTCGCTGGTGAGTTCCATGATCTCCCAGCCGACGTTGATGATATAGCCGCGCTCGGGCGCGCGACCGGTGGTCTCGATGTCGATACCGAGCACGGTGCCCTGGATGGGCTTGCGGGCATAGGCCACGCCGAGTGCGTCGCGGTCGCCGCGGATCTCGCGCATAACGGACGCGGCGGTGCGCTTTTGCATCTTGCCGATGGCGGCGCAGGTGTCGGCGTCGGACAGGCCGCGCGAGAGCGTCGCGGGCGTCACGTTGCGCAGGCGTGCCTCGCCAATCTGGTCGCACAGGTCGCGGTTGCGGTCGGCCAGGTCGCGCACGGTGGCAAAGTCGAAGCCGGGGTCGCCCTCGGCAGTAAAGTACTCGGTCTCGAGCACCTTGAGGGCCTCCTCGCCCTTCTGGCGCTCGGACTCCATGGCGCCGTGGTCGCCGTAGATAAACATGGGGATAAACGGCTGGCGCTCGTATTCGAGTGCTTGCGATACGTTCATATGCTACTCCTTGGACGAGCCGCGTTGTGCGGCTCGAGGTTACTGAGTTATGGCGAGATGATAGTTTACCATAGGCAACTATTGGCACCGCGCCCGGGACAACTACAATACCCTAGTTGACCGCTAGGACTTTTACAATGCTGCCGAAAGACACGAAAGGTTCCATCCGTCATGGATTTACTGATTGATATTCTGCTCGACGCCGGCAAGGACACGCTGTCGCTGGTGCCGTTTTTGTTGGTGACGTATCTTGCTCTCGAGACACTTGAGCACGTTGCGGGCGACCGCGTCAACGGCGCTATCAAGCGCGCCGGCGCTGCGGGTCCCGTGGTTGGCTCGCTGCTGGGCATGGTGCCGCAGTGCGGCTTTTCGGCCATGGCGGCCACGCTGTACGCCGGCCGTGTCGTGACCTTGGGCACGTTGGTGGCGGTGTTCCTTTCGACCTCCGACGAGATGCTGCCGCTGTTGCTTGCCGAGCAGGTTCCCGTGCAGACTATGGCGATGCTTTTGGCTTCGAAAGCGCTTATCGCACTGGTCACGGGTTTTATCGTGGACGCTGCCATTCGCGGCCTGCGCCGTAACGCCCGCGCGCACGCGGCGATTCGCCGTACCGTGCTGGGAACCGCGGCCAATCCGGCCCACGTGAACTGCGCGCACGACGACCACAGCGGCGGTGACATCATCGACGAGGTGGCCGAGGCGGGCGTGAGCGCCGACCACATCCACGAGCTGTGCGAGCGCGACCATTGCGGATGTGATGAAGACGAAGACGAGCACGAACACGGACATGGCCACGATCACGGTCATGAGGGCGAACATGAACACCATGATGGTCACGGTCACTCTCACTCCCACGAAGGGACGCCTGTCCTGTCGATCATCCGCAGTGCGATCTCGCACACCGTGCAGGTCTCGGTATTCATTTTTCTGGTGACGCTGATTCTGGTCGCCGTGCTCGAGACGTTCGGCGAGTCCGCGATCGAGCAGTTCCTGCGCGGCAACGAGACACTCGCTGTCCTGGGTTCGGCGCTTGTCGGGCTGATTCCCAATTGCTCGGCGAGCGTGGTCATTACACAGCTGTATCTGGAAGGCGCGCTGCAACTGGCGCCGATGCTCGCCGGCACGCTCATTTCCGCCGGCGTGGGTTATCTGGTGCTGTTCCGCACCAACCGCAGCGCCCGCGAAAATGCCGTGTTCCTGATCATGATGTACGTCATCGGCGCTGGCTGGGGCCTTATCCTTTCCGCCTTTGGGTTCTAAGTGGATGTTTGGGGCATGCCGTAAAACTAGGACATGCCATAAATTCCACCGCCATGACCTGGGCGTTGGATGCGCGTCAATCGGCAAAACAAAAAGGTAGATTATTAGGCATGTCCCAAAAACCTACCTTGGTTAGTGCAGCAACTCGGTGAGGTTGCGTTTAAAGCGGGCGCGGTCTTCGCTGGTAAATGCTGCCGGACCGCGAGTGCGTCCGCCGGCGCGGCGTACCTTCTTTTCCTCGTGGCGAATAAACAGCTGCATGTCGATGGTTGCTTTGTCGTAGACGCGCCCGCGCACACCGATAGCGGCGGCATCGCGCCCGAGCACCATGCTCGCCAAGCCAATGTCCTGCGTCACGACCACGTCGCCCGCCTGCAGGCGTTCGACAATGGCAAAGTCGGCGCTGTCGGCGCCCACGCTCACGTCGAGCGTCGTGATCCAAAAGCCGCGTCGCGCGTGCTCGGCATCGCGCGGGTCGTCGCGGCGAATGTGCCGTTCCAGGTTTTGCGTGCTGTTGCCGGCGATAACAACGGCGACGCCCGCCCGCCGCGCGCAGTCAATCGACTCGCGCGTGACCGGGCAGGCGTCGGCATCAATAAAAAGCGTCTTTGGCATCTAGCGCACCAGTTTGCCAAACTGAATGGCGCGGACAATGAGCGTCACGCCAAACACCAGCAGCGCGGCACCGCTAAAGATGACGAGCATCTTGGCCGACCACAGCGGATAGATAAACACGAACATGCCCGCGATGATGGAGAGTGCGCCGCTCAGGATGGCGAGGGCGCGGTTGGCGGAAAGCTCGGATTCCAGAATCGACATGACGCCTTCGACGATCCAGCCAAAGCCGGCGACGACCACTACAAGCGTGGTGAGCGTCGCGGTCGAGAAGGCCTGATTGCGCAGGATTATGACGCCGCCCAAGATAATGAGTAGGTTGGAGATGATGCTCGTCACGCGCCAGCCGGTGGGCAGCAGCGGCTCAAAAATGGCAGTGAATAGTCTGATGGCAGCAGTGATTACAAAGTAAAAACCCAGGACAGTCGTCAAAAAGACGAGGGACTTGGCAGGTGCAAAAAGCAGCGCGATACCAGCAATGAGTGCTAAGACGCCCGTGATGGCGTAGATCCAGCGTACGGCCTTGACGGCTTTGCCCGCCATGCTTTTCTCGTCAAATCCAAACTGGCTCGATTTTTGATCATCGTTCTTAAAGATGCCCATAAGTCTCCTTTCCGTGCGGCGTAAGCCTTGATCGTTACAACCAGTATCCCCTAAGGGCGCTGACGTATGGGTCGGGGAGGGCGAAACGTAACCCAAAGGCCCCGAATTGTTTCCGTTGTTCCCCACGTCGCGAGTTTCTATTCAACAGGTGTAGAACATTGCAGCCCTGTTCGTTATTGCCTACGTTTTAGGTTAGATTTTCCTAAGGACAATTGGCTTGTATTGGGGGTCCCTATGAACGAAGCAGTTCCCGAGGCACCGTCGAGTGTCGAATCGATGGCAAAGCAAGGTTGCGAAAAGCTTGGCCTGGACACGTTTGACGCGCTGGTCCGCCGCGCCCGTACGTGCCGCCGTTTTGACGAGTCCATGCGCGTGCCGCGCGAGTTTTTGCTCGAGCTGGCGGAACTGGCGCACCTGGCTCCCTGCGGCGCCAATGCTCAGCGTCTGCGTTTTCATGTGGTGAGCGGTGCCGAGGATTGCGCGCGTGTATTTGATGAGCTTGCATGGGCCGGCGCGCTTAAGGATTGGTCGGGTCCTGCCGAGGGCGAGCGTCCGACCGGCTACATCGCGATTCTTGCCGAGCGCGCTGTTCCGGGTAAGCCCGCCGCGCCCATCACCGAGGTCGACACGGGCATTGCCGCGCAGACGATGATGCTCGCCGCTCGCAGCGCCACGCCCGAGGTGGCAGCCTGCATGTTCAAGGCCTTTACGCCCCGCGCGATCGATGCTATGGGGCTCGATAACGACAAGTATGAGCTCAAGCTGATCATGGCTTTTGGCGTGCCGGCCGAGACGCAGATGATCGATGCGATCGATTCCAACCCCGACGGCTCAATTAATTACTGGCGTGACGATGCGCAGGTGCACCACGTACCCAAGCGCCCGCTCGCCGACGTGCTGGTGTAGCTGAGCGTCACCGCGGCGTGATCAGACGGTAAACCACCACAAAGGTGCCTGTCCCCTTTGTGGTGGTACGAGGGGAGAGCGTGTGGCAGATCTGTATTTGGTGCGGCATGGGCAGACTGAGCTCAATGTGCAGAGCATTTTGCAGGGCTGGCACGATTCGCCGCTTACGGCGCGCGGGCGCGAGCAGGCGCTGACGGCGCGTACGGCGTTTGCGGCGCGTGGCGTGGCCTTTGATCATGTGTATTCCTCGCCGTTGGGCCGGGCGCGGCATACGGCCGAGCTTATCGTTGGCGAGGGCCGTTCCATTGAGCTGGTCGATGACCTGCGTGAGTGGCATTTTGGCTCGCTGGAGGGCACATCAAATCGCGAGATGCCGCCGCAGCCCTGGGGCGATTATCCGGTGGCCTTTGGCGGCGAGTCGGAAGTGCAGCTTCAGTCGCGCATGGTCGCGGCGCTGTCCCGTATTATGGCCCGGCCGCAGCACGACTGCGTGCTGGCGGTTTCCCACGGCTCAGCCTGCCAGGAGTTTCTTGAGTATGTGACTGGCGGGGGAGAGCTACCCGACAACGGTGCCGTGCTTCATTTTGGCTATTGCGACGGGGCGTTTTCGCTCTTGGGTTGGTAACGAACGAAAGGACCCCTATGAATAAAGATCTGTATCTGGTCCGTCATGGACAGACGATATTCAACCTTAAGCGTATCATTCAGGGGTGGAGTGACTCGCCGCTTACGCAGTTGGGTTGCGACCAGGCGGCGCGCGCCGGCATGTTTTTACGTGCGCGCGGCATTGAGCCCGATCATGCCTACACCTCTACGCTTCATCGCACCGAGCAGACTATCGCCAACTTGTGGCCGGGCTTGGCGTACGAGCGCCTGGACGGCCTGCGTGAGTGGTTCTTTGGCGACTTTGAGGCCGAGCGCGTGATGCTTATGCCCGAGCGCCCGTGGCGCGACTTCTATCGGCAGTTTGGCGGCGAGGGCCAGATCCAGGTGCGCACGCGCATGGTGGCGACGCTGACCGATCTTATGCGGCGTCCGGACCATACGTGCGTGCTCGCGGTAAGTCATGGCTCAGCTATCAAGGAGTTTTTGGACCACGTGCGGGGCGCGGCGGCCGACGAGCGCGAACGCGTGCCGGGCAACTGCTCAGTGCTGCATTTTGCGTTTGACGATGCGGCCGATACGTTTGAACTGGTCGAAGTCTTTACGCAGGAAGACTACGCGCGCGAGCTGGGGCTAGAGCCGCTCGTGGCGGCGGCAGGTCCGCAGCGTGGATAACGCTGACGTTGCGGCCCGGTTTACCGGCGTAATTGTTTGATGCGAAAAGGGCGGAGGTGCATGCGTTTGCTGCATCTCCGCCCCTTGTTTGTTTGGATGCTGGGTTTTCCAGCTTAGCGTTTGAGTTCGCTAGAACCGTGAGACCTGGTGAGTGAGCAGACCCGTCGGAACCTGCGGCGCGCTGCCGCTGACCTGCGCGGCGGGGAACAGCACGGCTACAGCAAAGTTGAACGGCTCTTTGCCAGAGTAGGCGCCGGCAGCGCGGGCCTCGTCGGCCAGAATCTGCGATGCCCCAGCCAGTGCGGCGACATAGGCGGAGTCACCGGCGAACACCGGGTCGGGCGCCTGATCGAGCATGGCACGGATGGCGGCAACGGCGTCCTCGCGCTTGACCTCCCACACGCGATGTGTGACGCCCGCGGGATCGGTGACGGCGTAGAGCGATGCGCCCTCTTTGGCAGCGCTCAAAATGATATCCATGACGGGCGACGCCTCGTAGGCGAGCGACACGGGGCGCGGCTGCACCTTAAGCTCGGCGATCGCGCGCGCGGCGGCGAGTGCGTCGACGCTCTCGGCGGCAGCCTCGTCGCTACCCGTCAGTACGTTAACCGGGCAAATCGCCACGACACCCGTCGCGCGACCCGGCTCGCCCGAGCATTCGTACACGTAATACGCCGCGCCTGGATCCTTGAGCATTAGGCCGTCAGCAATGGCGCCGCGCAGGGCGTCGTTGCCGCTCAGGATACCGCCCATCGCAGGCAGCGCCTCGAGCACACGGTCCTGAGCCGGGCGGATGCAGGGAAACGGAAGTGCTTTCATGGGCGGTCCTAACGCGCGAGTCGGTTTGTTCGCGGCTTATTATGCCCCAACTTGGCCGCTTGCGTCCCAGAGCGTGTTATCGGCAAGCGCGATGAGCACGTTTTGGCAGCGAACGATATCGGCATGGGGCACATACTCGTCGGGCTTGTGTGCGAGCGCCAACGAGCCGGGGCCGTAGCTCATACAATTGCGGTTGCCTGTCTTGCCGGCAATGACGGCGGTATCGGTGTAGCCGGTAAAGAAGCCGACGGTCGTGTCCGCGTCCGTTACGTCATCGGCGGCACGCTTGAGCGCTGCTAGAAGGGGAGAGTTCGGGTCGCGCTCGATGGCGGGGCGGTCGCCCGTCACGGTGTAGCTGCCATGGCAACCGGGAACGGCGGCTTCGGCGACGGCGATGGCATGCTCGACCATATTGATTGCGGCGGCCGTATCGGTCGGCGGGGTCAGGCGCATGTCGACCCAGACTTTGGCGCGGTCGGGTACGACGTAGGGGCGATATCCGCCCTCGATTTGGCCAAACGTGATGGTCGAAGGCCCCAGCTCATCGTGCGCGGGCAGCGCCGCAAACGCGCGACGAAGCGAACACACGACCTCGGCCATGGCGGCGACGGCATCCGCGCCCTTCCAAGGCTGGCTCGCATGCGCCGTCACGCCAGCCATTTCAATCTCGAACCACGTACGCCCCTTGTGCGCCACCTGGATCTGTCCGTCGGTGGGCTCGGTGTCCAGCACCCATTCGCGCGAGCTGACCCAGCCAGCATCGATCGCGGCCTCTGAGCCGCGCATGAAGTCTTCCTCGTCGACCGAGCAGATGAGCGAAAAGCCGCGGCGTGGCAGCGCGCCATCCGCCGCCACGCGCTCGAGCGTATGGACCAGTGCGGCAATGGCGCAGGCCAGGCCACCCTTCATATCGCAGGCACCGCGGCCATAGAGTTTATCGTCGCGCACAACCGCCCCAAGCGGTTCGATGTCTGCGTCCCAGCCATCGCCCAAGGTGACGGTATCCATGTGGCAGATATAGATCAGCCGCGGCTCGTCGCTTTGGCCCGGCACGGTGACTTTAAGGTTGCGGCGCCCGGGCAGCACTTCGAGCTCCTCAATCTGCACGGCATCGAGCGCAGAACTATCAAGTTGTGCCAGCTGCTGCTCAATGAGCCTCTTAATGAAGCGCTCAATTTCATCCTCATACGCGCCCGGGTCTGAGCTGTCGATCCGCACAAGCTCCTGCGCAAGCCGCCAGGCAAAATCCTCATCAACCATATGCAACCTCACAATCAGTTTGCTTTCCAAACCGATTGTAAGCCTCCTGAGAGATCCGCGACGTGGGCGTGGCAGTATTTACCGTTCGCAGGCCGAGCCAGCGCGTTTGCCGTCCGGGCGGGTTCACAAGCGACGCAGCGGGTACGTACCCTTCATGGACGACATGCTGTGCGACATATCTGCCTTTCGGTATCACCGGATACCTCCACAGGTCTTGGCAATAATGCCGGACCTGCCCGATTCTGCGGACGATCCGCGCAGGGAGCACCTATGTGAGCATCCGCTCGTCACGCATTTCCTGGGCACCCCGTTACACGTGTTGGCGCAGGGCAGCTGCGGACGTAAGGGCGATCGCATTGTCAGGCATGTTTGGAACGGGGAGAGGCCGTTTGATTCCGTGCGGCAGACGGAGTTTGGCCTCGATGTTGCGTCCCCACTCTTTACCCTGCTGACCCTGGCTTCCTCGGTCTCAAACGAGCGTCTAATCATGTGCATGTATGAGATGTGCGGCACCTTTGCCGTGTGCAAGATTGCGCCTCAGGTAAAGTCGGCACTTGAGCAGGCATACGGGGGCCGGTGGGGTGACGCACGGTCGGGCTGGGAAAACGTAAAGGATGTCTCGGGGAATCCAACGGACTTGTGGAAACGACCTCCCTTGATCGAGCTCTCTGAGCTTACAGAGTTCGTCGATAAGGTCCGGGGGCTCCGCGGCGCTAAATCGTTCATACGAGCCGCGAAATGCATTACGGGGGTGGCAGCATCGCCGCTCGAGGTCCAGGCTTCGATGCTGTTTGGCCTTACGAGGTTGCGCGGCGGCGAAGGGCTGAGCCTTACCAATAACGTTGAGATTCGTATGACGCGCAGCGCCCGCCTGATTTCGGGGCTTGATAGGCGCTATGCCGATATCCTGCTGGCAAATAAGGACGGCAGCCGAGAGTGTCTGGTTGAATGCCAGGGTAAAGCCATTCACGGATCCATTGAATCCAAGATTTCGGACTCCGATCGAACGACGGCGCTGCAAGCGATGGGATATCCCGTCATTCTGATGACCTATGGTCAGCTGGCCGACTCCGATGCCTTCCGCGTGGTGATGGAGCTCATCATGTCCTATCTCGATGTGCCGCTGAAAGACAAGACGCCGCGACAGCAGGAGCTCGAACGGCGGCTTCGTGAGGAGATTTTTATCGATTGGGCAGGAATGTAGCCGCGCGGGTGGAAAACGGTCGCGCGGACTAGAGTTTTGGTCACAAAAAGACTTATATTTCGCCTTGGAGGGGCCTTAAAAATGCTATCTAGAATAAGTTGTTTCGGAAAATGGACAGTCAACTTACATTCGGCACATAGAGATCGATTTTTACCTACTAAAGTCCCTGATAAAGCTGTTTATCAAAGCGGGTGTGCTTAGCGACTTGAGCCTCACTATCGATTATCTGAAAAAACTTGTTATGGGTATCATTTTAAAGTCGTCCGGAGCAACAAAATCGGCCCCCGTTTCGTGAAAACGGGGGCCGAATGGGCTTCGTGGTCTGTCTGGCAGGATTGGCGCCGGCGCTATTTAATCGCGCGCACACGATACATCGACGGAATATGCTTGAGTGCCTCGATCGTGCTGCCGTCCAGGTGCTCATCGGTGTCGAACATGGTGTAGGCGTTCTCGCCAGCGGACTCGTTGGTCATGCGCTGCACGTTGGCGTTGTCCTTGGCGAGAATGGCCGTGATCTGGCCGATCATGTTGGGCACGTTGGCATGCAGGCAGGCAATGCGGCTTGCGGCGCGCGCCTTGCCCATGCTGCAGGCGGGGTAGTTGACGCTGTGCGCGATGTTGCCGTTTTCCAGGTAATCCTTGAGCTCGCTGATGGCCATGTCGGCGCAGTTGGCCTCGGCCTCGCCGGTGCCGGCGCCCGAATGCGTGGTGATAAACGTGTTGGGCATCTTGACGGTCTTGGGCGTGGCAAAGTCGCAGCTAAACCAGCTGAGCTTGCCCTCGCGCAGGGCAGCGTCGACGGCGTCCTCGTCAATGATGGTTTCGCGCGCGTAGTTGATGAGCACGGCGTCGGGCGCCAGCAGGTCGATCTGCTCGGTGCTGATCATGCCGATGGTATCGGCCTTGCTGGGCACGTGCACGGTGAGGTAGTCGCAGCCGCGGCAGAGGTCCTCGAGCGTGCCCACGCGCTGCACCTCGCGACTCAGCACCCATGCGTGCTCGACGGAAATGAACGGGTCGTAGCCGTAGACGTCCATGCCCAGATCGACACAGGCGTTGGCGACCTTGGAGCCCACGTTGCCCAGGCCGATGACGCCGATGCGCTTGCCCTTGAGCTCGCGGCCCACAAAGGCCTTCTTGGCCTTTTCGGCATCGACCTGAATCTCGGGGTCGTCGGCGTTGTCACGCACCCAGTTCATCGATTGCACCACGCCGCGGCTCGAGAGCACCAACATGCCCAGGACGAGCTCCTTGACGGCGTTGCTGTTGGCGCCGGGGGAGTTAAAGACGACGACGCCCTTCTTGGCGTACTCCTCGACGGGGATGTTGTTGACGCCGGCGCCGCAGCGGGCGATGGCGCGGATGCCCTCGGGCAGCTCGTAGCCGTGCAGGTCGGTGGAGCGCATCAGAATGGCGTCGGCCTCCTCGGCGGTGCCCACAAACTCGTAGCCCTCGCCAAATTCGACTTTGCCGTCCTTGGTAATGTCGTCGATGGTTTTAATCTTGCGCATGAAAAACTCCTTAGCGGATTTGTTTATAACAAGTGGTTTGAAGTGGCTGGTCGGCCCGCGTGTTGCGGGCTAGTTAGATCGCGGGCTCAAACTATGCTGCGCTTCGAAGTCCTTCACGTACGTGGCCAGCGCCTGCACGTCCTCCATGGTGACGGCGTTGTACACGCTGGCGCGCATTCCGCCGACGAGGCGATGGCCCTTGACGTTTTGGATCTGGTGCTCTGCCGCGCCCGCAACAAAGGCCGCGTCGAGTTCGGCGTCGCCGGTACGGAACGTGACGTTGGCGATGGAGCGGCTGTTGGCCTGCGCGGTGCCATGGAACAGCTCGCTGTGCTCGAGCAGGTCGTAGAGCAGGTTGGCCTTGGCCCAGTTGCGCTCGGCCATGGCGGCAAGTCCGCCGGTCTGCTCAACCCAACGGAACACCTTGCCGCACACGTAGATGCCAAAGGTGTTGGGCGTGTTGAGCATGGAGCCCTTGGCGGCCTGGGTCTTAAGGTTCATGTACTGCGGCGTCTGCGCAAAGGCCGGGCCGTCGGCGATCAGGTCGTCGCGCACGATGACCACGGTCACGCCAGCGGCGCCGGCGTTTTTCTGAGCGCCGGCGTAGATGAGTCCGTAGCGCTCGACGTCGAGTGGCTGCGACAAAAAGCAGCTCGAAACATCGGCGACCAGCGGCACATCGCCGCAGTTAGGCAGCTCGCGGTACATGGTGCCAAAGATGGTGTTGTTCTGGCAGATGTAGACGTAGTCGAGCCCGTCGCCCGCAGCCTCGGCGGCAATACGCGCGTTGATGTCGGCCATGTCGGGGATGCGGTCGAAGTTGGTGTCTTCGGAGCTCGCGAGCAGCACGGCCTCGCCGTACTTGGCGGCCTCCTTGTACGCCTTGTTGGCAAAGTTGCCGGTCACGATGTAGCCGGCGCGCCCGCGGCGCATGAGGTTCATGGGGATGCCCGCAAACTGCAGCGTGGCGCCGCCCTGCAAAAACAGGACACGGTAATTGTCGGGGATGCTCAGCAGGCGGCGTAGGGTTGCCTCGGCGTCGTCGATGATCTGCTGGTACATGCTAGATCGATGGCTCATCTCGAGCACGGACATGCCGCAACCGCGGTAGTCCATCATCTCGTCGGCGATCTCGGCGAGCACGCTTGTGGGCAGTGCGGCCGGGCCAGCTGAGAAGTTGTGCACACGTGCCATCTTCTAGTTCCCCCTCGTAGTCGTTTGAACGTTCGGGATACTTTAGCACAGTGGAGCGCTAGGCGCGACCGCATCACGGTAAAACTCGAGTGCGCCGCTATGATTTACAGGATGGTTACATGGGGGAGGGCGGTCGCAAGGTCTATATCGCCGGGATATACCGTGACAGGTACTCTTTGAGCGCGGGGTCGCACACATAGAGATACGTTCCTAACATGCCGCGCGTCATGAGGACGTAGTAGGCGTTGACGATGATCTTTTGCAGATCATCGTCGCTTGCCTTTTTCTTGGCAACGGCATCTTTGAAGTTTGCCCTGTTAACGTTGACTGCATCTTTGTTCGAATCGTAGTAAATGTCGGGACCCAGAATTACGAATCCGTAGTTGAGGTCGTAGCCTTGTACCGTATGAATGCATCCGACTTCGTTGACGGCGTTGGCGGAGTTAACCCAATCCTTCTGGGTTGAGTTCCAGCGTTTGGGAATGCCCTCGATGACGATATCGAACGCATCTTTGTTATTCTTCGTTTCCCACTTCCACGCAAAGCCTGCCATCATGCGGGATAGACCAACTTCTTCTTCCTTGGTTTGCTGCAGAGAGCAGAAGTCCTCAAATCGGTCGACGATTCCAAACTGGTATCTGGGGATATCGCTGTCCGGATCCCCGGCTCGCGAATCGTAAGGCTCCTATGAAAAGAGTGCTTTGAACTTCATGCCGGCATGCATGTACGCTTTGTTATCAAGCAGGTCGTAGACAAAATCGAGGTACTCATCGCCGCCACGCACGCGCATTTGGGTACTCAAGTTGAATTCTTCGGTCTCGATGCCGGCTTCTTCGAGTTGGTTGAGTCGCTGCTCAAGGCCATCTCGGTTGAGTCCCGATGCGCGGACTTGCTGTTTGGGGTCAAAGAACAGGTACGCCTTGTCGCAGCATTTGAAAATCCAATCCACCTGGCTGCTCGTGCGCGGCAAGCTGAGTCGTTCACATGTGTTGTAGAAAGCTCCGATGCCGGCGCCGGCGGATAAGTAGTTTCCCAGTCGGTGCGCCTCGTCGACAAGCAAGACGTCATACCGATCGTTTTTTGTGACGTCGTTGGGGCTCAGGATATCGCCGGGCTTTAACCCGGGGAGGAAGTGCGTGAGTTTTTTGAGCGTCTTGCTCAGAGACTCCATGGGCGTCACGAAGCCGACCCGCAGACCGGAAAGGTTCGGCTCATTTTTGATTTTGAACATGAGACTGATGGCGAGGATTGTTTTGCCTGTTCCCGGCGCGCCGTTCACGACGGTTACGCGCTCTTTCTTGGGACCGCCGTGTTTAATGTCTTCATGCTCTTGCTCGAGCCGCCTGTAAATCGCCTCAATCGTTTCGTATTGATCGGGCGTGAGCGTTTTGAAGGGCGAGAATTTGAACAGGTCGGTATTCTCGAGCTCTTCGATGGGGTGGATCGCATAGTTCTCTTCGCGAAGCTTTGTCCAGAGGTCTCTGAACTTCTGGCGATACTGAGGTCGCTCAAAATAATCGAACTGGGCTTAGCCATTGTTGGCGTTGGTTACCTGGTATTTTTCGTCAGCGCAGAACAGCTCGATAAGTCGATTCTCAAACTCAAATGTTGCTGACTGATTGAAGGTTGGATTGTCAATCAGGAGGGTCCGGTCGAAGTCTTTGTCCACGTTTGCGGCGTGTTGCTTCATGCGGCGTCGATAATTGGTCGTTTGACCGATGTACGCCGTTTTGTTTTTACTGTTGGTCAGAATATAGAGAACGGGCCAACTCTCGTCATGGTGGAATCCGGGCTTTGGCGTGCCAAAGTCCTGCAGCGATTCGCTTGCCTCGAAGGGTTGGGGGAGGGGAAGCGTGTATTGTCGAAGGGCGAACTCATTACTCATGGTGGGCCGCCTTTCTGTATTCGCTGGAGCTGGTGTCGACGGGATAGCGCTCGCCGTTGCGTTTGAGTTTGGACGAGAGCGCCTTTGGGAGGTCGATTCCGTTTAGATCGGCGAAACGTAGGAGAAAGAGGAGCGTGTCGGCAACTTCGTCTTCGATGGCTTGGCGCTGATCAGGGCTATCGAACATTTCTGCAATGCGCTTGTCGCTCATAAAGCGGAAAAGCTGAAGGAGTTCGGAGGACTCTGTCGCTATGCCGATGGCAAGTTCCTTTGGAGTGTGATATTTGCGCCAATCGCGCGCATCACAAAAATCTCTGACTTGTTCTGTCATGGCAGTGAGCTTGTCCATCATCCGTAACCTCCCTGATGTTCATTATTTTATTATGGCCGTATCTGGAGTTTATTGCACATCAGTTGGGACGTGCGGTTTGTCCGGCCGCGATTGCCCGGTAGGAGGATTCACCGTGAAGATTGAAGTTGATGTAGACCAGCTGCGCGAGGGCTTGCTCGACTACGCGGGGAGCGCGGCTGGCGTGGGCTTTCCCGCTGCCATGCTCGACGTGATGGATATCGAGGACGAGTCGCCCCAAGAGCTCCTAGCCCGAGCCGAACGCGAAGGCCTCGACCTCCGCGACTTTGCTGTGGGTGACAGCTAGTAGCTGAAGAGGGACGGGCTGCTAGGAAGCTAGCGTGGCGATGACGGCTTCGTCGCCGGCGTATATTAGGGTGTTGCCATCGGGGATGATGGTTTGGCCGTCGCGCTTGAGCATCACCACGATAAACGGGTGCTTGCCCTGCGGCACGTCGCGCAGGCGCTGACCGGCCAGGCGACCGTGGGGCGTCACGGTGACCT
Organism: Collinsella sp. AF23-2; assembly: GCF_003459245.1. Lineage (GTDB taxonomy): Bacteria > Actinomycetota > Coriobacteriia > Coriobacteriales > Coriobacteriaceae > Collinsella. The sequence continues at coordinate 293,723 of NZ_QRVG01000001.1, forward strand.
CGCGCAGCGTAACCTCGGCACGCTCTTCGAACGTTGGGGCTGCCATCACCAGAAGGTCGCCTTCCTCGATGACGGTATCGCCGTTGGGCAGTACCGGGTGTGCCCCGTCGCGCAGCACCAAGACCACGAGCATGTCCGTCGCGCTGCCAATATCGGCGAGCGAGCGCCCGGCAAACGGATGGCCAGCGCCCACCTTGAGCTTTACAAACGACATGCCGTCCTCGTCGTGGTAGTCGTTAAAGGTGCGGCGCACGTCGCCGGCCGCATCGATCATATCGAGTTTCTTCGCCACCGCCGGCAGTAGCGAACCCTGCACCACAATGCTCGATACGGCAATCACAAACACCAGGTCAAATAGGTCGTGTCCGCCGGGAACGCCGGCCACCACAGCAAAGAGGCTAAAGACGACCGAAGCCGCGCCGCGCAAGCCCGCCCAGCTTACGAGCGCAACCTGGCGAGGGCTCGTCTTAAAGGGCGCCAGCAGCAGACCGACGGCGATGGGGCGGCTCGCAAAGAGCATAAACGCCATGAGCGCCAGGCCGGGTAGCAGCATTTGCGGCAGGCGCGCGGGCGTGACGAGCAGGCCGAGCAAGAAGAAGATCGTCATCTCGGCCATCTCGGTAAGGGTGTCAAAGAAGTGCGCCATCTCGACCTTGCCGGTGATGTCGCTCGCGCCCAGCACAATGCCTGCCAGGTATACGGCCAAAAAGCCGTTGCCGCCCAGGTAGCTCGGCAGTGCGTAGGCGACGATCGCCACGGCGAACAAAAAGATAGTCTGCGCGCCCTCGGCCGTTGCGTGTGCGCGCTCAATCAGGCGGCTGGATATCCAGCCGATGGCAAGGCCCAGCCCCACGCCCAGGATGATCTGCTTGGCCAGCAGCACGGGAATGTCGATGTTGCCACCCGCCGCGAGGGTGGCGAGTACCGCGGTGAGCATGTAGGCGACGGGGTCGTTGGAGCCCGATTCGACCTCGAGCAGCGAGTCGGTGCCGCCCTTTAGCGACAGGTTGTGCTCGCGCAGCACGCTAAAGACGCTCGCCGCGTCGGTCGACGCCACGACCGAGCCCAGCAGCAGGCCGCCGATCCAGTCGAAGCCCAGTGCGAAGTGTGCGAACACGCCAGTGATGCCGGCGGTGGCGATAACGCCGAGCGTGCTCAGCAGCACAGCGGGCGCGGCGACGGGTTTGGCACGGTCGATGTTGGTGTTAAAGCCGCCGTAGAACATGATGAACAGCAGCGCCGTGCTGCAGACGGTTTCGGTGAGCGCGTAGTCGCTAAAGTCGATGTGCGCCGGACCGTTGACGCCGAGCAGCATGCCGAGCGCAATAAAGATGAGGAGGGTGGGGAAGGGGAGTTTTTTGCCGACGGGTTTGATGGTCAGGCACAAAATGATGACGAGGCCGATAAAGAGAAGTATCTGGTTCATGGATAGTGTCCGCTCCTGGGTGGTTGGCGTGGCACGGTCAGTTGTCTGCGGTTATTTGTACCCAAAGGTGGTGGGTTTATGGGGGCGGATTACGGGCGTGCGCGATATCGTCATAGACGGCTGCCGTCTTTGCCTCTGCTCGGAAACCCTTTCCAGCTTTATTGCAACGGAGTACAATGGGTAACGTTTAAGTTCAACTTGAAGTTTTAGTTGCGGCGCCGGGCTTAGACCGCAATGCAAGGAGAGGCGTACCATGGCGATCTATGTGACATCTGATGCTCACGGGCACGTGCGTGCGCTTGACGAGGCCCTGTCTAAGATCTCGTTGACGTCCGACGACACGCTGTACGTGCTGGGCGACATGATCGATCGCGGGCCCGATCCGGTCGGCGTTATTAAGCTCGTGCGCTCGCTGCCCAACGCCCACGTGCTCAAGGGCAATCACGAGCAGATCATGCTCGATGCCATCATTGGCCAGGACCCGCTCGATGCCGAGACCTGGGATATCAACGGTGGCTGGACGACGAGCGAGCAGCTCAACGACATGGAATTTGAGGCATACGAGGAGCTCGTGCGATGGATGGCCGCGCTGCCGCTCTACGCGGTGGCCGAGACCGAGGAGCGCCCGTACCTGCTGGTGCATGCCGGCATCCAGACCGAGGCGGCGCGCGCGTTTTTGCTTGAGCATGGTGTCGATTGCGGTGACGGCAGGGGAGCGGTCGATGCCGATAGCGAGCTGCTGCGGCAAATGCTCGCCGTGCAGTCGTCCGATGACCTGCTGTGGATTCGTCACGGCTATTGGGATGCGCCGACGGGACTGCTTTCTGCCGAGGGCGAGGGCCCGGTCGTGGTGAGCGGCCACACGCCCACGGTGTCGCTTGGGCGCTATTGCGAGGTTGGCGGCCTGGCGGGGCTCGATGAGGAGTCGGGCCGCGGGCAGATTGTGCGCCTGGGTGGCGAGGATACCGCCGGCGTGCCCGATCGCATCGACATCGACTGCGCCGCCGCCACCGGCTCCGAGTTCGGTCGCGTGGGCATCCTGCGGCTCGATGATGGGGCGGAGTTCTACGCGAACATCAACCCGGGCGAATAATCGGTGCAAGTGGTAGCTAATTTGGGACGGGGCTTTTTTGACTACTCTTGCCCTTCTGCCCGCTAATTGATTTCTCTGGGACGGGGATTAAATAATCATTTGGCTGCCCGCTGGCTAAGTGAGTAGACTTTTTTGGAAATGCCGAGCACCCAACATATTTGCCTCAATAAAACCGCAGGTCACAGACTTGTGCTCTGTCGGTGTGGTCAGGGATTCGGTAAAAATCTACTCACTTAGTTTTACGTAATGCATATTGTCTTCAACGAGACCCCAGCCGGGGCGATTCCATCGCAAATTCCGGTGACCGGGGCAGCTAATTAGGCGCCGTAGGGGTTGCGGTCGCGCTCGATGCGCTGGCGGATGTGGGCGTACTCGATTATCAGCAGCACCAGGAGTAGGGCCATGATGGCTAGGTAGCTCACCACGGCGCCCATCAGACCCAGCAGCTTAATCAGGATCACCGGCAGCACCACGCTTACGGCGAAGCAGATCAGGTAGATCTTGGTGACATCGCCGGCGTGGCGCAACACCGTGATGATGGCGTAGATAAAGTCGATTGCCGCGGTGACGCCGCCGGCGACAACCATTAGCAGTGCCAGCGTGCGGTAGCGCTCAAAGTTGAGGCCGTACATAAAGCTCATGATGGGGATGCCGGGGCCTGCCATAAATGCGGCGCACGCTCCGGTAATGACCACGATCAGTGCCATAACGGCAACAATAATCAAGTCAAAGCGGCGACGCTTGCGCGGATTCGCCCAAATGCTCGACAGACGTAGGAGCTGCGGTTTATAGATAAATCCAATGCTCAACAAAATAGCCTGCGCTGGAAAGAACAGTGCATTAAAGTACAGCTGGTATTTGTAGGCCAGTGTGCCTTCCATCACGAACTTGGGCATGCTCTCGATGAGGTTGAACAGGAACAGCGCACCAAAGAGCGGGGCGCACTGGATAAACAGGTGACCAGCCTCGCGCAGACTCATACGGCGTTATTTTTCGGTTTCGAGCAGGGCGAGCGGGGCGGTGACCAGCACGAGCGAGGCAATCGCGGTAACACCCATGGCCATGGCGGCGATGGGCATGCTGCGCGTGAGGAACAGTGCCACGCTAAAGACCGCGATGACGCCGACGGATCGTAGCGTTTGGCTCATGCCGGCCAGGTAGAGTTTGTCGGCCTGCTGCAGGCGTCCCTCGTACACGTCGGCAATGCCGTCGATCACCTTATACAGGTAGACGCCCAGGCCGATTGTGGCCATCTGCGCATCGTAGCCGCGGGCGCTGCTGTATACCAGGCCGCATGCCAGCGCGAGCGCTCCGCAGATCCAGCGGTTGAGCTGGTAAGAGGCAAAGGACGTCTTTTCGTCGATGTCCGAGACCTGGAAATTGCGCACGCCGTAGTTGCACGCGATCATGATGAGCGTGCCGGTGACAAAGGCGATGGAGAATTTGCCAGCCTCCTCGGCGCCCACGAGCTGTGTGGACACGATGGTGAGCAACGGAAACACCATGCCCCACACGGCGGTGCCCAGGGTATTCCAAAGGTAGTCGCGACGGGTGGCGTGATCTTCGTACTCGGCTTCTTGCGTGGAGAAGCCGCCGCCGTAGACGGCTCCGAGCAGGCGGTTCCACCAGGCATTGACCATGCGGTGGATGGGGCCGGGCTGGCGATCGCGCTCGCGGCGACGGCGTGTGGCCTGGCTGCTGTCGGGACCGCCGGCGTTACGCTGGCTTAGCTCTTGGATTCGTGCGAGCTCCTCGGCGGTGTGCGATGCGGGGAACAGGCCGTTCTCGATGCGTCCGCCCTGCCCGTGCGCCCCGTCCGATACGGTGGGGTCGGCGACGCCATTGCGGCGGGCGATGGCGCGGCGAATGCTATCGATGGGCGTGATGCTCAAAGCGGAGTCCTTTCTATTGCTACGCTCTAGTATAGACGCGACGGTGTTCGTTCGTGTTTTTGAACAGGTTGTTCGATAATTTCGGCGGCGCCATTCAGTAGACGGCATTTGGGGACGTTCCTTATGTGCCGGCACTTTGGGAACGTCCCTAAGTGCCGGCATCCGGGGTCGCTCCTTGGTTGTTGCCTGTTCAAGAGTGTCCCTAACGACTAGGCCGCTTGCCTGCGATTTTTGACCGTTGGGCGGGCGCTTCGCCCTTGCCGCAAAAACGTTTTTGCATATCGGGTACAACGGGCTTTACGTGAGTAAAGTGCGCGCCTCGTCCACGTGTCGCGCTTTTAAAGGAGGCCCCATGCCAGGTGTTACCCCTGCAGAAGTTCTGTCCAACTTTGGCATTACGCTGGTCGAAGATCCCGCCGAGAATCAGCCCCGTCTGCTGGTCGATCTACCCGCCGCGGAGCTCGTCGAGCACGCTATCCGCCGCGAAGAAGGCCACATGGCATCCAACGGCGCGCTGGTGATCGAGACGGGGGAGCGCACTGGCCGTTCCCCCAATGACCGCTTTATCGTTGACACGCCCGACGTGCACGACAAGATCGCCTGGGGCGCCGTCAACCGACCGCTTTCGATCGAGAGCTACGAGACCATCAAGGCCGGCATCGTCGACTACCTCAACGAGCGCGACGTGTTCGTCACCCGCGGCATGGCCGGCGCCGACCGCAACCACACGCGCCGACTGCTCGTCGCCTGCGAGCGCGCCAGCCAGGCACTCTTCATTAAACAGATGCTCGCCCGCCCGCTTGCCCGCGAAATCGCGCGCACCGGCGAGCCCGACTTCTGCGTACTCGCAGCGCCCGGTTACCAGTGCGACCCTGCCATCAAGGGCCTCAACTCCAGCGCCGCCGTGGTCATCAACTTCCAGGAACGCGTGATTCTGGTCGCCGGCACCGGCTACTCCGGCGAGATTAAAAAGTCGATCTTTAGCGTCATGAATTACCTGCTGCCCGTCGAGGACGACGTGCTGCCCATGCACTGCTCGGCCAGCATGGATCCTGTCACGCACGAGACCGCCGTGTTCTTTGGCCTGTCCGGCACCGGCAAGACCACGCTTTCGGCCAACCCCACGCGCCTACTGATCGGCGACGACGAGCACGGTTGGTCCGACATGGGCATCTTCAACATCGAGGGTGGCTGCTACGCCAAATGCGAGGGCCTGGACGCGTTCCACGAGCCTGAGATCTTCAACGCCGTCCGCTTTGGCGCGATCTGCGAAAACGTGGTGCTCGACGAGAGCCGCAAGCCCAACTACGATGACGTCTCGGTCACGCACAACACGCGCGTGGCCTACCCTGTGGAGCACATTCCCAACGCGTGGACCAAGGGCATGGGCACCACTCCAAGCGTCGTGCTCTTCCTGACCTGCGATGCCTTTGGCGTGCTGCCGCCCATCTCGCGCCTGACGGCCGACTCCGCCATGTATCACTTTGTGACGGGCTTTACGGCCAAGATCCCCGGCACCGAGGTCGGCGTCACCGAGCCCACGCCCACGTTCTCTTCGCTGTTTGGCGAGCCGTTTATGCCGCTCGACCCCATGGTCTATGCCAAGATGCTCGGTGAGCGCATCGCCGACGGCCGCACGCGTGTGTACCTGGTCAACACCGGCTGGATCGGCGGCGGCTACGGCGTGGGTCATCGCATCGAGCTTGCCTACACGCGCGCCCTGGTGGCCCGCGCCCTCGACGGTACCATCGAGGACAGCGAGTTCGTGCACGACGACATCTTTAACGTCGACATTCCCACCACGTGCCACGGCGTACCCGACGGCATCCTGGTGCCGCGCCAGTATTGGCAGAGCACCGCTCGCTACGACGAGGCCGCGCACAACTTGGCCGTGATGTTCGAGGAGAACTTCGAGAAGAAGTACTCGCACCTGCCCGAATCCGTCAAGGCCGCCGGTCCGCATGCTCAGGTGCACGCCGACGCCCGTCATCGCGGCCACGGCCTGCTGGGACTTCGCCACTAGCGTCGCCTCAGACCCAAAACCACCATAAAGGGGACAGGCACCTTTGTGGTGGTTTTACTCGCGCGGATGACTCGGGTTACAATACGCCTGACATATCGCTCCCTTCTCCGGATGGGGGCAGCGTAAGCGCTCTTGTGGCGGCACCGTAGGACTTTGAAGGTGGCCGTCGTAAGGGCGCTTTTTGTTTAGGCACCCGGGCTCGGGCGCATGCTATGAAGGGAGAGCACATGAAGAGCTTTATTGCCGAGGATTCGTTTTGGGAGCTGTTTCCGCAGGCGGCTGTCGGTGTTGTGGTCGTAAAGGGCATGAAGCCCGCGGCTCAGATTCCTCAAGAGGACGTGGACGCGATTGCGGCGTTGCTCGACCGCGCCAATATCGATGCGGAGCGTCATCTGACCAGCGATACTATCAGCGAGAACGCACCGGTCAAGGCATGGCGCGAGGCTTATCGGCTGTTCAAGACCAAAAAGGGCGCGCGTTGCTCAATTGAGAGCCTGCTCAAGCGCGTGCTCAAGGGCAAACCGGTGGGCCACATTACGCCCGCGGTGGACATCTACAACACGGTGTCGCTGACCTACGCGCTGCCCGTTGGCGGCGAGGACCTGCATGCGATTGAGGGGGATCTTCGCTTGAAGGTGACTGACGGCGGCGATGCGTTCCTGCCACTTGGCGAGGAAACGGATGACCCGACGCTGCCCGGCGAGCTCGCCTACATCGATGATGCGGGCGCCGTATGCCGCTGCTGGAACTGGCGCGATGGCGTTCGCACGGCGCTGTCCGACGATTCGGCCGATGCATTCCTGGCGATTGAGTGCGTGGAGCCCGAGCGGATGGGGGATTGCCAGGCTGCCGTTGATCGTCTCGCCGAGTTGCTCGAGCGCTATCTGGGAGCGACGGTTGTCGTTAAGACGCTTGTGACCCGCGACAATCCCTGCGTGGAACTGTAGCGACGCCTGCGGATCATGTTCGCCGGTCAAAACCACTACAAAGGTGCCTGTCCCCTTTGTGGTGGTTTTTATGTTGATGGGTTAACAAATGGGATATTTGGGTATGGGTGTTGCCTCGTGCGGCTAAGATGTTTACCCGTTAGCATCATGTAAGCGAAAGGCGGTCGTCTCCCATGCAGCAGAACGACGAGACACGTTTTGAGGACTTTGTCGGACTGATCAGCGGGCTCTACAAGGAGATCCAGCGCATTAAGACATCCGAGGGCGCAAGGCTGGGCCTCAAGGGCTCCGACGTTATGTGCCTGTACTATCTTGAGCGCAGCAAGGACGGCCTGACTGGCGCTGACCTGGCTCGCATGGCAGGCGTGACCCGTGCCGCCGTCTCGCGCACGCTCGCGCATCTGGAGGAGGGCGGCTACGTCGAGGTCGACGACTCGGGTGATGCGGCCGTTAAGTATCGTGCCCCGGTGCGCCTGACCGCTCTGGGCGGCGAGAGCATGAGCGAGGCGGACCGCATCATTCGCGAGGTGCTCGACACCACCGGTAAGGCTATGGGTGTGGAGCAGCGCGAGCAGATGTATGCGTCGCTGCGTACGATTCTCAACACCCTGCGTGAGATCTAAGGCCGCCAAGGCATTTGCTTCCCATTAAAAACTGCATCGTCCCGTTTGAGCGCGTATGCCGTGCCGGGACATTGCTGTCAAAATTCCCTGCGCGAGACCTGCGCAAGAAAGGATTCGCTATGTCCGTCCGCATTATTACCGATTCCGCCAGCGATATGTCGCCGGCGGAGCACCCGGCGCTGTCCGTCTTGCCGCTGTCCGTTACCTTTGGCACCGATGTGTATATGGATGGCGTCGATATCGATCACCAGCGCTTTTACGAGATGCTCGTGGAGCGCGACGAGCTGCCCAAGACCGGTCAGGTCAACCCGTACGCCTTTTCGCAGGCGATTGCCGAAGCACGTGAGGCCGGCGACGAGGCGGTGATTATTACCGTGGGTGCCAAACTTTCGGGGACCAATCAGAGCGCCCGTACCGCACTTGCCGAGGCGCCGGGCGGCGACGTGTATGTGGTTGATAGCAATAACGTTACCCTGGGTGAGCGCGTGCTGGTCGAGTATGCCCTGCGCCTAGTGGACGAGGGCCAGGGCGCGGCCCAGATCGCGGCGGCTGTCGAGGCCGTCCGTGACCGCGTGGTGGTTATTGGTCTGCTCGAGACGCTGGAGTACCTGGTGCGCGGCGGTCGCCTGTCTGCTGCTGCCGGTGCCGTGGGTACGCTGCTCAACGTAAAGCCTGTTGTGGCTGCCGAGGACGGTCTGATCGTGCAGCTGGGCAAGGCGCGCGGTTCCAAGAACGGACGTAACCTGCTCAACCAGAAGGTCGAAAAGGCAGGCGGCATCGACTTTTCCATGCCGCTGGCGCTCGGCTATACGGGCCTTTCGGATGCGGTGCTCAAGAAGTATATCGAGGACAGCGCGGCACTGTGGGCTGGCCACACCGAGGGCGAACTGCCCGTTCACACCATCGGTGCCACCATCGGCACCCATGTAGGCCCCGGCGCCGTAGCCGTGGCCTTCTTCCAGCCCGTTAACTAGCCCACCTGCCAAAACCACCACAAAGGGGACAGGCACCTTTGTGGTGGTTTATGCTATTCCGGGTGGAAGGGAGCGAGCAATGGCGTCTGAGGGCTTTTTTGAGCGGGTGTACGAGGTGGTCGAGCAGATTCCCGAGGGGATGGTCGCCACGTATGGTCAGGTGGCGCTGCTTGCTGGACGTCCACGAAGTGCGCGGTACGTGGGGTATGCCCTGCATGGCAATCCGCGCCCCGGCGAGAGTCCCTGTCACCGCGTGGTGTTTGCCGATGGCCGCATATGCGATGGTTTTGCTTTTGGCGGTCCCGATGCTCAACGTGAGCTTTTGCTAGGGGAGGGTGTGGCGTTTAAGGACGACATGCACGTCGACTTGGCCGCCTGTCGCTGGCCTGCAGGGCTCTAGCGGCTCTGCCGTGGCTTAAACCACCACAAAGGTGCCTATCCCCTTTGTGGTGGTTTTGGCAGGTTTACCGAGGTTAACTTATGGAGAAGGTATGGCGGCGCGGTTTGTCGCAGCAAAGTAAACCACGGTGAACTATATTGTTTTCAGCAACGGAGCAGGCAATAGGCGATGAAAAAGCCTGCCCTGTTGAGTTTGATTCGCATTCCTCCCCTCTGTGCGATTCAACGGTGTACTTCGGGAACAGGCCCGCTGGCAACTATCTGCCAGCGGGCCTGTTCCTGTTTCGGTGAGGATTCAGCCTCACCGTCTATGTTGTGCGAAGGCGCTTTGCCTAGTACACCATGCCCATGGCGTCCTGAACCTCGGCCAGGGTCTGCTCGGCAATCTCGTTGGCGCGACGGTTGCCCTCGTGCAGCACGTCCTTCACATAGTCCAGATCGTTCTCATAGCGCTGACGACGCTCGCGGATCGGCGCGAAGTACTCGTTGACGGCCTCGGTCACGTACTTCTTGAGCTGGCCGGAGCCGCCCATGCCAATCTCCTCGGCAATTTCGACCTCGGAACGGCCGGTGCAGATGGCGGCGGTTGAAAGCAGGCCGGACACGCCGGGGCGGTTCTCGGGATCGAACGTGATCATGCGCTCGGAGTCGGTCTGGCTCTTCTTGATGCGCTTGGCCGTCTCCTCGGCGGTCATCGAGATGTTGATGGCGTTACCGTAGCTCTTGCTCATCTTGCGACCGTCCAGGCCCGGCAGCAGCGGGGTCTCGGACAGCAGTGCGTCGACCTCGGGGAACACCTTGCCGTAGCGGTTGTTAAAGCGGCGGGCGATGGTGCGGGTGAGCTCGATGTGCGGCAGCTGGTCGCGACCGACGGGCACCACGTTGCCCTTGCAGAACAGGATGTCGCAGGCCTGGTGCACCGGGTAGGTGAGCAGAAGGCCGGTGAGCTCGTGGCCCGAGGCCTCCATCTCGGCCTTTACCGTGGGGTTGCGCGCCAGCTCGGCCTCTGAGACCAGCGACAGGAACGGCAGCATGAGCTGGTTGGCGGCGGGCACGGCGGAGTGCGCGTAGATCATGGTCTTGTCGGGGTCGATGCCGCAGGCAAGGTAGTCCATGACCATGTTGTACACGTTGTCCTGGATGTGCTCGGTCGTGTCGCGGTCAGTGATGACTTGGTAGTCGGCGATGAGCACGTTGGTCTTGGCGCCCATGTTCTGCAGCTCAACACGGCCCTTGAGGGTGCCGAAGTAGTGACCCAGGTGCAGACGGCCGGTGGGGCGGTCGCCGGTGAGCATGGTGAACTTCTCGGGCGTTTTGGCCAGGCCCTCGCGAATGGCGTTGCTCTTTTGCAGCGCGACTTCGTAGCTGTTCTCGTTTGGCATGATTGCTCCTAACGTATGTTCATGGGTCAAGATGATAACGCGTTTATTGGAGGGGCGGGGCGTAAGTAGGCGAGGGGCTGGCAAGGGGTGGCTTACGCGATTGATGCGATGTAGTTGCACTTGGTCAGCGATGCCTTGACACATTCTCGGCAGCTTACCCTAGAGCTTGTGGTGGCGCTCTTCCTTACGTTCCTCGGCTGCCTGCTCCTCCTGCTTAAAGGCGGGGTCGTCGGGGGTGACGAGCTCATCCTCGTGCGTGCGCTTGTTGTAATGGTGGCGCAGCACGGGCTCAAACAGATGTAGATGCTTGGCAAAGGCCGCCGAGCCAATGGCGAGCACGGTAAAGATGAGCACGCGCATGGGCACCTCGACCTGGTTGATCGCGGCGGCGCCGGCCGAAAGCATAATGCACCAGGCATAGATGAGCAGCACAGCCTGCTTTTGGTTGTAGCCCTCTTGGATCAGGCGGTGGTGGATGTGGCCCTTGTCGGCCTGCCCGATGCTAATGTGGGCGCGCTTGCGGCGCACGATGGCGCTAAACGTGTCGATGATGGGCACGCCGGCAACGATGAGCGGGATGATAAGCGAGGTGAGCGCGGCGGTGCGGCTCACGTTGAGTAGCGAGATGGAGCCCAGCGCAAAGCCCAGAAGCAGCGACCCCGAGTCGCCCAAGAAGATGCTTGCGGGGTTGAAGTTGTAGCGCAAAAAGGCCAGACAGGCGCCAAAGAGCGCAATGGAGAGCGCGGCGGCGTCGATGCGGCCCGAGAGAACGGCCATCGAAAACATGGTGAACGACGCGATGCCGCAGATGCCCGTGGCTAAGCCGTCGAGGCCGTCGATGAGGTTAATGATGTTGGTGAATGCCACCAGATAGATCACGGTGATGGGGTAGGCGAGCCATCCGAGCATGATTTCGCCGGGGGCAAACGGGTTGACGATGACGCCGATGCGCAGGCCACCCACGCAGGCGATGAGCGCAGCGAGGACCTGTCCGGCCAGCTTTTGCTTGGGCTTGAGCTGGAAGACGTCGTCGATAGCGCCGGTCGCAAAGATGACGGTAAAAGAAAGCGCAAGTATGGGGTAGCTGATGTGCAGACGGGGGTGGGGCACCAAAACGGGCGGCCAACCCAGGTACCAGGTGCCTAGGATTTGCACAATACAGGCAACGACCAGGCCCAAAAACACCGCCGTTCCGCCCAAACGCGGGATGGGCTTGGTGTTGATGCGGCGCTTGGAAGGATAGTCGACGGCGTCGAGCTTAATTGCCAAGCGCTTGACCAGGGGCACCATGAGGAAGGTCGTGATAAAGGCCGCCGCTGCCACGCATAGGTACGGTATGTAGCTCGGGGATGAAGCCATGAATCTAAAAACCGCCAAGCGTCGAAGGAAAAGGTCAAAGGTTGCTAAGCGCAAAGGGCATAGCCGAACCATGATACTCGACCAAGGGGGGTGCATGGAATTGCACGCAGCGATAATCACGCGCTTACCAGATATTGGGATGTTGTCGATGGATTGTCGGGATACCGGCGGGGATCCATATGGGCTGTAATGGTGGTTTTCGGCAAATAAAAACCACCCCCCACGTTACGAAAATGAACCCACCTAAAACAGGTGGGTGCCCTCATCGACTGTTCCAGCGTCCTTAACAACGAAGGATACCTGTACTAGGTACGACTGTGTGGGCTCCCTAAATAAACGCGACGGTTCACCCAGTTGCTCCGCGGGGGGCGGAATACCTACATCATAAAGCGGCACTTTATCGATTCCAGTCTTGACATTACAAAAATCGTGTCGGACGATTACGGCGCCTTGGGCTCGAGCCGTCTGTGCGGTTGGTCCCTTTACGTTTGAGCTGCTGAATCGTTGTTTTGGAGCATGTTTTTATGCCGACGCCGTTGACCGAACTTTTTTCGCCCGCCTGCCATTTGTGTCCGCGCCGTTGCGGTGCGGTGCGCGACGAGGGTGCGCACGGCGTATGCGGTGCCGATGACACGCTCAAGGTGGCCCGCGCGGCGCTTCATATGTGGGAGGAGCCGCCTATCTCGGGCGAGGCCGGTTCGGGCACGATCTTCTTTAGCGGCTGCTCGCTCAAATGTATCTATTGCCAGAACCACGAGATCTCGACGGGCAATTTTGGGCTTGAGATTTCGCCCGAGCGCCTGGTCGAGATTATGCTGGAGCTGCAGGACCAAGGTGCCAATAACATCAATCTGGTGACGGCGACGCATTATGCTCACCTGCTGCCGGCCGCGATTGCCGCAGCTCGGGAGCGCGGACTGGTCATTCCAATCGTCTACAACACGAGCGGTTATGAGCGTGCGAGTGCCGTGGCGGCGCTCGGCGATTTGGTCGACGTGTGGCTTACGGACTTTAAATATGCCGATGCCGGGCTTGCGCAGTCGCTTTCTCATATTAAGGACTACCCGCGCGTGGCCGTGTCGGGTCTGGCCCAGATGGCGCGCGAGATTGAGCGCCGCGGGGGAGAGCTGGTAGACGAGGACGGGCTCATGAGGCGCGGCATAATCGTGCGTCATCTGGTGCTGCCGGGGCATGCGGACGATTCGTGCCGCGTGTTGGACCTGGTGTGGCAGACGGTGGGCGACGTGCCGATCTCGGTCATGAACCAGTACACGCCCAATGCCCTCATGCGCGAACAAGGCGGCGACCTGGCGCGCGCCGTGACGCGCGAGGAGTACGAGCAGGTGCTCGACCATGCCGACGACCTGGGCTTTACGACGATGTTTTGGCAAGAAGGCGGCGCGGTAGACGAGAGCTTTACCCCGGCGTTCGACACCACCGGCGTCCTCACCAGCGCAAAGTAGCGCGTTCGCCGATGATTTTTCTGGGACGGGGATTATAAAATCATTCGGTACACAATGTTTTTTTAATCCCCGTCCCAGAAAAATCATCGAGAGGATCGCCTGCTCGAAAAGTTGTCAAAATAGCCGCGCCCCAAAAAGACTGATTATTGGGCGTTGACAGTTGGCGAGCCGTAGGTAAAATATCGACTTGTCCTGGGGACGTAGCTCAGTTGGGAGAGCGCTGCCGTCGCATGGCAGAGGCCGAGGGTTCGACTCCCTTCGTCTCCACCCTTGGGTTTGATAAGCCGCTGACATTGTGTCGGCGGCTTTTTTTAAAAGAAAGGGCTGTACCATGGCCGAGCTTGAGTCCCAACCACTGTCTGCCGAGGAACGCGCCGAGTTGGAAGAGCTCCGCGCCGAGAAAGCTCGTCGCGAGGCCCAGGAAGAGGCACGCCGCGAGCGTGAGGAGTTGGCCGCCCTGCGTGCCGAGCGCGAGAAGGCCGAGGAGGCCGCTGCGAAGGTTGCATCCGAGCCCAAGCCCGCGCCCGCACCCAAGCCCGCTGCTGCGAAGCCTGCACCTGCCGCGCCCAAACCTCAGCCTAAAAAGGCCGCTCGTCCCAAGTCCGTCGATCCCAAGCCGAGCCGTGACGAGATGAGCTTTGCCCAGCGCATGGTTACCTCCAAGGAGCCTGCGGGTGAGAACGAGATCCCCGGTATGGCGCCGGCTCAAAAAATCATCATTGTCCTTGCCCTCATCGCGTTTGTCATCTTTATGGGCTACACGATCCTGACCAGCATGGGCCTGCTTTAGCCTGTTCGCGCTGGGCTCCATGCCCGCACGCCCGCCTCGCCAACCCTCAACCTCTGCACAACGCATCCGAAAGGTCGCCCCATGGCTTTGACCGACATCTCGCATCCCACCGACATTGCAATGCTCACTGATCTGTACGAACTCACTATGGCCCAGGGCCTGTGGGAGAGCGGCAAGGCCAATGAGCAGGGTTGCTTTACGGCGTTTTACCGCGACCATCCCTTCGGCAGCGCGTATGCCGTCATGTGCGGCACCGCCGAGCTGCCCGAGCTTGTCGAGAATCTGCGCTTTACGCCCGAGGATATCGACTACCTCGCCTCGCTCCAGGCCCCGGCCGGCGGCGCGATGTTCAAGCCTGGATTCCTCGACTACCTGCGCGATTTTCGTGCGCATGTAAACATCGACGCCGTGCCCGAGGGCGAGCTCGTCTTTCCGCGCGAGCCCATGGTTCGCGTCACCGGCCCCGCGCTGGAGTGCCAGCTGCTCGAGACGGCGCTGCTCAACATCGTTGGGTTCCAGACGCTTGTCGCCACCAAGACGGCGCGCGTGGTGCTGGCGGCGGACGGCCGTCCCGTTGCCGAGTTTGGCCTGCGCCGCGCTCAGGGTCCCGATGGCGGCTTGGCCGTCGCGCGCGCGAGCTACGTTGCCGGCTGCTCCTCTACGTCCAATGTGCTCGCCGGCCGCCGCTACGGTATTCCCGTCTTTGGCACGCATGCGCACAGCTGGGTGATGAGCTTCGATTCCGAGCTCGAGGCCTTCCGCGCCTTTGCCAAGTCGAGCCCCAAGAACTGCACGCTGCTCATCGACACCTATGACGTGCGCGAGGGCTGTGAACATGCCATTACGGTTGCCAAGGAGATGGAAGCGGTGGGCGAGCGCCTGTCGGCCATTCGCATCGACTCCGGCGACCTCGCCAAGCTCTCAAAGTATGTGCGCGGCCGTTTTGATGCCGAGGGCCTGCCCTATGTGGGGATCTCGGTTTCTAACGATTTGGATGAGTACACGATTCAGTCCCTGCTCGACCAGGGCGCGCCCATCGACAGCTTTGGCGTGGGCACCAAACTCGCGACCTGCTATGACCAGCCGGCGCTGGGCGGCGTGTACAAGCTTTCCGCCCGCCGTGCGAGCGAGGCAGATCCATGGACGCCGGTGGTCAAGCTCTCTGAGCAGCCATACAAGCGCACGATCCCGGGTGTGCAACGCGTGCGCCGTTATTACGACGGCTTTGGCGGCCCGGTCTGCGACATGATTTATGACGAGGACCATCTGGCAGGGGAGGGCGCCGCGCGCGGCAATACCCTTGTGGCCGTGAACGATGCCGCCCTGGTGACCGACGTGTCCGAACTCGAGTATCGCGAGCTGCTGGTGCCGATCGTGCGCGATGGCAGTGCGGTGGCTCCGCGTGAGAGCATCCAGGACGCGCGCGAGCGCTGTGCTTGGGCGCTCGACCATCTGGACGCAGCTTTCAAGCGCTTCCTGTACCCGCAGACCTATGTGGTGGGTATGGAGCAGGGCCTGGCTCAGGTGCGCGACGAGCTCGTGCGTAAGAACATGGCCGCGGCCTCTGCCTTTCCCTGGGCTCACTAATTCCTTGGGCGGTAGGGGCGAGTCACGCTTCCCTGGCCGCCGGCTCGGCCGTTCGCTGAACAGTTGATTGGTTTGACGTATGACGACTTCTTATAAAACGATGGTGGTAAAGATCGGTTCGTCCACGGTGGTGGGCGCCGACGGCAAGGTCAACCGCGCCTTTATCGGCGGGCTTGCCGACCAGGCCGCAGCGCTGCGCGAGCTTGGCTGGCGCCTGATCGTGGTGAGCTCGGGCGCCATTGCCTGCGGCTATCCCGTGCTGGGCTTCGACCGTAAGCCGGTCGGCGACCTGCCGAGCCTGCAGGCCTGCGCCTCGGCCGGTCAGTGCATCATCTCGTCGGCCTACGACGAGGAGTTCCATGCGCGCGACCTGCTCACCTCGCTCGTGCTGCTCACGCGTCACGACACGGCGCGCCGCACGTCCTACCTGCACGCGCGCGACGCCCTGCTTCGCCTGGTGGAGCTCGGCGTGGTGCCGGTCGTCAACGAGAACGATACCGTCACCGTCGATGAGATCAAGTTTGGCGACAACGACACGCTGGCGGCGCTTGTGAGCTGCCTGGTTTCTGCCGATCTGTGCGTGACGCTCTCGGACATCGATGGCCTCTACACCGCCAATCCGCATGAGGATCCGACGGCCGAGTTTATCCCGGTCGTGCATAAGATCGATGCCAAGATTATCGCCTCGGCGGGCGATTCTTCCACATCGGTGGGTACGGGCGGCATGATCACCAAGATTCGCGCGAGCCGCATTCTCATGACGGCGGGCATTCAAAGCGTGATTTGCTCGGGCGAGGAGCCCGATGCGCTCGTGCGTCTGGCCCGCGGCGAGAGCGTGGGTACGCTGTTCGATCCGCCGGCGGAGCGCCTGGACATTGCGCCGCGCAAGTTGTGGATTGCACTGGGCGACAAGGCACACGGCTCGGTGACGGTCGATGACGGCGCCGCGAAGGCGCTGGTCAGCCGCGGATCGTCGCTGCTCGCGGTGGGTATTCGCGAGGTCGATGGCCAGTTTGCCGAGGGCGATGTGCTCGACGTGTGCGACCCGAGCGGCATGGTTGTCGCCCGCGGTATCGCCGAGGCCGATTCGGACGTGCTGGAGCTTGCCGCCGGCCGCCGCCAGGACCAGATTGCCGGCAACCGTCTACTGGCAGACCTAGCCGAGAAGCCCGCAATCCATAGGGACAACTTGATAGTGTTTGCATAAAGAGAGGCAGCGCTGCGGCTCGTTTTGCCAGCAGTGCTGCCTCTCCTTTTCCGGCACTTGGGGACGTTTCTATTGTGCCGGCAGGTGGGGACACTCCTTTGCTAGAAGATTCGGCGCAGGTCTCCGCGGTTGAGGGACTCGTCGAAGAGGTGCTTGAATACCACACTGCCGTGCAGGCCGTCGTGCTCGAACTCGTTGGTTACCCAGGCGTGCGAGTTGCCCACGCGGCTGAGCGTGTCGAGCTGCAGACTCGAATCGACGTACATGTCATCGAAGTACACCGCGGCCTGGAGCGGCACCTCGTTGCAGGCCAGGCGCTGCGGGTCATAGATCTTGTCCCAGCTGGTGTCTTCCATCAGCAGGTCCATGGCGGGCTTGAAGGGCTTGAGCTCGGGCATCTGCTCGAACATCCACGGGAACATGGCCTCGCCGGTAAACATGAGCGGGCGCGCGAGGGTGTCGAACTCGGCGTGGTGTGCCTTCTCTTCAGCTGCGGCCCAGCCAATGGGCATAGTGTCACCGTCGGCGTATATGAACTCCTGCAGCGTCCAGTACAGCGGATTCGTGCGCGTGTTGGTGCGCTCGAAGGCGCGCATCAAAAAGCTGTCGGATACCGAGGAGCCGCAGCTCAGCGTACCGTCGCCTGTAACAAACGCGTGATCGATAATCCAATGCATGCGCTCAAAGCTCGGCTTCATGCCAAAGTCGCTGCCCATGAGCTGTAGGCGCTCGACCGTCATTGGCGAGCCGTCGGGCAGTACGGGCTTCTGAGCCTCGAGCGCATCGGCCAGGGCTGCCACGCGCTCGACATCGGCGGGGTAACGGTCGTAATACTGCTGCGTCTTGGCGGCCATGCGCGGGAAGGTGTGCGCGTAGACCTCGCTGGCGCTCGCCGGCACGTGCGGAATGCCGCCGCAGGTAAAGCTTGCCGCCACGCCCTCGGGGAAGAGCGACAGATAGCTCAACGTCAAAAAGCCGCCGTAGCTCTGCCCGAGTGTGACCCAGGGCTTGCCGCCAAAGCCCACCAGGCGCAGGTACTCAAAATCGCGCACGATGGAGCTGGCGAGGTGACGCTTGAGGAAGTCCGCCTGCGAGCGGGCCGCATCGGAGCCTGCCGCCTCGGCGCGCTCGCCCAGTGCGGCAATCGTGCGCCCGTCTACACAGCTGCTGCGCCCGGTACCGCGCTGGTCGGGCAGCACGACGCGGAAATGCTTGACGGCCTCTTCGATCCAGCCATCGCTTGTGGGCGACAGCGGACGCGGGCTCTCGCCACCGGGGCCACCCTGCAAAAAGAGAAGGAGCGGCAGGTCGTCGTTGATGCGGTCGGGTGCGCAAACCACACGGTAGAAGAGCTTGATGCTCTCGGGCGCGCCGGCGATGGGTGTCGGTATAGCGCCGCGGCGCATGGTGCTGCCGACGGCCAGGAGCATCGGCTCCAGGCCGCGCCAGTCGAGGGGGACGTCGATGCTGTGGTCCTCGACATACAGGCCGGGGACGTGGTACGAAGTGATGAGGGCCATGTGAGTCTTCCGTTCGTTGCGGTGTTTCGGGTTGACCAATTCTACCGCCGCGGGCGAGGCCATGCGCAAATCGGCTACCATGGTTGCAAACTTCTAGGAGAAAGGGCCGCCCATGTCGGTCGATATGGCCACGTATGTCCACGATCTTGCCGTTGCCGCTAAGGCAGCGTCGGCCTCGCTTGCCACGGCGAGCGACGAGCAGCGCCAGGAGGCCGTGCGCGCCATGGCCGCAGCACTGCGCAACGGTGTCGACTCCATCGTCGCCGCCAACGAGCTCGATATGTCCGCCGCGCGCGATGCGGGGACCTCGGCGGGGCTCCTCGACCGTCTGCTGCTGACGCCCGAGCGCGTCGAGGGTATGGCCGCCGGCCTGGAGAAGCTCGCCGAGCTGCCCGATCCTGTCGGCCGCGTGCTCGACCACCGCGTGCTCGCAAGCGGCGTGGACCTCACCCGCGTGAGCGTGCCGTTGGGCCTGGTCGCCATGGTGTACGAGGCGCGCCCCAACGTGACGGCCGACGCCGCGGGCATCTGCATCCGCACCGGCAACGCCTGCATTCTGCGCGGCGGCTCGCTGGCCTATCACTCGTGTGCCATGATTTCTGAGCTGCTGGCCGATGCGCTCGAGGCCAAGGGCTTCCCGCGCGAGGCCGTGTCGATGATCGAGTCTACCGACCGCGAGGCCACCGGCGAGCTCATGAAGCTCCGCGGCGTCGTCGATGTGCTCATTCCGCGTGGCGGTGCGGGCCTGATCCAGCGCTGCGTGCGCGAGTCGCTCGTTCCGGTGATCGAGACGGGCACGGGTAACTGCCACATCTACGTGCATGAATCCGCCGACTTCGATAAAGCGCTCAATATTATCGTTAATGCCAAGACCCAGCGTGTAGGCGTGTGCAATGCCGCCGAGTCGCTGCTGGTCGACCATGCTGTGGCCAATGTGTTTTTGCCCGCGGTCGTTGCCGTGCTGCACGACCACGGCGTGCTCATTCACGGCGACGAGGCCACGTGTGCCGCGTGCGCCGATGCCGGCTTTGTGGAGGGCGATGACTACGTCGCCGCGACTGAGGAGGACTGGGGTCGCGAGTACCTGGCGCTCGAGATGAGCGTGAAGGTCGTGGCAAACGAGGACGAGGCCATCGCACACATCAATCGCTACGGCACGATGCACTCCGAGGCCATCGTTGCCGAGGATACGGATGCTTGCGAGCGCTTCCTGGACGCGGTCGATGCCTCGGCCGTGTACGCCAACGCCAGCACGCGCTTTACCGACGGCGGCGAGTTTGGCCTGGGCGCCGAGATCGGCATCTCGACCCAAAAGCTCCACGCCCGTGGCCCCTTTGCCGCCGAGGCCCTCACCACCTACAAATACAAGCTCCGAGGCACCGGCCAGGTCCGCCCCTAACGCCCGCGCAAACAAAAACCACCACAAAGGTGCCTGTCCCCTTTGTGGCGGTTTTAGGTGGCGTGGGCGGTTAGGCCTGGAAGGTATCGCGGTCGGGGGCGAAGGACTGCATGGCCGCGATGGTGCGGTCAAAGAGCTCGGGGAGCTCCCAGCCCAACATCTCGGCGCCCTGCGAAATCACGTCGCGCGAGCAGCCGGCGGCAAAGCGCTTGTCCTTGAACTTCTTCTTGAGCGACTTGGTCGTAAAGTCCATAACGCTCTTGCTCGGGCGCATGATGACTGCAGCGCCGATCAGGCCGGTGAGCTCATCGCAGGCAAACAGGATCTTTTCCATCTGCAGCTCGGGTTTGGGCAGCGAGGTGTTGAAGTCCGACGTGTGCGTCTGGATGGCGCGAATGAGCTCGGGAGACGCACCTTCGCCCTCAAGAATCTCGGCAGCATAGATGGTGTGGTTCATGGGGTCGTCCTCATGCTCCTCCCAATCCAGGTCGTGCAGCAGACCGACGATGCCCCAAAACTCCTCGTTCTCGGGGTCGAACTCGCGCGCAAAGTAGCGCATAGTGCCCTCGACCGTCTCGCCATGGGTGATGTGGAACGGGTCCTTGTTGTGTTCGTTGAGCAGTTCGAACGCGCGGTCGCGGGTGATTCCGGCGGTAAGCGGCTCTGCCATAAGAGACTCCTTGTGCTCGTGGGTATCAATAAGAATGAATACTACTAGAACGACTAGAACGAAAAAACCACCACAAAGGTGCCTGTCCCCTTTGTGGTGGTTTTTGGCGCGGATGGGTTAGTTGAGGGCGGCTTGGGCTAGGCGGGCTTCGGCGGCCTCCTCGGTGACGCCCAATGCCACGGCGAACTCCTCGATGGAGCGGCGCTTGGCTTCCTTGAGTACACGCATATAGTAAGAGCTGGGCTTTTTATCGGCTTCCTCGGCCTGGCGAATGCGGTGCATCATGGTCTTTGCCACGCGGACCGTCTCGGGCGCGCCCAGCTTGAGCTGCTGCTTAAAGTGTGTCTCTTCAAGCGAGCTGTTGCGCTCGGTAAAGGTGTCGCACTCCAGCTCGTCATAGTGGCTCAGCAGATGCTCGGCATCTTGCTGAGAGATGGCGGCATGCAGACGGTCGGCCTGCGCCACGGGGTACATAAGGATCGTCTGCGCATGCCCCTGCTTGGCCTCGAGCAACAGCATGGGCTGCGGCGTGTCGTCCCTAAAACCGACGACGGTGCAGACTCCCTGACCCGGATGAATGACGTGTTGACCGATTGAGAACATGCTACCTCCAACTTATACGAATTTACGTATGTCTAGAATAACACGCTGACGTGCGCAAATCCTCACTTTATGCAGGAAAAGCACACAACTCTGATAGGTAAGAGTATTCGATAAAAGACACAGCTCATTCACACCTTTATGCATTTTCAACGCGTGCATAATCTGCAGGCAGACCGGCATCTTTGAGTGAGTCCATGCAAGCTGTAGTCAATTTTGTGCATATGCAATTTCGATTGGCTTTACCCTGCGACAGTGTCCCTCGCTTGTGATAGAGTGCTACAAACTCTGGCTTTTGCCCTACGAGTGACCAAGAGCTCGGGGGCTTTAACACAAGGAGGATCTATGCCCGAGAAGATTGAAGAGCTGGTACGCGCTGCGCTTGCTGCGGCCCAGGAGGCCGGCGACCTTTCCGCATTTGAACTTGACGATTGCGCTATCGAGCGACCGGCTGACACTTCTCATGGCGAGTGGACCTCCACCATGGCCCTGAAGTCCGCCAAGCTGGCTCACTGCGCCCCGCGCAAGATCGCCGAGGCCATCGTTGCCCATATGCCCGAGGACCCCGCGATTGAGAAGGTCGAAATCGCAGGCCCCGGTTTCATCAACTTCTACCTCTCCGTTGCCGTCAAGAATGCCATCTTTGGCGAGGCTCGCGAGAAGGGCATGGACTTCGCTAAGTCCAACGTCGGTGGTGGCCTGAAGACCCAGGTCGAGTTTGTTTCCGCCAACCCCGTCGGCCCCATGCACATCGGCCACGGCCGCTGGGCCGCGCTGGGCGACTCGCTCTGCCGTGTTATGGACCACGCCGGTTACGACATCCAGCGTGAGTTCTACATCAACGACCACGGCTCTCAGATGAACACCTTCGGCAACTCCATCAGCACGCGCTATATGCAGCTTGCCGACATCATCGCCAAGCAGGGCGTTGATATCGAGGAGGCTCACAAGCTGCTGATCACCGACCGTGACGCCTTTGTTGCCGACGAGAACGACGAGCACCCCGAGACCCATCCGTATCAGGACAACTTTGCCGAGACTCTGGGCAAGGACTCCTACGGCGGCGACTACATCATCGACGAGGCCGCCGAGTTCTGGCGCACCGACGGCGATAAGTGGGTCAACGCCGATCCGCAGGAGCGCATGGAGAGCTTCCGCGAGCGCGGCTATGTAAAGATGGTCGATAACATGCGCGACCTCTGCCACGCCGTCAACTGCGACTTCGATCGTTGGTACTCCGAGCGCTCGCTGTATGTGAAGGACACCGAGGGCGAGACCGCCGGCACCTCCGCCGTCGACCGCGCTTTTGAGAAGCTCGACAAGATGGGCTACCTCTACACCAAGGACGGCGCCCTGTGGTTCCGCTCCACCGATCTGGGCGACGACAAGGACCGCGTCCTGATCAAGTCCGACGGCGAGTACACCTACTTCGCCTCCGACGTCGCCTATCACTGGGATAAGTTCCAGCGCGTCGATCACGTCATCGACATCTGGGGCGCCGACCACCACGGTTACATCGAGCGCGTACGCTGCGTCTGCGACGCTCTGGGTTACCCCGGCAAGTTTGAGGTTCTGCTGGGCCAGCTCGTCAACCTGCTGCGTAACGGCAAGCCCGTCCGCATGTCCAAGCGCAAGGGCACCATGGTGACCCTGCAGGAGCTCGTCGACGAGGTCGGCTCCGATGCCGCTCGCTACACGCTCATCTCCAAGAGCTCCAACCAGATGGTCGACTTCGACATCGAGGCCGTTAAGAAGCGCGACAACTCCAACCCGGTCTATTACGTGCAGTATGCTCACGCCCGCGTGTGCTCCATCCTGCGCCGTGCCGCCGACGTTACCGCCGAGCAGGCCGACGAGATGGGCATGAAGGCCGTTGCCGCCAAGGCCATCGGTGAGAACGTCGATTACTCGCTGCTGACCGACCCGACCGAGCTCGCCCTTTCGCGCAAGCTCAACGAGCTCACCGACCTGATCGCCAGCTGTGCTCGCGATCGCGCTCCGTTCCGTCTGACCCACTTTGCCGAGGAGCTCGCCGGCGACTTCCACAGCTTCTACGCTGCCTGCCAGGTTCTGCCGAGCGAGGGCCGTCCCGTCGACCCCGAGCTTTCGCGCGCCCGTCTGGCAGCTTGTGACGCTGTCCGCGTGACGCTCGCCCTGGTGCTTACCCTCGTTGGCGTTTCCGCGCCCGAGCAGATGTAATCTGCGGGTCATTTGACCGTGTAGGTTTGGTTTAACTGAGCCCTATAAGCCCGATCTCCTACGGAGGTCGGGCTTTTTTCGCAAACGCCGACGTATTGATGAATTTGGAGCTGCTAGAAATACGAAACTATGCCGGTTTACTACGATGAATTGAGGAATTCCAACTACGCTGGCTTTTCGCAAAAAAGTGCAAGGCATCTACCTGCGGTTTTAGTTCAACCGGTTTCGGAGTGGTCGCGGTTGAGCGATTCATCGTAGTAAACCGCCATAGTTTTGGCGGAGGCAGTCAGATTTGTGGGTGGCAAACAAAGAGTGTCCCTTTTGACTAGTCGTTTAAGAACGTCCCCAATGACTAAGTTGCAGGTGGCGGCGGTTGTGTTACACTAACGCAGCGTAGTTGACGCAATCATCTCGATACAGATCAATGATGTCCGTCGTTTTGAACGGAACTAGACTGTTTAGCCGCCCTGAAGGTTTATGCAGGGAGCATGTGATCACAGGGCTTGAAAAGAAAGTTGAGCAAACACTGTGTCTGATCAACAGCAAGAAAACGAAATAACGACGACGCAGGCCGCTCCCGCTGCACCGGTTGCGTCGGACCAGGTCGCGGCGCCCGCGCAAGCCTCGGCTCCTGAGACGCCTAAGGCTGCTTCGACGCCTATGCCTGTAGCGGCTGAGAAGGCCGTGCCTGCAACTGGTGAGGAGGCTGCTCCGGCAAAGCCCAAGCGCATGCGCCGCACGGCCAAGCCTGCCGCTGACGGCGAGGAGGTCACCAAGCCAAAGCGCCGTACCACGCGCACGACGCGCGCCAAGCTCACCGTTGCAGCTGACTCCTCGGCGCCGATTTCCGATGAGGTCGCGCAGGCACGTGCGTTGGCGCAGATTAGCGAGGCTCAGGTGGTGCGCGCCCGCCGTCGTGCTGCCGAGCGCGAGGCCGCGGCTCTGACCGAGCTTGCAGCTCCGTCTGTACTCGAGACCCCTGCCGCCACCGAGGTTCTTGCCGCCGACCAGCCGACCGAGAAGCCGGCACCGCGCACACGCCGTCGCACGGCCGCTAAGGCCGAGCAGGTTGCTGAACAGGTAACCCCCGAGCCCACTGAGGCTTCGGTCCGTTCCGCGGCAGGGGAGGGCACATCGCCTGTTGAGCCCGCTGCGCCTGTCGAGGCCAGCGAAGTTCCCGTTGTCGATCCGGCTTTGCGCCCGCACCGTCGCGGTCGCAAGCCCAAGGCCTTTGTCGAGGCCGAGAAGGCCGCAGCCGCAGCCGCTGCCGCTCGGGATGCTGCGGCGACTGCCAAGTCCTCAACTGCTGCCGTTGCACCCGTCCAGGATGCCACGACTTCCGAGGCCGTTTCTGCCGATGCCGAGCCCGCCGACGTCCGTCCCGGTCGCAGCCGTCGCACTGCTGCTAAGCGCACGTCCAAGGCTAAGGCTGCCAAGAAGGGTGCGTCCGAGGATTCCGCCGAGACGACCGCCGATGCATCGACTGATGCCGTCGAGCCCCAGGACGTCGAACAGCCTGCATCCGAGAAGCCCAAGCGCGGTCGCAAGAAGTCCGTTAAGGCCAAGGCCGCCGAGCAGCATGCTGATGTCGAAGCGCAGGTCGATTCCGGCGCCGAGGCCAATGACGCCGCTGCGGCCAATGTTGACACCACCGCAACCGATGGTGCCGCCCCCGCCGAGGGCGAAGACGGCGCTCGCCCCAACCGTCGCCAGCACAAGCGCAACGAGGAGCGCAACGAGCGCAAGGACGAGCGCAACAACGACCGTCGCAACCGCCAGCGCGATCGCAAGCAACGCAACAAGGAGCGTAATGCCGCTCCCACCGAGCCCACGCTTTCGCGCGAGGAGCTCGCTGCCATGAAGGTCGCCGAACTTCGCGAGAAGGCCAAGGAGTTCGAGATCGAGACGACCGGCAAGAAGAAGGCCGAGCTCGTCGAGGAAATCTACGTCACCGCTGCGAAGGCCGAGGGCTTCCGCGACATCAAGGGCATTCTGCAGATTCGCCCGGACAGCTCCGGCATCATCCACGCCCATGGCTACATGAAGTCCAACGACGACGCCTTCGTGCCCGCCTACCTCATCCGCTCCGCGCGCCTGCGCACGGGCGACGTCATCGAGGGCTCGCTGCGTCCTTCGCGCGGCGGCGACAAGCGCGCCGGCCTCGCCAAAATCACGACCGTCAACGGTCTGGACCCCGAGCAGATTCGCAACCGTCCCAAGTTCGGCGACCTCACCCCGGTCTATCCCAACGAGCCGCTGCGCATGGAGCACGGCAAGGACTCTATTACCGGTCGCGCCATCGACATCGTGTCACCGATCGGCAAGGGCCAGCGCGGCCTGATCGTGTCCCCGCCCAAGGCCGGCAAGACCACGATCCTCAAGAAGATCTGCCAGTCTATCTCGATTAACAACCCCGAGGTGCACCTCATCTGCCTGCTCGTCGACGAGCGCCCCGAAGAGGTCACCGATATGCAGCGTTCCATCAAGGGTGAGGTTGTGGCGTCGACCTTCGATATGCCTGCCGACAACCACACCCGCGTGGCAGAGCTCGTCATCGAGCGCGCCAAGCGCATCGTAGAGCTGGGTGGCGACGTCGTGGTGGTGCTCGACTCCATCACGCGCCTCGCCCGCGCCTACAACTTGGCGGCGCCTGCCTCGGGCCGCATCCTTTCGGGCGGCGTCGATTCGGCGGCACTGTATCCGCCCAAGCGCTTCCTGGGTGCAGCCCGCAATATCGAGAACGGCGGCTCGCTCACCATCCTGGCCTCTGCCCTCATCGACACCGGTTCCAAGATGGACGAGGTCATTTTCGAGGAGTTCAAGGGCACCGGCAACATGGAGCTTAAGCTCGACCGCGACCTGGCCGACCGCCGCATCTTCCCGGCTATCGACCCCGTTGCCTCCGGTACGCGTAACGAGGACCTGTTGGTCGACGAGCAGATGCGTCCGTTTGTCTTTGGTCTGCGTCGCATTCTTGCAGGCATGAACAACACCGAGCGCGCGGCCGCATCGTTTATCAAGGGTCTTAAGGGCACCAACACCAACCAGGAGTTCCTGGTGCGTTCGGCCAAAAAACACAGCGACTACGAGCAGACGTTCTAGGTTGTCATCCACGCGCAGCGATAGTCATCAATGCGATAAAGGGTCGGGGCTTTGAGCCTCGGCCCTTTTCCATAGCGCCGCTCCGCGCTTATTTTTGACCGTAAGACCGACGAGCAGCAGGTTTCCCGTTTCAATCCGACATCGTCGCTTGCAATCGACAGGGCGGTTTCGCATAATAGCTTTAAAGCTTCGCGACGGAAAACGCAGATGAAACGAACCATATACCGTTGCTTTGGGGCATAGCCCCGCTTCATCTTCTCTCGCGCAGCCAACTGAATGATGCGATTTGGGTGCTGGAAGATGGGGAGAGCTCATGGCTTCTTCTGATGCAACACAACGAGCAGTCCTTGCCGGACTTTCGTGCGGGATCGGCCTTGCCGCTCCCGTGGTTATGTATGCCGCGACGCTGCCGTTTTCGTCGGTGAACGAGACGGTCGTGGCGGGTGCGGTTCCCTTCGCCGTGGGCGCGGTGGCGGGCGTGGGCATCTATGCCGCCTCGCTGGGTATCTCCGAGTATCGTGCGCAGCGTGAAGAGCGTCTGTTCCAGCCCGATGCCATGGGCGGTGCCGCCAATCTCAATCAGCATCAAAGCGAGTTCAAGACCGCCTCGATTCCAGCTCAGCAGCAGGATGCGACTCCTTACGCTGCGACTTCTGCTTCTCAGGCTCAGTCGGAGCAGTCTACCTCGGCATTCCTTTCCGGCCTGACTGGTGCGTTCCAGCGCCGTCATGCCGATGATGGTGTCCCTACCATCGCTCGAGCTGCAGATGCTATGGACGAGGACGAGGCTTGGTCTATGATCGACAGTATGCTCGACGACGATTCGCCGGTGAGCTGCGACCCTGCACACTCGCGCGACGTCTATCAAGTCGCCATCGACGAGCTCACCAACGGCGGGCAGTCCGGCTCCTTCAATCGCGACGACATCGCCGCCGCGGCACGCGCCGTGTCTGGCTCCCAGGCCGCCCCTGCGGGCAGCACGGCGGCTTTCGTGGCACTCGTCGCCAACGCGGCAGCCAATAACGCCTACAGCGCTACCTCGGCGGACGCGAACGCTTCTGCCGATAATTCGTACGTTGATGAAGCCATGACCGCGGACGAGGAGGCCGTTGCCGCCCGCCGCGCCGCCGAAAGCTCGCTTTGGGGCGCTCCTGCCCAGCAGCAGGCGGCTGAGGCTGCGCCGTACAACGCAAACCTCGCCAGCATGCCTATCATCTCCGGTGTCGCGGACATCGATCTCGATGACCTCGATGAGCCTGCAGCCATCACCGCATCGATTGATGCCCAAGATCGCATCGACACCGGCGACCTTCCGGACGCTTCGCTCGAGGTTGATGTCCCTATGGCCGATTACTCAGGCCACGAGGACATGTGGGCCGCCGCCACCGCGATTCTGGATGAGATTGACGAGCCTGCTCCTGTTGCAGCCCCCGCTCCCGTCACTGCCCCTCAGCCTGCTGCCCCCGCCTATGTTGGCCGTCACAGCGCTGTGTTCCCCGAGGATACTGCCCGCATCTCGCGTGAGAGCATCGAGCGAGCCGAGGCTATTGCCGCCGGCATTATGGAAAATCGTCGTCACGAGCGCGTCAATCAGATCCTCGAGGAAGAGATCGAGCGCCTGCAGTCCTCTACCGCCAAGCGTACGGGCCGTGCCTATCTGAGCGTTATCGAGGGCGGTACCGCCAGCTTCGCGCCGCTCCGCGCGGAGGCATAACTTCTGCATGGTTAAGATCAATCGAAAATGGGCGGTCGCGACCTGCCTGATGGCGCTCTTGATCTGGGGCAATTCGCTGGTTCCCGGCTCGGGGTCGGGCTCGTTGAGCCTAACAGTCATGGAAGCTATCCGCGGTTTCCTGCACGGCGTGGGACTTCCATATGCATGGGTGACCAACTTTGTTGTTCGCAAGTGCGCGCATTTTACCGAGTATATGGTGCTCGGTATCTTGGCAACGCACGCCTTTGATTTTGAGGGCCGGCGCACCTTTGACGTGCTGCTGCCCACGGCGGTGTTCCTGCTGCTGATTCCCTCGATCGACGAGACGATTCAGCTCTTTGTGCCGGGACGCGCCGGCATGATCACCGATGTGATGATCGACTGCTGTGGTGCGGCAACGGGCGTTGTGCTCCGATATCTCTTACGGCCGCTGATGCGCGCCAAAAAAGCCGCCTAGGACGTATTGTTTGGTCCTAGGCGGCCTTTTTTATTTGAGGGCTTATATGAGGCGTGGTGGCGTCGTTCCGTAGGTCGGATTTGCCGGGCGCGCCACGCCCTGTGGGTGCGTCTGCTACTGAAGCGCCTGAGCGCCCAGGGCCAAGCAGCCCATAATGCCCTGTTTGCCCTCGAGGCTGTTGTTGACGATATAGCTATCAATGTCGGCCATCTCGGGCGTGACGATGTAGCCGTTGAGCATCTCGGCGCACTTCTTGCGCGCGAGCGGCACGATGGGGGTGTGGTCGGCCACGCCGCCACCGATGACGATCTTTTGCGGTGCGTAGCACAGGATGTAGGTCATGAGCGCCTGCGCCAGATAGCCGGCGAGCAGGTCCATGGCCTCCGGGTCATCGGCCATCTCTCCGGCGCTCTTGCCACCCCAGCGCTTTTTGACGCCGGGACCGGCGATGAGGCCCTCGAGGCAGTTGTCGTGGAAGGGGCAGCCGCTGTGCTCGCCGATGGTGTCGCGCGGGTCGCGCGTGACCAGGATGTGGCCGGCCTCGGGATGCATCATGCCGTGCACGAGCTTACCGCCCGAGAGCACGCCGGCGCCCACGCCGGTACCGATGGTCAGATACACCACGTCAGTGAGGCCCTGGGCGCAACCAAAGGTGACCTCGCCCAGGCAGGCGACGTTGACGTCGGTGTCGTAGCCGCAGGGAATATTGAGCTCGTTTTGGATGGTGCCCAGCAGGTCAAAGTAGCGCCATGCCGTTTTGGGCGTCTCCAGGATCTTGCCGTATTGGGACGAGGCAGGGTTGACTGCGGTGGGGCCAAAGGCGCCGATGCCCAGCGCGGCGATGTCCTTGTCGGCAAACCATGCGTTGACGGCCTCAACGGTCTCCTGCGGGGTCGTGGTCGCAATCTGCTCGCGTTCCAGGACCGTGCCGTCTGCATAGCCCGTGGCGCAGACCATCTTGGTGCCGCCGGCCTCGAGCGCTCCGATAAGCTGCTGCTCTGCCATAGTATTCCTCTCTGGACGAGTTGCTCCGTGACTAAAGTATAGCGCTCTAAAAAATAAATGAGGTCGCTATAAAAAGAAACCTCATGGCCCAACGGGTTCACGAGGTTTCTTTAGTGCCTTTAGTTACTGACCGTCCTTACCCGCGCGGGTTGATTTTATCACGTAGCGACTTGAGGTTCTCAAGCGCAGCGTTGAGCGTCTCGTCTCGCTTGGCAAAGTGGAAACGAATCAGATGGTTGACGGGCTCGCGGAAGAAGCTCGATCCGGGAACAGCGCCCACGCCCACCTTGGAGGCCAGGTCCTCGCAGAAGTCGAGGTCGCTGTCATAGCCAAACTCCGAGATATCCATCATCACGTAGTAGGCGCCCTGCGGCACGTTGTGCTCAAGACCGATGCTATCGAGCCCCTGACAGAATAGGTCGCGCTTGGCGGTGTAGAGGTCGAGGACCTCCTGGTAATAGCTGTCGTCGAATTTGAGGGCGGTGACGACAGCTTCCTGCAGGGGAGCGGCAGCACCCACGGTGAGGAAGTCGTGGACCTTTTTAATGCGCTCGGTGATCTGGGCCGGGGCGATGGTGTAGCCCAGACGCCAGCCGGTGATGGAGTACGTCTTAGACAGCGAACTGCAGCTGATGGTTCGATCGAACATGCCGGGCAGCGTGGCCATATAGACGTGCTCGTGGGGCGCGTAGACGATGTGCTCGTATACCTCGTCGGTAATGCAGTAGGCGTCGTACTTTTTGCAGAGGTCGGCGATTAAGGTGAGCTCCTCGCGCGTAAAGACCTTGCCGCAGGGGTTGGAAGGGTTGCACAGGACGATGGCCTTGGGATCGTTGTCGCGGAAGGCCGCCTCGAGTGTCTCGCGGTCAAAGTCGAACGCAGGTGGGTTAAGCGGCACGTAGATGGGCTCGGCACCCGAGAGGATCGTGTCGGCGCCGTAGTTCTCGTAGAATGGCGAGAAGATGACGACCTTGTCGCCGGGGTTTGTGACCGTCATCATGGCGGCCATCATGGCCTCGGTGGAGCCGCAGGTGACCACGATGTTCTCGTTGGGGTTGATCGGCATGCCCATAAAGTGCTCCTGCTTGGCGGCAAGCGCCTCACGCATGGCCTGGGAGCCCCAGGTGATGGAGTACTGGTGATAGAGCGGCTTGGGGTCGCTGGCGATGGCGCTCAGGCTGTTGAGCAGCTGCGCCGGGGGATCGAAGTCGGGGAAGCCCTGCGACAGGTTGACGGCGCCA
Source organism: Collinsella sp. AF23-2 (assembly GCF_003459245.1). Classification (GTDB taxonomy): domain Bacteria; phylum Actinomycetota; class Coriobacteriia; order Coriobacteriales; family Coriobacteriaceae; genus Collinsella. Next base: position 324,795 of record NZ_QRVG01000001.1, read on the forward strand.
TACTTATTGGAGATGCGCGTCATGCGGCGGATGACCGAATCGGTAAACGTTGCCGTACGGTTGGAGAGTTCTTTCATGCTTGTCCTTTCGAGCATTTGCAGTGGGGCAAGTTTACTCCTATGAAACCGGTGGGAATTGCTCGAAATGGTCTCGAAAAACTCTTTTCAAAATTCTTGAAAATTGGGGCTTGCATCGCGTGGCGTTCCTTGCAATAATAGTCGAGCGCGAAGCGCACAGGACACGGTGGGTGTAGCTCAGTTGGCTAGAGCGACGGGTTGTGGTCCCGTAGGTCGAGGGTTCGAGTCCCTTTACCCACCCCAGTTCTTGCTTCGTGTTGATATCGGGTCGTTAGCTCAGTTGGTAGAGCAGGGGACTCTTAATCCCAAGGTCCAGGGTTCGACCCCCTGACGGCCCACCACACGATATCTCCTCTAAAGTCCGCCACAACGGACTTTAGCTTTGGGTCGTTAGCTCAGTTGGTAGAGCAGGGGACTCTTAATCCCAAGGTCCAGGGTTCGACCCCCTGACGGCCCACCAAAGATTGTTAAGACGGTCAACTTCGGTTGGCCGTCTTTTTTATTAACCTCGCATGGGGCCGAACCCGTAAGGGCACAGACGCTTTACAAGTCGAGCCTGCCCTGGGGGTCGGTGAATCCGTCTGTACCCTCCTTGAGCTTTTTCTCGTCTGCTTTCACGCGACGTTCGAGCTTCTTTGTATCTTCGGCAGGCGGTAGGTTCTCAGGTACAATTCCGCGGTCGATGAGGCTGCCACGCACGCTTGTGTTGTTCTCGACGTGCTCTTGCTTGATCTGGTCCAGACCGTACAGGTCGTGTTCCTCGGCGTTGAAGGCCGTCATCGAGTTCGTAAGGTCCTTTGCTTTGATGAGAACATCGGCTAGCCTGTCCGCCAATGCCGAGCTCTTGGATACGCCGAGCTGTTGTTTCATTTCCGCCGTGCTTCTGCCGCCGAATAACGCTTCATCGCCCTTCGACTTGATGATCGCGAATCCTTTGGAGTCCACGCCGCGTTTGAACGCAATACCCGAGAGCTGTTTCTCTGAATCAGATAGCGAGTGGCGCGCCTGCAAGCGCTGAATCTCTGCGAAGCGCTGCTCTATGAGCTCTTGGCGGCGCGTCTGCACGGCGAAGTACGCCTGTGCGAGCGCGATTTCTTGCTTGTTTGAATCTCCGTTCTGGGCGATTAAATAGCATGCATAGCGCGTAAGTTTGTAGTCTTTAACCGCGCGAGCGGCGACACCGGCAGTTACCATTTTCGTGGTGTCACGAAAATGGGAATCAACTGGAGTTTTGTTTGTTTCGCACGAGACTTTTGCCCTCTTAACAACTTCGGCAAAGTTCTCCCATCGAGTGTACCCCATGGGTTCCATTAAATCGCGTGCGAGCCAATACTCAACGCCGTCTTCTACATTGGCGTAGCTATCAAGTTCGACACGCCACTTCTCGATATCTCTACTGTCCATATCTCCTCCTCGCTGGCCTATTGTCTATGCGGGCTTTGCCCGCTCCGTATTCAGAATAAGGATACGCTGCCGTACGGACACGAATGGGCCCCGTGCCACTTCGAGCTCACGGGGCCCATAGATATCGATTAGTTGTGTTCTGCTTTAGATGGGTGTTCGAATTAGTCTGCTCGATAGTGCGATCCGAGACTTTCGGTTCGCTTACGCATGGCTTTGATCATTTCCTGTGCTAGTTGAATCTGCGATTGCAGGCGGGCGAGGGCTGCGACTTCGCTGTCCTGGGCTTTCTGTGTGCTCAAGGTCGTTGCCTCCGTCTTCAAGCCCTCAAGCTCGTGTAGTGCCTCGGATAGGCCTGTTTCGGTCCTGTTGATCATGCAATAGGTGCTCATCGTGTGCCTTAGGCTGTGTGTCAGGCGTTCGGCATCTGTTGCGGCTATGCCGTACTGGGGGAGGGCGATATCCGCCTTCAGGGCTGTCTCGGGCTCTTTCTGTGCTGCTTGGGCTGCCGATGCGCCCGCGATGCGCCCGAACACGATGCCGTTGGCGCTTGACAAGCCACCAATGCGGTCGGCGCCGTGCATGCCGCCTGTCGCCTCACCGCAAGCGTAGAGGCCCTCAACGCCCGTTTGCGCGGTCTTATCGATCTTGATGCCGCCGTTAGCGGCGTGGGCATACATCGCAACGCGCATCTCGTCAGTCGGGGCGATGCCGTGCTCGTCTTGCAGCCAGGTGGCAAAGGTCTGCACAAACTCTGGGACATCCTCGCGGGGAAAGTCGTAGTGGAGTGCCAGGCCTTCGACACCTGCCTGATCGATGACGAGATCGATAGCGCGGGAGGCCAAGCGTGACGTGAAGGGACCATATCCAGAGCGCTGCTCGAGCAGGTCGTCCAGCTTGTCGTCGGCAATATCTACCGGCTGGTCTACATGTACGTAGCGCCAGGTTTTCTCGTTGAAGACCAGGTTGCGCTTGGGCTCGATGAAGCCGGGCATCATCTGCATGAACTCTATATTAGTAAGTGTTGCGCCGTGCGCCAGCGCGATGGCCTGCGAGGAGCTGAGCACATCAGCCGACGTAAGGCTGCGCTCGAACAGGCCGCCTGTGCCACCGGTTGCGATGATCGTGGCCTTGGCAGCAAAGGGCACGATTCGATTTTCGGTGAGGTCGTAGAGCATGGTTCCGGTTATTCTGCCGTTCGTGTCCTCAACAAGGTCGATAAGCTCATGGCGGGGGAGCAGGCGAATGCCGAGCGACTCGATCCGGGTCGTCAGAGCGTCCTCAAGGGGCTTGCGGGTGAGGCCGCGCCACATGCGCGTCTTGTGGTCAAAGCAGGGGATAAATTGCTTTTGCTGAGCGCTTTCAGCGCTTTGCGGACGCTGGAGCTCAACACCCAGGTCTTGCTCGAGCCATTCAATTGCCTGGGGAATGCTGTGGACAAACGTCTGGACAAGATCGGGGTCGGCGACGCCGCCACCAACGGTCTGGATGGTATCGATAAGGTCTTGTTCGTCGTCTTCGTTAACGGGTCCGATAAGCCCCAAGCCCCAGGTTCCGGGGAAGAAGCTTGATCCACTCATAGTCTTGCCGGCGCTTGCCACAGTGACGGTCACGCCCGCGCGCGCCGCTTCGATGGCGGCGCAAAGGCCCGCAATGCCAGATCCAATTACCAGTACATCAGTCGATTCCATCGGATTCCTTTCTCGTCCGGCGCATTGTCGCACGGGTGATCGGCAATGGGGCCGCAAAGACTCGGCAAATCGGTAAAGGGCACATATGGCAGGTGGGCGTCATGGGCGTTCTGATGCTCCATCTCATCACATCTCGTATATCGCCCCAACTGATATATCGGCATTAGCTACCCTGCGACAGTGCAAACAAAAAGAGCCGCCACCTTAAAAGGTAGCGGCTCTAAAGCTCAACTATATGAGCATCGCGCGGGCGCGATTAGGCCTTGAGGGCCTCCTCGACGGCGACAGCGCAAGCGACGGTGGCACCGACCATGGGGTTGTTGCCCATGCCGATGAGACCCATCATGTCGACGTGCGCAGGCACGGAGGAAGAACCAGCGAACTGGGCGTCGGAGTGCATACGGCCCATGGTGTCGGTCATGCCGTAAGAGGCGGGGCCGGCGCCCATGTTGTCCGGGTGCAGGGTACGGCCAGTGCCGCCACCAGAAGCGACGGAGAAGTACTTCTTGCCAGCCTCGAGGCGCTCCTTCTTGTAGGTGCCAGCGACGGGGTGCTGGAAGCGCGTGGGGTTGGTGGAGTTACCGGTGATCGAGATGTCGACGTTCTCGTGCCACATGATGGCAACGCCCTCGCGGACGTCGTCGGAGCCGTAGCAGTTAACGGCAGCGCGGGGACCATCGGAGTAGGGGATGGTCTCGACGACCTTGAGCTCGCCCGTGTAGTAGTCGAACTGGGTCTTCACGTAGGTGAAGCCGTTGATGCGGGCGATGATCTGAGCAGCGTCCTTGCCCAGACCGTTGAGGATGACGCGCAGCGGCTTCTTGCGAGCCTTGTTGGCGTTCAGAGCCAGGCCGATAGCACCCTCAGCGGCAGCGAAGGACTCGTGGCCAGCCAGGAAGGCGAAGCACTCGGTGTCGTCGGAGAGCAGCATAGCGCCCAGGTTGCCGTGGCCCAGACCGACCTTGCGGTCCTCGGCGACGGAGCCGGGAACGGTGAAGGCCTGGATGCCCTCGCCGATGATGGCGGCAGCCTCAGAAGCGGTCTTGGCGCCACGCTTGACAGCGAGAGCGCAACCGAGGGTGTAGGCCCACTCGGCGTTCTGGAAGGCGATGGACTGGGTGTTGTTGACGATCTCACGCGGGTTGAAGCCCTTGTCGGTGCAGATCTGCAGAGCTTCCTCGAGGGAGGCGATGCCGTTGTCGGCGAGGCACTTGTTGATCTTGTCAGCGCGGCGCTCGTAACCTTCGAACGTAACAGTCATAGTTATTTCCCTCCCTTTCTACTCGTGAACCGGGAACACGCTGGCGACGGAGTGAGTCTCCTCGTCGGTGCGCGGGTCGATGTACTTGGCAGCGTTCTCCCACTGACCATAGTGGCCCATAGCGCCAGCGATGGCCTCCTCGGGGGTCTTGCCGGCCTTGACGGCGTCGGTGAACTTGCCGAGGTTCAGGAACTCGAATGCGATGATCTCGTTCTTGTCGTTGAGAGCCATGCGGGTGACGTAGCCCTGAGCGAGCTCAAGGTAACGAGCGCCCTTGGCCTTGGTGCCGAACATGGTGCCGACCTGAGAGCGAAGGCCCTTGCCGAGGTCGTCGAGGGAGGCGCCCACGGGCAGGCCGCCCTCGGAGAACGCGGTCTGGCTGCGGCCGTAAACGATCTGCAGGAAGATCTCGCGCATAGCAACGTTGATGGCGTCGCAGACGAGGTCGGTGTTGAGGGCCTCGAGGATGGTCTTACCGGGAAGGATCTCGGAAGCCATGGCAGCAGAGTGGGTCATGCCCGAGCAGCCGATGGTCTCAACGAGGGCCTCCTCGATGATGCCGTCCTTGACGTTCAGCGTGAGCTTGCAGGCGCCCTGCTGAGGTGCGCACCAACCCACACCGTGCGTAAGACCGGAGATGTCGGAAATCTCCTTAGCCTGGACCCACTTGCCCTCCTCGGGGATGGGTGCGGGGCCGTGGTATGCACCCTTGGCAACGGGGCACATGTTCTCCACTTCCTGTGAGTACTGCATGCCTCTCCTCTCTATCGTGTTGGCGTCCCGTCTGGGGGTCGTGGCTGGCGATTGCCGGGCGACCCTTCGAAAGGGACATGACATGCAGCCCCTATAATACCGCGAAATGCACGGAATATTCGGCGAACGGCTCAGTTTTCGTAGCGAGAAGTCCGGAAGTTTTAATTGAAACGGTTTAACTATATGTTCTGTGGTCGCGAACTTCCGTAGAGGGGGTTCGTCTTGGGCAAGCTTTTGGTCAGCTCTTGTAAGCGTTGCAGGGGTTGACCTGTTGCAACGGTGCCGTTCGCCGCCCGTTTACTGCCTTTGGCCGCGCGAGTGTATTGTTTTGCGTGAATGTTTTGATGGCACGCTTCAATCGTGCTGTATTGGATGGCAATCAGATCCCGGCGAAGGGAGCGCCATGCAGCGCGTTTGGAGAACGGTTACCGGCTTTTACCATGTCTGTGCCCGCGGTGTGGGCAAGCAGCTCATCTTTGAGGGCGATGAAGACCGGTGGGAGTTTTTGGAGCTGATGCGCGAGTGCTGCCGCGAGGCGGGCGTGACGGTTATCGCCTGGTGCCTTATGGGCAATCACGTGCATCTGGTGCTTGCAGATTACGAGGACGCGATGAGCGCGGCGATGCACCGGCTGCTTTTGACGTACGCGCGGCGGTTCAATAAGCGCACGGGGCGCACGGGTCATCTGTTCCAGAACCGTTTTGACCGGCGCTCGCTCGATACCGACCGTTATCTAATGGCTGCCATTCGCTATGTTCACGCTAATCCGCAGGAGGCGGGTATCGCCCTGATCGAGCGTTATCCCTGGAGCAGCTTTGCCGAGTATCTGAGAGCGTATGACAACGATACGACGAGGGGATTTTCGGACCCTTCTTGTGTGCTTGAGCTCTTTGAGTCTGCCAAGGGGTTTCTGGATTATTCTCTGTCGATGCCCGATGGTTCCGATCCGGTGATTCACGATATGGATGAGACAGAGTGGGAGCGGCGTGCGTTTGCCGACAAGATGGCGAAGCGCCTGGGCGTGCCGCTCAACGAACTCAAGACCGTAGCGCCCTCGCGGCGAGATGGAATCATTTTCGCCCTGCACGATGTCGGCTACACGGTGCGCGAGATCGAACGATATACGGGAATCAGCAAGAGTACCGTCTCTCGTATCGTGCGCGCTTATGTTCGGGTGAATGCTCAGGCTGAGGGCTCGGAATAGAAAATGGCCGAACCACTCTTGTCAAGCGATTCGGCCAACAAAATTCTTAAGATTTGGGACAAATACTACTGATTATTTTGTCCCGTGAGCATGCCGTCGAGGGTGCGCCAGGCGAGCTCGGCGCATTTGACGCGGGCGGGCATGTGCGAGATGTCCTGGAGCTGGGCGGCCTCGTCCAGGTCTTCCAAGTCCTCCTCGGAGAGCTGCTCGCCGCGGATCATGGCGAGGAAGAGCTCTGCCAAGCGGCGAGCTTCCTCGACGGTCTCGCCGGTGATGAGGTCGGCCATGATGTCGGCGCTTGCCTGGCTGATGGCGCAGCCGTGGCCGGTAAAGGAGGCCTCCTCGATCACGTTGTTCTCGACACGTAGCTGCAAGGTGAGCTCGTCTCCGCAGCTGGGGTTGATGCCGTCGTGCTCGTGCGTGGGGGCGTCCATCTCGTACTTGTAGTCGGGGTGCGAGTTGTGCTCCATAAACGTGGTGGAGGTGTACAGATTACCCATTGAACGTGCTCCAAACGTGATGCAGGCCGGCGATGAACTTGTCGATATCGGCCTTGTCGTTGTAGAAGGCCACGCTGGCGCGGCAGCAGGCAAGGTTCTCGACGCCCAGCCAGGTGAGCAGCGGCTGCGCACAGTGGTGGCCGGCGCGAATGCAGACGCCGTCCATGTCCATGATGCTCGCTACGTCGTGCGGGTGGATGCCCTTGACGTTAAAGCTCACGACGCCGTGGTGGTTGTCCCAATAGATGGAGCCGATGATCTGGACAAAGTCGAGCTGCATGAGTTCGCCCATCAGATAGTGGACGAGTGCCTGCTCGCGGGCCTGGATGTTCTCGTAACCCACCGTGTTGACCAGGTAATCGAGTGCGGCGCCCGTGGCGAAGATGCCGGCGGCGTCCTGCGTGCCGGCCTCGAACTTCTCGGGGACGGGAGCCCAGACAGCGTTCTGCTCGGTGACCGAATCGATCATCTCGCCGCCGGTAAGCATGGGCGGCATGGCGTTGAGCAGGTCCATCTTGCCCCACAGCACGCCGATGCCCATGGGGCCCATGGCCTTGTGCGCACTAAAGGCAAAGAAGTCGGCGCCCAGGTCGGCCACATCGACCGGCATGTGCGGCAGCGACTGCGCGCCGTCGACGACCAGGTAGCCGCCGTACTTGTGCACGAGTTTGCCGAGGTTCTTGACCGGGTTCTCGACGCCCAGCACGTTGGAGACCTGTCCCACGGCTAGGATCTTGGTCTTGGGACCCACCTTGGCAAGAACCTCCTCGGTGGTGAGCTGGCCGGTCTTGGTGGGGTAGAGGTAGACGAGCTTGGCGCCGGTCTCGCGGCAGACCTGCTGCCACGGAATCAGGTTGGAGTGGTGCTCCATGATGGTGATGACGACCTCGTCGCCCGGTTCGAGCACTGTGGGCGCAAAGCTCTTAGCGACCAGGTTGAGCGACTCGCTCGTGTTGCGGGTGAAGACGACCTCGTTGGCCTGTGAGGCGCCGATGAGGTCAGCGATCTGCTGGCGGACCTTCGCGATGGCGTCGGTGGCCTCGACGGACAGCGAGTACAGGCCGCGCAGGGGGTTGGCGTTCATGCGCTGGTAGAAGTCGCGTTCGGCGTCGAGCACACGGGCAGGGCGCTGCGCGGTGGCGGCGCTATCGAGGAAAGCGATCTCGGGGTGCTGCTGGAACAGCGGGAACTGGCCCTTGTAGGGGTTGGTCTCGATGTCCACGGTGGGCCAGCCGCGCGAAGCCTCGTCGCTGGCGTCGAGCTCCATGGGCTCGGGGGCAGTACAGGTGTCGCATTTAACGTGCTCGGTGTCGATCATGCGAGCTCCTCTTCAAAGTTGTCGATCAGGTTGTTGCCTAGGCGGACGACGGCGGCGCGGGTGCGCTCGTCGGTGGCGGAAAGCGCGGCGTCCTCCAGCTTGGCGCGGATGAACAGGTCCTCGGCGGCGTTTTGGTCAAGGCCACGGCAGGCGAGGTAGAACAGCTGCTCGTCGCGGACGTGACCGATGGTGGCGCCGTGGTTGCCGGCGACGTCGTCCTCGTCACAGAGAATGACGGGAACGGTCTTGTTGTCGACGCCCTTGTTGGCCAAAAGCACCGTCTCGCGTTCGGTGCCGGTTGCACCCTTGCAGCCGTGCACGAGGTCGATGGTGCCACGGTAGACCTTCTTGGACGTGCCGGTCAGCACGCCGTTGGCGTCGATCTCGCACTCGGTCTTGCGACCGCGGTGGCGCAGCTCGTAGTTAAAGTCGCGCACCTGCTCGCGGGCGCCCAGGTAATCGGTATCGATGGTCACCTTGGCGGTGTCGCCCAGCAGGTCGCCGGCAAGGCCGGTGGCGCTGGCGCCGGCGCCCAGGACGGTGTGCTGCACGTTGACGCGCGCGCCCTCGTCCAGGAACAGGCCGGTGTCGTCGAGTGCGATCCAGCTGTCGTCGAGTGTCTGCGTGCAGGTCACGTTGACGGTGGCGTACTCGTGGGCGCACACGCGTAGCACGGAGCCCACGACACCCTCGCCGGTAACAGGAGAGTCTAGGGCAATATGCAGGTCGAGCGTTGCCTGCGGGCGAGCGACGATGTCGATGGCGGCGATGGCCGCGGCGGCATCGACACCGCTCACACGCACGGTAACCGTGGCGTGCTGGTATGCGGGCACATCGATGACGATGCGCTTGGTAGCGTGCTCGGCCAAGTAGGCGTAGGCAGCCTCGCCCATGCCGGTTTCGAAGGCTTCAGCAGGGGAGAGCTCCTCCTCGAGCTTGATGGCGCCGGCCTGGTAGACGGAGGTGGCGGGCACGTCGAGCTCGGTCTCGGGCGTGATGCGGGCGCGGTCGGCGGCATCACCGGGGGCGGAGGCGCGGCGCTCGGGGAAGCGCTCGGCCATGGCGTTCATGGCGGTGCCAAACGCGTCGGCAGCGCCGGAAAACTGCTCGCCCAAGCCTTCGACCTCAACGGCCTCCGCGGGAGCGGCGGCAAGCTCGTCAGAGAGCTCGAGCTTGGTCTGATTCATTTTCAACCAGCCCCAGGTTGCTGCGGGCATCGCGTTGACCTGCTCGAGCGTGGTAGCAGCGGTGTTGGTTTCCTGTTTCATTATCCGATCGCTCCTTCCATCTCGAGCTTGATCAGGTTGTTCATCTCGACGGCGTACTCCAGCGGCAACTCCTTGGAGACCGGGTTGGCAAAGCCGTTGACGATCATGGTGCGGGCCTCTTCCTCCGAGATGCCGCGGCTCATCAGGTAGAACACCTTGTCGTCGCCGATACGACCGATGGTGGCCTCGTGGCCGATGTCGACGTTCTTGGCGCGGATGTCCATGGCCGGAATAGTGTCGGAGCGGCTCTGGTCGTCGAGCATCAGCGACTGGCAGCTCACGGTTGCCTTGGAGCCCTCGGCCTTGGGCGTGGCCACGATAGAGCTGCGGAAGGTCTGGATGCCGCCGCTCTTGGAGATGCCCTTGGTCTCGACGGTCGCCGAGGTCTCGGGCGCGTTGAGTACGACCTTGCAGCCGGTATCGAGGTTCTGGCCGGCGCCGGCAAAGGTGATGCCGGTAAAGCTCGAACGGGCGCGGCGGCCGTTGAGCACGCTCATGGGATAGAGGTAGCCCACGTGGCTGCCGAAGGAGCCACTGATCCACTCGATGTCGCCGTCCTCGTCCACGCGCGCACGCTTGGTGTTGAGGTTGTACATGTTCTTGGACCAGTTCTCGATGGTCGAGTAGCGCAGGTGTGCGCGTTTGCCCACAAAGAGCTCGACGGCGCCGGCGTGGAGGTTGGCTACGTTGTACTTGGGCGCGGAGCAACCCTCGATAAAGTGCAGGTCGGCGTCGTCCTCGACGATGATGAGCGTGTGCTCAAACTGGCCGGCGCCCTTGGCGTTAAGACGGAAGTAGCTCTGCAGCGGGAAGTCGAGCTTGGTGCCCTTGGGCACGTAGACAAACGAGCCGCCCGACCATACGGCGCCGTGCAGGGCCGCAAACTTGTGGTCGGTGGGCGGGATGAGCGTCATAAACTTCTCGTGGATGAGCGGTTCCCACTGCGGGTCGTGCAGGGCCTCCTCGATGCCGGAGTAGACGATGCCCATCTTGGACGCGGTGTCCTGCATGTTGTGGTAGACCAGCTCGGAGTCGTACTGCGCGCCGACGCCTGCCAGGTAGCTGCGCTCGGCCTCGGGGATGCCCAGGCGCTCAAAGGTGTTCTTGATGTCGTCGGGCACCGACTCCCAGTCGTGTTTTTGGTCGGTGTTGGGCTTGACGTAGGTGACGATGTTGTCCATGTCCAAGCCCTCGATGGAGGGGCCCCACGTCGGATCCGGGAAGCGGTTGAAAATCTCGAGGGACTTGAGGCGCAGGTCGAGCATCCACTGTGGCTCGTCCTTCTTGGCGCTGATCTCGCGCACGATGTCGGGCGTGATGCCGGCGTCGAGGCGCTCGAATCCCTTCTCGCCATAGGTGAAGTCGTAGAGGCTGCGGTCGATGTCCGCGACCTCGGTGCGGTTCTTGGTCATTGCGTCGCCCCTTTACGCCTGCTGCTCGGCAGCGGCGGCTTCGGCCTGGGCGCGCTGCTCGGCGGCCTCGCGCTCGAAGGTCTCAAAACCGTTCTTGTCGATCCAGGGAATGAGCGAGGCGTCGTCCTCGCGTACGATGTGGCCCTTGACCATAACGTGGACGCGGTCGACATCCAGGTGTTCCAGGATGCGCGTGTTGTGCGTGATGATGAGCATGGAGCCGTCGCAGCTCTTGCGGTACGCGTCCATGCCGTGGCTGACGGTGGACAGGGCGTCGACGTCCAGGCCGGAGTCGGTTTCGTCCAGGATGGCGAGTTTGGGCTGCAGCAGCAGAAGCTGGAGCATCTCGACCTTCTTCTTCTCGCCGCCCGAGAAGCCTACGCCCAACTCGCGGTTGAGGTAGGCGGTATCCATGTTGAGCTCGGCCGCGAGCTCCTTGACGCGACGGCGGAATTCCTTGCCCTTCATCTCCAGGCCGGGACGGCCGGCGATGCTGGCACGCAAAAAGCTCGACAGCGGCACGCCCGGAATCTCGACCGGGGCCTGGAAGCTCAGGAACAGGCCGGCGCGCGAACGCTTGTCGGTGGTGAGCTCGGTGATGTCCTGGCGGTCAAAGACGATACGGCCGTCGTTGACCGTGTAGACGGGGTCGCCCATGACCAGGTGGCCCAGGGTGGATTTGCCGGCGCCGTTGGGTCCCATCAGCACATGGGTCTCGCCGGCGGCGACGTTGAGGTTGACGTTGTGGAGGATGGTCTTCTCGTCCACGGAGGCGGTCAGACCTTCGATGGAAAGCAGCGGATTTGCGCTCATGCTGTCCCTCTCTGTATATGGTGTACTCATAGGTGTACTAAACCCTAGGAATCTTCTCGGAATAAAGTTACTATGGGTTCGGCGTTAGTCAAGGGAAAACCCGACTAATCCACTCGACTTTTTAGATGCGTGACATAATTAATCAGGATTGTTTGCCCCGCGCGCATAAGATTTGGGACAAACAAGCCTGGTATTTTGTCCCAGGAACAACGGGAGGGTAGATATGCTCATTTCTTCCAAGGGCCGCTATGCCCTCCGGTTAATGATCTATATCGCGGCGCTCGGTGACGCCGAGGGCAAGATTGCCCTGCGCGAGGTTGCCGACCGCGAGCATATCTCACAAAAGTATTTGGAGCAGCTGGTTCGTCCGCTTATGAAGGCGGGTCTGCTTAAGAGCGTGCGCGGCAAGGGCGGTGGCTACATGATGGCCAAGGACCCCGCCGAGGTGCGTGCCGGCGACATCCTGCGTGCCGTCGAAGGCAGCACGGCTCCGGTGGCGTGCGATGGCATCGACAACAGCTGCGCCCGCAGCGACCTGTGTTCCACCGTCAAGTTCTGGCGCGGCCTGGACGAGGTCATCGAGAACTATGTTGACGGCGTGACGTTGGCCGACCTGGCCGCCGTCCCCGAGATTAACTTTGACATTAAGCTGTAGGTTGAGCGCAATTCCTTAAGATTTCGCGGAGGGTTGTTGCCGTTTACCGAGGGGTTGTTGTGCAACAACGGGCGAGCTGCAATACTTACTCTTATCTTTGCAAACTGCACTTTAACTACACCAATGCAGGGAGGATCTTATGCAGCGCAAGCATTCTGCTATTGTCGCGGGCCTGACGCTGGCGCTTTCGTTTGGCGCCGTTTCCGCGCCGGCACCCGCCGCTGCCGAGGAGCCCACGCCGGGCGTTGCCTCGGGTGCCACCGATATCGATAAGGGTCTCTATACCCAGCAGTCCTTCTCGGGCGTGCTGAGGTCGGTCCAGGGCGTTTCGTTTGTTAACGTTACCCCCGAGATGAAGTACTTTACCAAGTACGAGAGCCATGGCAACTATAACCAGGGCTTTTCGTATGGCGACGGCTATAACGCGCTGGGTTATTACCAGTTCGACCGTCGATGGTCGCTCATTCCGTTTATGAAGCAGGCCTACAACTACAACCCCGAAAAATACAGCATGCTCAAGGATGCGATTGATCGCGGCAGCGAGATTTCCAACACGAGCAATGCCATGTACGAGAACGGCCAGCTCACCGAGTTGGGCCGTATTGCGCAGGAGGCTTTCCAAGGTGCTTATAACACCGACCCTGTTGAGTTCTCGGCTCTGCAGGATGCGTATGCGTACAACTCGTACTATGCGGTGACCGAGGCGTGGCTCAAGAGCGGCCTGGGCATTGATATTTCGGGCCGTGCCGATTGCGTTAAGGGCATGGTGTGGAGCATCACCAACATGTGCGGCACCGGTGGCTGCAGGGACTTCTTCCGTTGGGCAAACCTTTCTAACAGTATGACTGATCGCGAGTTTGTGACGGCGCTTTCCAACAGTGTGGTCAATAACGTGGCGACCAAGTATTCGAGCCAGCCCCAGTATCATGAGGGCTGGAAGAACCGCTACCGCAACGAGCTGAAGGACTGCTTGGTTTATATCGCCGAGGACGAGGCCGCTGCCGCTGCGACGCCCGTGCAGCCCGAGCCCTCGCCGGCGCCCTCGCCGACGCCTGATTCGAATGACGACTCGAGCGACGATGCCAACGATGACAGGATGGATTCGCCCTCGACCGATGCTGACGGTGATGGCTCTGCTGGTGGCACTACCAACAACGGCTCTACCTCGAACGGCTCCGTTTCGAACGGCTCTGCTGCGGGCGATTCGTCTTCAAGCTCTGCAGGCAATACGGACAGCGACGCTTCTGGTTCGACCGGCGCTGGCACCTCTAACTCATCCACCGGCTCGAGCGATTCGTCCGTTGGCACCGGCTCTAACAACGGCTCCGGCTCTGACGCAACCCCTGGTTCCGATGCTTCCAAGGATGACTCGAATAAGGCGCCGGACGTTCCCGTTGCTTCGCCGGACAAGAAGCCTTCTTTCTCCGAGCAGCTTGGTTCTACGCTGGGCTCTTCGCTGATGGCTGGCGTCAATAACGGCTCGACCCAGAACAAGGGCAACTCTGATCAGGTTTCCACGGAAAAGATCGAAGCCGCAAAGGGCGACTCCAAGGACAAGGCTTCCGAGAAGACCGAATCCGATAAGGGTTCTAGCTCTGAGGAGAAGAGCGACAAGTCCGAACAGAAGAAGGACGAGGATAAGAAGTCTGAATCTGAGGAGAAGGACAAGAGCAAGGCCGAGGGCGAAAAGAAACAGTCCGAAGACGACGACAAGAGCGGTGCTGACAACCAGGTCCAAGAGCAAAATGACTCCAAAACGGTGACCACCACGACCACGACGACTACAACTACCAAGTCCTCGGGCGGCAACATGCCCAAGACGGGCGATCTGATTGTGATGGCGAGCCTTGCCAGTGCAAGCTTGGCCACACTGGGCGCTACGTCTATCGTAAGTGGTAAGCATAAGCTCGATCAGCAGAAGAAGGCTTCTGGGGAGGACGGCTTGGAGGAGTAATCTTCCAGATCGTTTTCTATAAGAGTTTGGGACGGGGTCCGGTGCGGCGGCATCGGCCCCCCTTTTTTTGTTGTGCAACGATTTGTTATGCCCCCTCGGGGGTCTGTTGCTACCGCTGCCCGAAACGTTTGCATGTCGATATTGTTGCGCTCTACCCGCTCGCTACAATGGGCATCGTGCTGCGTTAGAAGGAGAGTTTACGGTGTCTGAACAGGTGAATTGTGGTTTTACTCATGCGTTTGGTGCACGGTTGCTCAATCATGCGGATAGCGCAGCTCTACCGGTTGATGCACGCGACTTTTCCGATGCAATCAATCGGTGTTTACTCGTCGATAAGACTATGTTTATTGCCGATATATTGGACAGTGAAGCACCTGTTGCGCTTTGCTGTCGGCCCAAGGGTTTTGGCAAGAGCATGAATTTATCGATGCTCAAGTGCTATTTGGAACGACCTGATCGCCGGCTGCCGGATCGAAGCCTGTTCGCTGGTACCCAGATTTGGCAGGCGGGCGGCGGTCGCTATCGTGATGAGTACGCGAGTTATCCGGTCATCATGCTCGACTTTACAGCTGCCGCTTCGAGGCATGGTGCTGGTGCTGCGGCAGCAATTCGCGGGGCTGTCGTGCGCGAGTGCGCCCGATTACTGCCGCTGCTTGCCGCGCCTGATCTGTCAAGACGTGAGGTTCGTCTTATCGAGAGGGCGGCGCGTGGGGTGGCCAGCGATAAGGAGATCGATGCGGCGCTTGGCGTGCTTATCAAGCTGCTCCAGGCAGCTTTCGATGAGCAGGTTGTTCTTCTGATAGACGACTACGACGCGGTATGTCCAAAGCGTTTGGACGCTAAGGACGACGGTAGCGTGGATTCCCTAGAGTCGCTCAGCCGAATGCTGTTCGACACCATTGCCGACGCCGGCGACTCGTTGCGATTGACGTGTCTTATGGGCGAGCGCCCCGGTCCTGCCGAGCTTGCGTTGTCCCAACGTGGGGTTTCCTATCGGTCGGCGACAGCGTTGTCGAGTTGGTGTGATCGATGGTTCGGTTTTTCGGACGACGAAGTCCAAGTGCTGTTGGATTGCATCGGTCGCAACGGCTGTCTGGATGACGCGCGTGAGTGGCTCGAGGGCTATCTGTTTGGTGGTTTTTATTGCTCGAGCCCGGAGCGCGTGGTGGACTACGCACATCGCGATTGCGTCGCGCCCGTTCGGGCGGATCTGTATTGTTACGCCGACCGTCTGGGCGCATGCGTCGGCGACTGGAATCTCATTCGCCTGTCCACATTGTTCGATTTGGTTGAGCCGCATGGGTTTATTGAGGCGCCAGTGCATATGCATGCCGAGGAGGTCGATGCCGCCAAGCCCGAAGATATCTGGACTGCGCTGTATCTGTCTGGATTCCTTACGACGGATATGACGGGGCATTCGGAGGACGGCGCGTGCCTTCGTTCCCTGCGTCTGCCTAATAACGAAGTGCGTCAGGCGCTCCGTCTTGTAATTCTGGAATGGTTTGAGTGCGCCGTTGAGGACGTTGGAGTTATCGACTCGTTCCATGACGGGCTGTGTCGAGGAGACGAGGACACTGTAAAGCAAGCTTTGAGCTGTGCTATCGGCGATCTGGGCATCGATGTGGGCCAATCAGATATGCGGACAGCCTATCATCTGGCGCTTCAGGGGCTCTGCTTTGGACTGCCCGGCTATTGCAATCCCAGCTCCAAGCGAAGTGGCGTCTCGGATCGCTGGGATATCCAGGTGATTCCCACCGGTCGGGTGTTTGACGTGGCCGACACGCTCGGCATGCTCGATGAGCGACCGCTCATTACGGTCAACATGTTGTACGACCCTGGCGTCGATGCCCTGGGCCTGGAACTGTTGGCGGTTCAGGCGCTGCTCGACATAGAGCGCGACGGCATCGATGATATCCGCGTGCCGCGCCCCGCCGTCGGGCGCATGCGTTGGGGTTTTGGCTTTGACGGTCAGCGTGTGTCCGTGGTGTGCCAACGACTGTAGCGGCGGGCGAAAGCCCTTTACTACTCGGCGTCCTTCAGGGGCGGCATGGGCTTCCAGTTGGGATCCTTAACGATCTTGCGGGCGTCCTTCATGCCGCGGCGCAGCGCCGGAATGCCGGTCTTAAAGCATTTGTCGACTGCTGCCAGACGAATGAACTCCTTGCAGAAGGTCGCGGCATTGCCCAGACGGAACAGCATGGGGTGGTAGTCACCGTAGATCTGCATATAGCGAGCGAGGAAGCCTCGGTTGCGCATGATGTAGTAGCGGTTGGTGTCGCTCGTGGAGTTGAGCTGTCGTTTGCCGGCGATATCCCAGTTGGAGACGGCGCGGGCGCGCTTGAGCACCACGTCGGCAACCACGGCGGCGGGGAAGTGCTGGCTGGCCACGTAGCCGTAGCAGGCATCGTCGCCGTAGATAAAGAAGCGCGCGTCGGGCAGGCCAATCTTGTCGACCACGCGGCGCGAGAACATGCCGCCCTCAAAGCACAGTTGGTTCATGGTGCGGTAGCCCTCGGGCCCCAAGTCCCACTTGGCGATGGGGTTAGGGATGCCGAGCGAAAGGATGAGCTGGTACTGCCAAAAGAAAGCGCCGCCGTCAAAGTCCAGGCGCGAACCCTGGATGACATCGTAGCGGTCGGTCCACTTGGCAAGACGCTCGATGCCTTCGGGGATGACGAGCACGTCGTCGTCCATCACCCAGAACCACTGGGCCCCCAGATCGTAGGCGCATTTAGTGCCAGCGGAGAAGCCGCCCGCACCGCCGCCGTTTTCGAGCTGCGGGGCGTAGATGACACGGTCGGTGC
Source organism: Collinsella sp. AF23-2 (assembly GCF_003459245.1). Classification (GTDB taxonomy): domain Bacteria; phylum Actinomycetota; class Coriobacteriia; order Coriobacteriales; family Coriobacteriaceae; genus Collinsella. The sequence continues at coordinate 341,906 of NZ_QRVG01000001.1, forward strand.
CGCCCTGCGCGTCGGGCTGCTCGGTGTCGATGCCCCACAGGCTGGCCAGGCGCTCGTTGAATGCGGTGCACATGGCCTCGGTCTCGCGCGAATTCTCGTTATCGACAATCACGATGCGCCAGGGCGTTGCCGTGAGCTCGGTCATGGAGTCGAACAGGTTGGCCAGGAGTTCCTGGCGCTTGTACGTAACGACAACGATGGCGAGCTTATCGATGGGAGCGGGAAGGGTTGAAGGCATGGGGCAATATATCCTTTCACGCGCGGCGGGCGAGCGCTGCGCGGAAGCTATCGAATACGTCCTTGGGACTGTCCTATTGTAAAGGCTCGGCGCACCTTGACGGCAAGCTTTGAATAAAACGCAGGAACCTGCCACGGGCCCGCCGCATGACGTGCGGCTACTTTGCCCGCAAGAGGCTCCATAGATTATATAAACGCCCGCTGGCGCGCTGACCCTTTGATACCATGAAACGACAGGTATTTCCTAAGGAGCACATTTGTCTACTAACGTCTCTGGCAGCCCTGTTCTGTCGCTGCTTATTCCCATTTACAATGTTCAGCGCTACCTGCGCGAGTGTCTCGATTCCGCCCTGGCACAGACGCTCAAGGATATTGAGATCATCTGCATTAACGACGGGTCGACCGACAACTCGCCGGCGATTATTCGCGAGTATATGGAGCACGATAGGCGCGTCAAGATGATCGACAAGGCCAACAGCGGCTACGGCGACTCGATGAACCACGGTCTGGAGATGGCGCGCGGCAAGTACGTGGGCATCTTGGAGTCCGATGACTTTATGGCGTCCGACGCACTCGAAAAGCTTGTCTCGGCCGCCGATAGCAATAATGCCGACTTCGCGAAGGCGAACTTTGATTTCTACTGGTCTAAGCCCGAGGAGCGCCGTTCGCTGCACGAGATGTTTAAAGCCAAGGACTGTGGCAAGCCGGTGCACCCGAGCGATACGACGCAGTTCTTTAAGCAAAAGCCGTCGATTTGGTCGGCCGTGTACCGTCGCGATTTTCTTGAGCGCAACGGCATTACGTTCCTGCCGACTCCGGGGGCATCCTTTCAGGACACGTCATTCGCCTTTAAGGTGATCGCGTGCGCCGATAAGGCTGTTTACCTGCACGATGCCGTGCTGTCGTATCGCCAGGACAACGAGAATTCCTCGGTCAATTCTTCGGCTAAGGTCTTTTGCGTCAATACCGAGTATGCCGAGATTGAGCGTTGGATTCGAGAGGATTATGCCCGCGACCACGCAAGTGATGACGTCGCGCGCATGCTCAAGTTCAATCAGCTCATTAAGTACGATTCGTACATGTGGAACTACGTGCGTCTAGCGCCTAAGTTCTATAAGGAGTTCCTGGTTCAGATGGCCAAGGAGTTCCAAGCGGCCTTGGACGCGGGGGAGTTTTCGCTTGACGATCTCAAGCCGTGGAAGCGCGCAAATCTCGCTGCCATCCTCAAAGATCCTGAGGGCTGGGTTGACGAGCATCCGAGTTTTGCGACGGATGGTGCCTTGGGGCGTGCTAAGTATTACGCCTCGGTTGGAGGCCCAGGCGTGGTCGCCGCCTTCCTCATCGAATCGCTGAGGGGGTAGGTCGGCATGGGAGAGGCCTCGTGTCCTAAAGCTACCATTGTCGTCCCCGTTTACAACTCTGCGCGCTCCATTCAGCGATGCGTCGATTCGCTGTTGGCCCAGTCCGAGCGCTCGATTCAGGTTGTCTGCGTCAACGACGGTTCGACCGATGATTCGTTGAACGTGTTGCGCCAGATCGAGCTGGCCGACGATCGCGTACTGGTTATTGACCAGGAAAACGCGGGCGTCTCGTGCGCTCGAAATGCCGGTATCGATGCCGCCGAGGGCGAGACCGTCTTTTTTGTGGACGCCGACGATTACATCGATGTCCAGACGGTCGAGCGCGTGCTGCATGCCATGGAGCCTGCAGATGCCGAGGTCTCCGTTTTTGGCGGCGTCTGTGAACCAGCCGATGCTGCCCCCAAACGCGTCCAACAACTCATGAGCCCCAAAGCCGGTACCTTCGGCGCCCGTGATCCCCAGTTGCTGTTCCATGCGAATGCGCAGCCCTACGCCTGCCGTGCGGCTTTTTCGCGCGAGCTGCTCAATCGCGAAGGCATTCGCTTCGCCCCCGGTTTGGCTTTGGGCGAGGACGTTGTCTTCCAATTTGCGGCTTATGCGCTTGCCCGCAAGGCCGTTGTCATGCCGGACAAGTTCTACCACTACGTGATGGAGAGCGAATCGGCGACGCATGAGTTCAACAGTGCCGAGGCTCGCGTCAAAAAGCTTGACGCCCACATGAGGATGCTCGAGGAGGTCTTGGAGGGCTGGGCGGCCTACGGTCTTTTGGACCTGTGCCCCGGCGAGCTGATAACTTGGTTTTTAGACCTCATTGTGTTCGACCTGGCGCGCTTGGATGCCGATGACTTCCATCGCGTGGCGGCTCGCGTCAACATGGACCTCACGACGTTTTTGGGAACGGAGTGGGCGGATATGCCTGCTAAGGGCGCCGTTTGCCGTGTTGCCCACAAGCTCGTTGCGGCGACCTCGGGCGTTTCGATGGCAGACGCCACGCTGTTCTATCTTTCGACTCGCGGTCTCAAAGCCTGCCTGGAGCGCTTTATCTAATTCCAAGCGCTGCCGCCCGCCGCAACTCGGCTGCTAAAATAACCCTGTTACACGCTATCCAACAGGAGGTTCTCTTGCAGAACTCTGATACCCCTAAAGTTTCTCTGCTTGTCCCCATTTGCAATGTCGAACGCTACCTGCGCGAGTGCCTCGATTCCGCCGTGGCGCAGACGCTCAAGGATATCGAGATCATCTGTATCAACGACGGCTCCACCGATAGCTCGCCAGACATCATCCGCGAGTACATGGAGCGAGACCCCCGTGTGAAGATGATCGATAAAGCCAACAGCGGCTACGGCGACTCGATGAACCGCGGCCTGGAGATGGCGCGCGGTGAGTACGTGGGCATCCTTGAGTCCGACGACTTTATGTTTGAGGATTCGCTCCAAAAGCTGGTCGCCAAGGCCGATGCTGAGCATGCCGATGTGGTAAAGGGCGACTTTTACCTGTATTGGTCCACGCCCAGCGAGCGCCGTGAGCTGTTTGGGATCATCGACGAGCATATGACGGGCGCCGCGTATCGCCCCGTCGATCGCCCGGGCATCTTCTACCGCAAACCTTCCATTTGGTCGGCTATCTACCGGCGCGAGTTCCTCAACGACAATCAGATTCGGTTTCTTCCCACGCCAGGTGCTTCGTATCAGGATGCGGGTTTTAACTTTAAGGTCTGGGCATGCGCCGAGCGTGCTGCGTTTATCGCGGACCCCATTTTGTGCTATCGCCAAGATAACGAGAAGAGCTCCGTTAATTCTCCTAACAAGGTGTTTTGCGTGTGCGACGAATATACCGAGATGCAGCGCTTTTTGGATGAACGCCCCGAGCTTAAGGCTCAGCTCCAGGGCATTTTAATGCGCATGAAGGTCGATACGTACCGTTGGAATGATGAGCGCCTGGTCGATGAATTGCGCGAGCAGTTTTGGGAGAAGGCATCTCCCGAGCTCAAGGCCGATTGGGATGCCGGTCGCTTTGACCTGTCTCTCTTCGACCCGCGTGGCGAGACCGACTTGCGACTGATGGTCAAGTCGCCCCGCGCCTATATCGATTCGCGCTTTGATTTTAAGAAGCCGGGCAAGCTCAATACGTTTAAACACTACTTTAAGATCGGCGGCCTGCCGCTGGTCTGGCGCGTGCTGACGTATCAGCGCGCCTACGGCGACAACCCGCACCCCGATGACGTTCCGGTCGCACAGTAGGAGCACTTGACTATGGCTACCCCCAAGATTTCCGTTGTCGTTCCTATCTATAACGTGGAGGAGTGCCTGGCCTGGTGCCTGGACTCCCTGCTTGCGCAGGACATGCCCGATTGGGAAGGCGTGCTGGTCAACGATGGCTCGCCGGACGGTTCGCGCGATATTGCGGCTGCCTATTGCGAAAAGGACGCGCGCTTTACGCTGGTCGATAAGCCCAACGGCGGCCTGTCGAGCGCCCGCAATGCGGGTATCGCTGCGTCCACGGCGCCTATTGTTGCTTTTTTGGATTCCGACGACCGCTTTACGCCCGATGCATGCCGCGTGATCGTCGATGCCTTTGAACGCGAGGATTGCGACGTGTTGACCTTTGGCGCGAATCCGTATCCGCTGGAGGCGGGGTATCCGTGGCTTAACTATGTGCTGAGCCCGCGCGATGTGTCGTTTGAAGGCTATAGCTCTGACCTGCTGTTTAAGGAAGCGTCTCGCCCCTTTGCATGGCGCACCGCCTGCAAGCGTGAGTTTTTGCTGGGCAACGGGATCGTGTTCGACGAAACCGTTAAGTATGGCGAGGACCAGGTCTTCGATTTTGCCGTGTACGGTCGCTCGCGCAAGACCGCGCTTATTTCGAACAAGCTGTATGACTACCGCGTGGCGCGCAAGGGCTCGCTCATGGACACCATGCGCTATGACGACGAGACGCGTCTGCTGGAGCATGTGAAGATTTACTCCGCTGTGCTGGCTGACTGGCAGCGCGACGGTCTCGATGTCCAGTATGCCGATGACCTGGCGTACTTCCTATGCGATCTGGTGCTGTACGATGCGCTCAGGTTGCTGGGTTCGGACTGCGGCAAGGTGTTTGCTGCCGTTGCCACGGCGCTTGCCGGTTCTGCCGTGGGCAGCGATGCTGCGCTCGCACAATGCGCTCCTTCTGTTGCTGCTATGGTGCGTGCGGCGCTTACCAGCAAGGCCCCCAATGCCCGTGCATGTAAAAAGCTCATGTTCGATTACGACGTCTTGAGGTTTGGGCGCCTGGGTGCCTGCAAACGCATGGCAGCGAACGCCCTGGGAAAGCGAGAAGTGTAGATGAGTATCAAGCGTTTGGCGCTTTGCCGCAGTCAGGGCCGTCTGTTTGTGCTGCTTCGTTTTGCCGGTCAGGATGTCACCGCGCTTATTGAGCGGGAGGGTTCTCAAGCGTTTGCCCATGCGACGACGAGCGGCTCTTGTGTGCCGTCGCTGGTACTCCCGGTCGATCATGGCCGTGTGCTGGCGCTTTGCCCTTCCGTTTCCGATTACGAACGCGAGCTCGCCGTCTTGGTACTTCCGTTTTTGGATGGCTCGTCGATGGATGCCGTTTTTGCATTCGGTGGCCAAAGGTTGGGCTCTATTCGCCTCGATAGCCGCGTGGCCAAGCTGGAATCCAAGATTAACTACAAAGCAAAGCCTGCGCTGTGTGCGCTTATCCGCGATGCGCAGCGTGGCGAATGCTGCGGTCGCTACGAGATCGATGCCATTCGCTATTTGCCGGCAGACGCCGGCGCGGTGTGGCGCTATGAGGTTACGTGGGTGGGAGACTCCAAGTGCACCCCTGAGCTCCAGATTTTCGATGCGCATATGAATGCCATCGATGTCACCGTGCATGTGTTTGAATCGCAGATCGATGTGCCGCAGCGCAACGGTTGCCGCGTCAATAAAACGTATTTGAGCGTTGAGATGCCCCAGGATATACGTGATTTTGTCGCGATTGCGGCTGATCCCACGGGCCTAATCCAGAGCGGTTTTTGCGCCATGGATGGTCGCCTGTACAACGGCATTGTCGACGACAGCTGGAACCGCATGAAGGACGCGCGTGCAGACGACGCAGCTTATCGACGTTGGTTTGAGCAACATCGCGCAAAGCCGGGCGATTTAGCGTGCCAGCGTGTCGCTTCGGTGGCTTTTGCCTATAGACCACTCGTGAGTATTGTGGTGCCGTGCTACAAGACTGATCGGGAATACCTGCGCGAGCTGCTGGACTCGGTGCTAGTCCAGAGTTATGACAACTGGGAACTGCTCCTTATGGATGCCTCGCCTGAATGGGATGCGGTGGCCGCCCTTGCGGCAGGTGCCAACGACGAGCGCATCCGTCGCATCGAGCTTCCCGGCAACGGCGGCATTGTGGTCAACACCAACGCAGGTATCGAGCAAGCGACGGGCGACTACATCGCGTTCTTGGACCATGACGACATCCTGGAACCGGACGCGTTGTTCCACTATGTTGCCGCGCTGAACAAGGCTGCCGAGGACGAGCGTCCCCAGGTCCTGTTCTGCGACGAGGACATGTTCCAGAAAACGGGGGAGTGGGGCCAGCCGGTCTTTAAGACCAAGCTCAACGTCGACCTGCTCTATAGCCATAACTGCGTGACGCATTTCCTGATGGTGCAGAAGGCGCTTATTGATCGCATTGGCATGTCGCCGGAAGACGTCGCGGGCGCCCAAGATTACGACCTGACGCTCCGCTGCCTTGCGGCGGGCGCGCGGTTTGAACATGTTGCGCACGTACTGTATCACTGGCGCGTGCATCCCGGTTCAACCGCCGACGGTTCTGCCGATAGCAAGCCGTATGCTATTGAAGCTGGGCGCCTTGCGCTTCAGCGCCACTTTAACGCGCTGGGCATTTGCGGAACGGTCGAGGAGGCCGAGACGCCGTTTGTCTATCACATGCGTTATGCGCTGCCGGAGTCTGCGCCGCTGGTGAGCATTGTGATTCCCACTAAGGATCACGTTGAGACGCTCGATGCCTGCGTGATGTCGATCGCTCAGAAGGCAACGTATACCAATTACGAGATCGTCTTGGTGGAGAACAACAGCGAAGCCCCGGAGACGTTTGCGTATTACGAAACCCTGCCAGAGCGCGTGGCTGCAGCATCCGAAGGCAAGGGCATCGCGCGTGTTGTGTGCTGGCCGGGCGAGTTCAATTACTCTCAGATCATCAATTTTGGTGTGAAGCACGCCAAGGGCGACTACCTGCTGCTGCTCAACAACGATACCGAGGTCATAAGCCCGGACTTTATCGAAGAGATGATGGGCTATCTGCAGCGTCCCGATGCGGGCGTGGTGGGCGCCAAACTCTACTTTGCCGATCATCTGGTGCAGCATGCCGGCATTTTGGTTGGCGTGCGTGGGGCACTTGCCCATGCCAACCAGGACTTCTCGGCAAAGCGCGAGGGCTATCTTGCCCGCGCTGTGCGCCCGGGCAACTTTAGCGCCGTAACGGGTGCCTGCCAGATGGTGCGACGCGACGTATTTGAGCGCGTCGGCGGCTACAACGAGGAATTCGCCGTTGGCTTTAACGACGCAGACTTTTGCCTGCGCGTATGGGAGGCGGGCTACCACACCATCTATACGCCTTATGCCGAGCTGTATCACTACGAGTTCACCTCGCGCGGCAGGGAAAAGGCCAACGAGGAAAAGCTGCGCCGCTGGAAGCGCGAGCAAGCGCTGTTTATGCAGCGCTGGCCGGAGTTTTTCTTGACGGGTGATCCGTGGTTGGGGCCTAACTTATCTGCCGAGAGTGAGTATTTCTCGCTTTAGACAATGGTTTAACTGCTGTCGAGAACCGCTAAGACCACTAAGGGCTATGCCTATCTGGTGCAAATGGTCGGTTACTCCATTTGGCAGCGCGCCAACTTGCATCGTGCCAAAAGTGCCATTGTGAGCGAACACGATGTCACCGAAGGCCTTGCGCTGGCAGAGGCTCGTTTTCACGATGTTGTTCACGAGCCCGCGATTTCTGGACTGGGACTTAACGATATCAAATACCTTTTGGCGATGTGCGAGGATAAACAACAGTCCAAATCAGCCGAGATTGCTAAGCGCATGGGTAAAAAGACCAATGAGATCAGCTCTATTAGGGCCAAATTGCTACAAAGAGAGGTTATTCAGGCACCACAGAGGGGCTACGTGCAGTTTGCCGTGCCGGACCTAGATATCTATCTGCGAGAGAATGCTGCGGAGATTCTCGAGCGGTTCTAAATCGAGGCATGAATAGCCGCCGGTTAACTGCCTTTGTCGACTTGGCTCGCGTCCCCCCCCAATCTAGTAGACTTTAAACCGTTGCTAGATTAGGGGGATTTTCAATGAAACGCTCCATGAAACTGGTTTCTGCGAGGACCTCGTGCTGGTGGGGGACGTCAGCACCGGCAAGACGCACATGGCCTCGGCGCTGTGCATGCTGGCGTGCGAGCGGAGGATGGAGGCCCGCTTCTTCACCGCGTCATCGCTCGTCATGCGGCTGCGGCGCGCCCGCGACGAGGGGCGCCTTGACCGTGAGGCCGCGCTCATCGGCTGCGCTAGGCTGCTCGTCATCGACGAGCTCGGCTTCCTGCCGCTGGATCTCGACGGCGCGCGCGCTCTTCTAGGTGTTCGCCGACGCCTACGAGCGGCAGTCGGTGGTCATCACCACGAACCTGGAGTTCAGCCGGTGGGGCGCGGTGTTCGGCGACGACCAGATGGCGGCGGCCGTGCGCATCGCCAGGGCCACGGCCATGTGGGTCTTGCCCCTGCCGGTCTTGCCGAAGAACACGAGGTCCTCGCGGGGGCCGACGAAGCCCAGCGAAAGCATGTCGTCGCGGCCCCAGCCCTCGGAGAACCGCACGTGCGACCAGTCGAACCCCTCGGCCGACTTGTGCACGGGGAGCCTCGCCTGCCTGAGCAGCCGTGCCCTCTTGGTCGCGTCCCTGTGCGCGAGCTCGGCCTCGAGCATGGCCCTGCAGCCCGCCACCTGCGTCCTCTATCTTGTCCACGTCGATCATTCCCTCCTGCCTTTGCTCGTTGCCGATACGACGCACCGACAACGTTAAGGCATGCGGTCTGGTCGGCGTGGCCGTGCTCAAAACCGAAAAACTATCGTGCTCAATTCTGAAAATCGGATGTGATCAAACCCGCAATCACGACGTTAACAAACACAAATAGGCCGGCGCCAACGACAGGCTCGCCCCGTCGAGGCGGGCTGGGATATAATTTCCTAGAAGGAGGCCAAGGGAGGTTCGATGAAGAAGGGCATGAGCATCAATTCCCTCATGAAGCACATGAGGACGAATCACGGTATGGAGGATTTGCGGGGGAGCGACAGAAAGATACTGCTGAGAAACATGGGCTATTTCCATGGCTATAAAGGCTTCCGGTTTGTCCGAAAGCCCAAAAATGCGCTCCCCCTCCCTTCGTTCGATGCACTCATGGACATATACGGGTTCGATTCCGCCATCAAGGCTGCAATCTACCCGGAGATAATGTTCATCGAAACGGCGGTTAAAAACATAGTCTTGGCCAGAATACTTGAGAACATAGAGGACCCCGGGCTGGCGACCTTCTTAAAGCGCGGCCTCCGGACATGCAGGGATGTCAACGGAAGGGTCGTGAACGGGCAGATGGGGGAAAAGCTCAAGCTCAAGAGCCAGCTTCAGAACATCGTGAGACGGAGTTACAAAAACGATCTCGTGAAGCATTATGTCGATCGCGACGATGACGCGCCCGTTTGGAGCATTTTCGAGGTGATGACCCTCGGCGATCTCACAAGCGTATGCAGAAGCCTTCCCGATGAAATCCTCGCCGATATCGCAAGCGACCTAGGTCTCTTACATGCGAACCCCGGCATCGTCATCAACATCGTCGAGACGATTCGTCCCTTAAGGAACGCGGTCGCCCATAACGGGGCGGTATTTGATTCGAGGTTCAGCCAATCGGTTAAGTATCCCAAGACCGACAGAAACCTGGCCGCGGTTGGCGAGCTTCTCGATGAGGATCTTTCTATCGGGTACAGGTTGAATTTCAATTCCATAATCGACTACATCGTTCTCCTGGCCTACCTATTGACCTTGCTAACGCATCAGAAGAAGCGTTCCAGAGATTTTCTTCGGAAATGCCTGCGGGAGCTCGAGAAGCTCGAGAGCGCTGTCGGGGTTGATACGTACATGATGATCGTCGGAAGCGGTGACCGGCAGAAATACGGATTTATTGAGGGGTTCATCGATGGCTACGGGCGCAAGCGGTGACGTTCCTTCCGTGTGCTAATATGTGCAGAGAGAAACGGCGAAACGCCGTGGGAGGGGCCGATCAGTCGACTCCTCCCTTTTAATATGAGTTGAACATTGCCAAGAGGCAAAACCGGCCCGGCCGCCCGCGGAGCTACCGCGCACGGCCGGGCCTACCTATCTTCACCCCTGTATCACTACGAGTTCACCTCGCGCGGCAGGGAAGAGGCCAACGAGGAAAAGCTGCGCCGCTGGAAGCGTGAGCAAGCACTGTTCATGCAGCGCTGGCCGGAGTTCTTCCTCAGCGGCGATCCGTGGTTGGGGCCAAACCTATCTGCCGAGAGCGAGTATTTCTCGTATTAAGGCAATGGGTTTAGGAAGTCCTGAACTTTCTTTCGCTATGAGCTTGGAAGAAAGCAATGGTGGACTATTAACTAAGTCATATTACGAAAGCTCGATACTTCCGCGATAAGTTTATACAGCCTTATATAACTCGATATTATTCGATATAGTCTGCGATAATTATTTAACCGATGATTGGCTGTTAATCGATTCCCTAGAAAGGCAAACAAGTGAGCGCCACAGCATTCCATAATCCGTTTCGTCCCACTGCCGGCGCTGAGCCTCCGCGCATAATTGGTCGTGATGATATTGCCCTTGAGTTTACCGAGAGTTTGAATGCGGGAATTGGTGCACCTGCGAGGCTCATGCGTATTGCTGGACCGAGGGGCTCCGGAAAAACTGTTTTGCTCTGCGATCTTAGGGATCGTGCGCGAGAGCTTGGATGGAAGACCGCTATTGTTTCTGCTGGCCCTAACCTATTGCTGGACTTGAAGGATCAGGTTGCTGATTCTTCCCTTGCGGCCAATGCTTCGGTCGGTGTAAACGCCGGCTTTGTTTCTGCGAAAGTCGATGTTGCACCCAAAGAGTCGAGCCTTAGAAAGTTGCTAAGTTCGGCGGCGAAGTCATCCGAGGGTCTTTTTATTGCCATCGATGAAGTTCAGGACGCTCCGATTGACGATATGCGTGCCATTGCGTCTACGGTTCAGCTTTTGATAGGGGAAAAAGTAGATATCGCACTTGCCTTTGCCGGGTTACCCGCCGGTGTTATGGATCTTATTAACGGCAAGGCGCTTACGTTCTTGCGTCGTGCCCTCCCCGAAGATCTGGCGCCTATCAACCAGGTGGAGGTAGCGCTCTCTATGGGCGATAGCTTTGTCGCGACTGGCTTGACCATAGAGGACAATCTCCTGTCGAGAGCCGCTAAGGCCACTAAGGGCTATGCCTATCTGGTGCAACTGGTCGGTTATTCCATTTGGCAGCGCGCCAACTTGCATCGTGCCAAAAGAGCCATTGTGAGCGGGCCCGACGTCACTGAAGGCATTGCGCTGGCAGAGGCTCGTTTTCACGATGTTGTTCACGAGCCCGCGATTTCTGGACTGGGGCTCAACGATATCAAATACCTTTTGGCCATGTGCGAGGATAAACAACAGTCCAAATCATCCGAGATTGCTAAGCGCATGGGTAAAAAGACCAATGAGGTCAGCTCCATTAGGGCAAAATTGCTACAAAGAGAGGTTATTCAGGCACCACAGAGGGGCTACGTGCAGTTTGCCGTGCCGGACCTAGATATCTATCTGCGAGAGAACGCCGAGGAGATTCTCGAACGGTTCTAGGTCGAGTGAGGGCGACGTCATGTTCTTTAAGACTGCTATCAGCGTCGATTGCCATATCGGGTTTTTCTGGGGCGGCAGTCCCCGTGATAATAGAGATGTGGCATTCATCGTCGCCCGCTAATCAGATTTCGTCTATCTATAACATTGCGTGTTTTAATTTGCAGGAACAAAGATATCATTCGCAAAGCGTGAGGGTTATCTTGCCCGTGCACAACTGTTTTCGTTGCTAGACACCAAAAGCAACCCTTTTAGTTGCATGAGACATAATGCAACTGTTTTCGTTGCTATATACCAAACGCAACCCTTTTAGTTGCAAGAGACAAAATGCAACGGTTTTCGTTGCCTGATGCCAAACGCAACTCTTATTATGTAGTTGTTAGCTTTCTCACATACATTCATTTACAACAGGCATCTACGAATTCAGCCGTCTCATATATTCCTTATAAGGCATGAGAAAATGAACCCGATACATGGTATTCAGCGCTAAAAGAGACGAAATGGACATACCGTCTCTATGCTGCCGATACGGCATCGCGAACAACCCCTTCGCGCGGTTGCCCTTGCCCTTGAGCGACTCAGGGAAGTAGATCTCGTCGAGCTCGCCGCCGCAGCCCCGCCCGGCCCTGAATGGGGGCAGTGGGCCGAGAGGCACTCGATCAGCCTATGGCGCATGGCGTAGGCGGTCTTGAGGCAGACGCGGCTGCGCTCGACCTCGTAGGCGGAGCCGGCCGTGTCGTCGAACGCCGCCGCGCGGATCACGTCCCTGACGGACTCAATCGCGCGGCGGCGCTCGGTCCCGCTCAGCTTCGCCATGTCCCGTTTGAAGGCGATTACCAGGTCCTCGGCGTTCATGCTGCCCCGCGGTCTACGAGGCTAACGATATGGCGCCGTGGGGACAGATGTGTGTCAATCCTGGTCTAACAGAGCTTTTTTAATTGACGCGCCCATATAAATCTTTTCTGCATACTCGACTGCTTCTGCAGCCTCTGCGGCGCTCCGTAATTGGTAAAGCGACCTGACAGAGAGTGGAATTCGATGTCATAGCTGGCGTCTTCATCGGAGGACAAGACTGCTTGATGACTATATGTTTTCATCTCTAGCCATCTCAGGCTATTATAAATATATCCGTTGGCAGCTTTTACGATTTCCGGTACGTTCCAATCGGAATCATTTTTTGGTAGTTGATAGACATGACTTCTGCTTCGTATGTGCATTCAGTATTATTGCACTGGATAAAATCAACTGCATCTAATTTAGCTAGATCGGGAAGCGATATTGCATGGCGCTAAGCTTGACACAGAAAGAAACATATCGGGAGACGCTGGCTAATCTCGTTGCCAAGCAAAACGATGGCGCCTCCATTGTTTCCGCAAAGAAGGAGCTGGAAGCGCTATCGACTTCTCTCGTCCCGCGAATGCTTTACCGCTATCGACCTCCAAGTGAATACGCTTTTGCCGATCTAGAAAACGCGACTGTTACATTTTCTCATCCAAAGGTTTTCAGCGATCAGTGCGACTCGGTACCGATCTATAACTGGAATGGTATAGATGAAATCGAAAGTAATCTCAATGATGATGAACAAGCGTTAAAGATAATAAATCAAATTGATTTTAGACGACTTGCGTTTGTTTTAGGGGTTCTGGGGGCTCCTTTTAATCCAGCAAGAATAGATGAGTTCGAGATACTATCCGATGAGGGAAAAGTTAGTCTTTTTCGCTCGGCTGTTAAAAACTTGCGCTTATTTGTTGGAGGATTTGTTGCCCCAGTTCATCAGAATAGCTGCCGAAATTGTTGTCGCATTTTGTGCCTAACGGACAATCCTAGCGATTCGAATATGTGGAATGTATATTCCGAAAGCCAAGCGGGTTTCGTTCTTGCTTACGACAGAGAAGCTATTCGCAATTGCAACATAGCTAACGGAATGCGCACTGAATTATTACCAATTTTATATGATGACGAACCATTTAATTGCGACCCTCAAATTGCTTGGACTGCTGCTAGGATGCTTGGTCTTAATGTGAGCAGTGATGACATGCTTAGTGATCTACGGGCAATTTACAGAAAGGGCAGTGTGTTTGAGCGGGAGAACGAATATCGTGCCCGTCTTGTACCAGAGCCAGATGAGCTTGAGATGAATTATGTACAACGCCCATGCAAGCCGTTGCGAGTTATTCTTGGGAGCAGGATGACTCAAGAGGATAAAGAGCTTTGCATTTGCGCGGCGAATAAACTGGATATTCCTGTAGATGAACAGTGCTAGTTATCCTTTAATAGTGCCGTATAGTCAATTATTTGTCAGCTGAATCGGGCGTCAGTAGACTTCTGAGCTGGCGATTGCTATATCTACGGGGGCATTTCGAAAGATAATTTGGTGTAATTTACGTTAACGGGAGTTGCTTGTCTATGAGTTTATCTTTATCAAATTGGGATTACTACTTGGTTCTTGAAAGAGAGCTTGTTAATTCCTTTAATTATGTTGAGCTGAGCAACGATAATTTCTCAACTTATTCAGTTGAATTTGCAAAGATGCTTTTATCGATTTGTTCTGAATTTGATTCGGTTTTTAAAGATTATGTCGAACTTCGATCCGGAAATAGACCATCTAATATCAAGGAAGCATTCGAGTGCCTGTCTGCTTTGAATGATATTGCCTTTGTAAATGAGGTAGTTGACATTGCGATTAACCAGAGTATTTCACTCAAACCTTTTAATGCGTGGATAAATGGAATGTATGCAAAATTAACTTGGTGGGATAGCTATAACGCTGTGAAACATGATCGTGGTACGTATTTTAGAAAAGCTAATTTGGAGAACTGTTTGAATTCACTGGCAGCTTTATTATGTATCGAAATTGTCAGTTTGAAATGTTTTGGAGTTAAGCGTTTGACTCCAGTTAATCGATTGTTTCGTATACCTAACAAACAACTTTGCCGATCATTGCCGGGCCAAAATGGACAATGGGATTTGGTTATCGATTCTAAGGAGCTGAATGAAACATCAAATATGAGACCTGCAAATTTGATGATAGTGAAGAGCGTGAGCTAGCGATACTTTGGATCGCACAAAAAATAGATGGCGTAAGCGTGGGGGGTGTTCCTATAGTTTTGTCAACTGGGAAATGCTCT
>NZ_QRVG01000010.1:0-66685 GCF_003459245.1 Collinsella sp. AF23-2
ATTGAACGTCAGATTGCCGCTTAGGGGCGTTTGCAGCGTCGCGCCGTTACGCGGTTTGGTAAAACCGCGTAACCCTACAGTTCAGTCACGACAACGCTGTTGTAGATCTCGTCCCAGCGGTCCATGACCAGGTGGCCAGTCTTGGGATCCATGGCGTTGAGCTTGCCGCAGGTATTGGCGGTCTTGAGCACCGTGATGTCGTCGGCACCAGCAGCAATGGCATGCGCAAAGCCGGCGATGGTCGAGTCGCCGGAACCCGTCGCGTTCACTGCCGCAATCGCGGGCGTCTTGGCGCGGAACGCGCGACCCTCATGGAAGCCCACCGAGCCGGCAGTGCCCATCGAAACGACAACCCAAGGGATACCGGCAAAGCGGCCATCGGCGGCAAGCGCCTCACGCAAGGCATCGATATCATCGGTCGTAAAGGACGTACCTAGCAGGCCATTAATCTCGGTCAGGTTGGGCTTTACGAGCTCAGGCTTAGCGTCGGACTCCAGCGCGGCCTCCAGCGATGCACCCGAGGTGTCGAGCAGCACCTTAGCGCCCGCCTCCTCGGCGATCTTGACGAGCTCGGCATAGTAGCCGGCATCGACGCCACGCGGCAGCGAGCCCGAAAGCGTCACAACGTCCGCCTTCGCTGCAAGCTCGGCGAACTTGGCCGTAAAGGCCTCGAGCTCGGCCGGGGCGATCTGCGGGCCGCTCTCCAGCAGCTCGGTCTGATTACCCTCGTGCAGAATATTCAGGCAAATGCGCGTCTCACCGGCGATGGGCACAAAGTCATTCTTGACGCCATCGGCATCCATGAGCTCGGCCATATAGGCACCCATGTGGCCGCCAAGCAGGCCGGTCGCGAGCACGTCGTCACCCAGCTGCAACAGCACACGGCTCACGTTGAGGCCCTTGCCACCAGCGGTCTTTTCGGGCATCACGCGGTTAACATCGTCGATGATCAGCTTGTCGAGCTGATAGCGCGTATCAATCGACGGGTTCATGGTAACGGTCAGAATCATGTTGGACTCCTGTTTAGAAAACCGGCCCGCGCCCCTCACAGAAACGCGAGCCGTCAATTAAAAAGCTGCAGAATGCCGGGTACCGCCAAAACGACGCACACGAGCTCAGCAAGCAAAAGTTTTATCAGAGTAGCTCGCCCGCCAGATGGCTTCGCAGCGTCGACTGGTCTGGCGTTCGGTAGAACGCCGGAACCTCCTTAGTCGTGGTATTCGCCGCGGTCCCACTTCTCCAGGAACTCGTCAAAGAAGTGCGGGTCGGCCTGAGCCTCGGCGTCGGCCTTATTGCAGGCATCGATCTTGGCGATCAAGGCATCGTGCTCGGGAGTCTTGTCGTAGGGCTCCTCCAGGAAGGCAAGCATGATGTCGGCCATCAGGAACTCGCCGGTGATCTTGCCGCCAAAGCCCACGATGTTGGCGTTGAGCTCGCGACGGGCATACAGGGCAGAGGTCATGTCGCGAACCAGGGCGCAGCGGGCGCCGGGAACCTTGTTGACGGCGTTGGTGATGCCGATGCCGGTGCCGCACAGGGCCACGCCAAAGTCAGCCTTGCCGCTGGCAACAGCCTCGCCCACGGCCTTGCCGTAGATGGGGTAGTGCGTACGGGTGTGGCTGTAGGTGCCGCAGTCGAGCACCTTGTAGCCAGCCTGCTCCAGGCGGTCGGCCAGATAGATCTTCTCGTCCGTAACGATATGGTCGCAACCGATTGCGATGGTCTTCTTCATCAGAACGTCCTTTC
Organism: Collinsella sp. AF23-2; assembly: GCF_003459245.1. Taxonomy (GTDB): domain Bacteria; phylum Actinomycetota; class Coriobacteriia; order Coriobacteriales; family Coriobacteriaceae; genus Collinsella. The sequence goes on from NZ_QRVG01000010.1 coordinate 1,747, forward strand.
GTCTGAATTCACAAGTTGAGGTAGAAGTTCGAGTTCTCGGTGGCTCTCGTTAGGCCATCTTGTTGAGCATGTCGACACGGATCTGGTGACGGCCGCCAGCATACTGGGCGCGCAGGAACTCGCGGGCGATCTTCTTTGCGACCTCGGTGCCCACAACGCCCGGGCCCATGGTGACCATGCGCGAGCCGTTGTGCTCGCGGGTCATGTAAGCGGAACGCTCGTCGGAAATGTTGGCGACGACCATGCCCTTGATCTTGACGGCGGCCATATAGGAGCCGACACCGTACTTATCGAATGCGAAGCCCTGGGAATCCTTGTGCTCCAGCAGGTCCTTGGCAACGGCGGTCGCGGAATCGACAAAGTCCGCGGCAGGGGTCTCGGAATAGTCGACGACCTCGTGACCGTCGGCGATGAGCATCTCCTTGATGGACTCCTTCATCGACATACCGTCGGCATCGGAAGCGATTACAACCCTCATGACATCCTCCTTGAGAGATACGCAGGTGCGTAGTTTCTGTTTGGAAGTGTTGAATCGCGTTCAGGTCCGGGCATCTGAATGTGCGGTTCTTCACTGTTCATGTTTATTTGAACACATTCGAACATCAACTGCAAGAATTATTTGTTTATCTTTGTTCTTTTTTGAACAAATACCGTTCACAGATGATTGCTGACCGTTTGGGCCGGGCGCGGACGTAGCGACCGTGTGTTCAACAAACAAAAGGGCGGCCGAGAACGTGTCTCGGCCGCCCTTCGGCGATATTCCCCGGTATATACAGCTGTTTAAGCTACTCGGACTGCCCACCCTTTTTGGCGTGCTTGGACGGAGCACCCAGAAAGCGGCCCGTCAAATAGTTCGCCGGGCCGGAAATATCGATCCCCAGCAGCACGTGTCCTAGCCATAGGAACGCCACGAGCACCAGCAGCGGGATAACGCACGAAGTCACGATCATCACGATGACGCCTTCAATCAGATCGGTCACCTGCCGCACAATCTCATCGGTCATCTGCTTGGCGCCGCTGGTCACCGACGTAACAAGGCTCGATGCTCCATCAGTCAACTGCTCGAGCACGTTTTTGGACTCCGTGGCCTCGGATTTTTTCTTGTTCGATTTTGAGCTGGTCTCGGCTGACTTGTCCGTGGTGTCGGCCGCGTCCGCAGCGTCCGCAGCCTTTTGCTCAGCTTGCTCAATACTTACGCGATACGTTTCATCGACCTTCTGCGACACCCATACGCTCGCGGGCACGAGCGCCATGCCGATCACGGCAACCACCAGCACGCGCGTCGCCACACGGCGCAGGACAGTGCTCGTGCTCCAGCGCCCGTGAATGCCGAGCGACACCGCAAAGAGCACCAACGCAAACGGGATTAAGATGCCCAGGCCGACCGACCACAAAATGGTTAGCAGGTATTTCTCTAGGTAGAGCACGGCAAGCACGATACCAAGGTTGCCTGAAAGCTGCGCGAGCTGCTCGGCAACCGGCGTTCCCGTATCACCCGGCAGCGCGGTAATGCCCGCAGACAGCGCCACGCACGAGGTCGTGAGCGCCAGTACGTTACCCTTCTTTTGGTCGATGACCTCGATGGTGGAGTCCCAAGTTTTGGTATCGGCGAAATGCGGACGAGCCACAAAGCCCGACAGCAGCGCCAGGACCACAAGCGCAACGATAAAGCCAATCTGCAGCTTTTTGTTTGCGCACACGACATCGGACAGGCTGGGCTGCAGCTCGGTTACCGTCGTGTGCTCGGTTATCTGGACAGGACGCCCATGAGCCATCTCGTGCGCGTCTCTTTTTTGTATTGACCCGTTATCCGGCATTTGGATACCTCCTCAGTCCGGCGTTTAATGCGAAAGGAAGTATACCCACCGAGCAAAAATCGAACGGGAGGACGAACGGAGCGCACCAAGACTGTCCCCAATGACTAGTCGTTTAAGAACGTCCCCAATGACTATCTCGGGATGAGCTGCGGGGAGGAGGACAGAAAAAGCCCTGCTGCGGGTAGCGGCAGGGCTTTTGGAAAGGGGCTTGGTTGTGAGGGCTCGTTAGGCGAGCTTGGCCTCGAGCTCGGCAATGCGTTTGTAGGCATCGATGGTAAAGCGGGCCTGCTTCTCCAGAATCATGGTAGTCATGAGGGTATCCTGAGCATGGGCCATGATGAAGGTCATCTCCATCTCGCCGCCGCCGGCCTCCTGCGAAAGCAGCTTGGTCTGCGTGTCGTGGGCACCGATGAGTGCATCGCTGGCATCCTTGTGCAGCTGCTCGGCCTTCTCAAAGTCACCCTCGCGAGCAGCATCGAGCGCTGCGAGCAGATCGGTCTGGGCGTCACCTGCGTATGCGACAATCTCGAATCCAACCATCGAGATTTCTTCTTTGGTTGCCATGTTGCGTTCCTTTCACATATGAACCAATGGAGAGCATCGCGTCCGGGCATACGCGCTGCGTTGTGTATGTCAGAAACAATAACATTCAAACAAAAAAGAACAGCGCAAAACGTAATTTCGAGCTATGAACGGTCATTTTTCGCCCGTGAACGGTTTTTAAACCAATCTGAACAATATCGAACACAATTAGCGGAAACCCAAACAGACCCGCGCTCTAGCGCCAATCGCGTACCGTATCGCCCTCGACGAGCACGCCCGGAAACAGCATGTGCTCCACACCGGGTTCAACGCCCTCGGCGCCGGCAATCTTGTCAACCGCCCACATGCCGACGCGCTTGTTGTCAAAGCGCACCGTGGTCAAGCGACAATCGGGCACGATATCGCCCAGGCTGTCATCAACACCCACCACGCTCACGTCCTGGGGCACGCACTTCCCGCGCGACTCGAGCCCACGGATGCAGCCATATGCCATGGCATCGTTGGAGGCATAAATGGCCGTGCAGGTCGGATCATCCGCAAGCGCCTGGCCGGCAGCATATCCACTCTGCGCCGTCCAGTCGCCACGCACGAGCTGCGGGGGCTCAATGCCATGCGCACGCAATGTCTCACGCCAGCCTTCCTCGCGCCGCATGCCCGAAAGCGAGCGCTCGGGACACGAGATAAAGTGCACAGTCTTGTGTCCCTGCCCCAGCAAATACTCGACCACCTGGCGCGAACAATCGAACTGGTCGTTATCGACCGTTGAACAGAGCGGGTGCTCCAACATCGTAACGAGCACCGTCTGCATGCCGGGCAGCGGCTCGAAGGTTCCAAAGTCCGCCGGCATGCGGTTCATAATCACAACCATGCCATCCACCGGCAGTGCGCTCATGCGCGACGATGCGCTCTCGAGGGTATACGGATGCCCGTCTACTTTAGTGAGGGTGATGGCATAGCCATGTTTGTCGGCCGCTGCGGCAAAGCCCTCCATACGGTCGAGATTGCCGGTGCCGGTAATGTTGAACATGGCGACGCCGACGGTCTTAAACTTGCCACGGCGCAACGATCGACCGGCAAAATTGGGGCGATACCCCAGCTCGCGCATGGCGGCACGCACGCGTTCCTTGGTCTCGGGGCGCACGCTGGGCGAATCGTGCACCGTACGCGAGACTGTCTGCTCCGAGACGCCCGCGAGGCGCGCTACGTCTTTGACGGATACCGATTTTTTAACAGCGGCCATAGGTCGATCTTTCTATGTCAACGATGCCATTGGTGGCACCTTGCGCAGTCAAATGAAACGTCTTCAAGTATATCCAACGCCTCCCCCACCATACGCTCACCACCCAAAACCTACCGTTCACCGACATTTTTGCTTCCCCGAACGGCTTTTGTCTACCAAATGTTAACGTTGCCATTGTGCAAACACAGAGCCACCGGGCGGCTCAAACGTTTACGCGTAAGGAATCGACGGTTCGCAGGCACAGGAACCACCGGTTCGCGTCTTTTTTTGTGTCGCAAAATGGCAACGTCAACATTTTGGCAACCGGACGCCAAAAGCTACCATCGTTGCTAACCCACCGACTCTTAGGAGCATTGCATGGAGCAACTCATCGCCATCATCGAAAAGGGCCAGCCCTTTTTCAACGCGATCGCCCGCAACAAGTACCTCAAGGCGATCCGCGACGGCTTTATCTCCGTCATCCCCATCATCATCTTCTCGTCCATCTTCTGCCTGGTAGCCTCGGTCCCCAACATCTGGGGTTTCTACTGGCCCGATGACATCAACAACGCCCTGTGGAAGTGCTACAACTACTCCATGGGCATCCTGGCCATCGCCTGCGCCGCCACCACGGCCAAGCACTTCGCCGACGCTCAGAACCGCGATCTGCCCAAGAACAACCAGATCAACTTCATCTCGTGCATGTGCGCGGCCATCATCGGCTTCTTGCTCCTTTCGAGCGACACCATCGCCACGGACGCTGCCAGCGGTTTCAACACCACCTACCTTGGTTCCAAGGGCCTGCTGACCGCTTTCATCGCTGCGTTTGTGACCGGCATCATCTACAAGTTCTTCATTAAGCGCAACATCACCGTCAAGATGCCCGAGCAGGTTCCGCCCAACATCTCGCAGACCTTTAAGGACATCATCCCCTTCTCCGTCTGCATCACCGTCTTTTGGGTTTTTGACATCGTCTTCCGCGCTGCTTTTGGCTTCTGCTTTGCCCAGGGTGTCATCCAGGTGTTCCAGCCCCTGTTCACCGCTGCCGATGGCTACATCGGCCTCGCTGTGATCTACGGCGCCATGAGCCTCTTCTGGTTCGTGGGCGTCCACGGCCCCTCGATCGTCGAGCCCGCCATCGCCGCCGCTCTCGTTGCCAACATGACCGACAACCTGGCTGCGTTCCAGGCCGGCCAGCACGCTTCCGCTGTCCTGACCCAGGGTGCCCAGTACTTCGTCGTCTGCATGGGCGGCACCGGCGCCACGCTCGTCCTGGTCTTTATGTTCTGCTTCCTGGCCAAGTCTCAGGAGATGCGCGCCGTCGGTAAGGCCGCCATCGTCCCCGTCTGCTTTGCCGTCAACGAGCCGCTGCTGTTCGCCGCACCCATCGTGCTCAACCCCGTCTTCTTTGTCCCGTTTGTCTTTGCCCCGATCGCCAACATCTGGATCCTCAAGATCTTTATCGACTTCTTGGGCATGAACGGCTTTATGTACACCCTGCCTTGGACCGTCCCCGGCCCCATCGGCACCATCATGGGCCTGGGCTTCCAGCCGCTCGCCTTTGTGATGCTCGCCATCATCCTGGTCGTCGACTTTGCCCTGTACTATCCGTTCTTCCGTGCCTATGACGCCCAGAAGTGCGCCGAGGAGGCCGAGATCTCCCAGGAGGAGCTCGCCGCCAAGAACGCCGAGAAAGCCGCCAAGCTCAACGATGCCTTCCAGGGCAAGGCTGACGCCAAGAGCGTTGCCGCCGGCGCTGCTGCCGAGGCCGTGAAGGCCGACTCCCCCGCCGCTTCCGCAGCACCCGCTGCCGAGACAACGACCGCCAGCGACCTCAACGGCAAGCGCGTGCTCGTGCTCTGCCAGGGCGGCGGAACCTCGGGCCTGCTCGCCAACGCGCTGGCCAAGGCCGCCAAGGAGCGCGGCATTAACCTCGAGACCGCTGCCGAGGCCTATGGCAACCACGTGGACATGCTCCCCGACTTTGACCTGGTCGTCCTGGCCCCGCAGGCCGCAAGCTACCTGGCCGACCTGCAGAAGGACTGTGAGCGCGTGGGCAACAAGTGCGTCGCCTGCCGTGGCAAGCAGTACATCGAGCTCTCCCAGAACGGCGACAAGTCTCTCGCCTTCGTGAGTGAGCAACTTTCGAAGTAAGTAACGCCCAGGGCCAGCCGACCATCCAAGACCGGCTGGCCCTTCGATTTAGACGATTGGATCATCATGTCCGTTAACCCCGCTAGCGTCACCAACCCGCCTGCGCAGTTTCCCGAGGGCTTTGTCTTTGGCGGCGCCACTGCTGCTTACCAGGTAGAGGGCGAGACCCGCACCCACGGTAAGGGCAAAGTCGCCTGGGACGACTTCTTGGAGGCCCAGGGGCGCTTCTCCCCCGATCCCGCTTCCGACTTCTACAACCAGTACCCCGTCGATCTGGAACTGTGCGAGGAGTTCGGTATCAACGGCATCCGCCTCTCCATCGCCTGGAGCCGCATCTTCCCCAACGGTACCGGCGAAATCAACCCCGAGGGTGTCCAGTTCTACCACGACCTCTTCGCCGAGTGCCACAAGCACCACGTTGAGCCGTTTGTCACGCTGCATCACTTCGATACACCGCTGCCCCTCTTTGAGAAGGGCGACTTCCTCAACCGCGAGACCATCGATGCCTTTGTGGACTTTGCCACCTTCTGCTTTAAGGAGTACGCCGACCAGGTGACCTACTGGTTCACCTTTAACGAGATCTGGGCCGACGCCTCCAACACCTACATCGAGGGCACCTTCCCCGGTGGTGTTAAGGCGCATCTGGCCGAGGCCTTCCAGTGCGAGCACAACATGATGCTCGCCCACGCCAAGGCCGTGCTGGCCTTCCACAACGGCGGTTTTAAGGGCAAGATCGGCGTCATTCAGTCGCTGGAGTTTAAGTACCCGCTCAACGAGAACGACCCCGCCGACATCAAAGCTGCCAACAACGAGCACGTGCTGCAGAACCAGTTCTTGCTCGACGCCACCTTCCGCGGCGACTATGCCCCCGACACCCTCGAGTGCGCCAACCGCCTGGCTGCCGTCTCGGGCGGCACCATCGAGATCCTAGACGAGGATCTGGAAATCATGCGCGAGGCCGCGCTCTACAACGACTACCTGGGCGTTAACAACTACCAGTGCCGCTTCTTGAAGGCTTACGACGGCGAGAACGACCTGCACCACAACGGTACGGGCGAGAAGGGCACTGGCCGCTGGCGCGTTAAGGGTATTGGCGAGCATGTGAACAAGCCTGGCATCCCCACCACCGACTGGGACTGGACCATCTATCCCGAGGGCCTGTTCGATCTGCTCGTCTACATTAAGCAGCGCTACCCCAACTACAAGCAGATTTTCATCACCGAGAACGGCATGGGCTACAAGGATCCCTACAAGGACGGTTTTGTGGACGACCAGCCGCGCATCGACTATATCGAGCAGCACCTGCGCTGGTTGCTCAAGGCCATGGAGGTGGGCGTCAACGTGGGCGGCTACTTCCTGTGGAGCCTGCAGGATCAGTTCTCCTGGACCAATGGCTACAACAAGCGTTACGGCTTCTTCTACGTTGACTTTGAAACCCAGAAGCGCACGCCCAAGGCAAGCGCATACTGGTATAAGCACGTGGCGCAGACCCGTCGTCTGGACTAGCGGCTTTCAACTAGCGGTTGGCGGAATTGCCCCGCTCACATAACCTGTCCCCATTTCTCAGCCGGGGGCGGCACGTCACACGGCGCGCCGCCCCCGGTCTTTTGTTTTTGTTCGGCCTGGGGGCCGTTTGTCTCGATCTGTAACATCTAGCCGAGATTTTGGGTCCTAACTGTTACAGATTGAGACGAACAGGATTGCTCTTTCCGAAGAATCTAAATCTGTAACACGTAGCCCGCTTTTGACCGTCTACCTGTTACAAATCGAGACAAACGGAGTAGGACCTAACCCCGTATGTCCCTAACAGTCGAGCGTTCGACCAGCGTACTCGGCACATGAATCGCCTCGATAGACGAGCTCTCTCCAATCGCCGCCTCAAACGCAAGCTTACCGACACCGCGCAAATCAAATCGCAGCGTCGTCAGCCGATTGTGAGGAACAAGTCCCTCGAGTGCGTCGTCGATACCAACCACGCTCACGTCGTCGGGCACGGACAGGCCCGCGTTCTCGAGCGCGGCGATAACGCCCAGCGCCATCTGGTCATTTGCCGCAAGCACGGCAGTCGGCGCCTGCGACCCGCCGGCAAGCACCTCGGCCGCAATCCGCTCGCCCATGGCGTACCCACTGTCCGCACTCCAATCGCCACGCAGCATCGGAGCGGCATCGACATGAGCACGACCCAGCGTATCGCGCCAACCGGCCTCACGAAAACGCGAGGAAATCGAGTTTTCCGGACCCGCCACAAACCGCATATTCGAGTGACCATGTTCCAGCAGATAATTGGTCAACAGCTCGCACGAACCATACTGGTCGGAGTCGATCGTCGTGCAGCGCGGATGCGCATACATGGACAGGATGACCGTTCGCACTCCCGGCTGGGGAACAAACTCCTCAAAATCGGGAGCCATGCGGTTCATGTTGAGAATCATGCCGTCGACGGGTCGCTCGACCATGCGGCGCGAGGCATCGGCAAGTGCATAGGGCTTGTCGCCGCCCATCTCGATCATAGTGACGGCAAAATCGTGCTCGCGCGCCGCTTGCATGATACCCTCGAGCGTCGCCAGGTTACCGACACGTGTGATGTTGTACATGCACAGGCCAATAGAACGATACGACCCGCCGCGCAACGCCGCTCCAGCAAAATTGGGGCGAAAGCCCAGCTCTTCCATGGCGGCCAGCACACGCTTGCGCGTCTTTTCCGTCACGTTGGGCATACCGTTGACCACGCGAGACACAGTCTGGCGGCTCACGCCAGCGAGCGCCGCAACCTCTGCCGCGCTCGCCGAACGACCATTCCTTGTCTGCTGATCCATGCCTTCCACGCTAACCTGCTTCCCAACTATTCCCCGCGCCCATGGCGCATCGTACATACATTGATAACGTGCTCATGATACCCGAGCCATATACCACAACATGAAAACTTCTGTCAATCAAAACCGCTTACCGAACAAATACAACCGTTCGCGGCTGTTTGAAGTTGTTTTGTTTCTATACATCCCAGCCGGATGTTAACGTGCTCATTGTCAAATGTTCACATGCTCATTTTGGTTCTAATCATTTTAAGATAGTGTTTATCGGGCTTTTTCACCGCTGAACGCTAACCAGGGAGCCTCCTGAGCGCAAACGCACAATATCGAACAGCGAGACGAGAGGGTGTATGCATATGTCTTTGCTAAACCGCGTACAGCAGCTGCCGAAGGGCTTTGTTTGGGGCGCCGCAACCGCCGCGTACCAAACGGAAGGTTCCACGAAGGTGGCAGGCAAGGGTAAGACCATGTGGGACGATTACCTTGTCGCCCAGGGTCGCTTTTTGCCCGACCCGGCCAGTGATTTCTACAACCGCTACGAGGAGGATATCCGCCTTTCTGCCGAGCATGGACTCAACGCCATTCGTGTGTCCATCGCCTGGACCCGCATCTTCCCCAACGGCGACGATGCCGAACCCCTCGCCGAGGGCGTTAAGCACTACCACGAGCTGTTCGCCTGCTGCAAAAAGTATGGCGTCGAGCCCTATGTGTCCCTGCATCACTTTGACTCCCCCGCCGCCCTGTTCAACCAGGGCGACTGGCTCAACCGCAAGACCGTCGACGCCTATGTGCGCTATGCCGAGTTCTGCTTCCGCGAGTTCCGCGAGGTCAAGAATTGGTTCACCATCAACGAGCTCATCAGCCTCTCGCACTCCCAATACATCCAAGGCAACTTCCCGCCCAACCATCACTTTGATGTGACGAGCGGCATCCAGAGCCAGCACAACGAGCTCGTTGCCCACGCCCGCGCCGTCAACCTGTATAAGGATCTTGACGAGACCGAGCACCTGGGCGGACGCATTGGCATGGTCAACGTCCTGACGCCGGCATATCCTGCCACCGACTCGCCCGCCGACCAGCACGCCGCCGACCTGTACAACGCCTTCTACACCGACTTCATCATGGACGGCGCCTTCCTGGGTCACTACTCCGCGCGCACCCTCTCACTCATCAACGAGATTCTGCGTGCCAACAACGCCACACTTACGGTTGAGGACAGCGACATGGAGGAGCTCGCCAAGGCGGCGCCCCGCAACGATATGTTCGGCCTCAACTACTATCAGTCGGCGTTTATCGCCGCCTACGATGGCGAGTCAACCAACAGCTTTAACGGCACCGGAGACAAGGGCACCTCGTGCTTTAAGTTTAAGGGCGTCGGGCAGCAGGTCGATATGCCGGGTATCCCCACCACCGACTGGGATTGGCTCATCTACCCGCAAGGCCTCTACGACACGCTCAAGCACATCAGCGCCACCTATCCCAACCTCCCCGTCATCTATATCACCGAAAACGGCCTGGGCCACAAGGACCCCGAGCCCGACGCAAACGGCATCGTCGCCGATCCCGAGCGCATCGACTTTGTCGACCAGCACATGGAGAAGGTGCTCCAGGCGCGCGCCGAGGGCGTCGACGTCCAGGGCTACTTTATCTGGAGCCTGCAGGACCAGTTCTCGTGGGCCAATGGCTATAACAAGCGCTACGGCCTGTTCTACATCGACTTCGACACGCAAAAACGCTACATCAAGCAGTCGGCACTCTGGTACAAGGAGCTCGCCGACACTATGGCGGACGCGCAGTAGCGCATCGCCTCGCTTTCCCCCGAGAAGGGAGCGGCCCTATGCGATACAAACCCAGCCGCTCCCCTCTCTCCCCCTGGGACCGGCCCCGCCTGCACCCGGGCTTTTAGCAAGCGGGAGACCATATAGGTTTTCAACGTCCATGCCATTAAGATTTCATGCAAAGAGGAGCGTGAACTATGGAATCGATCGTTAAGTTCTTGGAGAAAGGTCAGCCGTACTTCGACAAGGTCTCTAAGAACATCTACCTTCAGGCCATTAAAGACGGCTTTTTGGCAGCAATGCCCATTATCCTGTCTTCTTCTGTCTTCCTGCTTATTTCGACCCTGCCGGGCGTTGTCGCCACGGTCGGCGGCTTTACGCTGCCCGACTGGTGGAACGTCGACGTCGTGAACTTCTGCAACAAGGTTTACAACTTCACGATGGGCGTCGTGGGCATCATGGTCGCCGGCACCACCGCAAGCGCGCTGACCGGCTCCAAGAACCGCCGCATGCCTGCCGGCAAGGCCATCAACGCCACGAGCACCATGGTCGCCGCCATGTGCGCTATGCTCATCTTGGCCGTTACCCAGACGAGTGCCAAGATCGACGGCGCCGATGTCTCGGTGTTCTTTACCGACAACATGGGCACCAAGGGCCTGCTGAGCTCCTTTGTCGCCGCATTTGCCACGGTCAACATCTATGCCTTCTGCATTAAGCGAGACATCACCATCAAGCTGCCCAAAGAAGTCCCCGGCGCCATCGCCCAGAACTTCCGCGACATCTTCGCCTTCAGCTTCTCCATCCTGTTTGTCGCCGTCATCGACGTTATCTGCCGCACCTGCTTGGCCGTCCCGTTTGCCAACGTCATCTCCACGCTGGTGAGCCCGCTGTTCGCCGCTGCCGATTCCTACGCCGGCCTCGCCCTCATCTGGTTCATGATCCCGCTGTTCTGGTTCATGGGCATCCACGGCCCCTCGGTCGTTAAGCCTGCCCTCAACGCCGCGCTGTTTGGCAACATCACCACCAACCTCGCCACGCTGCAGGCCGGCGGTCACCCCGCCCTCGCCCTGACCGAAAACTTCGGTAACTACATCGGCGAACTCGGCGGCACCGGCGCCACGTTCATTGTCCCGATCATCTTCCTGCTCTTTATGCGCTCCAAGCAGCTCAAGGCCGTCGGCAAAGCCTCTGTCGTGCCCGTGATGTTCGCCGTCAACGAGCCGCTGCTGTTCGCCGCGCCCATCATCCTCAACCCGTACTTCCTGATCCCGTTCCTGTTTGCCCCCGTGGCCAACGTCCTCATTGGTAAGTTCTTCATCGACTTTTTGGGCATGAACGGCTTTATCTATGCCATGCCGTGGGCACTCCCCGGACCGATCGGCACCTTCATCGACACCAACTTCCAGCCGATCTCTCTGGTCCTGGTTGTCGTCCTGCTGGTCGTTGACTTCTTAATCTACTACCCGTTCTGCAAGGCCTACGACAACGTCCTGTGCAAGCAGGAGGCCGAGACCCTGGCCGAAGAAGAGGCCGAGGAGACCAAGGCCGTCAAGACCGCTGCCGCCCCCGCCGTTGAGGCTCCTGTTGTCGAGACCGCTTCTGCCACTGAGGCCTCCGCAGCTCCGTCCGCCCTTAAGGGCAAGGATCTGAGGGTTCTGGTTCTGTGCGCTGGCGCCGGCACCTCTGCACTGCTCGCCAACGCGCTTAAGGAAGGCGCCGACGAGCTGGGCATCGACATTACCGCCAACGCCGGTGCCTACGGCAGCCACTACGCCATCATGGACCAGTACAACGTCATCGTCCTGGCTCCGCAGGTTCGCACCTATTACAACGAGATGAAGGCCGACACCGACCGCCTGGGCATCACGCTGCTGTCGCCCAAGGGCAAACAGTACATCGACCTCACTAAGGATCCCAAGGGTGCCGTCGCCTGGATCGAGGAAAACCTCGAGGCATAAAACGCTGACGCCACCTGCCGCTCGCAGAAAAAAATGGCCCGTGCATCGATGCGTGATGCGCGGGCCATTTTGTTTAGACCGCACCCGTCCTCCTGTTCATCTTAATCTGTAACATCTAGCCGAGTTTTTGGGTCCCAGCTGTTACAGATCGAGGTGAACGCACAGGCCAAGCCGAAAATCTCAATCTGTAACATGTAGACCGCTTTTGACCGCTTAGATGTTACAGATCGAGACAAAGATGATGGCTGGGTAGACAAAATCTCAATCTATAACACCTAGTCGAGTTTTCGGGTCCCACCTGTTACAGATTGAGACAAACAGGCCGAGCACGTCTACGCCCGCAAGTCCTTTACGCTGGAACGCTCGACCAACACGCCCGAGACGAGCGTACGGCTTCTGGAGCTCGGAGTTTCTATGCCCGCAACGACCTCGTTAAGCGCACGGACGCCCAGCTCGCGGTGGCGGAACTTCACCGACGTCAGAATCGAGTTGGGAATCGTCTTGTAGAGCTCATCGTCGAAGCCGATCACGGACACGTCGTCGGGCACACTGAGCCCTTTGTCACGTAAAGCCATCATCACGCCGTTTGCCATGCAGTCGTTAGCCGCGAGGACCGCCGTGCAATCGGGTTTATCGGCAAGCACAAGGCCCGCAGCATAGCCACTATCCGCATTCCAATCGCCTTGCAGAGGCTCGGGCGGCTCAATGCCACGCGTCTCGAGTGCCGCACGCCAACCTTTCATACGGCACTGGCTCGACAGCGACTCTTTCTTACCAGAGACGAAGTACACATTCTTGTGTCCGCGATTCAAGAAGTACTCGCATGCCATGCGCGCGCCGCCCTCTTGGTCGTCACTGACGGTAGAGCAGGTAGGATGTTCCATCGACGTGATAATCACCGTCTTGAGGTCTTTCGGCGCCTCAAAGGTATCAAAGTCATCGACCATCTGGCGCAGGTTGAAAATCATGCCGTCGACGGGAAGCTGCGACATCCTACGTGCCGCTTCGGCAAGGGTCATCTTCTCCCCCGCCCGCTTTTTAATCATCGTGAGCGCAAAGCCTCGCTCTGCGGCGGCATCGGCGATACCGTCAATCATGTCCACGTTGCCGCCCGACAAGTGGAACAGCACCACGCCGATGCACCCGTAACGGCCCAACTTGAGTGAACGCGCGGCAAAGTTCGCCCGGAACTCAAGCGCTTCCATGGCAGCATGGACCCTATCGCGCGTCGACTCACGCACGCTATCGGGCTCGTTGATCACGCGCGACACCGTCTTGAGAGAAACGCCCGCGGCAACTGCCACATCGTTCATTGAGACATTTTTCTTGTCCATCGTTGCCACTACTTCTCCAGTCGGTTTTGCATCGCTTGTTTTTTGCGTTCTAGCATACACTACCTGCCCGACTGACAAATCAACCGTTTACCGGACAATATCGACCGCTCACCCGTAAATCCTTGTTGCTCTTCCAAAAATGTCTTACGTTGTCATTAACGAAATGACAACGTTGTCATTTCGCAATGCCTTCCTTAAGCAGGAAGGTTTCCGGGCAGTCCTGACCATCCATCGACGACCAGTTCCATCCACATGCATCGCGCATCAAGTAGCAAAGGAGCTCTATGGACGCCATCGTAAAGATGCTCGAAAAGCATCAACCGTTCTTCGAGAAGATCTCGAGAAACATCTACCTCCAGGCCATCAAAGACGGATTCCTTGGGTGCATGCCCATCGTCCTTACCTCTTCGATCTTTCTGCTGATCGCCACCCTTCCCGGCGTAGTTGGAATCACGTTGCCCCAGCCGCTCATCGACTGGTGCAACAAGCTGTACAACTTCACCATGGGCGTCATGGGCATCATGGTTGCCGGCACCACCGCCAAGAACTTCACGGCTTCCATGAACCGTCGCATGCCCGCCGGCAAGGTGCTCAACGACGGCTCCACCATGGTTGCCGCCCAGTGCAGCATGCTGCTGCTCGCTGTTACGCAGTTCACCACCAAGTTCAACGGCTCCGAGCTTTCGGTCTTCGATTGCACCAGCATGGGTACACGCGGTCTGTTCTCGGCCTATATCGCAGCGTTCATTACCGTTTGGGTTTATAAGTTCTGCGTCTCGCGCGATCTGACCATTAAGCTGCCCAAGGAGGTTCCGGGCGCCATCGCTCAGAACTTCCGCGACATCATCCCCTTCGGTGGCGCTGTCATCATCTGCGGCATCATCGATGTCGTCGTGCGCAACCTCATGGGCGTTCCGTTCTCCGAGCTGCTTATCAAACTGCTCTCCCCGCTCTTCACTGCGGCAGAGACCTACCCCGGACTCATCCTTATTCAGGCGGCCACCGCGTTCTTCTGGTTCATCGGCGTCCACGGCCCTTCGATTGTCCAGCCGGGCATCGACCCCATCCGTCTTGCCAACCAGGCCGAGAACCTGCAGGTTCTGCTGGCCGGTGGCCACCCCGCCCACTCCCTCACCTTTAACATGTCGCTCGTGGGTGAGTTCGGCGGCACCGGCGCCACGTTCATCGTGCCGCTTCTGCTGATTCTCTTTATGAAGTCCAAACAGCTCAAAGCCGTCGGCAAGGCCTCGATTGTTCCTGTTGCCTTCGCCGTCAACGAACCGCTGCTCTTTGGCGCGCCGATGATCCTTAACCCCTACATGCTCATCCCCTTTGTTGCCGCCGGCTGCGTCAACGTGAGTGTTGCCAAGTTCTTTATCGACAACGTGGGCATGAACGGCTTCTCCTTCGTGGTGCCTTGGGCTACCCCTGCCCCCATCGGCATCTTCATCACTACAAACTTCCAGCTTATCGCCCTGGTATTTGTCGCGATCATCATCTTGCTGGACGCCATCATCTACCTGCCGTTCTTGAAGGCATACGATAAGCTGCTCTGCGACCAGGAAGCCGAGCGCGCCGCCGAGCTGGGTCTCGAGTCCGATGGTACTGCCACCATCGCCGCCAGCACCTCTGCGCCCGCTGTCGAGCAGGCCACCGCTGCCGTCGAGCCGACCGCCGCTGCCGCTGACAGCAAGCCTGTCGCCGATCAGCCCGAGCCCGCTGCCGATGCATCCGCTAAGAAGGATGTCGACGGTCTGAAGGTCCTCGTCCTGTGCGCCGGCGCCGGCACCTCTGCCATGCTTGCCAACGCCATCAAGGAAGGTGCCGCGCAGACCGGAGAGAACATCGCTTCCTCCGCAGGCGCCTATGGCCAGCACACTGCCATCATGGATCAGTACGACGTTATCGTGCTTGCCCCGCAGGTCCGTAGCTACTACAACGACATGAAGGCCGACACCGATCGCCTGGGCATTAAGCTGCTCGCCCCGCGCGGTAAGGAATATATCGACCTTACTCGCGACCCCGCTGGCGCCATCAAGTGGCTCCGCGAGAACCTCGACTAGGTTCCTCCCTCTGTTGGTGCCCGGATCCCCAGTTCGGGCACCTCTCCCTATTCGAATCCCACAGAAAGGATGACTCATGACCAACCCCATGCAGTTCCCCGACGGCTTTGTGTTTGGCGGCGCCACCGCCGCTTACCAGGTTGAAGGCGAGACCCGCACGCACGGCAAGGGCAAAGTGCCCTGGGACGATTTCCTGGCAGCTCAGGGTCGCTTCTCCCCCGATCCCGCAAGCGATTTCTACAACAAGTACCCGGTCGATATCGACCTGTGCCAGCGCTTCGGCATCAACGGTATCCGCGTCTCCATCGCTTGGAGCCGCATCTTCCCCAACGGCACTGGCGAGATCAACCACGAGGGTGTCGCCTTCTATCATGAGCTTTTCGCCACCTGCAACAAAGCCGGCGTTATCCCCTATGTCACGCTCGATCACTTTGATACGCCCGAGGCCTTTTACCAGGACGGCGGCGAGGGCTTCCTGACGCGCACGACGATCGACGCCTTTGTCGAGTACGCCAAGTTCTGCTTTGCCGAGTTCACCGAGGTCAAGCACTGGTTCACGTTTAACGAGATTCCCGCAACCGCCGAGGGCAGCTTTATCGTCGGCAACTGGCCGCACGGCGAGAAGTATCGCCTGGACAAGGCCTTCCAGCTCATGCACAACATGATGGTGGCCCACGCCAAGGCCGTCGTCGCCTTCCATGAGAGCGGCTTTGAGGGTGAGATCGGCATTGTCCAGAACCTGGAGCCCAAGTATCCCCTCGATCCCAACAACGCCGCCGACTGCGAGGCAGCTCGCATGGCCGACGTCATCAACAACCGCTGGGTACTCGACGCCACCTTCCGCGGCCACTATGCAGCCGACACCATGGAGGCTGCGACCAAGCTGGCCCATATCGCCGGCGGCGAGCTCGACGTCCGCGACGAGGACATCGCCGCGCTGACCGCCGCGCTCCCCTACAACGATTGCCTGGGCGTCAACACCTACAAGTGCCAGTTCCTGCGTGCCGCCGAGGGCGAAAACGACATCAACCACAATGGCACCGGCGACAAGGGCTCCTCGCGCTGGTTCCTCAAGGGCGTGGGCGAGTCATGCGTGCGCGAAGGCGTACCCACCACCGATTGGGACTGGATTATCTATCCCGAGGGTCTCTACGACCTGCTGCTCCGCATTAAGAACGATTACCCCAACTACAAGAAGATCTACATCACCGAGAACGGCATGGGCTATAAGGACGACTTCGAGGACGGCTTTATCGACGACGCCCCTCGCATCGACTACATGCGCCAGCATCTCGCATGGATCCTCAAGGCAATCGACGGCGGCGTAAACGTCGACGGTTACTTTGTGTGGTCGCTGCAGGACCAGTTCTCCTGGACCAACGGCTACAACAAGCGCTACGGCCTGTTCTACATCGACTTCGAGACCCAGAAGCGCTATCCCAAGGCGAGCGCGTACTGGTACAAGAACGTCGCGGAGACCGGCCTGCTCATGGCCTAATTCAAGCCGCATACCCCCTGTCGGCCGCATGCGAATCCCTCCACGGGTTCGCATGCGGCTTTTTTGTTTTGGCTCGACCCGAGCAGGCCGTTTGTCTCGATTTGTAACATCTAGCAGGGATTTTCGGCCCCAATTGTTACAGATTGAGATGAACGGGGGCACCCGGTTCGAAATATCTAGATCTGTAATACCTAAGCTAGCAGATGACCTGCGTGTGTTCCTCGATGGCGGCGCGATTCTCGGCGGCGATGCCCGGCTCGCACACCACGGCGTCCAAGCTGTCCAGGCGGCAGAAGGTGTAGAAGTCGCGCTTGCCGATCTTGCTTGAATCGGCGATCAAGTAGCGCGAGTCTGCCTTGCTAAAGGCGAGCTGCTGGATACGGCCCTCGTCCATATTGGACGTAGACACATCGCCATCCAGAATGCCGTTGGCGCCGATAAACGCCGCGTCGATGCCCAACGCACGCAGGGTATCCTCGGCCGTTGGTCCCACAAAAGCGGCGGTGCGGCGACGGTACATGCCGCCCACGAGGCACAGGTCGCAGTCTTCGCGCGCCTCAAGCAAGTTAAACACCGAAAGCGAATTGGTCACGATGCGCAGGCGAAACGCCGGCAGCATCGAGGCCATCTGCTCAACCGTGGTGCCCGTACCCAAAAAGATGGTCGAGCCCTCCTCGATGAGCTCAACGGCGCGGCGCGCGATCTGCAGCTTTTCCTCGGCATGCTTGGTACGCTTTTCGCTGTGCGAATACTCGTGGCGCAACATAGCATGTGGACGGCCCTGCGCGCTACGGGCTCCACCGTGCACGCGCTCAATCTCACCTAGGCTCGCAAGCTCCTCAAGATCGCGGCGGATCGTCATATCCGAGACGCCCAGTGCGTCCGAGATCTCCTTGACCGAGACCGTGCCCTGTTCCTCGAGCAGCTGACGAACCTTATCCTGTCGCTCCGCCTTAATCACGATGAATCCTCGCCGTTCTTTGCGCACATATCATTCAAACAGTAACGAACAAATTGTATCAGACTCGTGCGCGTCAAAAATCAACGCCAGCACAGCTCCAATCATCACTTTTTTGAGAAAAATACCCCCTGCTTTAGTGGGGTGTAGTGATAATCTCACCTGTTCGCGCTACAGTTTGTCGGAAATACCTCGATGTTAGGAACCAAATGATCACTTCCGAGCTTTTCGGCACCGCGCCGTGCGGTACCCCCGTTCATCGTTACACCCTCAACGGGCCCGAGATCTGCGTTCGCATTATGGACTATGGCGCCACCGTGCTGGGTATCGATGTGCCCGACATTCCCGGCAACGTGCGCGATGTGGTGCTGGGCTTCGATAAGCTCGAGGATTACTTTGACAACCCCGCCTGCTTTGGCGCGACCATCGGCCCCGTGGCAAACCGCACCGCGGGCGCCACGATCACCATCGACGGCACGGACTGGCATATGCCGGCCAACGAAGGCGTCAACAACCTGCACAGCGATCTTGAGCATGGTCTGCACAAGCGCGTATGGGACGTTGAGCTCGACGAGACTCACAACGCCGTGCGCATGACCACCTCGCTTAAGGATGGCGAGCTGGGCCTGCCCGGCAACCGAATCTTTACGGCTGTGTTTACCGTTACGCGCACCGGAGTCTTCCGCATCGAGTATGGTTGCGAGAGCGACCGCGCCACCTACGTGTCCATGACCAACCACACGTACTTTAACCTTGCCGGCCATAACGCCGGCATGGACTGTGAGCACTTCTTTATCGCCAACGCTGCCCACTACTTGCCCATTAACGAGCAGAACATCCCCACCGGCGAAATCGCTCCGGTCGAGGGAACACCGTTTGACTTTCGCGAGCTGCGCCCCGTCGCACCCGGCATGGAGGCCGACGACCCGCAGATTAAGCAGGCCCGTGGCTACGATCACTGCCTGTGCATCGATGGCTATCAGTACGGCCGCAACCTGCGTCGCGCCCTACATGTCGAGGAGATGTGGACCGGTCGTGAGCTGGACTACTACACCACCGCCCCGGGCGTGCAACTCTACACCGGCAACTGGCTGGGCGACGAGCACGCCAAGGACGATGCCAACTATGGCTGGGGCGCCGGCTTTGCCCTCGAGGCCGAGATGTACCCCGACACGCCGCACCAGCCGCTGTTCCCGCAGGGCATTGTGGGTCCGGGTCACCCCTACAGCAATATGATCGAATACCACTTTATGAGGCACTAGGCCCACAACGCGACATCTCGCACAGCAACGCCCGCCGGCACCACCGCCGACGGGCGCTGCTTCATGCCTAAATCCTTCTTTTCGATGCCACCGAATTGGTGACATAACAAAACTATGCCGAATTACTACGATGAACCCACTATGTCCGACCACGCGCTGGTTTATAAAAAATTAGCAACTCGTCTACCTGCGGTTTTATTCTCTGCAAATTTGGCATGCTCGGCGATAAGCAATTCATCGTAGTAAACCGGCATAGTTTTGGCGGACAGCGCCACACAGATCCCCTACGAAGGCAAAATGATCCGTTTTCCTCCGTCCCCAAGGGATCAGTTGAACAGATTGCCAATGGGGTCGGGGGCGGAACTGGGGAGATAACGGATTTCTAGCTCTATGCCGAGCTTTTGCAACTCTTTGAAGGCGGCGATGTCCATATCGTCTACGGCAATGGCAGGCGTTGCAGAGCGCTTGCCCTCCCTCGCCCGCATATGGCCGATGCTGATCTTGGTTATTGGCACACCGCCCTTAACCAGCGCGAGTGCATCCGTGGGCGACGCCACCATGATGAGAATCCATTGGCGCGGCGTTGCGGTATAAATGATGTCGATGGTCCTTTGCACCGAGAAAAACCGCGTCCAAACGCCTTCTGGCGCCGCCACCCTCATGGGTGCCCATTGGCACGAATCCGCCGCGATCTCATCGTTGACGATTAAGACAAGGTTGGAACCCACGGCCTCGTTCCACAGCTCAACGTCTTGCCCGTAAATGAAACGGTCGTCGATGCGTGCGAGAAGAATCTTGGGTTGAGTCATCGCTGCCCCATTCTGTTTGAGACCCGTAAGAGCAAGACATCGCGTCTCCAATATTAGTGCATTTAAAGTGAGAAAAGCCGTCAGAACACTTGCGCGGATTTGCGATGTCCCGTATCATAGACAGCCGTTGACGCCTCAGTTGCGCCATCACATGGCCGCCAGCGTAGCTCAGTTGGTAGAGCACCGCTCTCGTAAAGCGGGGGTCACCGGTTCGAGCCCGGTCGCTGGCTCCATTGCACAAGACAGCCGCCTTAGGGCGGCTTTTTTGTTGCCGATTTCGGGCGCACATCCGCCAATCCAAGCACAACGCCGTCGACAACTCCCCTACTCAACAAAAAGCCCCGCCAACCGCGGCCTCCCAAACGGGGAACCGCGATTAACGGAGCTCAAGCGCGCTCCTCAAGGGAGATCACGCCATCAGACGAACAGCTCAGCCGAGCAGCCCGTTACTCCTGCCAGTAGGCGTCGGCAAGCAGCTTAAAGCAAATCTTCTTGACCGGCTGTGCGCCATCGCCCGGGAACTCGAGCGTGGGCATGTGGGGCTCGCCGGCAACGAACAGCGCGAATTTGTCGTCGGCAAGATCGCCGGCGATCGAGGCGTCGGAATCGACCAGATCATAGTCGTCCTTCTCGTCAAACTCCTGGACCAGTGTCAGGCTGCCCGTAGCGACCTTGAAGGCCTCGCGACCCTCGACGTCGATCTGCAGGTCGTGATAGCGCTGATGCGTCTCATAGTGAGCCTCAGCCTCGGGACGCGTCGTGGGAGACATGACGTTCGCAAAGACCTTCTCACCCAAAATCGGATGGCTGCCGACCTCGAGCTGTGCCGGGTCGTTCTCCTCGAGCCAGTCGATCAGCACGTCGAGGCCCTTGAGCATTCCGCGGTATTCCTCGATATCGCCCAATGCACCGTAAATCATCTAAATCCCCTCTCGGATCGTTTATTTGGCAGCTACTCGGTAAATGCATTACCGACGCTGTTGCCACCCACATACGTCTCGACCAGGGTAAGGTCGGGATTGAACACGACAAACTCGGCGTCGCGCCCCAGCATAATGCTACCGCACTTGTCGTCGACATGAGCTAGCAAGCAATGCCGGGGCCGACGCCCAGGCTTTTACAGCTCGGTCACGACAACGCCGTTGTAGACCTCGTCCCAACGGTCCATGACCAGATGGCCGGTCATGGGATCCATGGCATTGAGCTTGCCGCAGGTGTTGGCGGTACGCAGCACCGTCTCGTCATCCGCGCCAGCAGCAATCGCATGCGCGAAGCCGGCAATGGTCGAATCGCCAGAGCCCGTAGCGTTAACGGCGGGGATATCGGGGGTCTTGGCGCGGAATGCACGGCCATTATGGAAGCCCACGGAGCCGGCAGCGCCCATGGACACGACGACCCAGGGGATATCGGAGAAGCGGGCATCAGAGGCGAGCGCGGCGCGGAGCTCGTCCACATCGTCGGTGGTAAAGCTCGTGCCCAGAAGGCCGTTAATCTCGGTCAGGTTAGGCTTGACCAGCTCGGGCTTAATTTCGGACTTAAGGGCGGCCTCGAGCGAAGCACCCGAGGTATCGAGCAGCACCTTGGCGCCGGCGTTCTCGGCAATACCCGTGATCTTGGCGTAGTAGCCCGCCTCGACACCACGGGGCAGCGAACCCGAGATGGTAACGACAGCGGCCTTGCTCGCAAGCTCGGCGAACTTGGCGGTAAAGGCATCGAGCTCCTCGGGGGCAATCGTCGGGCCGCTCTCGAGTAGCTCGGTCTGGTTGCCGGCGTGGAGGATGTTAAGGCAAATGCGAGTCTCGCCCTTGATGGGTACAAAATCATTCTTAATGCCGTTGGCATCCATGAGCTCGGCCATGTAGGCGCCCATGTGGCCGCCGAGTAGACCGGTTGCCACAACGTCGTCGCCCAGCTGACCCAGTACACGGGCCACGTTGAGACCCTTGCCGCCGGCGGTCTTTTCGGGCGTCACACGGTTAACGTCGTCGATAATGAGCTCATCGAGCTGATAGCGTGTATCGACGGACGGGTTCATCGTAACGGTGAGGATCATTTTTAGCTCCTTATCTCGCAGGCTCCTTGTGCCTCGCGATACGAGTCGACAAAACGGAATTACAGAATCTCAATCGTGAACGAGCGAACGACGGTCTCCTTGGGCTTGGCGACAAGGCAGCCACGCTTATGCTCAAGCACGTCGTCCTCATCGGAGCAGGTCGAAAGGCCGCCCCAAGGCTCAACTGCCACAAAATCACCCTCGGGCTTGCTCCACACAATGAGATATGGGAAGCCCTCAAAGCTCAGGCGAACGCCCTTGTCCTCGCCCTTTTTGGAAAGCGTGACCTGGCGGCTCTCGAGCACGTCAAAGATGGTCTCCGCAAAATCGAAGAGCTCGTGCGACAGGGGCAGCGTCTTTCCCACCATGGGGTTCTTGGAGCGCTTGTCCACGTCAATCAAGCCAGTCGAAGGGACAGCGGTACAAAGCTCCGCAGCCTCGTCTTTCTCAAAACGCAACTCGTAGTCCGTATAGGCCTCACCCTCGTCGAGCGGACACCTAAAGCCGGGATGACCGCCGATAAAGAACGGCATGTCCTCGGTACCCTCGTTGGTGACCTCATAGGCGACACGCACGGTGGCGTCCTCAAGCGTATAACGAGCAACAAGCTTAAACGGGTAGGGATAATCGCTCAGCAGCGCGGCGTTATCCTCGGATGCCAGGCACATAGCCAGCTCGTTTGCGCTTTGGCTCAACAGCTTCCACTCCTGCTTGCGCGCAAACCCGTGGCGGGCAAGCTTCACATGATGCCCGGCGAACGTCATGGCACTGCCATCGCGCAGACCTCCACAAATCGGGAAGCAGACCGGCGCCTGACCGGACCACACCGCGGGATCACCCTGCCACAGATACTCGCGACCGTCAGCCTCAATCGAGGTAAACGAGCCACCGGCCGTGGAAACCTTAATAGATATCGAATCGTTGGAAAGAGCGTATTCCATTACCCATCCTTTCGGACGACTGCTTTTTCACGTAAGCGCCCGCCTCAACCCTAGCCAGAGATCAAACACGTGCGCTCGTCGATGCGTCCGGTATCCCGACCATACAACGGGGTACCATAGAAACATTGACGTCATTACAGCTGAAAGGCCTTCTTATGCGAACCATCATCCTGTACGCCTCACGCCACCACGGCAATACCAAAAAGCTCGTGGACGCCATCGTCGAGGCGCACCCCGAAATCGATACCCTCGACGTGAAGTCACTCGGTAAAAACGAGTACCCCGACCTGCACGAATACCATCTGATCGGCGTCGCCACGGGCATTTATTACTCCGAGATCGACAAAGATATGGCGCGCGTGCTCACTAACGTGCTGCAGCCGCAGGACAAGGTATTTGGCCTTATGACCTACGGTGGCAAAAACAAGTGGTACGGCAAGGATATCGATGGCATCTGCCGCATGAGGCAGGCCATCTTTATGGGTGTCTACGGCTGCCCCGGCTTTGATACGTGGGGCCCGTTCAAACTCGCCGGCGGTGTCCAAAAGGGACACCCGACCGCTGAAGAAATTAAGGGCGCCGTCGACTTCTTCGACAAGATCGAAGACGAGTATGGCGACATCATCGTCGAAGAGTACGCCAAGCGCGAGAAGCGCCTAGCATACGAAAAGGAGCATCCTGCAGGAGGCCTTGTGACCGGCATTAAGCGCACGGCAAAGAAGATCGCTAACAAGCTGTAACTGTTAAGGTGCTTTTGAGCGTTTAACCCATACGGCGGGTCCGAGCAGATTCGGGCCCGCCGTCTTTTTCTATCGTTACTCGGTAAAGGCGTTGCCGACGCTCTGGCCGCCAACATACGTCTCGACGAGGGTGAGCTCGTGGTCGAACACGACAAAGTCGGCGTCGCGACCCGGCATGATGCTGCCGCACTTATCCTCGATGTGCGCGGAGCGTGCCGGCACCTCGGTTGCCATGCGAATGGCGATATCGGCGCTGGCGATGCCCCAGTCGACGATGTTCTTGACGCCCTGGGCAAGCGTGAGCACCGAGCCGGCAATGCTCTTGCCGTCGGCGAGCCAGCACAGGTTGTCCTTCATGATGACGTCCATGCCACCACTGGTATAGCTGCCCTCGGGCATGCCGCCGCAACCCAGGCAGTCGGTGATGAGTACCGTATGCTGCCAGCCCTTTGCCTGCAGCAGCGCCTTGATGGCGGCAGGGTTCACGTGCTTGCCGTCACAGATGATCTCGGCGTAGGTCTCGGGCGTGGACATGGCAGCGCCCACGACACCGGGCTCACGGTGATGCAGTCCGCGCTGGCCGTTATAGGTATGCGTAAAGCAGCTGGCACCGGCGTTGATGGCGGCGATGCACTCATCGTAGGTGGCGTCGGAGTGACCGATACTGGTCACCACACCCTTGGCGTTCAAAGCAGCCGCATAAGCAGCGGCGCCATCGCGCTCGGCCGCCATGGCGCTCTTAACGATGCGACCGCCCGCAGCCTCCTGCCACTGATCGAAGACCTCCTCGGAGGGATCGATAAGATAAGCGGGGTTCTGCGCGCCCACGTGCTTCATGGTAAAGAAGGGGCCCTCCAGGTAGATGCCCTGGATACGGGCACCGCAGAAGTCAGGGCCGCGGCCCTCGTCCGCCTGAGCGATGGCGGTGCAGGCATCCTTGATCTGCTCGACGCCATCAGTGAACGTCGTGGGCAACCAGCTGGTGGTACCGCGACGAGCGAGCTCGGTCGAGCTGATATCGATACCCTCGGGATCGTTATCGGTAGTCGAGTGGTTATAGAAGCCGTGGATGTGGGTGTCGACCATACCCGGTGCGATCCACGACCCCGTGTAGTCCTTGATCTCGCAAGAGGGCTCGTCGGCCTGCCAGGCGCCAAAGACGCCATCCTCGACCATGAGATAACCGCCCAGCTGCGGGCCCGCCGGCAAGAAGAACTTGTCAGCCTTAATTGCGTACGTGCTCATATGCACTCCTTGCTTCTAAAGCAGTTGACTGTGGTGATGCTTATACCCGATCCAATCGAAAACAAAAAGCGCCCGCCCGCCGTTATGAGCGGACGGGCGCCCTTACAGGGGGACGCGATTAAGCGGTGAAGGGGTGAATCGTCACGCCCTTGACCACGCGGTTGACCGTGCCGGTGGGGCTCGGCGTATCGGGCGTGTTGCCCACGCGCACGGAGTTGAGCAGGCTGATTGCCTGGGCAAACATCACGAACGGCAGAGCAAGGTAACCCTCGGGGAGTGCCTCATAGCCCTTAAAGGTGAAGGACTCACCCTCGTAGACAGTAGCGCCATCCTGCTGAACGGCAACGGTGCGCTGAGCAATATCGTCGCCACCGATCTCGTTGAGGATGTCGATGTCGTACTGACGGGTGTAGGCGTCGTTGTTGACGAATACGAAGACGAGCGTCTTATCGTCGACGAAGGACTTAGGTCCGTGACGATAGCCCATGGAGGTGTCGTAGGAAGTGGCAACCAGGCCATGAGCAAGCTCGAGGATCTTGAGCTGGCTCTCCTGAGCAAGGCCGCCAAAGGAGCCGGAGCCAAGGTAGGTCACGCGGTTGAAGTCGCCAGCGAGGTAGTCGGCAACCTCAGACTCGCGAGCGATGACCTCCTCGCCCATCTTGGCGATGGTCTCGACCCACTCGGCCTTCTGCTCGTCGGAAGCCTCGTCAAAGATGAGAGTAGAGAGCAGGGTCATGCAGGTGTAGGAGCCGGTCATGGCGAAGCCCTTGTCGTTGGCGCGCGGGATGAGCAGCGTCAGCGCATTGGGATCATCGGCGGACTCGACGGCGAGCTTGCCCTCGGGCGCGCAGGTGATGTTGAGGAACTTGACGTTGTGGACGAGCTCCTTGGCAACGGCAACGGCGGCAAGGCTCTCGGGGCTGTTGCCAGAGCGGGCAAAGGAAACCACGAGCGTGGGATCCTCAGCGCGCAGGAAGTCGCGCGGGGCGCTCACGATGTCGGTCGTGGCGATGGGCTTAAAGTCGTAGAGATCAGTGTTGCCGGCGTGACGCAGATACGGGGCGCAGGTATCGCCAACATAGTCGGACGTACCGGCACCGGTGAAGACAACGGACAGACGGCCCTCGCCCATAGCGCGAGCCTCGGCCAGAAAGGCCTCGATGGCCTCCTTGTTCTCGCGATAGATGTTGAGCGTATCACGCCAAAGCTCGGGCTGCTGAGCAATCTCGGCCGTGGTGATCTGGGCGCCGAGCTCGGTGAGCTCCTCGACACTCTTCTCGAACATTTCTAATACCTCTCTCTAGAAGTAATCCTCTGACGTGCAATTATACACTTCGGTTGGTTATCTGGTAGTAACCAGTTAAATGCAAAGAATCACCATATGGAAACGATGCGGACACTAGTTGCTACGCTGGTGGTAAACCTTGTATTTAAACTGATCGGCACGAGCAACCGAGAGTGTATACTCCACAACCTCGTTTGACTCGTTATACGTAGTCCTGACCAAATCGAGCACAGGCGAGCCCTCGACAATTCCCAAAAGGTGGGCGTCGGTGGGACGGGCTATGCTCGCATAGAACTCCTCTTCGGCCACGCGTATCTTTTGCTGAAAGTCTTGCTCAATCACATCGTAAAGCGGCTTGCGCTCCAGCAGCGGTCGCTTTAGGGACAGAAATTGACGAACCGGTAGATAGCTGCGTTCGACCATCATGGGCATGTTGTCGGCAGAACGAAGGCGCTTGAGCTTAAAAATGCGATCACCGATACGTAATCCCATATGCTCGGCCAGATTCTTATCGGCCTCCATCTCGCAAAAATCGAGAATCGTGGTCTCGGGGTCGCGACCCATCGCGCGCATCTGCTCGGTAAAGCTGTAGGACTGCATAAGATTGGTTGCCTTTGCCGAACGGTCGGTCACAAAGGTACCGCGACCGTGCTGCCGAACCACCAGTCCTAAACGCTCCAGTTCCTGCAGAGCCAGGCGTACCGTAGTGCGCGAGAGACCATAGCGCTCCGAAAGTTCGCGCTCGGAAGGAATCATGTCACCGGCGCGATATTCATGGTCAATCTTTTCGGTCAGAATATCGACCAGCTGATCGTACAGCGGTTGCTTACGCGCTCCGATCGCCATCCTATCCTCCCTTTTGCTCGAATTCGGCTAACTACCTAGGGTGTTAAGCATTATCAGTCCGCAACACCCGAATCATCAAGAAAACAAAAGCCGCGCGCTCTTTCGAGCACGCGGCTTTTAACATACACATGGCTTAAGGGGTCGGGGTGTGAGCCGCGTAGGGACACACCCCTCAAGCTAGAGCCTTACCAGATGCTCGGCCAGAGACCAAGCGGGCCAGCGCCCAGGATGCCCAGGACGAAGAGCAGCAGAATGCCCTTGGTCGGGGTCCAGCTGTGCTTAGCGAACATGTAGTAAAGCAGCAGCGTAAGCATAAGCGGGACGAGCTTCGGGACGATGGTGTTGAGGGTGTCGGCAACGGAGAAGTTGACCGGATCCTCGGTGACGGTGCCGTAGGTAACGGACTCCATGCCGTTGCCCAGATCGGTGACGCCGCACTCGACAGCGTTGCCGTCGGCATCGGAAGCGGTGAGGGCGTTGCCGTCCTCATCGGTCATGGCGATGGTACCGGCCTCAGCGGTCTCGGTATCGATGCCCTCCATACCGGTGAAGTTCTCGGCCTCCTTCTCGGAGACGATCACGGTAGTAGCGGAGAGGCCACGGGTGGTGCCGTTGGGGATCTGGAGGTTGATCTGGGTGCCACCCATGGTGACGACCAGGCAACCGACGACGAAGACGCCCATGATGGAAGCGGCACGCGTGAAGGCCTGCATGTTGGCAGTCAGAGCGTCAATAGCGCTGGTGCCAAGCTTGTAGGACCAGTTCATGAGCCAGAAGCGCAGAGCGAACTGGACGACGTTGAAGATCACCAGGAAGATGATCGGCGCAGCGGCGTTGCCGTTGATGGCCATGTTGGAGGTGATGCCGGCCGTGATAGGCACGAGCGTCAGCCAGAACAGGGCGTCACCGATACCACCGAGCGGGCCCATTGCGGCGACGCGGACGGCGCGGATCGTGGGGATGTCAACCTTGTTCTGCTCGAGCGAAAGCACGATACCCATAACAAAGGTGACGAGGAACGGGTGGGTGTTGAAGAACTCCAGGTTGTGGCTCATGGAAGCCGCGAGGTCGTTCTTGTTGGTGTGGATCTTCTCCAGACCGGGGATGATGGAGTAGAGCCAGCCAGCGGCCTGCATACGCTCGTAGTTGAACGAGGCCTGCAGGAAGCAGGAGCGCCAAGCCATCTTGTTGAGGGTCTTCTGGTCGAGCTGCGGAGCAGGAGTGAGATCCTCGTAGTGCTCCGGGATCACATACTCATTAGATGCCATCTTCGAAGTCACCTCCGTCAGAAACAGCTGCACCCTTCAGCTCGGTCTGCTGCTGGAAGTCCCAGAAGGCGATGCCGAAGCCGATGAGAGCGAGGATGAGCAGAGCAGGGGTTGCCAGAGAATCGTTGGCAACGGTGATGAGCGCGAGGCCAAAGCCCATGAGGAAGAAGCCCCACATATCGCGGTTCATCATAACCTTGAGCAGGACGGCGAAGCCGACGAAGCGCATCATGCCGCCTGCAGCGGAGAGACCGGTCTGCAGCCAAGTCGGGATGGCGGAAGCGATGGTCTGACCGATGGTAGCGCCAGCGATGAAGAACAGGGTGACGACGACAGCGAAGATCAGGCCGAGCAGAGCCATGGCGAAGTAGTTCAGACGCTCGATACCCTTGGTGTCGGCGTTGTGAGCCATGTTGTCCGCGGAGGACATGAGCGGCGACATAAGCGTGAAGACCAGGGTAACGCCGAGCTGACCAAGCAGAGCGAACGGAATGGCAAGGCCGACTGCCGCGTTGGGCTCGAGGCCCGTAGCGATAGCGAGAATGGCTGCCATGATGCCGCCGATGACGGCGTTAGGCGGCTGAGCACCTCCGATCGGCATGTTGCCGATCGTCATGAGCTGATAAGTACCACCCACGAGAAGACCGGTGTTGAGGTCGCCAAGGATAAGACCAATGACGGCGCCGGTGACGATGGGCTGATAGAGAGACTCGAGGAAGTTAAACTGGTCGATTGCCGCGACGAACGTGACGATGAAGACCAGAGCGACCTGGAAGATCGTGTATTCCATCTTGCTCCTCCTTTCAAAATGTATGTACGCACTTTGGATTTCACGTACAGAATGTCAGGGTTTCACTCCTGACAACGTGGATCACGAAGACTACGAGAAGAGCTTGCTCGTGTCCTCAACAGGCGTGCTCGGAACGCGCCTGATCTCCAACTCCACCCCCAATTCCTGCAGCTCTTTAAACGCAGCGACATCCTCGTCGTTAACTGCGACGGAGGTGGCGACTTGGCGCTTTCCTTCCGACATGTGCATGTTGCCGATGTTTACCTTCTTTATAGGCACACCGCCCTTGACGAGCGTAAGCACGTCTTCCGGTGTTTCGGCCACGATGAAGATCTTCTGGCGCGGGCTCGCCTTGCCAATGACGTCGATGGTCTTCTGCAGAGAGAAGAAACGCGTAGCGACGCCGGCGGGAGCGGCCATCTTCATGAGGTTCTGGCGCATGGTGTTGGTCGCCACGTCGTCGTTGGCGACGAGGATGAGGTTGGAGCCCAGGGTGGAGTTCCACTGGGTGGCAACCTGACCATGAACCAGTCGGTTATCGATGCGGGTAAGAAGAATGTTGGGTTCTGCCATGTTGATCAGCTTCCTTTCGTTATTTGCTGACGACAGTTACTTGATCTCCTGAATCGCGTAACGCGAAACATCTACGACGGCACCGGATCGGACTTTGATCTGGACCTTTTCGCCTTCGATGCCCTTGACGGTTCCGTAGATACCGCCGGCGAAAAGAACCTCCTGACCCGGCTTGAGCTCGGTGTGCAGCTCCTTGAAGTACTTCTGCTTCTTCTTCATGTTGATTTGCGACCAGATGGTGTAAATCAAGCCCATGACGACAAGCAGGCCTAAAAGAGCGACCGAGGAGCTCAGGACGCTGGCTCCGAAATCGGCCATTAGATGCCGTCCTCGTCACCGAAGATATCCTCTTCCTCGGCACCAGCGACGGAGGCAACCGTCTGGGCGGTGATGCCCGTCTGGCCAACGGTCACGGCCTGCTCGCCAAGCTCGGCGAGCGTAGCGTTGCCGCGGAGGAACAGAAGCTCAATAACCATGGGAAGGTTCGTGCCAGTCAGAATCTCGACGTTGTCGACATCCTGGGCAATCATCATTGCCTGGTTGAACGGGGTACCACCAAGCAGGTCGGTAAAGACGAGCACGCCATCGCACTCCTCGCGCATGGCGGTGATAGCGGCGCGGAGATCCTCACCGTAGGAAGCAGCCTGGTCGCCCTCGAAAGGAACGACGGTAAAAGCGGGCTGATCACCGGCGACCATAGCGATAGCGCTTGCGAGGCCGGGTGCGAACTGTCCATGACCGGTAAGAATAAAGCCAACCATTCAAATTTCCCTTCCGAAGGTGTGTACGATCTGAGTCCGATGTTTTCGGAAGCCAGCGGGCGGACGCCCTTAAAGCTTCTTGGAAAGCGTTCTTTGAAGACCAGTGGTCTCTCAACTGGTAGTAACCACGTGACGTGTTGTTGTCACTATATCATCACAGAAGAGGTCGCTTTCGCTGATTCACGCAATAAAACGTTTTTGCACCGCTCACGGCGATAAATCGACCGTTTACCGCTCGTTAACACTTCTACCTGCGGTTTTGAAACCGTTTCGAAATACTTTGACGAAAGATCGGAACCTTTTCTGTGTCTAAACAACGCAGGGTGGCCAAAAAAGGCATGTAGAAAAAATGCAGGTCATTGTGAAGATTTGTGAATTGGTCTTTTTGACTTAATACCAGTTAGAACCAGTTTAGAAATTATCGGTGAACGGTAGTTTTCGACCGCTCAGCGGTTATTTCCAATCGTTTGCAGCTCCTTTTCCATATGAATTAGGGAGACCCGATGAAGCACTTGCGTGGTTGCGGGAAATTTCGATACTCGTCCATCCCCCACGTGCCAAACTCTCACTCCCTAAATATGCCATAAGCTCTCGCTATTCGTCTTACAAACATAACTTACTCTAATCTGTAATTGTTTATCGTTTATCATTAAGTATGTTATAAGATTTAAATATCATCCTAGACATTGGTTGGAGGAGCTATGATCCGCTGGAACGTATCCAAATCGAATGAACCCATCAACCGCGAACAGGCAATAGCCGATCTGAGGAAGCTCGCTCACATCTGCAAATGGGCCACAATCTGCACCGCCGTAGCGCTCGCTCTGGGACTCCTCGCAGTCATTGCAATCGAGCTTCTACTCATATTGCCTAGCCTCTCCCAAGGGTTCTGCCTCCAATCCGTAGAGCTTAATGCCGGCGAAGGGCCATCTCTCGCTCTCGTCGGCGCCAATGAACAGACCCCTCTTATGCTTGTCGCGCACGACGGTCATACTGCCATAGGGAGCGCCATGATGACATGCCTTGCGCTTGCCATTGTGCTAAGCGCATACAGGTTTTTCTCCACCATTGAAAAGGCAGGCAGGCCCTTTGACCTCGAATGCATCCGCATACTACGTCAAGTAGGACATTTGTTCCTTATTGGCGGCGTTGCTGTGAAGCTTCTTGGTGCCATAGTCACGGGGCTGATACTCTCAGGATTTGGCGGCAACTTTACGGATGCGCTTGGCGGCCAGCATCTCGACCTCTCTATGCTCTTTGCAGGCCTGATTATTAGCCTGATTGCCAGCGTCTTCCAGTACGGGTGTATCCTGCAAATACAAGATGACGAGTTGCTCTAGGGGGAATCCATGATTATTCTGCGGCTCGACCGCATGCTTGCCGAACGCAAGATCTCATCCAAAGAGCTTGCGGAACGCGTGGGTATCTCCCAGGTCAATATGTCGCGTATCAAGACGGGCAAGGTTTCTGCCGTGCGCTTTTCAACTCTTGACGCGATATGCCGGGCACTCGACTGCCAACCGGGCGATGTGCTGGAATATATGCCTGACGATGAAGCCGATAACCTCTTTGGACTTAAAGATTAATAGGCATAATGTAGCCACCAGCGCCCAAACGCAAATAGCCCGCTAGAACGGATATCGTTCTAGCGGGCTTATTCAGATAGTTCGGCTACGCGATCGATAAGCTCAGGCAAACCTTACGCGAACAGGCCGTAGATGCTGATGTTGGCCTTGGCGTACAGGCCGTTAGCGTACTCGGTCCACTTGGAGCTGGCGCTCGAAGCCTGCGAGGAGTACTGCTGGTAGGCGGTGTAATAGGCGGTCATGGCCTGCTTGTAGGTGGCACTATCGGCGGTAAAGGCATCGTCGGCGAAGGCCTTAGCGTAGGTGCTGTTCTCGTCCTTCCAGGTTCCCTTCGAGCTATCCCACTCGTCACCGGCAAGGTTGATGATGTAGTCGGCGTAATCCTTGCTCGCGGTCTCCTCGTTGCCGTCAGCAGGCTCAGTCGGAGCAGTCGGCATGCTTGCGGAGCCATCGCCCACCTTCTCCTTGTAGAGCTTCTGCAGCGTTGCGGACTGACGGACGATCTGCTTGGCCTGATCCTTGGACACGCCGTACTGTTTTGCCATGGTCTTGTAGTCGGAGGTGCCGATGGAATCCTCGGCGTACTTCTTCATCTCCTTAGAAGAGACGGTAATGCCCTCGTCCTCGGCAGCATCGAGCAGAATCTTGTTGCGCACGTAGGACAGGATGACATCGGCAGAAGGAGCGGTGTAGTTGCCATCGCTATCCTTGACGGTATCGAGGCTGTACTGGCTCTCGATGGCCTCGCGCGCGGTGATGTCGCTCTTCTTGCCGTTATAACTATAGCTTGCCACGGTCGAATCGAGCTGGTCCTCGGTGAGGATCGCCGAGCCGACGCCCTTGCCGCCAAAGCCGCCGTTGCCGATAAAAAAGCCGACCACAGCAGCGATCACGACAGCGACCACAAAGGCGGCAATCATCGTCTTCTTGTGCTTGGATGCATGGTCGTCCGCGTCGGCGTCAGTTTCGTCCTCATCCTGCTCCTCGGGCATGAGGTTCTCGTCGGCGGCGTCCGCGGCGATCTTTGCCTCCAGGCGAGCGTCCTCCTCCTCGGCGGTCGTGCCGGCGGCAATATGTTCGGCAGACGTACCGGCGACCAGGTCGATCTTCTCGTCCTCATCACCGTCGGGGCCTTCGCCGCGCTCGATGATCTGGATGCCGTCGATCTCGTCCTTCTCGTCCTTCTTTTGAATCAGACCCATATCAGTTACTCCTTGTTAGGAAACATAGTCCTCAATAGAATACGCCCGACGGAGCGCCGGGCGTATTGATTCTTAGGTTATACGCAAACACTTAAGTACTATTTAGGCGTTTGCAGCGTGCATGTCTTAGGCCAGGTGCGCGATAACGGCATCGGCAAAGGTCTGCGTGCCCACAGCGCCCTCAACGGAGCCGGTCTGGGCACGACGCACGTCACCGGTAACCTGCTCGCCCTCGTCGAGCGTGGCAGATACGGCGGCACGGATACGATTGGCCGCATCGTTCTCGCCCAGGTGATCAAGCATCATCGCAGCAGAGAGGATCTCGGCCGTGGGGTTGGCGATATCCTGGCCAGCGATATCGGGCGCAGAGCCGTGCGTTGCCTCAAAGATGGCGCAGTCGGCACCGATGTTGGAGCCGGGGGCCATCCCTAAGCCGCCCACCAGGCCGGCGCACAGGTCGCTCACGATGTCGCCGTACAGGTTGGGCAGCACCAGGACATCGAAGTCATTGGGGTTCTGGACCAGGCCCATGCAGGTGGCGTCGACGATCTTGTCGTTGAACTCGATATCGGGATAGTTAGCGGCCACCTCGCGCGCAACGCGCAGGAACAGGCCGTCAGTCGCCTTCATGATGTTGGCCTTGTGCACGGCCGTCACCTTTTTGCGGCCGCAGCGGCGGGCATACTCAAAGGCATACTCCACAATGCGGCGGCTCTTGGCGATGGAGATCGGCTTGATCGAGATCGCGGAATCGGCGGCGAAGGTCTTTTGGCCCGAACGCTCGACGAGCTGCGAGAGCTCCTCGACCTCGGCAGCGCCCTCATCGAACTCGATGCCGGCGTAGAGGTCCTCGGTGTTCTCGCGCACGATGACCAGGTCGACATCGCGGAAACGCGAGCCGTCACCCGGCTGCGACAGACAGGGGCGCACGCAGGCGTACAGGTCGAAATGCTTGCGCAGGGCCACGTTGACGCTGCGGAAACCCGTGCCAACCGGCGTGGTAATGGGGCCCTTGATGGCAACCTTGGTCTCGGCGACCGCATCGAGGACGTGCTGGGGCAGCGGCGTGCCAAACTCGTCCATGACGCCGGCACCGGCCTCCTGGACGTTCCAGTTGATCTGGACACCGGTGGCCTCGACCACGCGGCGCATGGCCTGCGTAATCTCGGGACCGATACCGTCACCGGGAATCAGGACTACATCGTGCGCCATAATCTGTTACTCCTCGTCTTCGGCGTCGTCAGATTTTTTAACGCTAGCACGCTTCTTCTTTTTGGAGAGATCCAGGCCAAAACGTTTAACAAGCATTTCGCAAATCTCGCTCGAACGGGCCTTGAGATAGCTGCCCTTACCGTTCTCGGCATCGAACTTAAGGCGCAGCGCAAGCTTCTCGGCAACCTCGGCGTCAATCTCGCCCTGGCAAAACTCGTACAGGCAACCGAGCATGTCGCGATACTCAAGGTCGCCGTGGTAGCACTGGATGGCCTCGTCCAGGATGGGCCAAGCCTCGCGCGAACGCTCGACGCCCGTGGCACCCCACACGCACAGCAGGCGGAAGGCGGCATAGCGCAGCGTGGAGGAGATCTCGTCGAACAGTGCAGTCTCGGCGCCCTCAAAGGCATCGCCCAGCTGCTCGGGGCAGGTGGTAGCGAGCGCCGTCAGGGCATCAAGGGCCTCCCAGCGGGTCTGCGCCTCGGGGCGGTTGAGTGCCTCGATCAACGCGGGCACGCAGGGCTCGACGCGCTGCGGATCGCGCTCGGCAAGCAGGTGCAGCACGCGGGCGGCAAACTGGCGGATGCGGCGCGTGGGGCAGCCGAGCTCCTGGACCAGGCGATCGACGGCGTTCTCGTTCTCCTCTGCCAGCTGGAGCTGTGCCAGCTCCTCGTCGGTGAGCTGTTCGTCTTTATTTTCTGCCATAGTTACCTCTTCTTACTATTTCTTAGCGTGCTTGCCAGCACCCTTGCTGTCATCGGTGACCGAGATGAGCTGTCGGTCGGCCGCGCCATTGCGACGTGCGCGGCGGCGTTCCTCGGCATCGCCCGCGTCGGCGGCGGCGCGGTGAGCCTTGTTGACGTTAAAGACCTCGTCGTGCTTGCGCCACGGGCCGACGGACTCGCCAAAGCTCATCTTAAGGCCGGCGATAAAGCCGCCGAGCCAACCGATCGGCGCAAACTGCACCAGCGGGAACAGCGAAAACACCCAGGTCAGTAGGACGACTGCCGCCGCTCCCGCAAAGTTGGCAATCCAGTAGTCGCGCTTGGTGATGACGCGCTTTTCGCACGCCCACTGGCCGCACAGAAAGCCGATGTAGATCGCAAAGAGAAAGAGCGCCAGCGCAAGCACCACGAACGTCCAGCTCATGGGCGCTACTCCCCGTGATGGTGGCCACAGCAGCACTCGTGGCCGTCGTCATGGCCGTGGCCGCCGCAGCACTCGTGGTCCTCGCCGTGGTGATGGCCACAACCGCACTCATGGTCCTCGCCGTGCTCGCCGCAACCGCAACCTTCCTCGTGAGCGCCATGCTCCTCGGGACGATACTGCGACCAGTCCAGACCGGCGGCGATGGCATCGGCCTCCTCCTTATAGAGGACCGTGATGGCCTGGGTGCCCAGCTTGGCGCCACCGATAGCGTCGAGCATGTCGTAGAGCGTAAAGGCCACGTCGGCGCCGGGCAGCGCGAGCTCGCGGTCATCGGCGTAGGCGAGCGCCAGACGCAGGTCCTTAATGAAGTGCTCGACCATAAAGCCGGGCTTGTAGTCGCCGTCGAGCGCCTTGGGCGCCAGGCTCTCCATGGCGCCGGACTTGCCGGTGCCGCCCAGGATCATCTGACGGGTCTTCTCCAGGTCAAGGCCGCTCAGCTCGGCAAATGCCATGGCGTCTGCCATGCCGACCATGCAGGCGCCCAGCGACACCTGATTGGCGAGCTTGGCGGCCTGGCCCTTGCCGGCACCGTCGAAGCAGCAGATGTTTGCCGCAAAGGTGGAAAGGATATCGCGGACCGGAGCAATGTCGTTCTCGGTGGCGCCCACGATAGCCGTGAGCGTGCCTGCGATAGCTCCCGACTCGCCGCCGGTGACGGGGCAGTCAAACGCCATGCGGCCGGAGACTTGAGCGGCCTCGGCAATGTCACGAGCGAGCTCGGGCGAGCTCGTGGTGAGGTCGATCAGCACCGCGCCGGGCTTGGTGCACGCGAGCAGGCCGTCGCCCGCCAGGTAGAGCTCCTCGACCTCGGAGGGATAGCCCACCATGGTAAAGACGACATCGGCGTTCGCCGCGGCATCGGCCGGCGTATCGGCCCAGACGGCGCCGCGCTCAACGAGCGCTGCGGCCTTGGACTTGGTGCGGTTGTTGACCGTGACGGGATAGCCGGCGTCCAGGATGTGGCCGGCGATGGGGGCACCCATGATTCCGGTGCCGATAAATGCGACGGAGAGCTTGTTTGCCATGAAACCTTTCCTTTTGGGTTGGATGTTGTTACCAGGTTAAATACTCGGTGCCAGCGTTTCGGCCGTGACTTGAGGGCGCTTGCAGCCGCAGCGCCTGTCTACTCGCCACGCACGCGGCGCGCGATGCGGTCGGAAAGCGAGGCTTTCTCGGCACGGTTCTTGCCCCAAAACGCGCAGGCCACCATGCCGGGGCCCACGTGCGAGCCAATGGTGGGACCCACGGAGCTGCGAACGATCGTGACGTCGGCGCAGCCCTCCTCCTTGCGGATGGCGGCTTCGAGCCAGTCGCCGTCCTTTTCGGCATCGGCCGTCATGATGGCGATGGGCATGGTGCGATCGGGCACGTAGTTCTCGCGGAACGACTTGAGGATGGACTTGAGCGCCTTCTTGCGGCCGCGGTTGACGCCGATCAGCGACAGCGAGCCGGCAAGGTCGTAGGAGAGCTCGGGCTTGACATCGAGCTTTGCCGTGAGCTGCGCCGCCGCGGGCGGAATGCGGCCGCCGGCAGCCAGTGCATCGAAGCTCTCGAGCGTAAAGTAGCCATGGACGTAGGTCTTTGCCTCGTTTGCCCAATCGACCAGTTGCTTGGCGGTCAGCCCCGCCGAACGCTGACGCACGGCCTCGAGCGCCAGGAGCGCGCCGGTCGCACAGGGTAGAGCGTTGTCGACCACGTAGAGCTCAAAGTTGGGATACTCGGCGCGCACGGCGTCCGCCGCCTGGCACGCGGAGTTGTAGCTCGACGACAGCGCCGAGGTAAAGCACAGGTAGACCGTTGGTGTGCCCTCTTTGGCGCACTCGGTAAAGAACTCGATATAGCGACCGAGCGACACAGCCGAGGTGGACACGCGGGCGCCGGCGCGCATGCGGTCGTAGAACTCCTTGGGGCTCATGCTCGACCAGATGTCGTCCGTGCGCTCCTCGCCATCGATAATGAAGGGGAAACCCAAGATATCGACATCGAGGTTCGCAGCGACCTCGGGGCTAAAGTCGCAGCAGGTATCGACGACGATGCGGCAACGGTCAGAATGGCCGGTAGATGCAGCCTTGTCCATCAAAGCGACTCCTTACGTAAAAAGGCGGCCACCCGCATGGGATGGCCGCCAGCCGTTAACTCATGCAAGTTAACGTATTTTACTCGTCAAGCGTTTCGATACGGGGCTTGATGATGCCATATCCACCATTCTTACGGTGATACACCACATTGATGAGGCCAGTCGTCGCGTTCTCGAACACGTAGAAGTCGTGACCGAGCAGATCGGTCTGCACCAGCGCCTGCTCCTCAGTCATCGGGGTGACATCGATGACCTTCTCGCGGACGAGCAGGTCGTCGTCCTCCTCGGGCAGCAGCAGGTCGGCCAGATCCTCGACACGCTCGACCGGTGCAACATCCGCTGCGCTGGCACCGCCCTGGCGGTTGTCCACAACCTTGGTCTTGAACTTGCGCAGCTGGCGGGTGACCTTATCGGCGGAGAGGTCGATGGCGGCGTACATATCTGCACCGTGCTCGGCAACGCGAATCACCGAACCGCGGGCGCGAACCGTAACCTCGACGATTGCCGGGTTGGGGTTCGAGGGGTTCTTCTCATAGCGAAGTACAACGTCGACCGTCATGGGCTCGATATCGAAAACCTTGAGCGCCTCGCCGATCTTCTCATCCACATGCGCACGCAGAGCATCGGTTACCGTCGTCTTGCGTCCAGAAACCTTGATATCCATACGTGGCTCCAATCTGCCTCGGGGACTTACTGTACTGGCTATGTACCCATTGCCGTGCATTTAATCACGCGGATTCCCAAAGACCCGAATAACGATTGCTTGATACCGCATACCGAAGTCTCGCACTTTTCTGTGGCAAAGTGCGCTATAGGAGGGAGCCGGCGACTTTGTATTTGGTCCCGAAAATTGGCTTTGACCTGCTGGTTTTATAGAGATGAAAAAGCCGGGCTCCCCTATTGGGGAAGCCCGGCAGTGCGTGTTGAAACCGTGAAGGGGCATCTCTCCTAGCGCATAGGAGACACCACCCCTAGCAATAACTAGCTATTAAGCTTGTTAATGTCGTCGTCGGTGATGGTGTCTTCCTGGCTGGACGATTTGTCTTCGGAGGATGCGGTCTCATTGTTGGAATCGGAGGACTCGCTGCCGGAGGATGTGGTCTCGCTGGACTCAGAGTCGCCCGGCTGCACGTTAGCGCCCGAAACCGTCTTAGTGGTGAGGTCGTAGGGCATCGTGCCGTACCAGACGCAGTGGACCGCCTCGAGCGTGCCGTCGGCCGTAATACCGTCGAGGGCATCGCTCACGGCACGACACAGTTCGTCATTGGACGAAAGGCCTGCAACACCAAGCGTCGAGGGCGCCTCGAGCGCACCGACATAGGAGATCTCGCTCATCAGTCGCGCAAGGTAACCGCCAGCCGTGGAGTCGCAGATCACATAGTCGACCTCGCCGGACTCGAGCGCCTCAAAGCACTCGTTGATGTTGGAGTAAGTCTTTTGGTTGGAGGTGATGCTCTGCTTAGCAAGCGCCTCCTGCGAGGCCGAGGACATCTGGATACCCAGAGTAGACGTGTTAAGGGTATCGGTGGAAACGCTCAGCGACCCACCATCGCTGGTTTTACCGAACACGGAAGCGGCATCGTACAGGCACGTGCCGAGCGAGCTAACGTCCCCATCCGTGGAGTTGATCTCGCCGATAAAGATATCAGCCTTTTTGTCACCGAGCGCGGAACCCGCCGAGGACGCATCGACAAAGGCGACCTTAAGGCCCATGCGGCTTGCGAGGGCGCGGGCAGCGTCGACTGCATACCCCGTGAGCTCGCCGTCAGCGCCCTGCATGGCCTGCGGCGCATCGGAGGTATCGAGGGCAACCGTCAGGGTACCGGGGGTGACCAGGGCATCATCCGACACCGCGGGCGTGACGGTCTCGTACTCGATCTGGTCGATCGTGGGAGTCGTGAACGTAGACAGCGGGTTGAACGCGCATCCGCTCAGGCCCAAAACGGCGATGACCGCTGCGGTCCCAGCACCTAACCGAGCCGCGTGCATCAAGCTGCCCCTCACCATGTCCACTACCCTGCCTTCTGTGTCGTATACGATCCGTGCGTTGCGCGGAATATCAGATTGTTCCCACCAGCTGACCTGGTATTTGACCCCACACTTGCGCACCGGGGTGTTTGCTCGGGAGGCCGCAGCCACCTTCACGACTGGCCCGCTCGCCCGCGAGGCGGTATTGCCCCAAAGAAAGTAGAACGGACGGTGCGGCTTACATCTAGGACGCGCCATGATCGCGCCGCGCGCACGCGGTCGCTTACGTGGATCCCTTTGACCGCGTCTGTCTTGGACTAGGACGGGCATTTCGTCCGTCCGCAACCACAGCCTGGTAGGAACGTAGCGCATTATAGCTAAGTTCAAGCTAAAGTTTAAGGTTAGGGGCGTCATTCGCATCGCGAGTACAGATTTCGCAGGTCAGGACGGGCCGCACGCGCCATCTTCACTGCCACAAAACCACCCCTACCAAACACGTGCGATAGCAAGGCCATCGACTGCCGCAGCGCCGGCACGCTTGAGCTCCGCCGAGGCTGCTGCCATGGTCGCGCCCGTGGTGATAACGTCATCGATAAGCAGTAAGCGGCGGCCGTGCACGTCCTCAACCGTCTCGTACATGCCTTGGGCACGCTCGCGACGCTCCTCACGACCGAGTTCGCGCTGGTCGCCATGCCCGTACTTGACGAGGGCATCGAGCAGGGGAACACCCGACAGCTCGCAAAATGGGCGCGCAATGGCCTCCATATGATCAAAGCCACGCCGCCGAAACGCTGCCGCCGTCGCAGGCACAAACACCACCGCATCCGCACCGGACAGCACACCTCCGTAGCGATCGGGCGCTACGACCTGGGCATGCAGGGCGGTGTCGTAGAGCAGCTCCGCCAGATACGGCGCCAGGCGTCGCTCGCCCGCGTCCTTGTACGCTTTAATGATGCGCGGCAGCGGATGCGCATAGACGGAGCACGCCAGGCAGCGGTCGAGCGCCTCCGCCATTGCCGAGGACGTGCCCTCGACCGAACACTCAGTGCACAGCAAATCCCCAAACGGGGCGCCGCATCGGGTACAGCTATGACGTGGGTCGATGAGCGTGAGCGCAGCCAGGCAGTCTTGGCAAATAAGCGTACCGGCGCGCTCGCAGCCGGCACATCGTGTTGGCGACAACGCCTCAAGCGCCTCGTGCGCCGCCTGCTCGGCAAACGATAGCGATTCGTCCGCAAACGGTAGGATGCCGGCACCTTGCAGACGGCTCAATATGTTCAGATGGCTCTTCAAGACACAACCCTCCCTACGTTCGGTCGCAGGGAGGGTTGTTGATTCAGCGCTATGATACCCCGATGCGCTCGGGGCAAGGCGAGCAAAATCCGCTCGCGGGCGTTATTCGCCGGCGGGCGGTTGTGGTGCAGACGAAGACGGGGTCGAGCCCTCGCCACCATCCTGGCGCGGCTTGCGGGAACGGCGACGGCGACGGCGCTTTTGGCCCTGGTCGGCCGAGCCCTCGCCACCGCGATCCTCGCGCGGCTCGCGCTCGTCGCGAGCGGCGCCACGCGAAGCCTTAGCAGCCGCTCCCCCGCCATCTCCGGGACGACGGCGCGTGACCTTGACCTCGCCATCCGAGACCTGATCGGCCACGGAGGGCACTGAAGGCTTCTGCTGCGCGCCCGAGGAATGGCGACGGCGCGGACGCGGCGCGCGCTCATCCTCGCCACGTGACTTGCCGCCCTTGTCGGCAGACGCATCGGAGGCCGAGGCGCCCTTGGAAGCGGCACCAGCCTCGCGAGCAGCTGCGGCGCGGAAGGCGTCCTCGCGCTCCTCGCTCGACAGATGACGGCGGCGGCGACGTGTGGGGTTCATGCCACCGCCGCGATTCTGCTGCTGGGGTTGCTGAACCTCGCGCTCGCGAGAGGCGTTCTTGCCCGCGGCTGCAGCCTCGGCAGCATCGCCCGAGCCTGCGCGCTTGCGACGACGACGGCCACCGGCGGCCTCCTCGGCCTCAGGCGTTGCGGCATTGCCACGGCCCTTTCCGCGGCCACGACCCTCGCCCTGCCCCTGACCGGCGCGAGCATCGGATTCAGCATCGCGACGACGGCGCTTGGGCATCGACGTACCGGCCAGACGGTCGGCGCTCGACAGGCCATCGCCCACGTCGACGCCGTTCTCGCGGTCGAGCTCCATAAGCGCCAGACGCATCTCGGGCGACTCGATGCGCTCGAGCACGTCGCGCGTCACGCAGTCGGGGCGGCAGTTGCAGCCCTGCTCGGCGGCCTTCTTTTTGCAGCCCTCCGAGCAGGTCATATCGGCCAGGTTGACCTTAAAGACCTTGCCGTTCTCCAGGCGCAGCACCAGCTGCTCACGCGGCGTGTCATATTCCTGAATACGCGCCTTGCCGAGCGGCGTATCGATGAGCGTCTTCTTTTTGGGCGCACGGCTCTTAAAGTCCTTGTACGCTTCGAACTCATAGCGCAGGCAGCACATCAGGCGGCCGCAAACGCCGCTGATCTTGGAGGAATTGAGCGGCAGGTCCTGCTCTTTTGCCATGCGGATCGAGACGGGCTCAAACTGTCCGCCAAAGCGCGTGCAACAGAGCTCCTGGCCGCACTGGGCATAGCCGCCCACCAGGCGAGTCTCGTCGCGCACGCCGATCTGGCGCATGTCGACGCGAATGTGCAGCGTCGAGGACAGATCCTTGACGAGCTGGCGAAAATCGACGCGCTCCTCGGCCGCAAAGTAGAACACGGCCTTCTCGCCGCCAAACAGGTACTCGACGCCCACCGGCT
Source organism: Collinsella sp. AF23-2 (assembly GCF_003459245.1). Classification (GTDB taxonomy): domain Bacteria; phylum Actinomycetota; class Coriobacteriia; order Coriobacteriales; family Coriobacteriaceae; genus Collinsella. The sequence goes on from NZ_QRVG01000010.1 coordinate 44,501, forward strand.
TCATCTCGAGGTCGAGTTCTTTGACCAGACGGCGGAAATCGACCATGGCCTCGTCGCCCTGGATGGCAAGATCGTCGGCAAGCTGCAGGTCGATGTCGCTCGCCACGCGCAGCACGGGCTTGAGCGGCTGACCGATCTCGTCTTGCGGCACCTCGAAGGGATCGGCCGTAACCAAGCCGATCTCGGTTCCGCGCTCGGTGGAGCAAATGGCATAATCGGCCTCGAGGATATCCAGGTCCTGCGGGTCAAACCACAGGTCGCGCGAGGCGTAGGTAAACTTAACGGGTACGACTAACGGCATTTCAGTGCCTTCCTGATATCGAACAGCATGACCTCGATGGCCAGCTGGGGAGTAACGTTTCTGGCGATGTTGCGCTCGGCGGTCGCGACTGCCTCGAGCGCCCGTGTGGCACCCGCAACATTGGTCGCGGCGGCAAGCCGCCCGATCGTGTCGCACGCGTCTTCGTTCACCACGTCGGCTGCCTCGTCCTGAAGCGTCAGCAGCACGTCGCGCATGAGCGTCCGCGCGCTCGCCAGCGCTTCCATGATACCCGAACGCTCGCGCGCGTTGAGTTCGCGCTTGTTGCGGTCCTCAAGCTGCTTCAATGCTCCACGCGACAGGTAATCGGCGTTTTGCTCGAGCACCTTTTCCTGCGTGGACTTGACCTCGGCGAGCGGCGCCTTAACGGCGACGATGAGTGACTTGGCGCGGCTGAGCACGTCGGCCTCGTCGGCGGCGATAAGCGAATCGATGGCGCGAACCATCTGACGGCGGGCGTCCTGGCGCTCGGCGCTCTTGAGGAACTCGATGCCACGCGTGGGGCTTCCCGCTACGGCGACGGCCATGCGGCAACGCGCAGGGTCCTGACCGGTGGCGCGGCTCACGGCCTGCGCGGCGACGGCGGGCGACACCAGCCGAAACGGCACGCACTGGCAGCGGCTCACGATGGTGGGCAACATCACGTCTGCCGAGGTGCCCAGCAAGATAAACATAACGCCCTCGGGCGGCTCCTCGAGTGTTTTGAGCAGTGCGTTGGCGGTGTTGGCGCGCAGCTGCTCGGCACGGTCAATGATGTAGACCTTGGCCTTGGCACGGATGGGCGCCAGAGGCACGTCATCGAGCAGCTCGCGGGTCTGGGCGATGAGGTAGCCCGTGGCGCTCTCGGGCGTGTAATAGTGCACGTCGGGGTGCGTATGGCGGGCGACGCGCACGCAGCTATCGCATGAGCCGCAGCCATCCTGCTCGCACAGGAAGGCTTGGGCGAGCGCCCACGCGGCGTCGAGCTTGCCCGCGCCGGGCGCGCCCAAAAACAGGTAGGCGTGCGATGCGCGACCGCTGGCGACGGCATTGGTCAAAAAGTCGCGCACGCGCTCTTGGGTGTCGAGCTTGGCCAGCAGGCTTGCCTGAGCGGGGGCCATGTTACTCGGCCTCCTGGGCAAGCGCGGCGGTGACGGCGTCTTGCGGAATGTCGAGACCGTATGCGCGAATCTGCTCGACCGTCTTCTCGAAGACTTCCTCGACGGTCGCAGTGGCGTCGATGAGTTTTACGCGGTTTGGTTCCTCGGCGGCAATGGCGCAAAATCCCTGGTAGACACGCTCTTGGAAGGCCATGCCTTTTGCCTCCATGCGATCTGCCGCGCCACGGGCTGCCATGCGTAGCGCCGCCTGCTCGGGCGTGATGTGGTAGACGAGCGTGAGCGCCGGATGCGTACCGGCGACAGCCAGGTTGTTGGCATCGCGTACCATCTGACGGTCGAGGCCATCGGCAAACGCCTGGTAGCAGGTCGTGGAATCGTAGAAGCGATCGCACAGGACCACCTTGCCGGCAGCGAGGGCGGGCGCGATGACCTCGTGCACCAGCTGGGCACGGGCGGCCTCATACAGCAGCAGCTCGCAAGTGTCGCCCATCGCCGTATTGGCGGGGTCGAGCAGCAGAGCACGGATCTTTTCGCTGATGGCGGTACCGCCCGGCTCGCGCAGGCTCACAACCTGGTAGCCAGCGAGTTCGAGCGCGCGGGCAAGCAGGCGCGCCTGCGTGGACTTGCCGGCGCCATCGACGCCCTCGAGCGTGATAAAGCTATGTTGAGCGGGCTCAAAAGCCATGGGCGCAGCCCCTTCCTACAAGGCGCGTAAATGCAGATATATATCAACCAAGCCATGATACCCCAGTGCTCGGTGCGTCCCCAATGGCTAAAGGCGCCTTTCCAAAGTTGCGGTGAAATAGGGACTGATTGAAGCTCTGAGACCGCCAAACAGTCCCTATTTCACCGCAACTTATGATGGGGAATTTTGGATGCTGGGTATAATCGTCGTATTGCATTGAAATGTGGCGAAAGGAGTGGCAATGTCTCGGTATTGTGCCTCGTGCGGCAAGCTTCTTGCAGATGATGCCAAGTTCTGCACCTCGTGCGGTGCACCCGTTGAGCAAACAGCCGCGAGCGATAGCCAGCCCGCTTTTGAGCAGACCGGCTCCCTTGATACGCCGCAAGCCAAGGCGGACGACTCCCTCGCCTATAGCCCCGACCCCGCCGCAAGGACCGAGGCCGTCGAGACCACGCAGCGCATACCCGTCGCGAGCGGCTCGCCCCAACAGCAGCCGGCTCCCGCATACGCGCCCGCTTCGCCACAGACCCCCGCTTCCAAAAAGAGCGGCACCGGGCCGCTTATCGCCGTTATCGTTGTGCTGGTGGCGATCATCATCGCCCTGGTCATCTTCTTTGCAATCAGACCGTTCGACAACGCCGCCACGCAGACGACTGCCGAGGTAGCTAAGCTGCACCATGACGTCGACGACGATGACCTAAAGCCTCTCGGCGATCCCAACAGCCTGTACGACGATGATGACGATGACGACGAGGATGGCGGCGAAGCGACCCTCTCCGAGCAAAACCTCTACCGTCGCCTGAGCGAGTACTACGACCTGCTCGAAGACCTCGACAACTACGTCCGTGGCTGCGCGCAGAACTTCAACGGCAACTATCTGGAAGAGGATCGAACCACCCGTCAAAATCTCGCCGACGTCGCCGAGCGCACGGAGGACACCATCGAGCAGTATTACGACATCGTCGAGGACCTGGACGTCCCGACGAGCTCCAAAAACTACAGCTCCTGGAAGGACATCATCGCCCTGTACGACGACCTGGATCACCGCATTGACGCAATCTGTGATGCCTGGGAGATCAGCCTGAAATACGCCAAGCCTGCGGACCACAAGAATGAGATCGTGGCGCCGCTGTCGCGCGACAACGTGGCGGGCACCAATGACAATAAGTACCGCCTAGACTTTGAGGAGCGCTATCCCGGCGCCAAACCCGTCGAAGTGAACTAACGCTTTGTCGTTCCCGAGCCGGCAGTTAGGGACGTTCCTAAACTGCCGGCAGAAAAAGAACGTCCCTAACTGCCGGTCAAAAAAACGAGCGAGGATCGCGGGGTCCTCGCTCGTTTTTTGGGCAATGTTTCGACTGCGCCGTTACTTGTCGGCGGTTGTTTTCTTGGCAGTCGACTTCTTCGCGGTCGTCTTCTTGGCGGCAGTGGCTTTCTTAGCCGTGGTCTTCTTGGCCGCCGTCGTCTTCTTTGCCGAGCTCGCCTTAGTCGCGGTCTTGCGGCCGCGGGCGGGCTTCTTCTCCTTGGTCGGGCAGTCCATGTTCACGCAGATGCGCCACGGGCCGCGCGCCGTGTTGACCACCACGATGGGAGCGCCGCACTCGGGGCAGGTCTCACCCGTCGCCTCGAGCTTACCGCGCGCCGGTAGAGGATAGCTCACGCCACAGTCATCGTAGTTGGTGCAGCGGATAAAGCGCTTGCCGCTCTTCTCGCTCTTGTGCGCGATCAGGTCGCCATGGCGTCCGGCCTCGGCGCACACCTTGCACTCGCCCACCTTAAGGTCAGGCTCGTAGTTGGTGGGGCACCTCGGGTTCACGCAGATCTCGAAAGCCTTCTGGCGGAACGGCTGACACTTGATGCGCGGCGCACCGCACTCGGGGCACACGGCGGCCTCGCCCTCGAGCGGGCTCACCTTGACGCCGCTCGGCACCGGATAGGTCACGTCGCAGTCGGGCCAGCCCATGCAGCCAATGAAGCTGCCGCGGGTCTTGGCGCTCGTCTTCATAACCAGGTCCTTGCCGCACTTGGGGCAGGCGCCCACGCGCGCATCGGCCGTGACGGCGTCGCTGATGGCGTCGCCGAGCTCCTGCGTATGCTTGAGCAGCTCGTCGAGCACGCCGGCCAGCAGCGCACGCGAGTGCGTCACGACATGCTCTTCGGTGTCCTCGCCGCGCTCGACGCGAGTCATGTCGCCGTCGAGCTCGCTGGTCATATCGGGGCTCGTGATGCGCGGGGCAAATTGCGTCAGCGCATCGATGATGGCGATGCCCAGCTGGCTCGGCTCAACGGGATCATTTTTGAGATAGCGCACGGCATACAGGCGCTCGATGATGCTCGCACGCGTGGACTTGGTACCCAGGCCGCGCTTTTCCATCTCCTGCACGAGCTTGCCCTGGCTGTAGCGCGCGGGCGGCTCGGTCTGCTTGGCCTCGAGTTTAATGTCGAAAACGTCGACCGTATCGCCCTGCATCAGCGGCGGCATCTGCTCGTCGCGCTTAAGTCCATACGGATACGCCTCGCGGAAGCCCGGAGTCACGAGCACATCGCCCGAAGCCACGAACGGCTCACCGTTCACGTCGAGCTCGAGCTTGGTGTTCTCGATGGTCGCGGGACCCATAAGCGTCGCCAGGAAGCGACGGGCGATGAGGTCGTAGAGCTTGCGCTGGCCGCCGTCGAGCGTGGACGGATCGCCCTCGCCCGTGGGGTAGATAGGCGGGTGGTCGGTGGTCTCGACTTTACCGCGCGTGGGCTTCATGGGACCAGCGAGTACCTTTTTGCACACGGGCGCCAGCGCCGGGTTGATCTTTGCCAGGTCACTCACCACGGCGCCCAAATCGAGCGTCGCGGGATACACGGTGTTGTCGACACGCGGGTAGCTGATGAGGCCCGCCATGTAGAGGGACTCGGCGATGCGCATGGTACGTGCAGGTGAGATGCCCTCGGCCGCGGCGGCAGCCTGCAGCGAGGTCGTCGCAAACGGCGTGGGCGGCTGCTGCTTGCGGGAGCGCTTGGTCACCGCGGCGACGGTTGCCGTCGTAGCGCCGTCGACGTGGCCGTACGCCGTCTCGGCAGCATCTTTGTCGGTAAAACGTGTCGTCTTGTGCGCAATCTTAAAGCGGTCATCCTCGGCAGCACCCTGAGCGGCACCCATGCCGCGAATCTGCCAATAGTCCTCGGGCACAAACGCCATGCGTTCGCGTTCGCGCTCGACCACCAGGGCGAGCGTCGGAGTCTGCACGCGGCCGGCGGAGCGCACGTTGCCAAAGCCGCCAAACTTGGCGAGCGTCAGGTAGCGCGTGAGCACCGCGCCCCAAATGAGGTCGATGTGCTGGCGGCTCTCGCCGGCGTCGGCCAGATTCTGGTCGAGCGAGACAAGATTATCGAAGGCCTGCGTAATCTCGGCCTTGGTAAACGAAGAATACTGGGCGCGGGCGACCGGCAAGTCGGGCGCAACCTCGCGCACCTTGTTGAGGGCGTCCGAACCGATCAGTTCGCCCTCGCGGTCGAAGTCCGTGGCGATAATGACGCTGTCGGACTTCTTGGCAAGGTTCTTGAGCGAGCGGATGAGCTCCTTTTCGGCCGGCAGCTTAATGACGGGCGCCCAGGTGAGGTAAGGCAGGCTCTCGAGCTTCCAGCCCTTGATGGAGATACCATCGGCAAGGAACGGCTTGCGCTTGGTATCGTACGGCGGGCGAGCCAGGCCATCGGGCATATCGGCCGGCAGCATCTCGCCGTCCTCGGTAACCGAATACCAGCCCAGCTTTTTATCGAACAGCACGCTGTCGCAAAAATCGGGCGCAAGGATGTGACCGGCAAGGCCGATGGTCACGCACTCCTCGCCCTTCCACTCAAAACGGTAGATGGCGGTGTTGTACACCTTGTCCTTTTTGGGTTTGCCCGTGGACAGACGCTCGGCAATCTGACGCGCGGCGTCGTTTTTCTCTGCGATGATGAGCTTCAAAAGAGGCTCCTATCTCGTGTCTCTGCGGCTACGCCCGCCCGTATGGCGGCCGACTTACGCCCTTGCTTGCTCAATCTGCCCGATGAGCCAATCGCACCAGGCATCCATGCCCTCGCCCTTGCGCGCGCTCACGGCAAACCGCGGCGCCTGCGGATTGAGGTCATCGAGTGTCTTAGTATACCTATCCATGTCAAAATCGAAAGCCGGAGCCACGTCGACCTTGTTGAGCAGCTGCGCGCCGGCGTGTTGGAAGATGCCCGGGTACTTGATGGGCTTGTCGTCGCCCTCGGGCACCGAGAGAATCATGATGGACAGGTTCTCGCCCAGGTCAAAGTCGACCGGGCAGACCAGGTTGCCCACGTTTTCGATAAAGATGACGTCGATGTTCTCCAGACCGACGGCCTGGTCGAAGGCATCGACGGCCTCCATGATCATGTTGCCCTCGAGGTGGCACAGGCCGCCCGTGTTGATCTGAATGGCGGACATGCCGGCTTCCTTCATGGTGATGGCGTCGACGTCCGAGGCGATATCGCCCTCGATGACAGCACAGCGCAGGCCGGCTTTGTCACGCAGGCGCTCGTTGGTGCCCAGAATCGTGGTGGTCTTGCCCGAGCCGGGGCTCGACAGCACATTGATCACGTAGGTGTTTGTCTCATTAAATCGCTGACGCAGCTGATCTGCCAGGCGCTCGTTGCGCGACAGAATCGGCGATGCAATATCAATCGTTTTCTCGGCCATACTTAGCGCTCCTTACTTTGGCCCCTTTATACCCCATCACCAGATGGCTAGCGGGCTAATCGTCGGGGGTTTCGATTTCGATACTTGCGATATCGAGCTCGCGGCCGTGCAGTAGGCGCACGTTGGCACCACCACACTGAGGACAGCGACAGTGGAAGCGATCGTGGTCGAAAACCTCGCCGCAGTCCAGACACTCGCTTTGTGGATGGACCTCCTCCACGGCAAGCTCGCAGCCGCGCGTGAGCGGGTCCTCGTCGCGAAACGTCTCCCACGCAAAGTCGAGCGCCTCGCGCACGACCTCGGTCATATCCCCGATACGCAGCGTTACCAAAACGGCGCGCGAGGCCCCCGCCCCACGCGCCGCGCGAATCACTGTATCGAGTATGCCGTTGACAATGCCAACCTCGTGCATACCGATTTACTCCTCGTCGTCCTCGTCGTCCGAGAACAGGTCCAGACGGCTCACGAACAGGCCCTCCTTACCCTCGCGCGCGGTAATGACCACGCGAGCGATGGCGAGCGAAATCTCGTAGAGCGAGAGCAGGGCGCCATACATGAGACCCAGCGTAACGGGCGAGCCGTCGGGCGTGATCACAGCCGAACCCACGAGCAGGCCTACGTACACGTAGCGCCAGGCGCTGCGGAAGGCCGCATAGGACACGATGTGGAAAACGGACAGGTAGAAGATGATGAGCGGCAGCTCAAACGCCACACCAAAGCCGATCATAAAGAGCAGCTCCATGTTGACGTAGTTCTCCAGATCGGGCAACGCCGTAGCGACAGCCGAGGTCTCGCCGATGAGCCACTCAAAGCCCGCCGGGATAATGATGAAGTAGCAGAAGATGGCGCCCAGGAAGAACAGCACCGTCGAGGCGAGCACCGTGGGTACGACCCATTTGCGCTCGTTGGGGCGCAGTGCCGGCAGGAAAAATGCCAGAATCTGCCAGATGATCATGGGCGTGCACATGACCACGGCCATCTTGATGGCCAGCGAGAAGCGCAGGCCAAAACCGCCGAGCGTGGTGGTGATGTAGAACTTACCGTCCGGCACAAACGAGCGGATGGGATCCTCGAGGATATCGAGCACCACGGGCGTGGCAAAGTACAGCACGATGGCGGCGGCAAACACCGACACGACCACGATGGTCAGGCGGCGACGGAGCTCTCCCAGGTGATCGAAGAGCGGCATACGCGCAGGTCCGATTGGCATTACTCATCGCCTCCCTTCGGAGCATCGGCGGCAGCAGTCTCGGCAGCGTCCTCGGCCTCGAGCTCGCGAGCGAGCTGGTCGACGACAGCCTTGCGCTTGCGGGGACGGCGGGCGTAGAGGTCAGCCGTCGTGGGCTCTGCCGGCTCGGGCTCGGGCTCTGCAGCAGGCTCGGGCTCGACGGCAGTAGCAGGCTCTGTACCCTCGGCCTCATCAACAGCGCCTTCGCCCTCAGCAGCACCCTCGCTTGCGGCCTTCTCGGCAGCAAGACGGGCGCGACGCTCGGCAAAGGTCTCCTTCTTGGCGGGCGCTGCCGTCTCGGCGGCATCCTCGTCCGCATCGGAATCGTCGTCGGTCGCAGCAGTCTTCTTGGGCTTGACCGGGGCCGACGCGGCCTCGCTCACCGGATCGATAATCTCGGACTGAACAACGGCCGTCATCTTTTCCTGCGTCTCGCGGAACTGACGGATGGCACGGCCGATCGTGCGGCCCATCTGCGGGAGCTTATCCGGGCCAAACAGCAAAAAGCCGAAGACCACGATGATCGCGAGCTCACCCTCTCCAATACCAAACACACATACCTCCAAGGCTCGATGTGAGTCGAGCCCGCACCGCGCCATTCGGCCGGAACTCGTCTATTCATTCGGTCAAGTATAGCGCCCGGACGCCAAAACGTCCGAGCGCATCACAAACATATGCCAAACGGCACGCCCTTTTGGGGGCAAAGATTATGCAGCGGTGATCGAAATCTCCTGGTCGACACCCAACAGCTGAACCACGCGCATCACCGGGGGCTGCATATTCGTGCAGCTAAAGCGCTTGCCGTGGTCAACCGCGTGGTGTGCGGCGCCCACAAGCACGCCAATGCCCGTCGAATCGATGTAGCTCACCTGGGCAAAATCGAGCTCAACGGCCTCAGTGGGCTGCTCGAGCGCCAGGTCGATGGCATTGCGCAGGCTATCGGCGTTAGAGATATCGATCTCACCGGTCACCTTAATGGTGTAGAGCTCTGGCGTGGGGTTGGTTGAAATACCCAAATCCATGTATACGCTCCTTTACGTATCGAAAGTGCGGATAGTACTAGGCGCGGACTTGCGGGGTCCTACGCGTTAGGCGCGCTCGGAACGCGCAAGCTCGGCAGCGACGAGCTTGACGGCCAGCACCAGCACATCGAGCGCGGCCTCCAGGTCCTCGACCGTGGGATAGCTCGGCGCGATGCGGATGTTGGTGTCGCGCGGATCCTTGCCATAAGGCCAGGTGGCACCAGCCGGCGTGAGCTTGACGCCCAGGTCGGCACAAAGCGCGGCGACCTTCTGGGCCGAGCCCTCGGGGCCATCGAAACTCACAAAGTAGCCGCCATGGGGATGAGTCCAAGTGGCGCAACCCGTGTTGCCCAAGCCCTCGGTGAGTTTACGCTCAACGGCCTCAAAGCGCGGGCGCAGGAACTCGGCATGCTTTTTCATGTGCTCCTTGACCGCCTCGATGGTGGGAAGGAAACGCACGTGACGCAGCTGGTTGAGCTTGTCGGCGCTAATAAGACCGGCCTTCAGGCGCTTGGAGAACTCGGCGATGACCGCGGGGCTCGCACCGATAAAGCCGATGCCGGCACCCGGGAAGGTGATCTTGGACGTCGAGGCAAAGGCCACCACGCGGTCCTCGGTGCCCGCCGCGCGGGCAAGATCGAAGATGTTGGCGAGCTCGTCGGTCTCGTCGTACAGGTCGTGCACGCAGTAGGCGTTGTCCCAGAAGATGCGGAAATCGGGCGCGGCCGTGGGCATCTCGACCAGGCGACGCACAGTGTCCTCGCTAAAGGTGATGCCCGTGGGGTTGGAATACTTGGGCACGCACCAGATGCCCTTGATGGAGTCGTCGGTGGCAACCAGGCGCTCAACCTCGTCCATGTCGGGGCCGTTGTCGGTCATCGCGACGGGGACGTTCTCGATGCCCAAGTCGGCGGTGATGCCAAAGTGGCGATCGTAGCCGGGAACGGGGCACAGGAACTTGACCTTCTTGCCGTCGTGCGCTGCCTCGTAAGCCTCCCAAGGGTCGCTGCCGCACGAGCCGCAACGCCAGAACATACCGGCGATATCGTGCTCGATCAGCAGGCTCGATGAGCCCAGTACGAGCGTCTGCTCGGCAGGACAACCCAGGAACTCCCCCGCCAGCTTGCGTGCCGAGGGAATGCCCTCGAAGCAACCGTAGTTGGAGCAGTCGACATTGCCGTCGTGCAGATCGGCATCGGCATTGAGGATATCGAGCATGGGGCGAGAAATGTTCACCTGGGAGGGCGACGGCTTGCCGCGCGCCATGTCGAGCGCCAGGCCCTTGGCCTTGACCTCGGCAACCTCGGCTTTAAGCGCCTCGATGGCGGCATCGAGTTCGGTGGTTTCCATCTTCTGGTAGATCGTCTGCATGGGGTGCGACCTTTCGCGAAGCGGTACGTTGCAGTTCGTCTAAGTATAGACCGCCATCGTCGCAACGTTATGAAGCCGTGATAGATTAAGTTCATCGCAATCAATTACGAATCGCCGCGCATGCCGGCGTGGGGCGCCCAAGGAGGCACTATGGAGTACGGATCGTTTCAGGCCGAGGAATTCGGCGACTTGCAGCGCCTGGTCGACGGACTGTTTTACGACCGCCACGCCATCGACCGCCTGGATCTGATCGTACAGGCCGAAATCTTGGACCTGGCGCCCGACCTCATGGAGATCGTGAATCTTTTGCCGCCCGGCTACTACGACCGCCAGTCACTTTGCGACCAGCTCAACTCCGCCTTGGCCGCCCACGGCTGGGGCGCCGTCTACGGCACCGTGGAATAAGCCTCGAGGCCGGCATTTGGCCCGTTTCCCGACCCTGGCGAGGCTTGTTTTAGGGCTTGTGGCCAAAAAAGGGCAAATATGAGTACTGTCACCTTTTTAGTAGCAGCGTTTCTTGGTCGAAATCGGCAAAACTCGACTTGAAACTCCCTAATCACCGTCAGCTAGCGCCAAATTGGAAGTCGATGGTCACTCATTAACGTACAGTTCTTATAACTTTGTTCATTATTTTCCGCACCTAAAATGATACGCCGTTTGTGACAGTACTCACAAACGGCGTTTTTTGACCACTGGCGTGTCTGGCAGGCGGCAAGCACCGCCCGAATCCGCATTTTGAACGCGCCCGAATCGGTTCTGGAGCCGGTTTTCGCGCTCTTACTCGTCTTTGGGCGAGGGATGCTTGCAGACCACGCTCATGTAGATCATGCCGAGCACGGCTGCGGTGACCGAACCGGCGAGAATAGCGGCCTTGGCTGCAAGAACCTCAAACTGGGCCGTCGGGAAGGCAAGGCCGCTGATGAGAATCGACATGGTAAAGCCGATACCGCCCAGAATGCCCACGCCGGCAATCATGTGCCAGTTGACATTGTGCGGCAGCTCGCAGGCCTTAAGCTTAACCAGGGCAAACGTCATGCCAAAGATTCCGATCGGCTTGCCCAGCAGCATGCCAAAGTACACGCCGAGCGTCACCGGGTCGGTGAGCAGCGTGCTCATGTCCACGCCCACTAGGCGAACCTGCGCGTTCACGAACGCAAAGATCGGCAGAATCACAAAGTTGACCGGCGTGGAGATCAGACGCTCCATGCGGATGAGCGGCGGGGTCACGCGGTGCATGACGCGCTCGACCTTGGTGGTCGAGACGGTAAAGTCATGCTGACCCAGGATGTGCGCCTCGTCATCGTAGCGGTCATCGAGCAGCGGCAGGCACTCCCCCAACCAATCGGTGAGGCTATCGAGCTTGACGCCGCACTTGGCCGGGATGGTGAAGGCCAGGATGACGCCGGCAAGCGTAGCGTGCACGCCGCTCTTGAACATGCAGAACCACAGCAGCAGGCCCAGCACCGAGTACGGGGCAAGGCGGTAATGCTGCGTCCTGTTGAGCCACACGAGCGCGCAGGTCACAAGCGCGGCGGCGCCCAACCAAAACGGATTGGGGCTCTGACCGTAGAAGATGGCGATGGCGGCGATGGAGATGAGGTCGTCGGCGATGGCGAGCGTCGAGAAGAACACACGCACGCCGTTGGGCACGCGATTGCCCAAAAGCGACAGCACGCCCAGCGCAAAGGCAATATCGGTTGCCATGGGAATGGCCCAGCCGTTGTGCGCGCCGGCATGGTTAAAGATCAGATAGATGCAGGCGGGAACGACGACGCCGCCCACGGCCGCCAGCATGGGAAGCATAGCCTGGCGCGGGTTTTTGAGCTCGCCGACCGTCATTTCATACTTGAGCTCAATGCCCACCAGCAAAAAGAAAATCGCCATGAGGAAGTCGTTGACGAAAAGCTCAACGGTGAGACCGGCCGTAAGGTTGCCCAGACCCACATACAGCGGGGTCTCCAAAAAGTGATGGATGGCCTCGTAGGCATCGGTATTGGCGCAAATGACGGCGGCGATGGCGGCGAAGACCATGACGGCGGCGGAAATCGTGCCGTTCTCGGCGATGCGCTCCCAGATGTCGTGGCGCTCAAAACGCTTGCGCTCACGAACGTTGAACAGCTGCTCAGTTGCTGCCATGGGCGGCTCCTTTCACGGGAAAGCTCCCGTCTTAAAAAAGCACGGCCCGCCCAAGTGGCGGCGCCGCGCTCTAACGTATTACGCTTGCATCTAGCCTACCCTGCACGACAAGCACGCAGGCGTGACCGAAAAGCGGAACCACAGGTTGAACATTATTTGCTCAACGGCACGGGCACGCCTGTCCAAGAGACAACGCGGCGCCGCGCACAAAAAACGACCGGAGCGCGGGGCGTCCGCGATCCGGTCGTGGCGTTTGGTCAACTAAACCTAGCAGGCGGCCATGATGGGGGCAGCGACCTGCTTCTTACGGGAGAGGACGCCCGGCATCCAGACGCCGTCGTGCTCGTCGGCAATGCCCAGACCCTTCTGAGCAGCCTCGGTCTCGCCCTCGAGCAGGACCTGCGAGCCCTCCTCCATGATGTCGGTAATGCACAGGACAATGCCGTCGGCACCCTTCTCGGCGGCGTAGGCGCGCATGGCCTCGCGGATCTCGTCAATCATGCCAAGCGCACGGCTCTTGTCGACGGTCTCGTACTGGCCGATGAGCAGCTTCTTGCCGGCGGGCTCGAACATCTTGATGTCGTTGCCGACCATCTCGGCTGCAGTGAAGGAGCCGGACGGACGGGTGAGGAAGACCTCCATGCCAAACTTGACCGGATCGACGCCCACCTGCTCGCCGAGCTTGGCGGCGACGGCGCGGTCGACATCGGTGGTGGTGGGGCTCTTGAGCATGAGCGTGTCGGTCATCATGGCCGAGAGCAGCAGCTTGGCCTGGACGTCGGAAAGCTCAACGCCGAGCACGCCGGCAAGCTTGGTGACGATGGTGCAGCTGGAGCCCCAGGGCAGGCAGATGTAGTGCAGCGGACCGGCGGTCTCGAAGTCGCCGATGCGGTGATGGTCGATGACGCCAAAGACCGTGGCGTCCTTAAGGCCGGCGACGGACTGGGCAGACTCGTTGTGGTCGGTGAGGACGACGAGCTGACCGGCCTCGACGGAATCAATCACGCGGGGCTCGGCAATGCCAGCGTCGGCGAGCAGCTTGGCGGACTCGGCCGGAAGCTGACCAAGGGCGCAGGCCTCGTAGGTGTTGCCGGCATACTCAACCTGGTTGAGCAACTGGGACAGGACGAGTGCGCTCATGATGGCGTCGTTATCGGGGTTCTGGTGACCAAAGACAAGAACGTTTGCCATGGATATCCTCCACTTGATATGTGTACTTGGACGTAGCTATGGTAGCACGCCGATGCCGAGCCTTCGCAGACGGAAGGGCCACGGCATATTTTGGGGCGCAGCCTTGGCCTCCTTGCACCAGCTATTTGCCGGCGGCGCGCAGGGCTACGTAGGCGGCACCGATGATGCCGGCGTCGTTTCCGAGCGAAGCGACCTTAATGGGCGTCTCGCGCGAGGCGGAAAGCGCGTACTGCTTAAAGTGCTCGCGAACCTTGTCGAGGTAGACATCGGCCGAGGCAGAGGCGCCGCCGCCGATGAGGAACATCTCGGGATCAACCACGTTGGCAATAAGCGCCAGTGCGCGACCGAGATAGTCGGCCATGGTATCGGCCGCGGCCAGCGCAAGCTTGTCGCCCTCGCGGCAGGCCTGGAACACGTCCTTGGAATCGGAGGGGCCGGTGAGCTCGATGGGGTCGACGCCCGCCTTCTTGCACTCGGCAAGGTAGTTGCTCACCACGCCGGTGGCGCTGGAATACTGCTCCAGGTGGCCATGGCCGCCGCAGCCGCAGGTGCGCTCCTCAGCCGGGTTCAGGCACATGTGGCCGATCTCGCCGCCAGCACCCACAACGCCCGATACCACATCGCCGTTAACGATAACGCCGCCGCCCACGCCGGTACCGATGGTGACCATAACTACGTTCTGCACGCCCTTGGCAGAACCGAGCCAGGCCTCGCCCATGGCAGCGGCGTTGGCATCGTTCTCATACTTAACGACCGCATCGGGGCAGTGCTCCTGAATGGCGACCCTCAGCTCGGGCAGGTTAATGGCAATGTTGGCCTTGACCTTGGCATCGCCCGACGCCGGGATGGGACACGGAACGGCCAGGCCAATGCCCGCCACAAAGGCACGCGGAATCTGTGCCTTGGCGACCACCTGGTCGATAGCCTCGGTCACCGCGGCAAAGCCCGCAGCGTCAACGATAGGAGGCGTGGGCACGCTGGCCTTGGCAAGCAGGTTGCCGTCCTCGTCGAACAGGCCCTCCTTAACCGAAGTGCCGCCGACGTCGATGCCGATGTAGTACTGCTTAGGTTCCATGGGAGCCCGCCTTTCTCGTTTAAACATTGCCTGTATGGTACCGCTCCCAAGGCAAAAACCTACCAAAAAGGGACAGGTTTGTTTTGGCAGGTTTTATCTGGGAAAACGCGAATGGCCGCTTAACACGACATTACTCAGATGTTTATCTATTTAGAGCGCTCTAATTTATATGCAAAGCGACTTTTAATTATATCTTTCTCGAACTTTTTAAATATATAATAGGGATGCTTAGGTGTTAACTATACTTTCTTTTATACTCAACCAAGTTGGAAAGGAGGTTCCATGATTCCCAAATACGAGGCGATAGCTGCAGATATTCGTCGCACTATCGAGGATGGCGCTCTTAAACCGGGCGACAAGCTTCCTACCGTCGTTGAGTTCTGCAAGCTCTATAACGTTTCCAAAATCACCGTCAAACGAGCTATTGAACAAATCACCGAAGAAGGTCTTATTACCAGCCGGCGTGGATCGGGTACCTACGTTAAGGACACGGCGGGGCTTCCCGGCCAGGCGTTTTTCCAGGGCAAAAACGACCGTGCCCAGGGTTTTTCGTATGAGCACCGCGGGGAGAAGGTGACCTCGGTGGTCTACGATTTCTCGATCGTTAATCCACCGGCGGACATCGCAGCCCAGCTGGGAATTGCCGAGGATGACTTTGCCTATCACGTTGTGCGCGTGCGCCAGGCCGATGAGAAGCCCATCGTTATCGAGTACACCTACATGCCCCTCGAGCTGATTCCGGGGCTGAAAAAGAAGGACCTGTACGGATCGGTCTACCGCTTCATCCGCGAGCAATGTGGGCTGAAGATTTCGAGCTTCCACCGTACCATTCGCGCCGTGGCAGCAACCGAGGAAGAAGCCGAGCGTCTGGACACCAAACTTGGCTCTCCCCTGCTCGAGCTCACCCAAATTGGCTTTTTGGACAGCGGCGCCGCCTTTGAGTATTCGATCTCGCGCAACGTTGGCGACCGCTTTGAGTTGCACAACGTAACGTTGGCATAGGTTTTTGTAGTCACGCGGGCGCTCGTTTTGAGCTGTTTTGTGCAACGCCCGCGCAACATAATGGGGGTATGAATATGTCCGATTTGATTAAACTGACGCCGATCTTCCACGAGAAGATCTGGGGTGGCCGCCAGCTCGAAACCGTATTTGGTTACGACATTCCCGAAGGTCCCATCGGTGAGTGCTGGGCCATCTCGGCCCATCCCAACGGTGACTGCCAGATTGCGGAGGGACCGTACGCCGGCCACACGCTGTCGTGGCTGTGGGCCGAGCACCGCGAGCTCTTTGGCAACTGCGAGGGCAAGGAGTTCCCGCTGCTCATCAAGATTCTGGACGCCAAGGACGACCTTTCGATCCAGATTCATCCCAACGACGAGTACGCCGCCGAGCACGAGAACGGCAGCCTGGGTAAAACCGAGTGCTGGTACGTGCTGGATTGCGAGCCCGGCGCCACGATCATCGTCGGCCAGCGTGCTAAAGACCGCACTGAGGCCGCACAGATGATCAAGGACGGCCGCTGGGACGACATGCTCAACGTACTACCGATCCACAAGGGCGACTTTTTCCAGATTGATTCCGGTACCGTTCACGCCATCAAGGCCGGCACGCTCATTTTGGAAACGCAGCAGTCGAGCGACGTGACGTATCGTCTGTACGACTATGATCGCCCGGGCACCGACGGCAAACTGCGCCCGCTGCACATTAAGCAGAGCCTCGACTGCATCGACTTTGACGTCCAGGCCCCGGTCGATGGTACCGTGACCGCGCCCGAGGTGGACGGCGTGACCGAGCTCGAGTCTAACCCCTGCTACACCGTCGATCGCGTGCGTGTCGACGGCAGCAAGATCCTCGACCAGCGCTGGCCCTTCATGTGCCTGTCGGTCATCGACGGCGAAGGCACCGTCTGCGGCGACCCCGTCCACAAGGGAAGCCACCTGCTGGCCCCGAACACCGTCAGCTCCATCGACCTCGAAGGCAAGATGGAACTGATCATCAGCCACCTCTAGGTCGCAGCAACAACCAAAACGCAACAAGGGGCTCCCCCGTCCACCAACGGAGGAGCCCCTTATCCATATATATCAGCCCACCCGGCTCTCCAGATCAAAAAAGCGGACGAGCAGAGCGACGTTCGCAAGCAACGTTATCTAAGGACCTGGGCGGGCGTATGGGGCAACATCGATCGCGAGTTCCGCACGAGCCGGAGAGCACTTAATGTGCTCTCCGTGCGAGCAGGACTGCCCGAGCAGGCGATGTTGCCCCATACGCCCGCCCAGGTCCGCCGGGATCACGACAGCTTGACGATCGGAGCAAAGCCCTTCATAAGCTTTTTGGTCTGGCCGGTCTTTTCGAATTGGACCTCGATCATGTCTCCGACGACCGAGAGCACGGTACCCGTGCCAAAAGTCTTGTGGCTCACGGTATCGCCCGCGGCAAAGTCCTGCGATGCGCTGGCACGATCGACCTTGCGCTCCACCGTCGGGGACACCTTGGACGACGGCTTTTTGGCTCGCGGCGCACCCGAACCAAAGGTCGAGGCAACACGGCCGGCATCGGGCGAAACCCCACGATGGCGCTCGGTCCCGTAGCTGCTGCCGCCAAAGAAATCGTCAAAGCTCGATCCACCACGTGAACCAGAACCGCCGGTCGAGCGCGTATGCGAACCAAACACCTTGCCGCCATACATGTCCGAGCCCATACCCGATCCAAAGGTGCCGTGTCGGTCGCCGCGTTTCTCCCAGCCCGTGCCCTCAAAACCGGCAGAACCGATGCCGCTAAACTCGATATCCTCAAACGGAATCTCGTTGAGGAAGCGCGAGCGCGGGTTGGCAGAGGTCGAGCCGTAGGTGCGACGCGTGGCCGCATAGGTCAGGAACAGGCGCTTGCGAGCACGCGTGATGGCGACGTAGGCCAAGCGACGCTCCTCCTCGAGCTTGCCCGGATCGTCACTACCGCCAAAGTCGTGCACGTGCGGGAAGATACCCTCCTCCATGCCGGCCACGAACACCGCCGGGAACTCCAGGCCCTTGGCGGAGTGGATGGTCATCATGGTAATGGCATGCGTCTCGCCGGCCAGGGAATCCAAGTCGGAGCGCAGGGCCAGCCACTCCATGAGCGCCGGCAGCGCCTTACAGGTGAGCGGACCGTAGGTGCGCTCGATCTCGTCGGCATGCACGGCACCCGCCGGCATCTCCGTCGGCGCGGCATACGCGTTGCCCGCGATGGCGGCGGCCAGGGCATCCTGCGGAGACAGCGCCGGAGCGGCCAAGCTATCGAGCGGATTGGAGCCCGCGGCGTCACGCGCGCCAACGAGCGCCTCAAACGAGGATACCGGGGCAGATGGCCCCGGTTCGGGCGCAGGCGCGCTCACCACGACAGGCTCGGGCTCGGCGCTAGCAGGCACATCGGCAACACCGGCAGCGCGCAGCTCTTCCAAGCTCTCGAGCGTACCTTCGATATCCTCGTGCGTCTCCTCAAATTCGGCGGCGACGCCCAGGAATTCCTGGATGTTCTCGGCGCGGCTCTCGGACTCCATGGTGCCCTCGGCGCGGAAAGCCTGCAGTAGGCCCGTCTTATCGACAATCATCTCGACAACGTCCTTGAGCTCGCCGTCCATGCGGCGACCCTCGCGCACCAGCGACACAAAGCTCGACAGGCCATTGCGCACCTTGGCGCTAAACATACCGGTCTCGGCGCACGCGATCTCGCAGGCCTGGAAGAACGAGCAGCGGTTGTCGCGCGCCAGCTGCTCGATCTTTTGGATCGAGGTGGAGCCGATACCACGGCGAGGTGTGTTGATGACGCGCTTGACGCTCATCTCGTCGGCCGGGTTCACGATCATCTTGAGGTAGGCCATGACGTCGCGGATCTCGGCACGGTCGAAGAATCGCGTGCCGCCCACAATCTTGTAGGGCACGCCCGCGCGCAGGAACATATCTTCGAGAATACGCGACTGGGCGTTGGTACGGTAGAACACGGCGATGTCGTCGTAGCTCGTGCCCTTGGAGTGCAGCTTCTCGATCTCACCGGCAATCCAGCGGCCCTCGTCGCGCTCATCGCTCGCCTGGAAGGCCTGGATCTTCTCGCCATCGCCCTCGGCCGTAAACAGGCGCTTGTCCTTGCGCTGCGAGTTGTGGCGCACCACGGCGTTGGCGGCGCTCAGGATGTGACCCGTGGAACGATAGTTCTGCTCCAGCTTGACGGTCTTGCAGTTTTTAAAGTCCTTCTCAAAGTCCAAGATGTTGGTGATGTCGGCGCCACGCCAGCTATAAATGGACTGGTCATCGTCGCCTACGACCATGAGGTTTTGGTACTTGGCGGCCAGCAGGTTGGCGATCTCGTACTGGACGTGGTTGGTGTCCTGATACTCGTCGACGCTAATGTAGCGGAAGCGCTCTTGGTACTTATCGAGCACCTCGGGACGGGTGCGCAGCAGCTCGAGCGCGCGCACGAGCAGGTCGTCGAAGTCCATCGCATTGGCGGCGCGCAGGCGGCGCTCCAGCTCTAGGTAGACCTGCGCGGCCTTTTTGTCGTTGGGGCTATCGGCGCTCTTGAGCATGTCCTCGGGGCCGATCATGGCGTTTTTGGCCGAGCTGATCTTGCTGCGGATCATGTTGATGGGGAACTGCTTTTGCTCGATGCCGAGCGCCTGCATAATGTCACGCACCATGCGCTTTGAGTCATCGTCATCGTAGATGGTGAACTGGCCGGTGTAGCCCAGCAGGTCGGCGTCCTCGCGCAGCATGCGCACACACATGGCATGGAAGGTGCACACCCACATACCGCGGGTGCCGCTGGGGATGAGCGCTGCCAGACGCTCGCGCATCTCTGCCGCGGCCTTGTTGGTAAACGTGATGGCAAGAACCTGCCAAGGCTTAACGCCCAGATCGCCGAGCATATGTGCGATGCGGAAGGTCAAGACGCGGGTCTTGCCCGAGCCGGCGCCGGCGAGCACCAGCAACGGGCCCTCGGTGGTCAGGACGGCCTCGCGCTGGGCGGGATTAAGGCTGTCGATGTCGACGAGCGGCTTGGCGGGTTTGGGTGCCGGCGCAGGAGCGTCGTAGATGTCGAGCGGAACGAGCTCGGGCTCCGGCGCAGCAGGGGCGGTGTATGCATCGAGCGGCACGGGTTCCGGCGCGGGCGGCACGGGTACCGCGGCGTTCTTTTCCCAGGGCAAGGGCTGGGTCATGGGCGACTCCTCATCTGACGGACGGCGCGCCTGCGGGCAGCGCCATAGTTTGAGCCGTACCAGTATACCGAGCCGCGCGGACACCGACGCAAATCACACCACGACTCCGTGCGCCGCCGTCGGACCCGCCCCAGCGGATTTGGTGCAATGGGGTCAGGTTAGTCTGCACCAATCAATTGACAATCACGAAACCGCCGATGTCATGGCAGCAGCAGCGAGCGGTGGCCGGGGCGAACAAATTGGCATGAAAAGGGGCGGCATAGACCTTTTGGTCATGCCACCCTCTTTGAATGACAAGTTGTCGCTCTGGCCGCCGCGCAGCGTCAACCAAGTTACAGGCCGAGCATGGGCTCCAGAACGAAGAAGTATGCGAGCACTACGATGCCCAGGATGATGCGGTAAACGCCGAAGCACTTGAAGTCGTGACGGCGGACGAAGCCCATGAGCCACTTGATGGCGATGAGCGAAACCACAAAGGCCACAACGCAGCCCACGCCCAAGATGGCGATCTCGTTGGTGCCGAACGTGCCGCCCTTGATGAAGTACTTGACCAGCTTGAGCGCACTCGCGCCAAACATAACAGGAATAGCCAGGAAGAACGTAAACTTAGACGCCACCGAGCGCGTGCAGCCCAAAAGCAGGCCGCCGATGATGGTAGAACCGGAGCGAGACGTACCAGGCACCAGCGAAAGCACCTGGAAGCAGCCGATACCCAGCGCAGTCTTCCAGCTGAGGTCCTCGAGCGTGGCGATGGAACCAAAGTCCAGATTCTCGTCATCGTCCTCATCCTCAGCGGTAGCCGTGGCGGACGCCGCAAAGTGCGCACCGGCGGGACGTCCACCCGACACCACAGCACGCGAACCAAACGAACCGGCAACGGCCATTTCCTCGCGCTTGCTCGCGCGCCAGTTCTCTATCACGATAAACAGCACGCCGTACACAATGAGCGCCAGCGCCACGACGGGAGCGTTGTAGAAATGCTCCTCCATCCAGTCGTTGAGCGGCAGGCCGATCGCCGCCGCAGGAATGCAACCGAGCACAATCTTGCCCCACAGCACCCAGGTGTCGCGACGGCCCTCCTTGCCCTTGCTGGGCGAGAACGGGTTGAGCTCGTGGAAAAACAGCACGCAGACGGCCAGAATGGCGCCGAGCTGAATCACGACCAGGAACATATTCCAGAACGTCTCGCTCACGTTCATCTTGACGAACTCGTCCACCAAGATCATGTGACCCGTCGACGAAACGGGCAGCCATTCGGTGATGCCCTCGACCAGGCCCATGAAGGCAGATTTTAGAAGCTCGATAATATCCAAAGGGACCCCCTCGTTAGACACCCGCCGGTAGATGTTCTGCGGACGATGCGGGCGATGTCCCATTATCAACCGTTGGCGGTGCGACCGCGCCTACCCTTACCAAAAAACTCGCCCGTTCACAGAATTGCGAGCAGTTAAACCGAAATCCTTGGGTATAACTGCAACAAGATAAAGTGTCCGGCGGTCAACGCACCCGCGCCCGCCCGACGCACGAGCCCCGCGCCCGTGCGATAGACCAAGGAGGAAACCATGAACGAGGGCTACACCAAGGTATTTGTTTCACTCGACGGTACTGAGCAGCAGGATTTTGTGCTCGCACGCGCCATCAAGGTCGCCGCGAACAACGGCGCCAAGCTGATTATCGGCCACGTTATCGATTCCACGGCACTCGAGAGCGCCGGCTCCTATCCGGTCGACCTGGTCAACGGCCTAGAGGAGGCATTTAAGAACTCCATCGCCAAGCAGCTCGAAGAGGCCAAGGCCAATCCCGACATTCCCGAGGTCGAGGTCATGATTCGCGCCGGCCGCATTCGCGAGACGCTCAAGGACGAGATGCTCGACGTGGTCAAGCCCGACCTGGTGCTCTGCGGCGCTCGCGGCCTGTCCTCGATCAAGTATGCGCTTCTGGGTTCGATTTCGACGTTCCTGCTGCGCAATACCGACTGCGACATTTTGGTCGTAAAGTAGCGTTGCTCCCACCGGCCGCGGGGCCTGCGGGGTTTCCACGGGCACGTCCTCGCCGCGTTGCGGCTGCGGGATGTGCCCTTAGGAAACCCCTCCCGGCCTCGCGGCCTTCGCAGCCTTACTTCAGCGAGTTGGCTGATAAAAGATGGCGTGCCGCCCCGTTTGGGGCGGCAC
>NZ_QRVG01000010.1:66695-72780 GCF_003459245.1 Collinsella sp. AF23-2
GTTTTGTTTGGGCTGCACGTTTTTGTTTTGGGAGATCCATTTGAGCCTCATAGTTATGTTCACGTCCGGGAACATAGCGCCAGTTGCCTTAGCTAAGTTCACGTTCGGGAACATAGCCGTCCGCAGCGCAAGACGGTCCGGCTACTCAAAGTATTGGAACTTGTTCGTTGAGAAGGAAAACGTTACGACAAAGCCTTCTCTGGAGTCGGATGCCGCGGTGACGTCGATGCCCATCTTGGAGCACAGGCGCGCCACCAGGTAGAGGCCGATGCCCGTTGCGCGCTTGGTGGTGCGGCCGTTGTCGCCGGTAAAGCCCTTCTCGAACACGCGCGGCAGGTCGGCCGCGCTCACGCCGCAGCCGTTGTCCGCGACGGTGAGCTCGATGCGTTCGCTCGCCAAGCCCTCGTCCAGTAATGCGCCCGAAAACACGATCTTCGCGCCGTCCTCGCACGCATATTTAATGCTGTTCTGAATGAGCTGACCCAGAATAAACTCGAGCCACTTCTCGTCGGTAAAGACCTCAAAGTCGAGGTTCTCGCACACCGGCGCCACATGTGCCGCGATAAGTTCGCGCGCGTTGGCTTTAATCGCGCCCGTCACCAAGGTCTTGAGATCCCAACGGCGAATCAGGTAGTCGCGCTCCACGACTTCCGAGCGCGCATAGTACAGTGCCTGGTCGATATAGCGCTCAACGC
This sequence comes from Collinsella sp. AF23-2, assembly GCF_003459245.1. Lineage (GTDB taxonomy): Bacteria > Actinomycetota > Coriobacteriia > Coriobacteriales > Coriobacteriaceae > Collinsella. Next base: position 67,391 of record NZ_QRVG01000010.1, read on the forward strand.
GAGCCAGCTCGCGACCCAGGTCATCCACACGCGACAGGTCGTCTTCGCTGCCGTCCAGGTTTTCAAGAATCAGATGGGCTGCCGCCAGGGGCAACTTGGCCTCGTGGACCCAGCTTTCGATATAGTCGCGATAGTCGTCGGTTTGACGTCGCCCTTCCGCTACCTCATCGCAAGCCGCCTTGCCCACGCGGCGCAGGACTTCGTATTCGAGCTCGCCCTCGGCATAGGTCGGACACTGCACCATCTCCTGCACCCACGCAGGGCTTTCCAGCTCCTCGGCCGCGCGCTCCAGCTGGTGCAAAAATCGACGGCGGCGCGCGTACTCGATCACGATGCCGAGCATGCCAAAGATAAAGGACACGCCGACCGCCACGACCACGATGGAAGCGGGTGCCCCGGCGACCGTCAGCACAAAGCAACTCAACAGCACGCCGCACGTCCACACGGCGACGGGAAGCAGCGCATCTTTAAAGAACTTGGCAAACGACATAACCGGCACCTAGACCGAGTAACCCTGACCGCGATGCGTGGTCAGATACCCCTTGACGCCGATTTTTTCGAGCGTGGTGCGCAGACGGTTGATGTTGACAGTGAGCGTATTGTCGTCCACGAAGGCATCGGAGTCCCACAGGTCCTGCATGATGGCCGAGCGCGAGACGATCTTGCCCGCGCGACCCAAGAGCAGCGAGAGGATACGCAGCTCGTTTTTGGTGAGCTCGGTGCTGGTGCCGGTTGCCGTGTTGGTGACCACGGAGCGAGCAAGGTCGAGCTCCAACCCCTTGTGGACGAGCGTGCTGCGCTCGCCCGCCGCCGCGGTGCGACGCAGCAGGGCATTGATGCGCGCCACGAGCACACGGGCGCTATAGGGCTTGGGCACAAAGTCGTCCGCGCCGAGCGTCATGGCCATGACCTCATCGATCTCGGTCGTGCGCGACGTGAGAACGATGATGGGGACCTCGGATTCGCGACGGACCTCATGGCAGATGTGCTGGCCGTCTTTGACGGGAAGCGTCAGGTCGAGCAGTACCAAGTCGGGTGCAGCGGCCAGGATGTCACGCGAGACGTGCTCGAACGATTCGCAGGCCTCAACCTCAAAACCGGCACGGGCAAGGATATCGGCAAGCTCGCGACGAATGGGCTCGTCGTCCTCAACGATATAGATTAGCGCCATGGATTCCGCTCCCCTCTTGGTTGTCTTGCCACCATTATGGCTGCGAAACTGCAGGTGTGCACCGCGCGCGGTGCCAAGGTGACAGAACTGTTCGCGAGCGAGGGCGTTTTGTCCGCCTCGCACTCGCAGCGGTGGCGGGGACCAAAATGTTCTTTAATCCCCGTCCCAGAAAAATCATTTAGCGGCGGGCACGGAGCTTTTCGTAGCCGTCGGCGAAGAAGGCGACCATAGCAGCGTCCGCCTCTGCGGCATCGGTATCGTCGGCGGGGACCACGCCGTGCTCGTCGCTCACCAGGAACAGCGCGCCCTTAAGCTGCGCGGGAATATCTACGCGCGTGACCGAGATGCCCTTGGTCTGGGCCAGCTGCTCGATGAGCGTCGCCGTGCCGCACAGGCACTCGTCCGCCGGCGCCACAAAGGCAAGCTCGCCGTTGTTGACGGCGGCGAGCAGCTCGGGCGCCACGCCGGTCTCGTCGGCCTCGGAGCGGGCCTCGGCGGAGCGGACACGCAGCGCCTTGGCCGACGTATCGGCCAGCGGCTCGTACTCCCCCACCGTCATGGCAGCGTTGCCGTTGACGTCAATCACCAGCATGAGCACGCCGTCGTGCGCGGTGTAATCGCCCTCGGCAAGCGACCACTCAACGTGCTGCTTAGCCCAGCTGAGCATGTTATGGGTAAGCGGTTCGCCCTGCACCAGACGCTCGGACAGCGCGCGGATGTGACGGTTGAGCATGGGCACCTTTTTGTTGGACATGCGCCAGCGGCAGATAAGCGCGGGCTTGTCGAGCGTGAACTTCTCGACCGCCTCCTGATTGGCGCAAAAGTCCTCGTACGCACGCTGATCCTCGGCATTGCCAAACAACTCGGCATCATCAATCTGGGGCATGGTTGTACCTTTCGTGTTAGTCATTCCGTCCTCTTATACCAAAAAGACGGCCCTCCAAACGGAGCGACCGTCTTTTGCAGAGATTATTTTAGAAGCGAGGCGGTCCAAGGGACGAGATAACATCCCATCCTCCCCAGTCAACCTAACAGGTCGGCGAGGGTTGCCCAGGTGCCGCAGATTGCCGTGAAAGAGGAGCGACGCGTACTTGGGTACGCGAGCGACGAATGAGCGGCAAGGTGCGGTGGTTGGGCAAGCCGCAGCGCCACCTCCCTACTTAATGGCGGAAGTGGCGGGCACCCGTGAAAACCATCGCAATATTGTGCTCGTTGCAGGCCTGGATGCTCTCGTCATCGCGCTTGGAGCCGCCGGGCTGGATGATGCAGGTCACGCCGTGTGCGGCAAGCACGTCGACGTTGTCGCGGAACGGGAAGAACGCGTCACTTGCGCAGGCAAAGCCGCCCTTCTCCACGCCTTCGCGCTCGCAAAAGTCCTCGGCGCGTTCGCAGGCGAGCAGTGCGGAGTCAACGCGGTTGGGCTGACCCGGGCCCATGCCAATGCCGGCCTTGCCCTTGGAGACCAGGATGGCGTTGGACTTAACGCCCTTGCAGACCTTCCAGGCAAACTCGAGCTCGGCCATCTCAGCGTCGGTGGGCTTGCGGTCGGTGGGGAACGTAAAGGTCGCGGGATCCTCGGTCACGTGGTCGACCTCCTGCACCAGCATGCCGCCGTCGATGGAGCGCAGCTCCACCTGGGCACCGTGGTCCACGCCGCCGGTAGCCAGCACGCGCAGGTTGGGGCGCTTGGCCATGCGCTCGAGCGCCCCATCGGTGTAGCTCGGGGCGATGATGACCTCGACGAACTGCTTGTTCTGGTCGGCGAAGTGCTCAACCAGCTCAAAGGGAACCTCGCGGTTGCAGGCGATGATGCCGCCGAAGGCGCTCTTGGGATCGCAGGCGAAAGCGCGGTCGTAGGCGGCCGCGATGTCCTCGGCAACGGCGGAACCGCAGGGGTTCTGATGCTTGAGGATCACGCAGGCCGGCTCGTCGAACTCGCGGACCAGGTTCCAAGCGGCGTCGGCATCCAGATAGTTGTTGTAGCTGAGCGGCTTGCCCTGGATCTGCTCGGAGCCCACGAGCGGGAACTGCGAGCTCGCGGTGTTCTCGCAGCCCTCGGCAAAACGATAGACCGTGGCCTTCTGCTGTGGGTTCTCGCCATAGCGCAGGTCGTCGACCTTTTCCAGCGAAATCTCGAGCTTGGCAGAGGTGTCCGCCACGTCGCTTGCCTGGGCGGCAAGCCAACGGGAGATAGCCGTATCGTAGGCGGCGGTAGTCTGGTAGACCTTCACCTGCAGGCGACGACGGGTGGCAAGCGTGGTGCAGCCGCCGGTCTCGCGCATCTCGGCAAGGACAGCGTCGTAGTCGGCCGGGTCAGAGATGACGGTAACGCTCGCAGCGTTCTTAGCGGCGGAGCGCAGCATGGAGGGACCGCCAATGTCGATGTGCTCGATGGCGTCCGCAAAGGTGACCTCGGGGTTGGCGACGGTCTTCTCGAACTCGTACAGGTTGACGACGACCAGGTCGATCAGCTTAATGCCGTGCTGGGCGGCCTCCTGCATGTGCTGCTCGGAATCGCGGCGGGCCAGCAGCGCGCCGTGAACCTTGGGGTGCAGGGTCTTAACGCGGCCGTCCATCATCTCGGGATAGCCCGTGAACTCCTCGATGGGGGTTACGGGAACGCCCGCGTCCTCGATGGCACGAGCCGTGCCGCCCGTAGAGATGATCTCGACGCCAAAGTCATCGACCAGCGTCCGTGCGAAATCGACGACGCCCGTCTTATCGGTAACCGAGATCAACGCGCGTGCGATCTTCACATCAGATCCCATGCAGTCCTCCTGTCTGGTACGCCGCCGTGCTCTGTGAGTCGGTGATACGTCGATCTGCAGCGCTCGCGCAGCGGCATTGAAAATACTGATTCAATGTAGCGCATCGAGCGCATCGATGCACCCCGCAACGAGCGCATGTGCAGAAAAAGTTTGCGAGCGGAGGGGATGGGCACGGCACCGGGCACGGTGAGTTCATGGAACACAGGGGCACCATAATTAGATGCCAATAGCGTGGTAGAACTGTGCTCGATATGCATCCGCAAAAGAAAGAGGCACCATGGTCTCGCGGGTTCTCTACCGACCGTTTGATACCGAAGACTTCGACGCCATCGCGCTGATTCTGCAGCAGCTTTGGCATAACAATTCGGATAACGATGAGTACAACCGCCTCGAGGCCGCGTGCGACCTCGCCCATTGCCTTTCGTCATCGACGTTTTCGCAGGTTGCCGTAATCGACGGTCAGGCGCGTGGCATTGCGCTCGCGCGCGCGGGACAGAGTTCCGGCGCCACCGTTAAGGAACACTGGATGGATACCGAACGCGCGCTGCTTTCGCAGATGCGCGAGCTGGAGCCCGATGTCTGCGCCGAGTATCTCTCGTTTGTGCGCGCAACCATCCGAACCAACAACCGCCTGCTCGAGAGCAGCCCGTTGCCGCACGACAACGAAGTCACGCTGCTCGCCGTCGATCCCGATGTCCACGGCCTGGGTGTAGGCTCAGTGTTGCTCGATGCCGCGGTCTCGTACCTGTCCTCGCGCGGGGCGACAAGGGCGCACCTGTACACCGACTCCAACTGCTCGTGGAAGTTCTACGAGTTGCACGGCTTTAAGCGCACGGCCACGCACCGCGCCAACCGCGAAGAGCGTCGTCACGACATGCCGCGCGAAAGCTTTCTCTACGAACTCGACCTAACAGCCTAGCCCAAGCAGCCACACCTAGTCATTTAAGAACGTCCATTACAGTCGAAATTGTCAGCCCGGGCCCGTCTCGGGCTACGATTGAGGCGCGCCCAGAACGGGCCGCCGACCGGGCGCCCGCGCACGGCCGAACGTCCCTGCCCCCGAGAGGGCCCGTTGGGTGCTGCCGGCGCGGGACGCGCCGCCCCCGACGGCTGATAGGAAAGTGCCGGGCAGGCGCCGCGGCTGGTAATGTGAGTGCCGAGGGGGAGGCCATCCGGTCGAACGACTACCGGAAGGATACCACCGTGAAAGCGCCATCGACCAGACCCGCGGCCGTGCTCGGCCTGGACGTCGGCAAGTCCTCCCACTGGGCCTGCCTGATCGACCGCGGCGGGGAGGTGCTGGCCAGCGCCCCCGTCCGCAACCGGGAGGGCGCTCTCGACGCGCTGTTCTCCTCCGCGCCCGCCGGCACGCTCGTCGTCGTCGACCAGTTCCGCAACATAGGGTCCCTCGCCGTGCGGCGCGCCCGCGCCGCGGGGCTGGCGGTCGCCTA
>NZ_QRVG01000011.1 GCF_003459245.1 Collinsella sp. AF23-2
ATTGCCAGACCGGAGGGGCGCCGGGGGCGGGAATCTGGGTGCACACATTTCCTACACAAATGAGAATGGGGCCCTCTCTGTGAGAGCCTAGAAAGAACAGGGCCGCGGCTCCCCTATTAGAGCGGCCCTTCGGTTTTCCAACGGTTAAGCTTCGGCCGCATTAATGGCTGTATACCCATTAGAAATGGGACATAGCAGCGTTAATGAGTTCAAAAACGATTAGTCCAATAAGAGCCGCTGCGGCAAACTTGATGGCATTCGCAAGCTGTGGATGCTCATAAGCCCAGCCCGTCCTCGTCTCTTCGCTGTCCGCCTTCTTTCCGTCCAAGAAGTCGGATATCTCTTGATACGTCACCAAATCATTCTTCTTCTTGATATGTTCCGCTGCAAGCGCGCAGCACATTGCGCCAGCACCAAAGACGCCTGCCAACACCATCGTCGGAACGCACTGGACCATCCCCCACCCGTGGTTTTGTTGCCACATGAGCCAGGCCATAGAGACGGTAAACGCAAGAAGCCCAGCCAACATCCCCGCACCCAAGCGATAGAGCGTGCCCCTATCGCGTTCAACCCTTTCTCTAATTATTGAAATGTCGCCTTTAACAAGCTCGTCAATCGTTACATCCAGTTGTTCAGACAGCAGTAGGAGACTCTGGATGTCGGGGTACGTTTTACCGCGCTCCCAATTACTGATGGTCTGACGTGTTACAAAAATGCGCCTTGCAAGATCCTCCTGGGACAAACCAGCATCGAGTCGATACTGTTTAAGGCGTTTTGGCAGCCGCATGGCGTTCCCTTCGAATGCATTTCAACTCTTATTGGGCGGCTACACAACAGAAGCCGGCAAGCAAAGCGTAATCCCAAAATCAAACCCATAAGGATGGCTGAGCGCAGATTAGAGTGTCAAAAATCTTTGACACATACGCTACCTGCTCTTTCTTGCAACTCGGACGCTATCGAATTGATCGGTTTGGCTACGTCCCAAATCGATCACATCCCTAATCAATCAAAAAGGGGCGCTTCCGGATTGGAAGCGCCCCTTTAAGATGCAAGAAGCAATTAAGCCTCGAGAGCCTTCTTGGCGATGGTAGCCAGCTCGTTGAAGGACTCGATGTCCTCGTAAGCCATCTGAGCCAGGACCTTGCGGTCGAGCTCGATGCCGGCAACCTTCAAGCCGTGCATGAACTGAGAGTAAGAGATGTCGTTCAGGCGAGCAGCAGCGTTGATACGAGTGATCCAGAGAGAACGGATCTCGCGCTTCTTGTTGCGGCGATCACGATACTGATACTGCAGGGAGTGCTGGACCTGCTCTTTAGCATGCTTGTAAGTACGCGAAGCGGCACCGTAGTAACCCTTCGCACGGTGCATAACGGTACGGCGCTTCTTCTTGGCGGCAACAGCGCGCTTAATACGTGCCATGTTCTATCAACTCCTAGACGGTTAAACGAAAAACGGGAACGCGAACTTAGGCGAGACGCGACTTGATGACCTTGCGGTCGGCAGCGGCGATCTCGGTCTCCTGACGGAAGCCACGCTTACGCTTGGTGGACTTCTTGCTCAGGATGTGGCTCTTGAAAGCCTTGGCGCGCATAAGCTTGCCGGTACCAGTCTTGCGGAAACGCTTCTTGGTGCCGCTGTGGGACTTCATCTTAGGCATGAAATACTCCTTAATCGGTTACAGAACACTAGTTACTTGGTATCGCTTGCCGCTTTATCCTCATCGAAGGCGCCCTTAATCGGGGCGAGCAGCATAAGCATGTTACGGCCTTCCATCTTAGGCTTGGACTCGACCGTAGCGTAAGGCTTGAGATCCTCGGCGAGACGCTCGAGAACGTTAAGGCCCTGCTCCGGGTGAGCCATCTCACGGCCGCGGAACATGATGGTGATCTTAACGCGTGCGCCCTTCTTGAGGAAACGCAGAACGTGGCCCTTCTTGGTCTCGTAGTCGCCAACGTCAATCTTGGGTCGGAACTTCATTTCCTTGACCTCGACCTTGGACTGGTTCTTACGAGCAGCCTTGGCCTTCATGGCCTGCTGGTACTTGAACTTACCGTAGTCCATGACCTTGCAGACCGGCGGCTCCGCGTTGGGAGCGATCTCGACCAGGTCGAGACCCTGATCGTCGGCGACGCGCTGGGCATCGCGGATGGCGAACAGGCCGAGCTGAGAGCCATCGACGCCAATCAAACGGCACGAAGATGCAGTGATCTCGTCGTTGATGCGGGTGTCATCAGACTTAGCTATTTTCCCTACCTCCATTCATAAAAAAATAACCCGGCGCTTCTCAGCAACCAGGTCGTACACATAGACATCCTCGATTTGAGGAAGTGAATCTAAGTTGTATGACCAGTCAGCTGCTCATTGGCGCCAAAAGGTGGGAACCCTCGGGTTCCTCTTTAGGGCATTGCGGTAACAACGCCTTCTGGATAATAACACGCGCAGCGCGTTATCACATTACGTACACGAAAAAGGGGGCCGCAACCCCCTTGAACGCTCACTTGCATGTATGGTGCCCGAGGCGAGACTCGAAGGGCCTTCGCTTCGCGAAGCCCCGGGCTTCGGGCGCACGGCGCCCTCGCCACGCTCCGCTACAAACAGGCCACAGGCCTGTTTGCCTAACGCTCCGCGCGCTCACGCGAGTTCGGCACGAAAAAGGGGGCCTTGACCCCCTCGAACGCTCACTTGCATGTATGGTGCCCGAGGCGAGACTCGAACTCGCACGTTGTTGCCAACGGTGGATTTTGAGTCCACTGCGTCTGCCAATTCCGCCACTCGGGCACGTAATGCGTGAGTTAGTTTATCACAGCTTTCTACCGATTAGTCCGAAAATGGAACTTCGAGCATTTCGATGAGTTCGACCGTGCGGAGCATCTCACGCTGACGGCATCCGCGACCGCCGACCGAAGCCTCACCCATCTGGTTATCGTAAGGGTCCTCGCGCATGCCGTCGAAAGAGGGCTCAAACTCTGCCTGGAATCGATTGTTGGCCACCATACGCCACGGGTCGAGATTGCCAAAGTAGTGACGGCGGCGCCACTCCTCCCCCATCCTGCGAGCAGAAGATCCAAATGACACATCGGCGTTGAGCCAACCGGTCTGCGGCGTATAGAACTCTGCCCAGTCGTGCGACCCCACCGAATCGGGCGCAACGTACAGGCCGCTCTGCCAACGGGCGGGCACGCCCGCGATACGGCACATGGTGATAAACGTGAGCGCCATAACGCCGCAATCGCCGCGGAGCGAATGCGCGCAGTCATCGGCAATAGATCCCAAAAGCAAGTACGGCGGCTGATAGCGATAGTCGATATGCTGCGTCAGGTAATCATAGATAGCACGGGCGCGATCGAGCGGATCCTCGAGTCCGTCAACAACACCGGCCGTCAGCTGCAGCAGATACGGCGTGAATGCAATGTGCGGACGGTCCTCGGAAATATCCTCGGGCAGAGGCGCGTCCATACGCGGATGAACCGGAAGTGTGCCACCGTAGACATCACAATAAGCAGCATCGATGTGATAACGATAGGTCACCGAGAATGAGCGTTCACTCGAAGAAGACCACGAGGCGGTACGTGCCGAAGCGTTCGCGGGAGCAACAGCACCCTCCGGCGTCATGTCGAGAATCTCGACCCGAGACTGCTGGCGGCAGGTGGCGGCAACGGGAAGCCAAGCGCGAACGGTCTCCCCCTCTAGAGCGCCGGGGACAGACACAGACGCTTTAAGCGTAATGACGCGAGCCAATCCGTTTTGCGACTCCATCTCCTTGAGCATCTCGTTGCGCAGTGCAATTCCGTCCGTAGGATCGGGACGCATGCCGGGAACCTCTTTGGGATATACGCGAAGCGAATCGAGGAAGTTGTCGAGAACGAACAGCTCGCCATCGATAAAGCGCCAGTCAATACGCTTACGGTCAATCAGATCGTCAAACTGCTCCTCGGTAAACTCAGGCCACTCCTCGCGAATCATCGCAATGGCCCGATCACGCGACACCGAAAAATGAAGCGGCGTCTCGAGCATGCGATACCGCTCTGCACGAACACAAGCAGCCAGCGAAGGCTCAGGGTTCTGCTCCAAAAGGCGATCGCAGGCAGCAACAGCCTGCGTCAAATACCCGGCATCCTTAAGACGAAGAATCTCGGGTGGCAGTCCAATATCGAGATGGCGAAAATCATCACTGCAAACATCAACAGAGCAGCCAACAGGACCCTCGTCAATAACCTTCCCATCCGAAGGCAGCACATTAATAACAGCCATACCAAAACTCCAAGTCACTAGAACGCTTGAAGCCCATTGTAGCGAGATAAAAAGAAAGCCCCAACAAGGGAGCCATCAACACCGCTGAACGGTAACCATATAACTAAAATCAGACCAGTAACCCTGTAGCAAGTTAACAAAGGAGGCCCCGTTTCCCCGGAGCTGATTCCGTCGCGCGACTTCTGGCAAAGCCAGTAGCCATCTTAATTCAGACTCGTAACCCTGCGGCGTTAAACGAAGGAAGCCCCGTCCCCCGGAGCTGTTTTCTTGGCGCGACTTCTGGCAAAGCCAGGTGAGCGCAAAGGAAACAGTGTAGGGGGACGGGGCTTCCGGCGGGAAGTTTAGCGACGCTTACGCCTTGTTGACGGAGCCAAACTCCTCCATGAGCTCCTTGGTGCGGGCAACGATGTTGTCGCGACCAGGCTTGAGGAGCTTGCGGGGGTCAAAGCCCTTGCCCTGCTGATCCTTGCCAGCCTCGATGTACTCGCGGACGCCCTTGGCGAAGACGAGCTGCAGGTCGGTGTTGACGTTGATCTTGGAGATGCCCAGGGAAATGGCCTTCTTGATCTGATCCTCGGGGATGCCGGTGCCACCGTGCAGGACGAGGGGCAGGTCGCCGGTCTGAGCCTTGATCTCGCCCAGACGCTCGAAGGAAAGGCCAGCCCAGTCGGCGGGATACACGCCGTGGATGTTGCCGATGCCGCAGGCGAGGAAGTCGACGCCCAGGTCAGCGATCTGCTTGCACTCAGCAGGATCAGCGAGCTCGCCGCTGGAGGTCACGCCGTCCTCGGTGCCGCCGATGCCGCCAACCTCGGCCTCGATGGACATGCCCTTGGAGTGGGCAAGCTCAACGAGCTCCTTGGTGCGGTCGAGGTTAAGCTGGAAGGTCTCCTCGTGAGAGCCGTCATACATGATGGACGTGAAGCCGGCCTCGATGCACTTGAAGCAGTCCTCGTAAGAACCGTGATCGAGGTGAAGGGCGACGGGAACGGTAACGCCCGTGGCCTCGACGGCAGCCTTGACCATGTCGGCGCAGACCTTGAAACCGCCCATCCACTTAGCGGCACCAGCGGTGCACTGAAGGATCAGCGGAGACTTGGCCTCCTCGGCGGCCTGGAGAATAGCCAGGGTCCACTCGAGGTTGTTGGTGTTGAAGGCACCGAGAGCGTACTTGCCGGCCTCGGCCTTCTTGAGCATGTCTGCTGCGTTGACGAGCATAAAAGAAACCTCCTGTAAGGTTGCTCCGATAACGCCTGAGATTTTACCACGGCATACCCAAGATAAACGTTCGTTTGTTCACGAATATGGGTACTTTAGCGATTTTTTATACCGCCTGCCGCCTCAGAACGGCCGTTGACGAGTTTGGGGGGTTGACGTTATTGTCAACCCCCCAAATACCAACCAGCTATACGATCACCAAAGACGCGAGCTCAAGCATGATGGGCATGGCGACGAGCGACAGAATCGTGGACAGCGTCACCAAACCGATTCCAAACTTATAGTTGCCGCCGTATTTCTCGGACAAGATGGCCGCGAACGATGCGACAGGTGCACCGAGAGCGATAAGCATCGTGAGGCGAACCTTGGCATCAATCCACGGGAAGAGCGCCAATATGCCAACAACGATCGCCGGGATGATGACGAGTCTCACCAAGCTAACGAGATAGGCCTTTTTGCTCGTAACGACAGCGCGCATATCGCTCTGCGCCAAATAGGCACCAAGCACAAGCATCACAAGGCCCGTATTGAGCGCACCCAGGTCATCGAGAATCGTCGCCATCAACGCGGGCGGATGGATTGAAAAGAAAAAGCAAACAAGACCAATCAAGATCATGATGAGATTGGGGTTAGTAATGCAGTTCTTAAAGGACATCTGGCTCTTATCACCCGAAACCAACCATACGCCATACGTCCAAATGAAAAACGTGAGGCATGAGACTCCGATGGAGAGGTAGAAGACGTACTCGGACCCGAACACGCCCATAACAATGGGAACCCCGATAAAGCCGCTGTTGGAGAAGATGGCACCGTAACGGGCGACACCATCCTCCTTTTTAAAAAACAGACGCGTGAGCGGAATCGAAATTAGTGTGACCACAACGGTAAGCACAAAGCAAAATCCCGCGTCGCGGATCATGTTGGGTTCGAAGTCGACCATAAGGGTTCTCAGCGTAATGCAGGGATACGCCACATAGATGACCACATTGGCCATCTGGCTCGTGCCCTTGCGGTCGATAATCTTCATGCGGTAGAGAAAATAGCCGATCGCCATCAGGATAAACATGATGACGATCTGACTGATAAGCGCGGCAACCGCTCCTCCCATTACAGCTCCTCGCCGTTGGTCTCAATAACCTTCTTGTACCAGTAGAAGCTCTTTTTACGCGAGCGCTCCATAGTACCGGTGCCGTCATCGTGCTTATCGACATAAACAAACCCGTAGCGCTTGGCCATCTCTCCATCGGCATTGCTCACCAGGTCGATGCAGCCCCAAGGCGTGTAGCCCCAGACCTCAACACCATCCTTGATGGCCTCGGCCATGGCCTTGATGTGATCGCGCAAGTACTCGATACGATAGTCGTCGTCGATGGATCCATCCGGATTGACCTCGTCGCAGCAGCCGAGGCCGTTCTCAACCACCATAATGGGAATTTGATAGCGCTCGTACACCTGGTTGAGCATGATACGCAGACCCATAGGGTCGATTGGCCACTCCCATGCAGTCTCCTTGAGGTAAGGATTCTTGGCGCCCCCGAGAAGGTTACCGCTCGTCTCCTCGGCAGGGTCAGTGCTTGCGCACTGGCTCTGATAGTAGCTGTGCGTATAGAAATCGACCGTACCCTCTTTGAGAATCTTACGGTCCTCGTCGGTGATATCGAGCGTCACGCCCTCCTCGTCCCAGATGCGCTGGGCAAAGTAGGGGTACTCGCCGCGCACTTGGACATCTGAACAGTAGTAGTTGCGATACTGGTTACGCTCGCGGGCAAGCTCGACGTCCGCAGGATTGGGCGTGAGCGGATAGGCCAGCATGTAGGCAATCATACAACCCATCTTGTTGTCGGGGTCGATCTCGTGCCCCGCCTTGACCGCAAGAGCACTTGCGACAAACTGATGGTGCAGCGCCTGCAAACGCTTCTGCGGGTCATCTTTCTGATGGCGAAGGTCAAAGGAGCCCGGATTCAGAATGCCGAGACTCATGTAGTTGCCAAGGGACATCATGCCGCAATTGATCTCGTTGAACGTGAGCCAGTAGCGACACTTGCCCTTGAAATGCTCCATGACGGTCTTGGCATACTTCACGTAGCAGTCAATAGCCTCGCGCGAAGCCCAGCCATCGACTTTCTGGCACATGGCAAAAGGCATCTCGTAATGACTCAGCGTCACGAGCGGTTCGATGCCGTACTTATGGCACTCGTCCATCACGCAATCGTAAAACGCAAGGCCAGCCGCGTTGGGCTCATCTTCGAATCCCGTTGGGAAGACGCGAGGCCAGTTCATCGAGAAACGAAAGACCTTGAATCCCATCTCGGCGAGCAAGGCGATGTCCTCTTTGTAGTGATGGTAGAAATCGACACCATCGTGACAGGGATAGAGCTTGTTGGGGTCGAGCTCGGGCGTGATCTCGCGCGGGTGGTGATGGTTGCCGTTAGTGGCCATATCCATGCAACTCGGACCCTTGCCGTCTACGTCCCAGGCTCCCTCGAACTGATTGGCAGCAGTCGCGCCGCCCCAAAGAAAGTCTTTTGGAAAAACACCCATGGTCGTCCTCTTTTCTATAGGAAACGGGCCGTCATCGCGACGGCCCTCACACTTGTTGAATGAAAGCTAGTCGAGGTCAGCACCGTTGGTGGCGATAACCTTCTGGTACCAATCGAAGCTCTTCTTCTTAGAGCGTGCATAGGTACCGTTGCCCTCATTGTCGAGGTCAACATAGATAAAGCCGTACCGTTTGTCCATTTCGCACGTCGACATCGAGACCAGGTCGATGCACCCCCACGGGGTATAGCCCATCACGTCGACACCTTCCTCGATAGCAGCGCCGATGGCCTTAATGTGCTCACGGAAGTAGTCGATGCGATAGTCATCGTCAATCGTGCCGTCTTCGTTGACCTTATCGTAGGCGCCAAGACCGTTCTCGACGATAAAGAGCGGCTTATGGTAGCGGTCCTGCATATCGATCAACGCGTAGGTGAGGCCATCGGGGTCGACCTGCCAACCCCAGTCAGAAATGGGCAGGAAGGGGTTCTTGACGCCGGTAGCAAGGTTTCCTCCGACTTTCTCGCGCTTGTCCGCATCAATGGAGTCAACCATCGACATGTAATAAGAAAACGAGACGAAGTCGACCGGATACTGCTTGAGAATGGCCTCGTCACCCATGCCGAACTCGACGTGGATGCCCTTGCGCTTCCAATAGTTGAGCACATGCTGCGGATACTCGCCAAGTACCTGGACATCGCTATAGAAGTAGTTATCGCGGTTGTCCTTCTGCGCAAGCAGCATGTTTTTGGGATTGCAGTTCTCGGGATAGGTGAGGGTGCGCGTGACCATGCAGCCCATCTGAGCACCGGGAACCATCTCGTGCAGCATCTTGGTGGCAAGGGCGCTCGCCACAAACTGATTGTGCACGCACTGGTAGATAAGCTCCTCGCGCTTATCCTCGGGATAACGCTCGGTGCAAACGCCGATCGTGGTCCAGGGGTGGCGGAACACAGAGTCGATCTCATTGAATGTGAGCCAATAGGTAACGTACTTTCCAAACTCGCGGAAGCAGACTTCGCAGAAGCGCAAGAAGAAGTCGATGACTTCGCGCTTGCCCCAACCATCGTAGTGGTTTGCCAAATAGAGCGGCATCTCGTAGTGGTGAAGCGTCACAAGTGGCTCAATGCCCGCATCCTTCATGGTGCGGAACAGGTCGCGGTAGTAGTCGATGCCGGCCTGGAGCGGCTCTTCCTCTGTACCCGTGGGGAACAGGCGAGTCCACTGGATGGATACGCGCAGCGTCTTGAAGCCCATCTCCTGGAAAAGCGCAATGTCCTCCTTGTAGCGATGAAAGAAGTCGATGCCGTGACGCTTGGGGTACACGTGGATATCGGTCGAAGCCTCGGCCTCCTTGATCTGTTCGTCAGTGATGCCGTGAAGGGCCGCGTAGTCCTTTTTGTCGACCTTGGGCTTATAGGTGGTGCAGTCGGCGACCGAAAGGCCCTTGCCATCCACATCCCAAGCACCCTCGCACTGGTTGGCGGCAGTGGCACCGCCCCACAAAAAGCCTTCGGGGAACACGTAGCTCATAGTTATCTCCTTAGTTAAAAAGAGGGGCACGGCGCTCCCGTGCACCGCGCCCCTCGAAGTTACAGGCATATTATCGGACAGCCGATAGGTGTAGCCATTAGGCCTGAGCAGCCTCTTCCTGCTCCTTCTTGGCCAGCTTGCTGTTGGCGAGGACGAAGGGGATCCAGATAAGGACGCCCACGACGAGCTCGACGACCTGGACCACAACACCCTGCCAGCCATGGCCAACAAAGGCATTAAGCAGGATGGGCACACCAAAGGGCACGTCAACGGTGTTGCAGGGAAGGAAGCCGATAGAGGTGGCGAACATGGCGATGGCGACGCAGATACCGGAACCAAAGGCAAACGGAATCGCGTAGATCGGGTTCAAGACCAGAGGGATACCGAAGACGACGGGCTCGGAGATGCCGCAGATGCCAGGCAGGAAACCGAGCTTGGCGATAGCCTTTTCCTCATCGCGCTTGGAGCACAGGAAAATAGCGATGATGAGGCAGAGGGTCATACCGGCGCCACCGGGAGCAACGAAGCAGTTCCAAAAACCCATGGTGAACGGAGAATCGGGCATGGTGCCAGCGGCAAGGGCGGCGGTGTTGGCGGCGATTGCAGCATTGAACATGGGGTTGCGCACCGGGGAAACAATGAGACCGCCATGGATACCGAGAACCCAGAAGAGCTGGGACACGACAACGATGATGACAACGCCAGCCGGAGTCTTGAAGGCCGCCTCGAGCGGAGCCTGCATA
The DNA here is from genome assembly GCF_003459245.1 of Collinsella sp. AF23-2. Lineage (GTDB taxonomy): Bacteria > Actinomycetota > Coriobacteriia > Coriobacteriales > Coriobacteriaceae > Collinsella. The sequence goes on from NZ_QRVG01000011.1 coordinate 10,284, forward strand.
AGGCCGTAGATCCAATCGTTGATATAGGAGCCGGTAAGGGCCTGGAAGCCAAGGCCGAAGATAGCGCTCACGACGAGGACAATAAAGACCGGGATCATAACGTTGAAGGACTGGGAGATACCAGAGGGAACCGAAGGAGGCATCTTGATCTTGATCTGGTCGATCTTAGAGAGCCAGCAGAAAAGCGAACCGAACACAACGGCCGTGATCATGCCGACAAAAAGACCCTGAGCGCCCATCTGAGTGGTAAGAAGACCAGACACCGGAGCCTCGAGAGCCGTGCCGGCACCGTCGACCTTGATGGAGGTGCAAATCATGGAGATGTAGGCCGCCACGGAGACGAGCGCCGTCGGATACTCCGGAGCCTTCTTGGCACGGGCCAGGTAAAGGCCAATCAGGAAGGTGATGGGCACCGTCATGAAGGACATGGTGCAGTAGTTGATAGCGGAAAATGCCGGCTCAAGCCCCGCGAGCGCGGGCACCCATTGTGCAAGCCCCGTCGTGGTGGAAGAGACCAACGTCTTGAGCAGCGTGCCCATAGAACCCACGATAACGAAGGGCATAAACGCGGTAAAGGCATCCTTAATTGCGGAGAGATATACGTTGTCGCCTACTTTTTCTGCGACAACCATCATCACATCTTCGAATTTCTCGGAGAAAGCCATATGATGTACCTGCTTTCGAAAGTTAATGACGTGCTTTCGGATGTAGACCGCTGTCGAGTGCTAGTCGCACAGCGGCGATTTTGGGCTATTGAGCCCTTATGCCTTGGCGACCAGGTCCTCCGCCTGCTTGAGGACCTTGGCGCCATCGCAGCTGCCGTAGGCAACCGGATCGATTACGGCAACGGGAGCTTTGCCGTCAACGACTTTGGTGAGCTTGCGCTGAAGATGGCGGACCTGCGGGCCAAGCAGCAAAACGTCAAAGTTTCCGAGTTCCTCGGCAACCTGGCCTTGCTCGACGGCCCAAATCTTGTAATCATCCTTGCCCTGGGCCTTAGCGGCCTCCTCCATCTTGCTCACAACGAGCGAGGTGCTCATACCAGCACAGCAAGCCAACATGATGTTCATAACGGACTCCTTTCAAAAGCGCTCATCTTGGGCGCCCGATTGACCAAACTCGGTATTTTAGGGCTACTTGCCCTCGTACTTATCGCGATAAAGCTCGATAAAGCGCTCGGCAAAATCACTCGCCATGATGGCCATCGTCAGATGGTCTTCGGCATGGATCAAGATGATGTTGATATCGACGGTATTGCCGTTCGCTTCAGCCTGAGTGAGCTCGAACTGCATCTTGTGGGCAGCGCTCATCTCGGACTGCGCCTCGGCGAGCTGTTTCTCGGCCTCTTCGAAATCGCCATCATGGGCGGCGTCGATTGCCATGAGCGCGGCGGACTTGGCGTTGCCCGCATGCAGGATGATTTGAAGGGCATTTTCATATTTGCTCTCGTCCATCGGTGTCTCCTTCTACTCGTTGTTGTCTGTTTTTCCATACATATTCAAAAGCTTGACGACGGTCTCCCATCGTTGGTTGTCGACAAGCTCCTGGATAGCCTCTTTGCTGGTAAGCATCTTGGCCATACTGCGGTAGAAACGGTCAAGCTTCTTGTCCTTAGCCTTTGAGACTGATACTAGAAAGACCGCCCGCACCGCTTGCCCGTTCCATTCGACCGGCTCGCGCAGCAGTCCAACGCAAACAAACGTCTCGTCCGTCACGGCCTTGACCGAATGGGGCATGGCGACCTGATTGCCAAAACTCGTCTGCGCGAGTTCCTCGCGACGCATGACCAGCTGCTTAAACTCGTCAGGCACGTTACGCATGGCGGCGACCTGCTCGCATAGAATTGAGATGACCTCGTTCTTGTCTGCAGCGACCATATCGGAGACAAAAAGGTCAGCCGAAAAATAAGGTGCAAGGTCACCGGTAACATTTGCACCGGCAAGAATCTCACGAACATCGTGCATATCATCGGCATCGAGAAAGAAGCTCACCTCGCGCACGGGCACCGGAAGCGCTCGATGCAGGGGCACCGTGGTAAAAACGTAATCGATACCCGTCATATCAATACTGTCGACATGGGAGGCATCGCAGGTCACAATCTTGTCCACGAGAGCACCGAACTCTTGGCGGTATCGGTACTCAAGGAGCTTGGCGCTTCCCTGTCCGCTCGCGCACACTACGAGGATATTCTTACGCGGGACCTCGCTCTTCTGGCGCTCAAGCGCCAAGGCGAAGGCGAGTGCGATATAGCCGATCTCGTCATCCGAAAGACGACTACCGTAGTGCTCGGCAAGGATGACCGACGAATCGAGTGCCATCGAATACGCGAGCGCGAATCTCTCCTTGATATCGGCAAGCAGCGGATTATCGATATGCATGCGATATTTGAGACGCACGGCAAGCGGAACGATATGACGCGCGAGGTTCATGCGGAGCTCAAGATCGCCGCGAAAATCAAAGTGATAGGAATCCCAGATGCACTCGAGCATCTCAGTGACCACATCCCAAACCTCGTCGGAAATTACGAGACCTTCATCTGCACCGTCGGAACTAGCATACAGAGATTGCTTTCCCGCAAGGTGAATGGCGATGTAGGCAACCTCCTCCTCTGGGAGCCGAATGTCGAAAGCTTTCTCGATACGCAAAGCCACACAACCGGCCACCGCAAACTCGCGCGCTGTACGCAGCTTCTCAATATGTTCGGCTTCGAGCGGGACGTAGCACTGCTCGCGGATTCGCCAAATGGCGACCGCGATATGAACCAGCAAGTTTTGATAGGCCGCTGAGTTGATTTGGAAGCCTTCCTCGGCAATGACCTCATTCACACAGGTGGCAATCGTGTCGAGGGTCACCTGGTTCTGAGAATCGCTCTCACGATGCTCTGCAAGCTTGTCGAGCGTAATGCTTGCCAAGCAGAGGCGACGCGACATCTCCGAGCCGCTCACGCGAATCCCGTAATGAGGACGCCGTTCAAGCTTGAGATCGAACTTGGCCAGCTGTGCCTCAACCCGCTTGAGATCGCCTGAAATAGCATTGCGGGATACATAGAGGATCTCCGAAAGATCGTCCAGGGTGATCCAGTCGACGCGACTCAACAGGTCGTTCAGCAAGTACTCAACGCGCCCCTCGCTCGTAGAGGGAATTGACTTGAGACCCCCATTGGATGCATCGTCCTTGATCGAGCGGTATGCGTCGCAATCGCTGATATTGAGGGTATAACCCCCGCCACGGTGTTTATGGATATGGGCCTGAGGCTCGAGGACAGCGTTGAGCTTCTTGACATAAGTACGAATCGTGCGATCGCTCACGCCAAACTCTTCGCAAAGACGAGCGGGCGAAACATCGTGATTAGCCTCTATGTAGTCAAGTACTTTTTGAACCTGTGAATCTAACACCAACGTTTCACCTCCCCGTATCTATCTGACAATTAGAAAGATACAAGGTTTATGAAAGGTGTTCCACAATCCCGATTTCCCCAGAAGTCGGAAGTCTCTTGGGTGGAAACGGAAACTGTCTAGCGCATGAACGGGTTGCACATGAGTTCACGCGCCATAGTGGTCGAGGGACCGTGGCCAGTCAAACAAACGGTATCGGGTGGAAGCATGTGGGCGAGCTTGGAGAGCGAGCGCAGAATCGCTGCCTCGTCGCCACCGGCAAGATCGGTGCGGCCGTGGCTGCCCGGGAATAGGGTGTCGCCCACAAAGGCAATGTTCCTCTGCTCAGTGGCGGCGAACAGAACGATGCCGCCCGGTGTGTGCCCGGGCACCTCAATTACCTGCAGGCAAATGTCGCCCAGCTCAATGGTGTCGCCCTCGGCAAGCAGCCGCGTCGGCTCACCTGGATCGGGCGTCTCGATGCCCCACATCGCTCGCTGCTCCTCGATATTCGCATGCGGCACTGCTGCGTCCTTGCCACACAGCTCGTACAGGGCGTCGGCGCCAACGGCGGCCCGAACTCCAGCGACACCGCCAACATGGTCGGCGTGACCGTGCGTGCAAACGGCGCCGAGCACCTGCACATCGGGGTGTTCGGCTCGAATATGCTCCACCAAGCGCTCGCCTTCCCATGCGGGGTCGATAATCACGCACTCATTGTCCGAAATGACAGCATAGCTATTGGTCTGAATGGGACCGTTTACGAGCGTCTCGATCTCGACCGATCCCTTGGGAGTTAAATCCAAGGACACAGCACTCATGCCCCTCTCCTCTCTATAGAACTCGAGGCATCAAACGATGCCTCGAGTGTAGCGAATATCGATAATGTGGCACGTTCGTCGCGACTAAACGCGACGCTTGAGCTGAGCTCCACCCTCACCCGGCATCAGACGGCGTGCGTCATAGACCGAGTCGACACTGCTGATGGAAGCCAGCAGCGGATCCAGACCACTCGCGTCCGAAATCTCGACCATAAAGCGCAGGGTTGCAATACCCTCGCGGTTGGTCGACGTGGCGGCAGAAAGGATATTGCCGCCCGCATCGCCAATGGCAATGGTGACATCCTTGAGAAGGCCCATGCGGTCCAGGCACTCGACCACGATCTCAACCTGGAACAGGGTATCGGCAGCGCCGTCCCACTCAACGTCAATCATGCGCTCGGGGTGTTCCATAAGACCCTTGACGTTGGGGCAGTTGGCACGGTGCACCGAGACGCCGCGGCCGCGCGTGATGAAGCCCACGATATCGTCGCCCGTCACGGGGTTGCAACAATGCGCCAGACGAACCAGCAAGCCGCTGTTGCTCTCGCCCTTGACGATGATACCGTTGCTGGCACTCTTGCCACGCTTTTGGGGCTTGCGGTTGGATCCGCGCGCGGGCTGCTTCACGACCTCGGCAATGGCCTCGGCCTTGGCGAGCTGCTCCTCGGGCTTGGGATCCAAGATCTGCTCGACTTTGTTGCCCACGGCACGCGGGGCGACTTTGCCCGCCCCAACGGCTGCGAACAGGTCCTCGAGCTGCTTGTAGTTAAACTGCTCTGCCACGGCATTGAGCGCACGCGTAGATCGCGGCGTAGAGATGCCGTACCCGCGCTTGCGCAGGTCCTTGGCCAGTATATCGCGGCCGGCGGCAGCGTCATCGTCTTTGGTCGCGGCAGCGAAGTAACGGCGAATCTTCGACTTGGCCGAAGGTGTCTTGACGATCTTGAGCCAATCGCGCGACGGCTTGGAACTCTTATTGGTCAGGATTTCAACGCGGTCGCCCGTCTTGATCTCATGCGTGAGCGGCGCGACCGCACCGTTGATCTTAGCGCCGACGCAGTGGTTGCCCACCTCGGTGTGAACGGCATAGGCAAAGTCGAGCGGCGTGGAGCCGGCACGAAGCGCCATGACCTCGCCCTTGGGCGTAAAGACAAAGATCTCCTGGTCGAAGAGGTCGACCTTCAACGAGTGCAGGTATTCCTTGGCATCGGTAATCTCATCAGACGCTGCCCAATCGAGCGAATGCTTGAGCCAGTTTATCTGGTCGTCCAGACGCTGGGCATCATTGGTCTTTGAAGCAGACGATCCGCCCGACTTCTTGTACAGCCAGTGGGCGGCGATGCCGTACTCGGCCTGCTCGTGCATCTCGTAGGTTCGAATCTGAATCTCGAGCGGACGGGCCGTGGGGCCGATAACCGTCGTATGAAGCGACTGATAGTTATTGACCTTGGGCATGGCGATATAGTCTTTAAAGCGACCGGGCATGGGGTGCCACAGCGTATGCACCGCACCGAGCGTGGAATAGCAATCGCGCACCGAATGAGTGATGACGCGCAGCGCCACCAAGTCATAAATCTCGGAGAATTCCTTGCCTTTGCGCTTCATCTTTTGGTAGATGGACCAATAGTGCTTGGAGCGGCCGTTGATCTGGAAGCCCTCCAGGCCAATGCGGTTGAGTTCATCGGTGAGCGTCTTGATAGTCTCGGCCAGATAGCGCTCGCGAACCTCACGCGACTCTGCCACCATGCGCGCGATGCGCTGGTAGGCGTCGGGCTCCAAATAGAAGAAGGACAGATCCTCGAGCTCCCACTTAATAGAGCTCATGCCCAGGCGGTCGGCCAGGGGCGCGTACACGTCCATAGTCTCGCGTGCCTTAAACAGGCGACGGTCCTCGCGCAGGGCGGCGAGCGTGCGCATATTATGCAGGCGGTCGGCGAGTTTGACGATGATAACGCGGATGTCCTTGGACATGGCGAGGAACATCTTGCGCAGCGTGAGCGCCTGTTTCTCGTCCATGCTGTCGACTTCGATGTTGGTGAGCTTGGTCACGCCATCGACGAGCTCGGCCACCGTATCGCCAAACAGGCCGGAAACATCAGCAAGCGAGGTCTCGGTATCCTCGACGGTATCGTGCAGCAGCGCGGCGCACACCACATCGCAGTCCATCTTGAGATCGGCCAAAATGATGGCCACCTCGACGGGATGGTTGATGTACATCTCACCCGAGCGGCGCTTTTGGTTGCAGTGCTTCTCGGCAGCAAAGCAATAGGCCTGCTCCACCTTAGAAAAGTCGTCCTCATTCATATATTTGAGGCACAGGCGCTCCAGCTTGTCGTAGCTGTCCGCCATAATCTCGGGCGGCAGCTCATCGGCATGCTTATAGTGCTCCATCTCCGAGAACGGCTGGAGGGTGGAATCATGGGCGGTACGGGCTGCGGCATCCATCGAGGTCCCCTTCCCCTAGGCCCGCGGTACGATCGGGCGGTTAACTTTGGCTAGCATATCAGAAGCGCACGAATCGAGCGCCCAACTCCGGAAAGCCGAGAACTCCATGCGCGAACGCAACCCCTCCAAATAGCGAATTGACCTGCTCAATTGCACACGGCCGGGGTTTTCGGCCATCGCGATGCGACGGGTGTCGTCAAACCCCGAAACGCGACAGAAACCAAGCTCTTCGAAGATTCCCAGGCCACTCTCCACCGAGCGCTCGTCGACCGGCGTGCGAGCATCGATGGCAAGGCACATCTGCGCGATGTCGATATCGCTCGCGCTAAAGGAATCGTCCCCGGTCTTGCCGCGGTTGGAGCGCCACATGGTTTGCAGCGCGCGATAGAGCGTGACGAGCTCGTCGCGCTCGGGCGCATAGCAGTCGAGTAGGCGCTCGTTAATGCGGGCGTCGCGCGACGAATAGAGCAGGTGGATCACGGCGGGCTGGCCATCGCGACCGGCGCGGCCGCTCATCTGGTTAAACTCAATCGCGCCAAACGGCATGTGGTAGAGCACGACATGGCGAATATCGGGAAGGTTGACGCCCTCGCCAAAGGCAGAGGTCGAGACGATGCAGCTGAGGCATCCGTCACGAAACGCCTCCTCTACGCGATGGCGGTCGGTGCGCGTAAGGCCCGCGTTGTAAAAGGCGATATGCGACGCGTAGTCGGGAACGCGTTTGCGTAGCGTCTTGGCAAGCGCCACGGACTGATCACGCGAGTTAACGTAGATGACGGTCTTCTCCCCCGTCGCGACGATGGACACCAGGCGGTTTTCGCGGCTCGCAAGATCGCGGTCGTCCTCGAGCCGCAAGTTCTCGCGCACGGTCTCGTCGACCACCGTACGGGTAATCGGCAACACGCGGGCAAGCTCCGCCACGACCGGAGCCGTCGCGGTGGCCGTCGCCGCCATAACGACCGGATCGCCCAGGGCCTTGAGGATGTCGGGCATGTCGAGGTATGCGCTACGGTCGCCGCCCTTGGCAAGACCGGCATGATGCGCCTCGTCGATAACGACAAACCCGATACGACCCGAGCGAGCAAAGCGGTCTCGGTGAATAGACAGGAACTCCGGCGTCGTGAGCACGATGCCGGTGCGGCCCGAAGCCAGGCCGGCAAACACGTCATCGCGCGCTGCCTCCACGGTCTCGCCGGTCAACACGCCCACGCCAATGCCGAGCGCAGCCATCGTCGATGAAAGATGATAGGCCTGGTCGGCAACGAGCGCGCGCAGCGGATAGACAAAGATGCTCGCGCGACCGCGAAGGACCGCCTCGCGTGCGGCGTGCACGTGGAAAATCAGAGACTTACCACGTCCCGTCCCCATAACGGCCAAAACGCTCTGGTGGTCGGCGAGCGCGTCGAGTGCCTCGACCTGCGCGCGATGTGGCTGGTTCGAGCCGATAAAGCTATGGATAAGCGAGCGCGTGAGCTCGGTATAAGAAAGCTGGGCGAGCGTCTCGCGTTTACGCGACTCCAGGCGCGGGCCTAAGTCCGCCGGTTGCACGCCGCGACGAAGCTCGCACGCCGGATCGTCGATATTGGGCGCCGTGGTATCACGCACCAAGACATCCTTGATCATGAGCTTGGGCTTCACGCGTCCCTGCCAATGCTCGGCCACGGCCTCGAATACCAAGTCGACGGCGCTGTCGCAATTGATGAGCCTATCGATCTGCGGCACGCGGAACATGATGGCCGGCACACTCGCGGCGCCATCAGTCGCCACAAAGCGCATGTGCTCGCCGGTTTTGCCCACCACGGCGCGATCGCACATCGTCACGCCCTCGGCCGCCAACAGCGGCACCTTATTGCCCTGGCCAAACGGCTCAAGACGAGAAATCTGCTCGATAGTCTCGATATTTAGCTCGGAGAGGTCAACGGTGGCGGCAACCTCGTCAGTGTCCTCAAAGTCATCGGCGGGAAGCTCCGATAGCACGGCCGAAAGGCGACGACGGAACTCGTCGAGCTTGGACGCCTCGATGGTCACGCCCACCGCACCCGCATGCCCGCCGCGGCGAATCAGCAGATCCGAGCAGCGCTCTACGGCATCGAACAGGTTGACCTTGCCCACCGAGCGGCCCGATCCGCGTGCAACGCCGTCCTCGATCGAAAAGAGCAGCGCCGGCACGTGATAACGGTTGGTCAGACGGCTCGCTACGATACCCTTGACGCCCTCGTGCCAGCCCTCGCCACCCACGACGATTGCGCGACCGCCATCATAAGTCTCCTCGACCTTTGCCATGGCGTCGCGTGTGAGCTCCGCTTCGATCTCGCGGCGCTGACGGTTGATCTCCTCGAGCTCGGCCGCCAGCGCGCTTGCCTCGATAGGATCGCGGGCAAGCAGCAGGTCGAGCGCCAGCTTGGGATCGGCCATGCGACCGGCGGCGTTCAAGCGGGGAATGAGCGAAAACGACAGGCCATCGGCCGTAATGCTAGAGAGGTCGGCCTTGGCGAGCGCTGCCAGCGCGATGTAGCCGGGACGAGCCGTCACGCGCATCTGCTGGATGCCCTCGGCGACCAACGCGCGGTTCTCGGGCGTGAGCGGCATCATGTCGGACACGGTGCCCAGCGCCGCGACCTCTATCAGCGAACGCCAATACGACGGCTTGCCCAAACGCTCGCCCAGAACCTGCACCAGCTTGAGTGCCACGCCGGCACCGGCAAGCTCACGCGAGGGACCCTCGTCCTCGAGCTTGGGGTCGGTCAAGGGCACGCCCTGCGGCACCTGGTCGGAGGGCTCGTGATGGTCCGTGACCACCAAATCGATCCCCAGGCTCTCCAGATAGGAAACCTCTTCCTTGGCGGCAATACCGTTATCGACGGTCACAATCAGGTTGGGTTGGGCGAGCTCGTTGACGCGGTCGAGCGCCGCACGCGACAGGCCGTAGCCCTCGTCAAAGCGATGCGGGATAAACGGCGTGACGTTGGCGCCAAACGAACGTAGCGCCTCGGTCAACAGACAAGTCGACGTAATGCCGTCGACGTCAAAATCGCCAAAGACGGCGATGCGCTCGTGGCTGTGAATAGCACGCTCAACGCGGGCGGCGACGACCGCCATGCCCGGAATAACGAGCGGGTCCGCCCAGTCGCGATCGAGCGAAGGCGTCAAAAACAGTTGGCCTTCTTCGATGGATGTAATGCCGTGCGCGACCATAATGCGCGCCACCAGCCCGGGTATGCCCAAGCCAGCCGAAAGCTCCTTTTCGAGCTCGGGGTTTTGCCGAGCGACCGCCCAGCGATGCGTCGTCTTAAGCGATGACATAGGCGCCCACCCCCGATAGGGGCAGGTCGCCGCGATACCTCTCACGGTTCATAGCGATGAGTCCTCTGTGTATGCCCGCTTCGGCAGGCAGATCTGTTGAACGGATTTATTATACCGTGCAGAGCAGACGCAAATCGCCGCAGCACGCCGCGGTTTCGGTAAACGATGCCGGTAATAGCCTCGAAATATTCGAGCGTTTCTGACGCACGGACGCATGCGAGCGTCTAGCATATCCATTCAAAACGGATTCACGGGCAAAGGGAGTCACAAGCGCATATGAAGCAATGGGTTGGACTGGGCAAGTTTCTCGCGGGGCACATGCAGGTCATCGTTCCGATTTGCGTGGCGCTCGGCGTGCTCTTTCCCCAACAGATTGGCGTACTCAAGCCCATCGTTCCCACCCTGTTTGCCTTTATGACGTTTCAGGGTGCGCTCAGCAACACCTTTCACCAGGTAACCGAGGTGTTCCGCCGTCCGCTGCACCTGGTCTTGGCGTTACTCGTCTCGGCGGTGCTTATCCCTATCGCAGCCTATGCCATGGGATCGTTATTCTTTGGCTCCAACCCCAACCTTGTCTGCGGCATCGTGCTCGAGTACAGCGTACCCGTGGCAGTCACCGCCTTTATGTGGATCAGTATGTTCGGCGGCAACGGCCCGCTCGCGCTCACCATCATCCTGACATCCTCGGTCATCTCGCCCGTCACGATTCCGCTCACGCTTAAGCTCCTGCTGGGTGCCACCGTTGCAATCGATGTTACGGGCATGATGCAGAACATGGCCTTTATGATCGCCATCCCCGCCGTGCTCGGCATCGTGATCAACGAGTTCACGCGCGGATGGGGACACGAGAAACTCTCCCCCGCGCTTTCGCCCGCCTGCAAGTTTATGATGATGGGTGTCATCGCCTCCAACTCCACCGCCATGAGCGAGTACGTGCTACACATGAATGCGGTGCGCCTGGAAGTTGCCCTCTTTATTTTGACCTTCGCCATCAGCGGCTTTGTCGTCGGCATTCTGGTCGCCCGCGCGTTGCACCTGCCGTATAGCGAGACGACCACCATGTGCTTTACCTGCGGCATGCGCAATATCTCTTCGGGCGCCGTCATCGCCACGCAGTATTTTCCCGGCGAGGTCGTGTTTCCCGTCATGTGCGGAACGCTGTTTCAGCAGGTGCTCGCCTCGGTTATCGGACATCTCTTTGAGCGACTGACCGGCGAGGAGCGCGCCAAACAGCGCAAGCGGGTCAAGGCTGGGCGCGACGCGATGGCACGCTAGGCAGCACACTTTTCGCAGGCGCTCGCCTTGCTATACGAGCGTTTCCAGATGCGCGCGTAGGCGCTCAGCATCGATATAGAGCGTGGTCTCGGCATTAACCTGGGCCAGACGATAGCCCACGAAGTAGGGCGATACCACCCAACGTGGCAACGCCTTGGCAATGGTCCGGCCGTCCATGTGGTAGAAGAACAAGTTGTACGACTCCGCGCGACCGCCGTGGTGTTCGTGCAGGATATAGCGCAGGGCCACCTGAATCGCATCGGCAAACAGGTCCGCTTCGGCTTGGTCGCGGGCGTCGTCGCTGGCGGCGATTCCCTGTGGAGCCGAGACGTTGACCTCAAAGAATCCCATGATCGGCTCGGTTGAGATGTTGACCGAGATTCTCCCCTGCCGCCAGACATTGATGCCTTCGAAATTGGCGGAAGTCAGCGAAGCATAGCCGTCTTCCTGCTCCAAACCCACAATCTGCATGTGAGGATGGACGAGGCTGCCGCCCGAAAGCGGGCCTTTGTTCTTGTACATGAGCACGCTGAGGTACTGTTGGGAATCGATCATCTGCTGCCAACAGCCCAGGGCAAACCGCATCACATGATGCAGCTCATCCGGTTCATAGGTCGCCAGGTCGACGTCGTGATTGGCCGACTCGATCAATACGGTCTGACGGGTGGCCCGCAAGGTCTTGAACTTATTCTCGAGCCAGATGCAGTCACCATCGCGCTCGATGATGTTGGCGAGCCCCTCCGTGTCGCAAAAGGGGCACGCGGTGCCAGGGCGACGATTATCGTCGGGCTTACCGTTCGCCTGCTGAACGTCAAATACCAGCGCCACGGGTTATACCTCCAACTGCACGATCTTGGTGCCATGGAGCTCGGAGACGCTCAATGCCGCCGCGACCGCGTCGCGATTTGCCGTAGTAATGCCGCCGCCAGGAAGGATGGTCAAACGATCGCCCGCGTACTCGATTAAACGAGCCAGGTGATCGTAATTATCCTCGATCGACGCACCGGCCGCGCCGCCATGCGTGAGGATGCGCGTAACGCCGCAGTCGGCAAGTGTATCAATCGCATCGAGCTGAGCCTCGGGCGAGAGCTGGTCAAATGCCATGTGGAAGGTGATGTCAAGGGGCTCGCGCTTGCACTCCTCGGTCGCGCAGCCCGTAGCCATAACGAGAGCGCCGAGGGTGAGCTCGTCGAGCGCCCAGCCGCTGGCACAGGGCTTGCAGCAGCCAAAGACCAGGCCGTCAACGCCGGCGCTCACAGCAAGGCCCAGGTCCATCTCCATCATGTGCAGCTCGTCCTGGTTGTAATGAAAGTCGCCACCACGCGGACGAATCATGCACATCACTCGCGCGTCATGCTCGTGAGCGTAACTGACTGTAGCGCTAATAACGCCGGCGGAAGGCGTGGTGCCACCGACGGCGAGGTTGTCACACAGCTCAATGCGCCCCGCACCGGCCTCGATGGCCGCCGGCACTCGCTCAAAGTTCTCGGCACAAAACTCGTACAGCATAGATAGGCCCCCAAAGACAGCAGATGTTTTCCGACGGGCATTGTCACACATCCCCATGAAGTTGCGGTGGAATAGGGACTGCTCTTGGCCTCTGGAGCCCGTATTCAGTCCCTATTTCACCGCAACATAAAGGGGGCAGAACCAAAGTAACGCCGCAGGCAGAGGACCGACAGCGAGCGGGCGCCAGAGCGAACAAATTGGCATGAAAAGAGGGCGGCATAGACCTTCTGGTCATGCCGCCCTCTTTGAATGACAAGTTGTCGCTCTGGCGCCCGCGCAGCGTCGACTGGTCCGCCGTTCGGTAGAACGGCGGAACCGCCTAACCGCCCAGGTAAGCCTTGCGGACGTTGTCGTCGTGCAGGAGCTCTTGGCCGGTGCCGGTCATGGTGATCTTGCCGGTCTCGAGCACGTAGCCGCGCGTGGCGATCGAGAGCGCCATTTGGGCGTTCTGCTCGACCAGAAGCACCGTGGTACCGGCCTTGTGCAGGTCCTCGACAATCTGGAAGATCTGCTCGATCAGGATCGGCGCCAAACCCATGGAGGGTTCATCGAGCATGAGCAGCTTGGGATTGCTCATAAGGGCGCGCCCCATAACGAGCATCTGCTGTTCGCCGCCCGAAAGGGTGCCGGCCACCTGGCGACGGCGTTCCTTCAGGCGCGGGAACTGCTCGTAGACGCGCTCAAGGCCCGGAGCAACCGTGGACTTGGGCTGCGTATAGGCACCCATCTCCAGGTTCTCCTCAACCGTCATCTGCAAAAAGGCGCGACGGCCTTCGGGAACCTGAGCCAGGCCCTTACCAACCAGCTTGTCGGCGGGCGTATGGGTAATGTCCTCGCCCATAAACTTGATGGAGCCGGTCTTAGAGCGTAGCAGGCCCGAGACGGTCTTGAGCGTCGTGGACTTACCGGCACCGTTCGCGCCGATCAGAGCCACGATCTCGCCCTCGTTAACGTTAAAGGAGATGTCCTTGATGGCGTGGATAGCGCCGTACCAGACGTTGATGTTGTAGACGGAAAGCATCGGCTCTGCCATTTAGTTCTCCCCCTTATCCTGCTTGCCCAGATACGCCTCGATAACGGCGTCGTTGTTCTGGATTTCCTCTGCCGTGCCCTTGGCGATGACCTTACCAAAGTTGAGCACGCAGATGCCCTCGCAGATGTTCATGACGAGCGACATGTCGTGCTCGATAAGCATGATGGCAATGCCAAAGGTGTCGCGGATCTTGACGATGTTCTCCATGAGCTCGGCGGTCTCGGACGGGTTCATGCCGGCGGCAGGCTCGTCGAGCAGCAGTAGCTTGGGGTTGGTGACAAGCGCGCGGACGATCTCCAGACGCCGCTGAGCGCCGTAAGGCAGCGATCCGGCCTGCTCGTTTGCCAGATGCTCCATATCAAAGATGGACAGTAGTTCCATGGCGCGCTCGTGGGCGGCCTTCTCGTGCTTCCAATACGTCGGCAGGCGTAGCACGCCCTCAAAGCCGGAGTAGCGCTCCTGGTTGTGCAGGCCGACCTTAACGTTATCCTCCACCGTCATGGTGTTGAACAGGCGGATGTTCTGGAACGTACGGGCGATACCCATACGGTTGACCTGGTAGACGGACTTGCCCGAGGTGTCCTCACCGTCGAGCAGGATGGTACCGTGCGTGGGCTGGTACACCTTGGTGAGCAGGTTGAAGACCGTGGTCTTACCGGCACCGTTGGGACCGATCAGACCGGCGATCTCGGTCTTACCGATGGTCAGGCTAAAGTCGTCGACTGCCTTAAGGCCGCCAAATTCAATGCCCAAGTGGATGCACTCGAGCGCCGGGCGCTGGCCCAGGTCGCGGTCGGGAACGATGGCGCCAGAAGGATACGGGACCATCTTGCCCTTGTTGAACTCAAACTTACTGGGCATCGGCTGCCACCTCCTTCTTGGAAGCAAAGCGATCCTTAATGCGTGCGAAGAACGCCTTGAGCTGCGGGTTGTTAGTAAAGACCATGACCAGAATCAACACGATGGCGTAGATGAGCATGCGGTAGTCCGAGAACTGACGGAGCAGCTCGGGAAGTACCGTGAGCAACGCCGCTGCGATGACGGAGCCGCGCATATTGCCCAGACCGCCCAGGACCACGAACACCAGGATGAGGATGGACGTGTTGAAGTCGAACTTGGTGGCGGAGAGCTGCGAGAAGTTACCGCCGAAGAGAGCTCCGGCAGCACCGGCGAGGGCAGCGGAAACCACGAAGGCGATCATGCGGTACTCGGTGACGGAGATGCCTACGGACTCGGCTGCAATCTTATTATCGCGCACGGCCATAATGGCACGGCCGGTACGGCTGCGAACCAGGTTGAGCACGATCACGAGTGCAACCATAACCAGGATGGCACCGGCGAGGAAGGTCGAGTACGTCGACACGCCCGAGGC
This sequence comes from Collinsella sp. AF23-2, assembly GCF_003459245.1. GTDB lineage: Bacteria > Actinomycetota > Coriobacteriia > Coriobacteriales > Coriobacteriaceae > Collinsella. The sequence continues at coordinate 25,416 of NZ_QRVG01000011.1, forward strand.
GCCCTGGGCGCCCTTGATGATGGCGGTGCCGTCCTCGAGCAGGTGCAGGTCGTCGATCGTAGAGTTGCCCGTGATGTTAAAAATCACGTGCAGGCCGCGGGAATCGACGCCCACAATGAGGCAGGTGACGATCTCTTTGATAATCTCGCCAAAGGCCAGCGTCACGATAGCCAGGTAATCGCCGCTCAGGCGAAGGACCGGGATGCCGATCAAGAAGCCCAGGATAGCGGCAGCGATGGCGCCGACCACAATGCTGATGACAAGACGTATTGGATCGGAGGGAACGGCACTCTCGAGGGCGACAGCGGTAACGATGCCCGTATAGGCGCCGACGCTCATAAAGCCCGCGTGGCCCAGCGACAAGTCGCCCGCGATGCCGACAACGAGGTTGAGCGAGATGGCCATGACGATATAGGCCGTGATGGGAACCAGCTGACCGGCGATCATGCGCGGGATCATATGGTTGGACTGCATAAAGAACACGATGGCAAATGCCACGATGCACATGGCGTACGTAACAAAGTCGTGACGCGTCTGCTTGTCTTTAAGAAACTTCATAACGCTCACCTACACCTTCTCGGGGACGTACTTGCCCAAGAGGCCGGCAGGCTTGACGAGCAGGACGATGATCAAAACACCAAAGACGATGGAGTTGGCAAGGCTCGTGGAAATGTAGGCCTGCGCCATCGCCTCGATGATGCCGATGAGAATGCCACCGACAAAGGCGCCGGGGATGGAGCCGATACCGCCGAAGACGGCGGCGTCGAAGGCCTTGATGCCAGGCATGGCACCCGTCGTGGGCTGCAGCACCGGCGAGTAGGAGCACAGCAGCACACCGGCGATGGCGGCAAGGGCAGAGCCGATGGCAAACGTCATCGAGATGGTGCGGTTGACGTTGATGCCCATGAGCTGAGCGGCGGCCTTGTCCTCGGACACGGCGCGCATGGCTTTGCCCATCTTGGTCTTACCTGTAAAGAACATCAGGCCGGCCATGATAACCAGACAGGCGACGATGGTGACGAGCGATACGGCGCTCACGTTGAACTTGGCCAAGAACTCCGGCACCGGGAAGGTGACGAGCGAAGTGAAGTTCTTGGGCGTGGCGCCCCACAGAAGCTGCGCGGCATTCTGCAGGAAGTAGGACACGCCGATGGCCGTGATCAAAACGGCCAGCGGGCCTGCTTGGCGCAGCGGCTTATAGGCCAGACCCTCAATGAGAACACCGAGAACCGTGCAGGCCACGCAAGAGAGAATTACAGATGCCCAGCCCGGGAGGCCGAGATACGACGTGGCGCAGAACGAGACATAGGCACCGACCATGATGACGTCGCCGTGAGCGAAGTTCAGCATCTTGGCGATACCGTAGACCATGGTGTAGCCCAACGCGATGATGGCGTAGACGCTGCCCATGGACAGGCCGTTGACCAGGTATTGGATAAAGACCGTCATGTTCCACATCCCCCTTTCGAATAGGTTTCCAGTTGATGTATGAAACAGGGACGTTACACTGTCCCTAGATACCAAGCAAGCAGGGAAGGCCAAAACCTCCCCTGCTTGGGATCAAAACCGCTCTATGTAAGGCGGTCTATTAGGCCTGTACGTACTTGCCATCGGTGATAACGTACGCCGTGGGGTCCTTCTGGACCTGACCCTTATCGTTCCAGGTGAGCTTGCCGGTCAGACCGTCAACGGTAATCTTGAGCATAGCCTTGGGCAGCTTCTCGGCGACCTCGGTCGGGTCGGCGTCGACACCAAGACCGGCCTCCTTGAGGGCCTCGGCCACCGCGTGCACGCCATCGTAGGCGTCGGCGGCAAACTGGTCGGGGGTATCGCCGTACTTATCCTTGTAAGCGTTGACGAAGTCGGCGTTCTTCTCGTCGTCGGCGGAGAACGGGGTCATGAGCAGCAGACCCTCGGCAAGAGAAGTGTCGAAGCCCTCAACGCCCAGGATGCCGTCCATGCCGTCGCAGCCCATCATCTTGACGTCGTAGCCCATGTCCTTGGCGTTCTTGAGCAGGACGGACGCCGGCGTGTAGTAGATCGGCGCAAAGATCATGGTGGCGCCTGCCTGCTTGGCCTTGGTCAGCTGGTTGGTAAAGCTCGTGGCGGAGTCGTCCTTAAAGGTCTCCTCGTCGACAATCTCAAGCTTAGACTTAGCGGCCTGGGCCTTAAAGGAATCTGCGATGCCCGAAGAATAGGCGTCGCCGGAGTTATAGAACAGCACGAACTTCTCGTTCGCATACTTCTCTGCCAGGAACTTGGCAGCGTTGACACCTTGGTTGGGGTCGGTAAAGCAAACCTGGAAGACGCAATCCTTGCCCTTGGTAACGTCCTCGGAGGACGCAGACGGGGTGATCATGAACGTCTCGGGGTCGTTGCCGCACTCGGCGGCAACGGCGACCGACGCACCCGTGGTGGTCGGACCGACGAGGGCCTGCATGCCCCAGTCGAGCAGGGTGTTGAAGGCGTTGACGGCCTTCTCACCGTCAGCCTGGTCGTCCTCGGCCTTGCTGACAAGCGGCAGCTCCTTAGTCGAGAAATCCTTGCAGCCAAGCTCGACAGCCTGTGTAACGGACTTGCCGTAGGACGCGTTGGCGCCGGTCAGCGGGCCGATGGTGCCGATCTTAAACGAAGCGTCGCCCGACGCGGAACCGCTGTCGCCGCCGTTGGAGGAGCAGCCAGCTAGAATGGACATCGCCCCCAGACCTGCTGCGCTCGCGATAACGCTCCTGCGATTCATAACAGGGTTCAATGACTTACCGGTGAGGCTCGACATGCGGCTCTCCTCTCAAATCTCGTCGGGTTTCGGTTACCCGACAGGCCATCCTTCGCCGTGTTCGGCGTTCGCAAAATAGTAGACGCTTTAGTTAGGAAAAGTGGCGAATATTTCAACTTTTCTTTGGATTTGTTCATTTATCCATATTTCTGCGTATTTCTATTTTTTTATGCAGTAATGCCACTTTATTGTGTAAAAGTAATGTTTCCATTCTGTTACAAGCGCCCTTGCCCTGATTAAAACAGCCTCACCGGTCGCGTTTTGTACGCACCTAGGCGGCGATGTACTTGCCGTCCTGAATCACATAGGCCGTAGCGGGCTTTTCAACCTGCCCTTTGTCGTTCCACGTCAGCTCGCCCGTCAGGCCCTCGATTTTGATCTTGCGCATGGCCTTGGCAAGGTCGCCGGCAATGTCGGCGCCGTCGGCCGTAATGTCGATGTCTGCCTTATCGATAGCCTCGACAATCGCATGGACGCAGTCATAGGCATCGGCGGCGAACTGGTTGGGCGTCTCGTCGTAGGCGTCCTTATAGGCCTTGACGAAGTCGGCGTTCTTCTCATCGTCGGCAGAGAACGGGGTCATGAGCAGCACGCCCTCGGCAAGAGAGGTATCGAAGCCCTCAACGGAGAGCAGACCGTCCATGCCGTCGGTGCCCATGAGGGTCATGTCGTAGCCCATGTCCTTGGCGTTCTTGAGCAGGACGGACGCCGGCGTGTAGTAGATCGGCGCAAAGATAAGCGTGGCGCCGGCCTCCTTGGCCTTGGTGAGCTGGTTGGTAAAGCTCGTGGAAGAGTCGTCCTTAAAGGTCTCGGTATCGACGATGTCGAGCTTGGATGCCTTGGCCTGCTCGGCAAAAGCGTCGGCAACGCCCGAGCTATACGTATCGCCGGAGTTGTAGAACAGGGCGATCTTGGCGTCTGCATACTTCTCGGCCAAGAACTTCGCGGCGCTGGCACCCATGGTGGGATCGGTGAAGCAAACCTGAAAGACCGTTGTCTTATCCTTGGTCACGTCGAGCGACGAGGCCGAAGGCGTGACCATGAGCATATCGTCGGCAATCTCGCCCGAGACGGCGACGGCAGCACCGGTGGTGACGGGGCCGAGGAGCGCCTGCATGCCCCAGTCGCACAACGTATTGAAGGCGTTGATGGCCTTCTCGCCGTCGGCGACATCGTCCTCGGACTTAAGCGAGAGCTTGAGGTCATTGGTCGAGAAATCCTTGGCGGCGAGCTTGGCGCCCTTCTCGGCCGAGACGCCATAGGTTGCCGCGGCGCCGGTCAGAGGGCCGATAACGCCAATCTTGAAGGTCTTGCCGTCATCGGCGGAGCCGCCGTCCGAGCCACCCGACGAACAACCAGCGAGTGCCGCGGTGCTGCCGAGCGCCGCGGCGCCGGCGAGAAAGTTCCTTCGGCTGAGCGTGCTGTTGATGTTGAACATGGTGTCCCCCTTTTTCGCTGGCCGCAGTGCGGCCGTCTTGCGGTACGGGGCAAACCTTATGGCGCAAACGTTGACAGTTTGTTACGGAGTTCCGTTTGTAGCGAGCATGTTTCCAATGTTTCCGCAGCGTTTCGGGGGTGCCGTTTTGTGCGACTCCTGTTGCCTGGCGAGCACGCGCCCTCGGTTCACGCTAGAATGCACTCAACCTTTAAGCGGTTAATCCATCCATAAGATGCACGAAGGAGCTATCTATGAGCGAATCCCTGCGCACCGTGAACGTCGGTCTGATCGGTCTGGGAACCGTCGGCGGCGGCGTGGCCCGTCTGATCAAGAGCCACCACGATGAGTACCTGGCAGCCTACGGCATCGACCTTAAGCTGACCCGCGCCTGCGCGCTTGCCTGGGAGCAGGCCGAGGCAGCCGGTATTGAGCACGAGGCCTTTACGAGTGACTGGCATGACGTCGTCACCGACCCCGCCGTCGACATCGTCGTCGAGCTGATTGGCGGCGAGCACCCCGCGACCGAGATCTTCACCACCGCCTTTGAGCACGGCAAGCACGTCGTCTCTGCCAACAAGGCCCTGCTGGGCCGTCATGTCGAGACGCTCGCCGAGAAGGCGCGCGCGTGCGGCGTGCAGATTAAGTGCGAGGCCAGCTGCGGCGGCGGCATCCCCATCGTGAGCACGCTCGAGCACGACCTGGTGGGCAACAAGATCCTGACCATCGCCGGCATTCTCAACGGTACCACCAACTATATCCTGTCCCGCATGGACGCCGAGGGCGCCGATTACGCCGACGTACTTGCCGACGCGCAGGCCAAGGGCTATGCCGAGGCCGACCCGTCCGCCGACGTCGACGGCTTCGATGCCGCCAGCAAGACGGCCATCCTCGCCTCCATCGGCTTTGGCACCCGCGTTACCACCGATGATGTGTACCAGCAGGGTATCCGCACCATCGGCGCCGAGGACATCGCCCAGGCCCGCGAGCTCGGCTACACCATCAAGCTGCTCGGCATCGCCCGCAACACCGACGCCGGCGTCGACGTTCGCGTGCATCCCACGCTCATCCCGGCAGACCATATGCTTGCCAAGGTCAACGGCGCCATGAACGCCGTCTACGTGGTAGGCGACGCCGTGGGCGAGACCATGTTCTACGGCGCGGGCGCAGGCTCCTTCCCCACCGCGAGCGCCGTCGTGGGCGATATCCTGTCGCTCTCCGAGCAGATCAGCCGCGGCGTGGCTCCGCTGCCCGAGATTGAGCCCTATGGCCACAACCTCACCTTTAAGCCCATGGACGAGCTCCAGACCAAGTACTATGTGCGTCTGAAAGTCGCCGACCGCGTGGGCGCCCTGTCCGAGACGGTCGACATCTTTGCCAAGCACAACATCTCGATCTCGCTCATCAACCAGGTCGAGGACGGCAAATCGGGCGTCAGCGATGCCTGCTCGGTCATCTTCCTGACGCACCGCGCGCTCGAGAAGGACGTCCACGCAGCCGCCGCCGAGCTTGCCAGCGTCGGCTGCGTGGCCGAGGTCGCCAACGTCCTGCGCATCGAGGACGTTGAGGCTTGGACCGAAGGCGTCATGGCGAACTAGCCCAACGCTCGCCTAGCAATACGCGCCTTGAGGGCTCCCGTCCGATGTGGGATGGGAGCCCTTTTGTCACCTGCCCTAAGCACAACGGCAAAGCACATTTGCGCGAGCCGCTCATCGGTAACGCGGGCTACCGTTCACCGATATGCAAACGCGGCCGATTCCGACTACCGCTACGCTGTGCTGCGAATGTCCGCCCGCGATGAGAGGAAGCACCATGTTGCTCGAGGGCAAGAAAGCAATCATCACCGGAGGCACACGCGGTATCGGCTATGCCATCGCCTGCCGTTTTATCGAGGAAGGCGCTGCCGTCACCGTCTTTGGCTCGCGCCAGGAGACTGCCGACACGGCCGTTGAGAAGCTGACAGCCGCCTATCCCGACGCCAAGGTCTGGGGTCGCTCCTGCGATCTCACCTCGCTCGAAGCCGTGACTGAGGCCTTTACGCAGACTGCAGCCGACATGGGCGGCTTGGACACGGTCGTCAACAATGCCGGTATCTCCCAGCGTTCACCCCTCTTGGACTACACGGCCGAGGAGTTCGCAAAGGTCATGGACCTTAACGTCGTCGCCGTCTTTAATGGCCACCAGGCTGCCGCCAAGATCATGACCGAGGCCGGCCACGGCGGCACCATCACTACCACAAGCTCGATGGTCGCCAAGTACGGCCAGCCCTCCGGCGTCGGTTACCCCACGTCCAAGTTTGCCGTCAACGGTATGGTCCAGTCGCTCTCGCGCGAGCTCGCTCCCATGGGCATCCGCGTCAACGCCGTCGCCCCCGGCGTGACTAAGACCGACATGGTCGCCAACCTGCCCGAAGAGGTCATCAAGCCCATCATCGCCACCATTCCGCTGGGTCGCATGGGCGAGCCCGAGGATGTCGCCAACGCCTTTGTTTTCCTGGCGAGCGACATGTCCTCCTACGTCACGGGCGCCGTGCTCCCCGTCGACGGAGCCGCCCGCTCCTAAGGAGCCACAAGCTTTGGCTTCAAGCTTCAACATAGCTCAACCAAAAAGGCGCGCCGTCTGAATCAACTGCAGACAGCGCGCCTTCTCCTGTTATGAAAGGGAAACTATGTCCCAGTATTTCGGATCAGAACGGGGCACGGTTTCCCCCAGGACCTCCTTGCGGAAACTGCATCCCACTCTGAGCGCCCATTCCGGGACACAGCTTCCCGAAGGGCGGCTGAGTCGTGCCATCCTAATCAAAACGCGACCGCATAGCGCCCCTAAGATAACCAGTTCTCATGCTGGAGCAAACGCATCAGGTGGCGTGACCGCTCACCGACATGCAATTTGTTGCACAGTAAAATCGGCTAGTGGCACCCTTATCCTTTATTTAGCGAATAAGTTCAAGGAAGGGAGAATGTCATGCCAAGACGGCAAACACCGCTCGAGGTCATGTTCTCCCTGTTCAAGACTTCATTTACCCTGAGCCATCGCGCATTTGCCGAACTGTTACTATCCGATCTGCCGTTAACAAATGGACAGCCTACCGCCCAAATGGCACAGGACACCAGCTGGCTTTCGCGCACGATTGTGCACTCGCAGCCGGGCTCCCTAGAAGATCGCTACTTTGCCGACTGGTCCTGCGCATCGAATCAAATCCTGCACAAGCTACGGGAAAAAGGGTATTCGAACGCCGACATCTATACCATGATTGCGGCAGCGACTGACACGATGGCTCAAGCGCTCGGTGCCTGTGGGCGTAATGGGCTCCTTTACCGGAACGCCGCCTCGCGCCTCGTCAGCAGCCAGCCAGACAAAGATGACAGGGCTCTTATCTCAATCACGCTCGTTGTTTCGACCGCCTGTTGGTGCGATCCGGCCCGTGCTATCGCGTACATCAGGGACCGCTTTGAATTCGCAGAGAACGTCAGGTCGTTTACCCCCTCAAGTATTTCTTTCTGTCCATGCGATTTAAAACAAACGGGCACCGAACGTGCGATCGGCCTTATCAGGATCGACAACGAACTCGTCGTCGGGGGCCCTTATGTCATTGAGCCTTCTACCATGGGCTCCATCATCGGAGCGCTCGCACTCGAAGACGGCGCTGTCACCGATGTTGGGCTGGATGTCTCCGCCAAGCATCTCCGCATCTTCGCCGAGAACAATGCTTGGTACGCACAAGACCTCGGTTCGACCAACGGCACGCATCTGATTCGAACAGCCGATAACAGCGAACTCGACATCAGCTCCGGCGCACCCGCCCAGCTGTACCCCGGCGACATCCTGCGCCTGGGTCTCAGCACTTCTTTTGCCGTCGTAGCAACGGCGGCTATCTTAGCAAATCCACATCACTAACCATGGAAGCAGGAGGACTATGAGCATCACGGATGTCATCAAATATGAGGGCAATAACCAAACTTTTATCTGGAAACACCCCTCAGAAGACTTCAATACGGGCTCGCAACTCATTGTTCACGAGACCCAAGAAGCAATTTTCTTCCTTAATGGACAGGCCCTGGATTCGTTTGGACCAGGCAGGCATGAACTTGAGACTCAAAATCTACCGTTACTGAACGGCATTTCGAAGATAACGACCGGTGGTGTCAGCCCGTTTCACTCAGAAGTCTACTTTGTTAACCTCATCGAGCAGATGGGCATACGCTGGGGAACCAATTCCAAGATTCAGTTCATGGAACCGACTTATGGATTTCCGCTCTCGCTCGGGGCGTCCGGAGAGATGGCTCTTGCTGTAAAAGAGCCCCGCAGGCTCCTTCTCAAGCTTGTTGGAACCGAAGCTTTGCTCTCCCAGGACAAGCTGATCAGCTATTTCAAAGCTTTCCTGCAAACTCGAGTAAAAACTCATCTGGCACAAGTAATTACCGAACAAAAACTCTCCATTTTCGAACTTGATGCACACCTTGAAGAGTTATCCGACTCGCTTAAGAACAAGCTGCTTCCCGACTTTGCCGCATACGGCCTCTCATTAACGCAAATGCTGGTCACCGCCATCGTCAAACCCGAAGGTGATCCGGTATACGAGAAGTTTAAGGACCTCCATTTCAAGCAATATGCCGACGTACGCGAAGCACAGATAAAACAACAGGTCAGCATTATCGAACAAGAAACTGCGGCGCAGCGCACCGTAATCTCCGCAAAAGCGCGCGCAGAAAAACGGCAAATCGAAGGCTATACCTATCAACAGGAACGCAGCTTCGATGTTGCCGAAAAGATGGCCCAAAACGAAGCGACTGGCGAATACGCAAACATGGGAATTGGTCTGGGCGTAATGGCCGGTGTCGGCGGGACCATGGGGTCAGTTATGACCGATGCACTCTCACAAGCCACCGGCACGTCCGCGACGCAGCCCATCCCTGCGGATACCAATTCGCAGCAAAGTGCTGCAAAGTTCTGTTCCGAATGTGGATATCGCTTCTCTGGAACCGAGAAGTTCTGTCCCGAGTGCGGAGCACGGAGGTCATAATGAAGAACACACAGGCATATATTGCAGCAATCCCCGTAGCCCTCTTCATAGCTATCGAAAGCGTGACAATACTTTTATTTGGACCCTCAACCACTTTTTGGATTGAGAGCGCATTCTCTTTGGTCATGCTCGCCCTGGTGGTTTCAACCTTGTTATTTGGACCCCAAAAGAATCTTAAGATATTTGGTATCTCAAAGATACTTGTTATTGGCGTATCGTTTGCAGTCCAATTGTTGCTAGGCATACTAGGGTCCGCGTTAAAAACAGAGGCGCTTCCAGCAATTCCAATTCTCAGTTTTCTGCTAGCAAGCGCTGCGACAGCCACGCTCTTCGCAACAGGCGCTTCCGAATCTCACGCATCTACCATTGAAAACCAAATTTCAAGCAAATCGCAATCCATGCAGAACCTTGAACTTCAGCTAAGACTGCTTCTAGATGAATCACCTTCAGAGTTGCGCGCATCAATGACCAGCTTCTTGGAAACTTCAAGCCTTGCCGACCCCGCCAGTTGTGAAGCAAGCGCTCAAGTTGAAGACGAAATATCGAGCGCACTTCGTGATCTATCGCAATCAATCGAATCAAACGATATCGAAGGCGCGAACTCGAAAATATTGCGCATGACTTCATTGATAAGGCAAAGAGCAGCACTGGTTAAAGCAAGCAAGGACAGCTAATGATCGATAAGGATAAAATAATCTCGCTTCTTATTTCAAAAGAAATTCCAGTAAAAACGACCCGGAGATACAAAACTATTGGCTATCGAATAAAGCTCGAGAGTGGAACAGCCGTATATGTCTACGACAGCGGCGGCTTCTTTTGTCAAGGAAATAACGCTGATCAGGTCCGAAAAGCCATCGAAGATGAAATCATTGATGAACCAAACAACAAAGTTTTCGTTGTTTACGGCCACGATAAAACCGCACGAAACCAACTCCAACGTCTTCTCGAAGAGTTAAATCTCGAGCCTATTTTTCTCGATAATCAGCCTATAGGGGGCCGAACAGTAATCGAACAACTAATGGAATACATCCCTTGCGCTAATTTCGGGATAGTACTTATGACCCCGGACGACATAGGCTATCCAAAGAATAAACAGGATCGACCGCAGCCAAGAGCTCGCCAGAACGTAGTTTTGGAGCTTGGGATGCTACTGATGAAATTCGGCAGGTCTAGGACCGCGATCCTTCTCAAAGAAGCCGACCCACCAATAGAAAAACCGTCCGATATAAACGGCATCTTATATCTCCCTTACAAGGAAGACGTTTTTGAGATAAAGCAGAAACTAATACGGGAAATGAACAGCAAGGGGTATGAAATGGAGCAATCGAAATGAAAGCGCTACAATGCGAGCTCTGCGGTAGCACAGAGATTATCAAGGATGGAGACTTTTTCGTCTGTCAAAGCTGTGGAATGAAATATACGCTTGAAACCGCAAAGAAAATGATGGTCGAAGGTGTTGTCCAAGTCGAAGGCACAGTGAAAACAGACCGCACTGAAGATGTCGATCGATATCTCGCCTTGGCCAGAACCGCTCAAAAAGCCGGTAACAACGCTGATGCTGAGAAATATGCCTCCATGGCCCTCGAGATTGATCTTAAGAACGCCGAGGCATGGTCAATAAAGGCAAAAGCGATAGACTGGCAGCTCACGTTTGACAACGATCGCTTGTCGGAATCAAATGCAGCATGCATTAATATGCTAAAGCTGCTAAATCGAGCCCCATCAGATTTTGATGAGATAAACACCGCGCTAAACATAGCGATAGGTTTCATTGAGCATTTGCGAGCTATCGCAAACTCTGAGATAGACTATTTCTGCCAGGAACTTGCAAATCTACCGAATGCGAAGAATCTAGAGTTAATTCAATCGGGGCTCATTCGTCACCTACAGTCGCGTGAACTCCAATGGAAAAATATAGAGGCCTTGTGCGAATTACAAACGGCTGCCGTAAAGAGGCTCAGCAAAGAGCAGGGGGAGAGTGCCAAGATACCCGAGAATATCGAAGATCTCCTCGGCGCCCTTACCGAAGACCTTTCCGGTCTTGCAGCGCGCAGCATTTCATCAATGTATTACAATGCTGCAATCACGATCCTAAAGTCTGCGGTCAACGGCTGCTCCACATGGTCGGAACGGTGGAACAAGGTCCGTGTATTTGATTACTACGCGACAGATGATTTCGACTATGACAACGAAAAAGAAGCTTTTGATCTATGCATAGATGCGTACGATAGTTGCATAAAAGCGGCTCGCTTAGCTATCGACCTCTTTGACAATAAAGTCACTAAACAAGGTACTGCCACAGACGAGATGCTCTTAAGATGCTGGGGCATATTGTGCAGTCTCGAGGAGCTATGTATCAAAGTTCGAACAAATCGCCGATACTACGGATACTACGGACACTCCAGCGAACAAATAACAAACGACGGCTTTTTCCTTAGCGATGAGGCAAAGCAGCTTCGGAGAGAACAGTTAGAAAAGGACATGGCAAAGCGTGACGAATACGACCCCGAGAAGAAGAAGGAACGTGAGCGCGCTGAAAAAGAAGCAGAGCTCCAAGCCAAATATTGGTTAGATAATCCTGTTAAAAAGTCGCAAAAACAAGCGCTCGAAGATGAATTTGACCGTTTGGGGAACGAACTTCGAGAGCTTAAGAGCAGACGTTCTTTCTTCAGTCCATTCGAATTCAAAGCGAAACGAGAATGTGACACAAAAATAGAACAGGCCCGCGCGCGCAGGCGGGAAATCAAAGACTCTTTGAAGGCCTTAGACGATGAACTCATGGCGTACGTGTCGAACGAAATTGAATCATAGCTTTCACCGCTTGCCGCAACAGTCCATTGGCGACCTCAAAGGCGCCTCAATGGGATAAGAGCGATTTCACACCATGGAGGAATGGCGGGCAAACGCTCGGAGTGTTCATTTGTCTGATAACCGATGTTCACTCTAGCCCGAGCAGATTAAGTCCCGCCACCGTCATCTTGCACACGAGCGGCCTTGCGGACACCTTTTCTAAATATCCGGCAGCGATTAGGCTCGACAATGACCTACTCGCTGTCGGCTTTGTCACATCGAGATAGCCCGACACACCATCAAGCGTAGATTCACCAAAGGCACCGAAGATATGCATCTGTGCCGCATAAAACAGAATATCTTTTGCCCTTTCGGTAAACGTATCGTCGAGTTCATCGATCGCCCGCTTGAGATCATCGAGTTGTACGCGCTTTTCGGCCAAATCGCTCAGAACGGCATCTTGCGCTTGCTCGACCAAATCAAGCATCATTGCAACAAACGGAGTAGCCTCGCTACCGTTAAGGGGCCTCTCCACCACGTCAAACGCCTTGTAATATGCGGTTTTATTCTCAGCAATCGTCCTAGAGAGCGACAACACCGTAGGCTGCGACAACGTCTCGTTCAGGCTCAACGCGAGAAGATACCTCCCCGTTCTCCCGTTACCGTCATAGAAGGGGTGAATATACTCAAAGAGAAAATGGCAGATTGAGGCTGCATAGAGGCTTGGGACATCTTCGCGATTGCCCAACTCTATCATCTTGCCAAGGAGGTCAATGATTTCGGGCTCCGAGGAAACACCCTGATGGAGAATCTTGCCCCGACTGTTCTCAATCACAACGGGACCCAAACGGAACATCTTGCCATCCGGACGGTCCTTCGGGTCAAGCACGCCCTTAGTGACGGCATCGAAAATCTCGCGAATATCCTCGGGTTTGCCGGGACGACTTGAACCATCCACCAGCTGAAGGTAGAGGCGAGCGAATTCAATAAAAGGAGTGTGCTCCTTTTCGGCGGCACCGCAAAGTTCGGCCGCAGCATCCTCCGCAGACTCCAGCGCCGCTTCAATCTGGCGCCGCGTGCTGTGCACACCCTCCATCTCGTTGCTGAAAACAACCTCCTCAAGCACCAGCGAACGAATCGAGGCCCCCAAAGCCACATAAGGCAAGCTGTTCCACAGGTTGGAAATCTTTCGCTCTTTTCTGAGGATCCGCTCGCTAGCAACGGACAGGTTCAAAGGAACACAAGCGAACAGTTCACCATGCTCAAGGTGAATTCCAGTCCGCACCGTGCCGTCGGCAGTAAGGCGCTCGCGCAGCAGCTCGTCATGGCAAGCATAACGATCGGAGCTTGGATCTGCATAAAAGAGTTTTTCGAGCGTCTTGTACGCCATCGCTTCATCGCTCCTTTGAAATCAAATAGCTTAATCGTCTTTCATTATTTCGAATATATCCGATATTTGCAATTAAGACTCAAGAAATGCATTGTCTAATTTCAGAATTTGAAGTATTGGGAATTAAGGGTTCTTTTTTACATAGCGAGCTAATTTCAAACCTCAGCAGAGCTTTATGCAAGAAGGCACGCTGTCTGCATCAACCGCAGGCAGCGCACCTCCTTCTATTCGAAAAGGAAACTGCGTCCCATAATTCCGGCTCAGAATGGGATGCGCTTTCCCTAACGAGCCTCTCGCGGAAACTGCATCCCACTCTGAGCGCCCATTCCGGGACACAGCTTCCCAACGGCCCCCGTTTCGGAAACCACATCCCGTTCCGAGCCTTCAAAGCGGGACGCGGCTTCCCCGAGAAAGTATCGACTACTTACCGTCGTCGTCTTCGGCTTCTTCGCGCGCATAGAGCTCCAGCATGCGGCGGCGGTATTCGCGCACAGCGAGCTTGGCGCGCTCTAGGCGGCGACGCTCACGCGGGGTGAGCTCGGACGGATCTATCTCGTCGCCATAGGTCTTATCGGCAAGAAGATGCGCCGCGTCCACGATGCGGGCATCGATGTGGCCGCTCGCCGCCTCGGCGGAAAGACGCTCGGCAATCGTATCGAGCGTAGGCAGGCCCTCGAATACGCGACCATGGCCATGCGAGGTCAGCAGCTCGTGCTCTCGTGCGAGCAGACTCGCCAAATCGTGATGGGCACGCAGGATATCGAGTGCCTCGGCAGGATGCTCGGCAACCTCTGCCACGGCGGCGACCGGCGCGGCATCGACCACGCGGTAGAAGAGCTGCGCGAGCAGCGGCATCAAGAACACCGTGATGGCACCGGCGGCAACCATGACCGACGCAATATCTTGCGACAGCGCGCCCGCGTTGACGGCCACGCTCGTCACGGCAACGATGATCGGCAGCGCCGTGGTGCAGTACAGGGCCACGGTAATGCGACCATACGCCGACACATCGCGCGTCGCAGGACAAATGCTCATAGAAATAAGAATGGGTACGGCACGAATAATCAACAACGCCACGATAAAGCCCACGAGCAGCCCGGGGCGCGACACCACGGCCGTCAGATCGATCTTTGCGCCCGACACGGTAAAGAACACCGGGATCAAAAAGCCGTAGGCCAGGCCGTCGAGCTTGGTCTCAAGCGTATGGTTGCCCTCGGGGATGATATAGCGCAGGACGAAGCCGGCGGCAAAAGCGCCCAACACGATATCGAGGCTAAAGATGGCCGAGAACGCCACGAGCGTGACCAAAATAAGCACCGTCAGGCGCACGAAGGTCTGCGACGTGGTATCGGCGCGCTCCTCGACAAACGCAAAGAAGCGGCTGCCGACGCGTTTGGAGCGGCTGGGGACCACGGCAAGCAGCACGCACACCACGGCGAACAGGCCCAAGATCAGCAGCGTCTCGATACCCGTGCGGGCAGACAGCAGTACCGACATGGCGAGCACGGGGCCGAGCTCGCCCCACGTACCATAGGCGAGAATCGAATCACCGACGCGCGTTCCGGCAAGCAACCGCTCGCGCAAGATGGGCATGAGCGCTCCAAGCGCCGTCGAGGTCAAGGCGAGCGTCACGGCGATACCGTCGAAATGGCTGACCGAGAACCACGGGGTAAAGCGCACGGCAAGCCAGGCGATACAAAATGTGACAACCCACGTGGCCATACCGTAGCGCCCCTCGACGCCCGTGATGTTCTTTGGGTCGATCTCAAAGCCGGCAAGCAGGAACAAAAATGCCAGACCGAGCTCTGACACAAGCGAGACCTCGGCATCCACATGGATGACGCCAAGCATATGAGGTCCCAACACCGCGCCGAACACGAGCAAAAAGACCGTTTCGGGAACGGGTTTTCCAGGAATCGCCGAAGCGATGAAGGGGCTTGCAAAGGCCACGAGTGCGATGATGGCGAGCGAAACGAATGCCATGTGATGCCTTTCTCTTGTTTGCGCTTCACTGTAGCACCCTCGCCGTCCTCTACGCGCCGCGAGCTGTCGTATCATAGTGAGGTTTACAAACATGTGGCTCAAGGCGACCGCAGGGCAGGCCCCGCAAACCGACCGCTGCCGCATACCGTACCGTACGCCCAACCGATCAGGAAGGCAGGAACCAATGGTCTCTCGTATCTACGTGGAGAAGAAACCCGGGTTCGACGTCGAGGCTCAGCAGCTCAAGGGCGAGCTGACCGAGATTCTCGGCATCAAGGGCATCGAGGCCCTGAGGATCATCAACCGCTACGACGTCGAGGGCATCGACGAGGAGCTTTTCCGCTCCTGCGTGCCGACCGTCTTTAGCGAGCCCCAGGTCGATGTGACCTACGACGAGCTCCCCGCAAGCGACGGCGCCGTCTTTGCCGTCGAATTCCTGCCTGGCCAGTTTGACCAGCGTGCCGACTCCGCCAGCGAGTGCGTGCAGCTCATCAGCCAGGGCGAGCGCCCCGCCGTGCGCTCCGCCAAGGTCTATATGATCTCGGGCGCCCTGGACGAAGCCGCCATCGAGGCCATCAAGCACTACGTGGTGAACCCCGTCGAGGCGCGCATCGCCTCGCTCGACCTGCCCGAGACGCTGTACATGGAGACCCCCGAGCCTCAGCCCGTCGAAGTGCTCGACGGCTTCCGCGAGCTCGATGAGGCCGGCCTTGCCGCCTTTATTTCCGAGCGCGGTCTTGCCATGGACGAGGCGGACATCGCCTTCTGCCAGCAGTACTTCCGCGATGAGAATCGCGACCCCACCATCACCGAGATCCGCGTGATCGACACGTACTGGTCCGACCATTGCCGCCACACCACCTTCGGCACCGTCCTGGATGACGTGACGATCGACGACGCCGTGGTGCAGCAGGCCTTCGACCGCTACATGGAGATGCGCCACGAGCTCGGTCGCGACGCCAAGCCCGTCTGCCTCATGGACATGGGCACCATCGGCGCCAAGTACCTTAAGAAGACCGGCGTCATGACTGATGTCGATGAGTCCGAGGAGATCAACGCCTGCACCGTCAAGGTGAAGGTCGATGTCGATGGCGAGGACCAGGACTGGCTGTTCCTCTTTAAGAACGAGACCCACAACCACCCGACCGAGATCGAGCCCTTCGGCGGTGCCGCCACCTGCGTGGGCGGCGCTATCCGCGACCCGCTCTCGGGCCGCAGCTATGTCTATCAGGCCATGCGCGTCACCGGCGCCGGCGACCCCACGGTCCCCGTCTCCGAGACGCTCGAGGGCAAGCTTCCGCAGCGCAAGCTCGTGACCACCGCCGCCGCCGGCTACTCCAGCTACGGCAACCAGATCGGCCTTGCCACCGGTCAGGTCAACGAGCTCTATCACCCCGGCTACGTGGCCAAGCGCATGGAGGTCGGCGCCGTCGTGGGCGCTACCCCGGCAAACCACGTGCGTCGCGAGTGCCCCGCCCCCACCGACAAGATCATCCTTTTGGGTGGCCGCACCGGCCGTGACGGCATCGGCGGCGCCACTGGCTCCTCCAAGACCCAGAACACCGAGTCCATCGAGACCTCGGGTGCCGAGGTCCAGAAGGGCAACGCCCCGGTCGAGCGCAAGCTGCAGCGTCTGTTCCGCCGCGGCGACGCCTGCCGCCTGATCAAGCGCTGCAACGACTTTGGCGCCGGCGGCGTCTCGGTCGCCGTGGGCGAGCTTGCCGACGGCCTGTATGTCGACCTGGACACCGTGACCAAGAAGTACGACGGCCTGGACGGCACCGAGCTCGCCATTTCCGAGTCCCAGGAGCGCATGGCCTGCGCCGTCGCCGACGGTGACGTCGAGGAGTTCATGGGCTACGCCGCCGAGGAGAACCTCGAGGCGACCGTTATCGCCGAGGTTACCGCCGAGCCGCGCATGCGCATGGCCTGGAACGGTGTCGCCATCGTCGACCTGTCCCGTGAGTTCCTCAACTCCAACGGCGCGCCCAAGCACCAGGTCGCCCACGTCTGTGCCCGCAGCGTGTGGCAGCCCAGCTGGGCCGGCGCCACGCTTGCCGAGCGCATGACCTCGCTTGTCACTGACCTCAACGTCGCCTCCAACAAGGGCCTTTCCGAGCGCTTCGACTCCACCATCGGTGCCGCGACCGTGCTCATGCCCTTTGGCGGCAAGACGCAGCTCACTCCGAGCTCTGCCATGGTCGCCAAGTTCCCCGTGGACGGCGAGACCACCACGGCAAGCGCCATGGCATGGGGCTTCAACCCCTACCTGATGGAGGCCGACCAGTTTGCCGGCGCCTACCTATCCGTGGTCGAGTCCATCGCCAAGCTCGTGGCCGCCGGCTTTGAGCACAAGCGCGCCTACCTCTCCTTCCAGGAGTACTTCGAGCGCCTGCGTACCGAGGCCGAGCGTTGGGGCAAGCCCATGGCAGCCGTCCTGGGCGCCCTTATGGCCCAGGTCGACCTGGGTGCCGGCGCCATCGGCGGCAAGGACTCCATGAGCGGCTCTTTTGAGGACGAAGCCGGCGAGCTCAACGTTCCTCCGACCCTGATCAGCTTCGCTGTCGCCGTGGGCAAGGCGGCCCGCGCCGTCTCGCCCGAGTTCAAGGGCCTCACGCACCGCGTCGTCCGCATCACCCCCGCCACCTATGGCGAGGACTACCGCCCCGACGCCCAGCAGCTGCTCGCCGCGTTTGACGCCGTCGAGGCGCTCACCGCCACCGGTGACGCCCTGGCCGTCTCTACGCCCGGCTACGGCTGCGGCGCCGAGAGCCTCTTTAAGATGTGTGTCGGCAACCAGATTGGCATCGAACTTGCCGAGGACGTGGACGTGGAGAGCCTCTTCACCCCGCTCTACGGCAGCTTTATCGTCGAGCTCGCCGAGGACGCCGAGCTGCCCGAGGTCGCCGACGGCGTTGTCGTGGAGCCCCTGGGTACCACCGTCGAGGGCTATGTCATCGACACCGGCTCCGAGGTCATCGAGCTCTCCGAGCTCCAGGAGGCCTGGGAGAGCGGCATCGAGGGCGTCTTCGCCTACCGCAGCGCCGGCGAGACCCCCGAGGTCGAGACCATCGACTTCCGCGCCAAGGACATCCACGTGTACGGCGGCGCCAAAATCGCCCGCCCGCGCGTGGTTATCCCCGTGTTCCCCGGCAACAACTGCGAGTACGATAGCGCCCGTGCCTTCCGCGCAGCCGGTGCCGAGGCCGACACCTTCGTGATCAACAACCTCACGCCCGAGGCCGTCGCCGAGAGCACCCACGAGCTTGCCCGCCGCATCCGTGCAAGCCAGATTGTCATGATCCCCGGCGGCTTCTCGGGCGGTGACGAGCCCGACGGCTCCGCCAAGTTCATCACGGCGTTCTTCCGCGCTCCTGAGGTCACCGAGGCAGTCCGCGACCTGCTCAAGGCCCGTGACGGCCTGATGCTGGGCATCTGCAACGGCTTCCAGGCCCTGATCAAGCTCGGCCTGGTGCCCTACGGTGACATCGTCGACGCCACGCCGGATGCACCCACGCTGACGTTCAACACCATCGGTCGCCATCAGAGCCGCCTGGTGCGCACCCGCATCTCGTCCAACCTGTCCCCGTGGCTGTCGCAGTGCAGCCTCGACGACCCCTACACCGTCGCCATCAGCCACGGCGAGGGCCGCTTTGTCGCCAACGACGAGGTGCTCGCCCAGCTGATCGCCAACGGCCAGGTCGCCACGCAGTACGTGGGCGAGGACGGCAAGCCGAGCATGGACCTTTCCGTCAACCCCAACGGCTCCGCACTCGCCATCGAGGGCATCACGAGCCCCGACGGCCGCGTCTTGGGCAAGATGGGTCATGCCGAGCGCCGCGGCGACAACCTGTACCGCAACGTGCCCGAGCATGTCCCCGGCGATAAGTTCATGCCGATCTTTGAGAGCGGCGTGGCCTACTTCGCTTAAAGCTATCCCATCGGGTACAATCCCCTCGGGTAACAACACCCGCCACCGGCACGCCCGGTGGCGGGTTCTTTTTTGCTTCGCGCATACAGGAAGGACATCATGGAAAGCCGCAAGCCGTATCTCGCCACCCTGCCCGGGCTCATCCTGGGCTGCCTCGTCTGCTGCGCGCTCTGGGGGTCGGCTTTTCCCTGCATCAAGATCGGCTACGGCCTCTTTGGCATTCCCGCGCACGACAGCGCCTCGCAGCTGCTCTTCGCGGGTCTGCGCTTCACCCTTGCCGGCATGCTGGTCATTGTCGGCATGAGCGTGGCCCAGCGCCGCCCGCTCGTTCCGCAAGCGCGCGATATCAAGTCTATCCTCACGTTGTCGCTCTTCCAGACTATCGGGCAGTACTTCTTTTTCTACCTGGGACTCTCGCGCGCCAGCGCCATGTCGAGCTCCATCATCGAGGCCAGCGCCAACTTCTTGGCCATCCTCTTTGCCGCCCTGGCGTTTCACACCGAAAAGCTCGATGCGGCCAAGGTGCTCGGCTGCGTACTGGGCTTTGCCGGCGTCGCGCTCGTCAACCTTTCGGGCGCGGACGGTACCTTTGGCTTTACGCTCGACGGCGAGGGCTTTATCCTGGCCTCCACCGTCGCGGGTGCCCTTTCGACCTGCCTGATCGGCATCTTCTCGCGCGAGCACGACGGCGTCTTGCTTGCCGGGTGGCAGTTCTTGGTCGGCGGCCTGGTCCTCACCGCCATCGGCTTTTTGATGGGCGGCACGCTCTCCCCCACAGCGATTGCCCCCGCCATCGCGCTCATCATCTACATGGCGCTTATCTCCGCGGTCGCGTACTCGCTGTGGTCGCGCCTGCTTGCCGTCAACCCCGTAAGCCGCGTTTCGGTCTTTGGCTTTATGAACCCAGTCTTTGGCGTGCTGCTGAGCGCGCTGCTGCTCGGCGAGGGCGCTGGCACGAGCCCCGTTACCGTCATCGTTGCCCTGCTGTTGGTCTGCGGCGGCATCATCATCGTCAACAAACCCAAAAAGGCCTAGCGAGCTCACTTTTTTGAGAGGTTGTTCGCACACTTTAGCTTATTGGAGTACATCGGTGAGCTGAGGGCCGCCACGCACGCAAGCGTGCGCCCCTTTTTCTAGCGTATCTGAACGCCGGCTTTCTTTTTCTCGGCCTTGACGCGGTAGAGCTCCGCATCGGCAGCGCGAAGTAAGTCTTGCCAGGTATCAACACTATCGCCGACCCGCGCGTAACCAATGGACATCCGCAATGCATACGGCACCTCGGCACGAGCGAGCTCGTCGTTAATCGCCGAACACAGGTCCATGATGTCCTGCTCCGCCGCTGCCTTTTGAAGCACCACGAACTCATCGCCGCCATAACGTGCGATAAAGCCACCAGACGCTGAGCAGACCTCTTTGAGCGTAGCAGATACGACCTGGAGGGCATGGTCGCCCTCCACATGTCCATAGCGATCGTTAATCTGCTTAAAGCCGTCAGCGTCCATCATGAGCAGATACACATCTTCGGCCTGATCCATATTCGAGAAGAGCGACAGCATATAGGTCTCAAAGCGGTTGCGATTGTTGAGACCGGTCAACGGGTCGGTCGAGATCATCTGCTCCTGGCAAACAATGTAGAGCTGCAACATACTTAACATGATGCCGACACTAAGGCAAGGACCCGAATAAAAGACCTGAAAGACACCAGCTACCAGGGCCGGAATGGCGAAAAATGCCAAGGTTTGATAGATGGCCTTCTTTTGTAGGCTCTCGACCTTGCAAGATTGTATAAACGCATGCAGGGACGTATATATAACGTAGCAGTAGCTGACGATGGGCTGGATCATATAGACAAAACCACGACGATACGCGCCCTGCGCATCGATATAGAACAGGGCATGCGTCCAGTAGCTCGAAAACGCCAGTACGACTACCAGCGCCGCAGGCAGCGTTACAAGCGCCACTCTAGAGCGCGCGGTCAAAAGGCGAGAACCCTGCACCGTCTCGGAATAGATAAACCAAATAAGGCACGCGGCGGCAAAGAGCGAAAACGAAACCGCGTTGGAAATCCAGTTGGCAGCAATGCCCAGCGTGCCGCCCACACCGTCCGAAAGCGTCCAGATTATATCGAATAACATGTACGCGGCAGAGGTGTAGCCGAGCGTACTAAACAATAACTGCTGGGTACTCGAGAACAAGGAGTGGCGACTTCGCGCGGCAAGCCCGATAAGAACAATCATGCATAGCAGGAATATCTCGATCTTGAGTGCCTTAACCACTAGACGCCATCCCTTCAATATCCAAGTGGTCAGAATCGCCCGATTCGTGCCTGGGCAATAAACACCCCTACTCCGCAGGGGTATAGGGAATAATAGCAGAGCGCCCGAACGTCACTGCAAGACAGCTCTCGTTCGGGCGCCCATACGGCGCGAATTGCACACGCCGGCTTGATTGACTCGCGTCGACGATTACTCGCCGTCGATGTCGGTCGCGACGGCCTCCTCAATAGCCTCGACGCCTTCGACCGACAGATCCTCTTCGCCGTGGCAGAACTTCTTATCGACCCAGCCGGTCAGAATCGGGGCCATGATGGCCGTGATGATGACGGCGGTGGCGATCTGCGCATACGCGGTGGGCGCAAGCTCGGCATAGCGCGGCGCGACCTCAGCAAGAGCAACCGGCGTGGTCATAGCCGTGCCGGCGATGGTGGAGCAAGCAACGGCGGCCTTGCCGTTGCCGCCGCACAAGCGCTCGAAGGCAAAGGTGATGGGGCCAACGATAAAGAGGGTGATGAGGCCCAACAGAATGCCGGAAATACCGCCGGTGATAAAGCTCGACAGGCTCATGGACGCACCGAGCTGAAATCCGATGACGGCAATCGCGGGATTGGCACCGGGAACCAGCAGGTTCTTGATAAACGGGAACAGGTTGCCCAGAACCATGCCAATAACGAGTGGCAAGATGGAGCCGATAATGGTGCCAATGGGAATGTTGGCGAGGCCGGAAACACCGAGGATGATCATCGTGACGGCGGGGCCAGCCGTAAAGAACAGGATACCGACGGCGCCCTGCTCGGACTCATCGCCGAACTCGCCCATGATGCCCGTATAGAGCGCCATGTTGCAAAACGTGATGCCGCCGATGATAGACACGGAGCTCAGACCCAGGAAGTTGTCGTTAAAGAAATATGCCACGCCCAGGCCGAGAGCCGCTGCGACGACCAGCTTGGGGATCAGCACGACGATACCGGTCTTGATGGCACCCGGCGTGGACTTAAAGCTGATGCCGGCGCCCACAAACAGCAGGATCGCGGCGACAATGGTATTGGAGCCACCGCGGCAGGCAGCCGTAAAGAATCCGCCGATCTCAAAAACCTGCGGGCAGAAGGTGTTGAGCAAAAGACCGACGATCATCGGATAAATCATGATGTCGCCCGGGATGCGCGGGACCTTGAATTTCTTTTGCTCGTTGGTGGTTGCTTCCTGTGCCATGAAACCCCCATTTCCGCTGACGGGATACAAAAGCCCACGTCACGCTTTGCTACAGTAAAGTTTGACCATGGTACCAGAAGAAATAGACCAGCTCGGTGAAAAACTCGACAAGTTGGGATGGAACGAGATTCGGCGCCCGCGACGCCACCCCTATATAAGGCTCAAGACGATATAGAGTACGATGCCCGAGACGCAGCACCACAGCATCGATTTTGTCTTGACCGCCACGACCACGACGCCGGCGGCCGCAATCCAGGGAACCAAGGCAGGCCAGAGCCCCGCGTCGAACGCGCCGGGACTCACCAAGTCGTTGGCGACCAGCGCGGCAAAGGCAGCGGGCGGGATATAGCCCAGGGCCTCGGTAATACGGGGCGACAGGGTCCGCCCGCGCAAGGCGAACGCCGGCGCGATGCGAAAGAACGCGATAGCAGCCCACGACGACAGCCACAGAACCAAGAACTCGTTAACGGGCATCGCGGGCACCTCTTCCGTCAAATACAGCATCGCACGCCAGCGCAATGGCAATGCCGACCACGACGCTTGCCGGCACGGTAATATTCATGAGGCCCAAGAACTTGCATACGGCGACGGACACCGCGCCCGAAACCGCCGCGACAACGTTGCCGCGCGACAACCGCTGCGAAAAGAGTAGACAGATAAAGAGCGACGTGCAGACGAAACTCGCAATAGCGGTGGGAACATCGACAACGGCGCCGACGATGGCGCCCGTCGTACACGATACGCCCCATGTTGCGATAAGGATCACGTTGAGCACAAAGGACTCGCGCGGGCCCCAATCCTCCCCTTCAACCAACTTGGCAAGCGAGATGCCATATGCCTCCTCGGTAAGTGTCGCGGCAACAGCCAGCGTCTGACGCTTCGAGGCGCCCGCCAGATGGGGTGCGATCGATGCCGAGTAAAGCGCAAAGCGCGAGGAGATGGCGGCGACGCTCGCGACGATCGATGCTGCAGGCACGCCCGCCAGCCACAGGTTGCAGATCATAAACTGGCCGCTGCCCGTCACAAACGTGCTGCTCAGAGCAAAGACCATCCAGGGCTCCATTCCCGTCTGCCCCATGATCATTCCGCACGGCGCGCCTATTGCAACATAGGTAAGCATCACTGGCCAGACGATTTTAAAGATCCTAAGGACCATGCCACTCCCATTCTGGTAATTCGTCTGCAGCGCGCCTTGCAACGCAGCAGAAATATCAACCGGTGGCAATAAAGTTCACCTACAATTGCCACCGGATCGAAAGACACAACTTTTTAGGAAGTCATTATGACAGTTATCGATCGAGACCGGGCGCGCGCGGCCTTCAAAAGCTACACCGATGCCTACGACGCCACCAACCCACGCATCGCGCTCAAAATCGAGCATACGTACCACGTGGCCGAGGCATGCGATGCCGTAGCGCGCGAGCAGGGCTGGTCGTCAGAAGATATTGACCTGGCATGGCTTTGCGGCCTGCTACACGATATGGGCCGCTTTGAGCAGTTGCGGCGCTGGGACACCTTTAAGGACGCCGAGAGCATGAGCCATGCAGCGCTGGGCATCGAGGTCCTCTTTGGCGAGAATCCCGCCGATGCACCCGCCGTAACGAGCATCCGCGACTTTATCGATGACCCGGCAGAGGACGAACTGATCCGCGCGAGCATCGCCCACCACAGTGATTTTCGCCTGCCCACGGAACTCGACACCCGTACACGGAGCTTCTGCGAGATCGTGCGCGATGGCGACAAGATTGACATTATGCGCACCATCGCCGACAGCACCGTCGACACCATCCTCAAGGTGGATGAGGACACGTTTCTCGCCAGCCACTTCTCGACACCGGCGCTTACCGCCTTTGACGAGCATCGCTGCGTCGCGCGTGACGAGCGCAACGAGCCGGCGGACTACCTGGTGGGGCTCATCTGCTTTATGTTTGAGCTCGTCCATCCGGCAAGCCGTGCACTGGCGCGCGAGCAAGGCGATATCTATCGCCTGCTCGACGCGCCCTTTGGCATTACGCGACCCTTTACCGACCCCGCCGCGCAGGCAACCTGGAGCCGCCTTAAGGACGAGCTGCGCCGCTGGCTGGCAAGCGCTTAGCACTCGAGCTGAGCCAGCAGTTCCTCAACGATCTCAACGGCATCGCCGACGACCTTGTACTGGGCGGCACCGAAGATGGGGGCATCCGGGTCCTCATTGATGGCAACAATGCACTCCGCCCCACCGATGCCGGCGAGATGCTGGATAGCACCCGAGACACCGATGCTCACGAGGAGCTTGGGCGAGACCGATACACCCGTCTGGCCAATTTGGTGGCGATACTCCAACCAGCCTGCCTCCACAATGGGACGCGTGCAACCAAGCTCGGCACCCAGGGCATCGGCGAGCTTTCGCATCAGGGGCAGATTCTTCTTGGAGCCGATGCCGCGGCCCACCACGACCAGACGCTCGGCATCGGCAATTGAGGCCTGCTGTCCCCACTCCTCGGCGGGAATCGAGATCTCGACGCGGGCCTTAACGTCATCCGCAAGCACTACCTGGGTAATCGTGCCGGAGCGGCTATAGTCAAACTCGGGCGCCTTAAAGATGCCGGGGCGCACCGTTGCCATCTGAGGACGGTGGTTGGGGCAGATAATGGTGGCCATCAGGTTGCCGCCAAACGCCGGGCGCGTCTGCTGCAGCAGACCCGTCTCCGTATCCACCGAAAGCACCGTGCAATCAGCCGTAAGGCCCGTCTGCAGGCGCACGGCAACGCCGGGTGCCAGTTCGCGGCCAAACGCGGTCGCGCCGTACAGAATGGCCTCGGGCTTGCGCTCGGCCACCAAATCGTAGATCAGGCGAGCATAGACCTCCGCGTCGTTCTGACGCAGGCGCTCGTCACGACAGACCAGAACTTCGTCCGCGCCGGCACAAACCAGGTGTTCGAGGTCCTCGAGCGAGCCCTCGGGGCTCATGCCGACCAGTGCCACCAGGCGACAGCCGCGGGCATCAGCAAGCTCGCGTCCCTTGCCCATGAGCTCGAAGGCCACGGATGCCACGGCATCGTGCTTGTCAGTTTGCACGAAGACCCAAATGTCTCGATATGCGTCAAGGTCTACCGCGCCGGCGGCCTCGTCGCGCTCGATCGAGATGGCGTTGACGGGGCAGGCGTCGACGCACCCGCCGCACAGGATACAGCCGTCGGTTACGCGGGCACAGCGATTGGGGCGCTCGCCCTCCACCACAATGCCGCCCGAGGCGCAGGCGCGAACGCAGCGACCGCAGCCGATACAGGCTTCGCTATCGATAATCAGCCCGCTCATCTATGCCATCCCCTCAATAATCTTGGCAAGTTTTACCGCCTGCCCGGACGCCGTTCCCTCGACGGCCTCGCACGTTTGGTCACGGTCGGGCACAAACGAGCGCACGACCTGCGTCGGTGATCCGGCAAGGCCGCAACGCGAGGGGTCGGCGTTTACGTCGGCAGCGCTGGCCACGCGCACGTCTGCATCCTCGGCCGCGCGAATACCGGCAATACTCGGCATGCGCAGCTGGCCAATCTCCTTGGCAGTCGTCATCGCACACGGCATCTCCAGGTACACCGTCTCCTCGCCGGCATCGCAGCCGTGAACGAGCGCCAGCGAGCCACACGTCGTAAATCCCGCGCTCTGCACACAGCTCACGTCGGTCACGCAGGGGACCCCAAAGGCGCCGGCCAGCTCGGGGCCGATCTGGGCCGTATCGCCGTCCACTGCCATCTTGCCGCAGATGAGCAGGTCAAAATCCTCATCGAGTGCCTCGATGCCGCATTTGAGGGCATAGGTGGTGGCTAGGGTATCGGCGCCCGCAAAGGCTCGGTCGGTCAGCAGCAGCGCGTCGTCGGCACCGCGGGCGATGCAGTCGCGCAGCAGCGATTCGGTCGCGGGGATGCCCATCGACACCACCGTCACACGCACGTCCATGCCAAAGCCGATAAAGTCGTCCTTCAGCGCTAGCGCACATTCGAGGGCACTTGCATCGAAGGGATTAATGACCGCCTGCTTGCCATCACGCACGATAGTATTGGTCTTGGGGTCCATCTTGACCTCGGTGCTTCCGGGCACCGCCTTGACGCACACCACCATATGGAAATCACTCATCTTCACGCGCCCCCTTTCTGAACGAGTTCATCCAAGAGCTTCTCCGTAAACAGGTTGCCGCGACCCAGCTGGCCGGCAGGATCGAGCTGGAGTTTGAGACGCGCCGACTCGACCATGGCCTCGTGGCCGTACATCGTCTCCAAGAAGCCCGCCTTGATCTTGCCGACGCCGTGTTCGGCAGAAACGGCACCGCCCATGGCCGTGACCTCGGAAGCCCACTGGGCAAAGAGTTCTCCACCACGACGGTAGTCTTGCGCATCGCGCGGCAGGATGTTCACATGCAGATGGTTGTTCCCGATGTGTCCCCAGGCAGCAGACTCAAGCCCGCTTTCGGCCAGCGTGCGGCGATAGAGGGCCATGACATCGGCAAGGCATGCATTGGGCACCGACATGTCCGAGCCCAACTTGGTGATAGTGGGATCCGTGCGGCGGCGCTCGTCGATAAGCATGTTGACGCTCTCAGGCACCGCGTGGCGGAAGAACCGCTGGCACTCGCGATCGACTTCGGTGCGGGCGACCCATGTCGCATCGTCGCGGCCGCCCGCAAGCTCCAGCACCCATCCCAGGTGGTACAGCTCCTCGGTCGCCTGCGCCTCGTCGTCGCAGTCGAGCTCCACGTAGACACAGACCTTTGCCTCGTCGTCGAGCGCCGGCAGCGAGGCAAACGCCGTCGACTGCTCGCGCTGGCGACGTAGAATATCCAGGGCGCCAGCATCGAAGTACTCGATGGCAGCCGCATGGGACAGGACAGGGCGCACGGAATCGGTAAAGGACACCGCCTTGTCCTCGCTATCGAAAAAGCAACTCACACCCCATACGACCGAAGGTGCCGCCTGCAGGGCGATCTCGAGCTCGGTAATGACGCCGAGCGTGCCGCACGCGCCGATAAAGAGGTCGATGGCGTCCATATCGTCCGCAACGAAATAGCCTGAGGCATTTTTTGTCTCGGGCATGGTATAGCCGGGAAGATCGAGCTCGAGCGTACGGCCCGCTGCCGTCACGAGCGACAGGTGGCGGTCCTGGGCAAAAGCCTCGCCGCGCTGAAGCTCAAGCAAATCGCCATCAGCCAGCGCGACGTGGAGTCCCGTGATATGCGGGCGCATGGGACCGTAAGCGTAGCTGCGGGCGCCTGAGGCGTTGCATGCCGCCATGCCGCCCAGACAGGCAGATGCCTCGGTGGGATCGGTGGGAAAGAACTGCTCGGGGGACTCTTGGAACTCCTCGTAGGCCTCAAGCGATGCCTGGTCCCAACCAGCGGTCGGCAGTACCTTCTTGCTCAGCTGCTTACGCAGCTCCGAGAGCACAACGCCCGGCTCCACGCGCAGCAGAAATTGGCCTTGTTCATCGCGGCGAAGGCCCAAGTAGCGATTCATACGGGAAGTATTGAGGATATGCCCACCGTGGGGCACGGCACCGGCGGCAAGGCCGGTTCGGGCGCCCTGAACCGTTACCGGGACACGCTCGGCATGGAGCGTTTCCAAAATGGCACGGACCTCGTCTTCCGTTGTCGGAAACGAGATGCTCGATGCTTCGCCCGATGCGCGAGATTCGTCGCGGCCATACTCTTCGAACTCGTCGGTGAAGGGTTTGATGGTTGCAGACACGCGAACTCCCCCTTTATCTAACTACAGTGTTTGCAGGGAGATGTTACCGCATCGTTTCGTCGACGTGTTCGAAACCGTCTCCATAATTGGCGATTTTTACGTTTGCGCAATTCGGCGAGCGGCTGGATTTCCTCGGCAGACGATGCTTTTGACAAATATCGCCCCGCCGTCGCCGACCGCTCGATTGTCGCTCGAAAAAAGTTGAAGTAATTATTTCCATCTTTTACCTGCGGAGATGTCAATCCGTCAAGCATTTGGTCAGAAATTGGTCAAGTAGCGGCTGATACGGTCGGCGTCGACAGCCAAAACCGATAGAAGTTTTGGCCCCAGAAGCAGGGAGGTTCCCATGGCATATTACTGGCCCCAGTACGGCGTCGCCATCGAGGTCGACGACGATCCCTATCTCCTGCCTTTCGACGAAGAGGCGTTCCCCGAAACGGCGGTCTACCACGTCACCACCGATGTTATCTGCGACCCCGAGTCGTTCTCGGCGCTCGCCCACCACATCGCGCGTATCCACGACATCGAGCTCCCTCACGACTTTGACGAGCTCATCTACTCGCGCCGCCTGATGCTTCACATGCTCTTTGGAGCGGACCCGTCCACGTTCGCACGTGTCTACACCACCAAGGACGCCGCATGAGTGCGAAGAAGCCGCCCCGCCTCGCAGGACTGGGGCGTCGCAAGAAACTCGTCGTTGTCTGTCTGGCTATCGTCTGCGCCCTTGTCGCCGTAGGACTATACGCCTGGCAGTCGCAGCCCGTGCCCGAAGCGGGCGCCTCAGTCACGACGGCAGAGGGTAAATCGCGACAAGAAATCCAAGATGAGCTCGATGCCATCGTCCGCGACAACATGATGACGATTTCGGTCGCGCCGGTCGCTCAGCTACAGGAGGACGGCAAGCTGCGCGTCAACGTGCAAAACGTCCAAGACAATAAATTTCCCCAGCGATTCCGCGTCATCCAAAACGACGAGACCATGTACGAATCCGGTGTGGTCGAGACCGGCAAGACAATCGAGACGTGCCCCGCCGGCGACATCAAAGAAGGCGAGGCATACATCGAGATCCAGGCACTCGATGCCAAGACCCTCGACAGCCACGGCAATCCGACACGTGTCAAGGTACGGGTTGAGCAAGCCGAGAACTAGCTTTTTCGACCGACGCGGCACCGCACGCAATTCACCAGCATTCGTCCAATCATCGCGGGGACGGCCCGCGGCGAATAGAAAGGAACGACCATGGACATCACCAGGAACATGAACGGAGCCAGAGCGCTCGTCGTGGGCGCAGGGCTCGCGCTCTCGCTCGCAATGGGCGCCGCCCCGACGCCAGCTCTGGCAGCCGGGCGCGTTGGAACCACAAAAGTAATGGTCAGGACCGAGATCGACAACGTAGAGTTCAAAGTTCCGACGGTTATTCCCTTCGTCGCCAAGGCCGACGGCACGCTTCAGGGCCCCTCAGAAGACGCGACCACCATCGACAATCATTCGGCCTACGGCATCCATGTCACCAACATGAAGATCGACGCCATGAACACCTGGACCATTGCCGCCGACGCCAAGGCCGGAACCGCGCAGAATTCCATCGACTTTAAGGTCGGCCCCAACGGCGCACTCCAGAACGCCAGCGCCGCAATGCAGGAGACGGGCCTCGATCTTTCCAAGAATGCAGCCTTCGACATGGGCTACCAGGGCATTGCCGGCGGCACGGACAAAATTAAGCTCAAGACAAGCGGAAACGTCGCCCGCGTCACGCGCGACATCTTCCGCGTAACCGGCGAAGGCGATCAAGTTGCAACGATCACCTGGACGGTCGAGCCCGGTGCGCACACGGCATAAGGCCGTCGCCCTGGCCACCGCCGTCAGTATCCTAGCGTTTGGGCCAGCCATGGCCTTTGCCCAGCAAGAACAGGCGCAGGCCGCCACGCAGGTGACGGTCGACCTCTCGGAGCTCGACCGCGGCAACTGCAAGGAACCGTTGGCACAGACAGACGACAGACGATGGCTCTTGGCAGCAGGCGCCACGACAGCAGGCGCGGGAACCGCCGGCCTCGGTCTGCACATCAAACGCAGCCAGAAACGAAACACGGACAGGCCGCACTAAATTAGCTAAGGAGACCCCATGGCATCGAAGAACCTTTTGCCCGTCGTCGCACTCTGCGGCGCGCTCGCAACCGGAACGCCTGTCGCCGCTTGGGCGACTCCCGTCATGGCAGACTCCTTACCAGCAGCCCTAAGCTCCGCACCAAATCCGTCGAGCGCCATTGCGTGCAAGCGTTTTTCGTTCGCACAGGCCGCAATCTCAACCTCGGGATGCCTTCGTCGTAATACGGACGGCTCGATAGTCGTGGATATCAATCGTTCGAACAAGGCAAACGGCTCCCAGGCGGGGTGCGCCGTCTGCACGTGGCGCTCGGTTGTGCTCGATGCAGATGGCGATCCGTGCGATTTGGGGTTGCGCATCGATATCGCTTCGGTCGATGACTCGGCGAACGGAGCGAAGGTCGCCTTCGACGGTGCGTTTTTCGAGAAAGGAGGCGGTATATGTCTGGGCTGCGCCGCCGCGAATGCAGACGATGTGCAGCCCACCCTCTCATTCACGGCATCGCTGCGGCTGACCAAGGCGGGCACCGATGCCATCGCGGCGGGAGAAGCATCCCTGCTGTTCTACGCCGCCAGCACCGAAGACACAGACATTCATTTCGAGAAGCCAGCCGGATCGCTCAGCCTTACGCGCGGGACGGAGGCAGGCCCTATTGCGATCGATACCCACACGCTAGGCAGGCAACGCATTCTTGCCGACCCGGCGCTTCTCGAGATGGAGTGGAACGGATCCGGAGCCGTCGGGATTGTCCCCTCCGCGCTTGACGCCAAGACGCTCCCCTCAAACGACGAACCCATCAACGCAACCATACAAGAAGAGAGCACGGACAAAGAAGCAGGTGCGGGCGACACGCCGTCGCCGACAAACAGCGTCCCAGCTTCTTTCGAAGCACCGAATGAGCCCGCTACCGGTCCAAACGATCCCGAGCTCGCGGACAGTCTGGGGCTTGCTGATCCTCAGGAGATCGATGAAGGTAACTGCTGCGTGCTTGCCGCCCTCGACCACACAGAGGTCATCGATGCTGCAAACATCGAAGTTGCCGCCGCCAATCAGCCCGTCCGCAAGTCGGCCATCATCGCATTTCCCGAATCCATCGAAGTCGTCTTTTTGCCATCGGGCGAGGTCGTGGCCCCAACACTGCTCACCTTGTTGGGCGCCAAGAATACTCGAAACGAAATTAAAAAGGTCACGGTTGTCGACCCTGCAACCACCGCTAAACTGCGTCTATACGCCGTTGCCCCAGACGGAGGCAAGACCTTGGAATTCGATGGCGACACACTTCTAGCCTGGCGACGTCTGGACATTATGCAAGACGTCTCGTATCAGATCGAACTCGAAGGGTTTGATCGTGCCCGCGATGCCAATATCATCGCCGCGGCTATTGAATCCCCGCAGCGGCTTATGACACTGCGCTTTGACTACTACCCCTATGTCCCGACAACCACCTGAGGCTTAAATGCTGCGCATCATTCCTAATACCACTTATATAACGTATTAGATGAGTCGCGATGTGCCTCGCATTTCGTTCTGCTACGATTGCCACGTTGGCATCAATACAGGAGGGCTCATGCCGGGCTTGGGAACAATCATCAACGTTGCGCTTTTAGTTGCGGGCGGTCTTTTGGGATTAGCGGGCGGCCGCTTCATTACACCGCGCATCCAAGACACGCTCATGAAAGCATCGGGGCTGTGCGTCCTGTTTATCGGCCTGGGCGGCACCATGCAAAAGATGCTCATCATCGATGGAAAGGCGCTAGCGACCACCGGTACCACCATGCTCATCGTCTCATTTGCGCTCGGCTCGCTCATCGGCGAGGCCGTCAACTTGGAAGCCGCCATCGAGAACCTTGGCGAATGGCTCAAGCGCAAGACTGGCAGTGAGGGCGATAACGAGTTCACCAACGCTTTTGTCTCGACTTCACTCACCGTGTGCATTGGCGCCATGGCCATTGTGGGATCGATCCAGGACGGTCTGCTCGGCGACTGGTCAACGCTTGCCCTCAAGGGCGCACTGGACTGCATCATCGTCTGCACCATGACGGCCTCGCTTGGCCGCGGCTGCATCTTCTCGGCCCTGCCCGTCGCCGTGTTCCAGGGGACGATCACGTTGTTTGCCGGCGCGCTCTCCCCCATCATGACCACAGCTGCCCTCAACAGCCTTTCGCTCGTAGGTTCCATGCTCATCTTCTGTGTCGGCGTCAACCTCATCCGTCCTCAGACCTTCCGCACGGCCAATATGCTTCCCTCCGTCGTCATCGCCGTCATCTACGCCCTCCTGTTCTAAATCTATCAACGCAGCGGCATCTCGAACATCTGTTTGATGCTGTGCTATGATATGAGGTCACCGTAGCTGTGTTCGAGAGGAGGAGCGGTGGCCGACCAGGACATCAAGATGCTCATCGAGCGCATCATGGCCGAGGCCCGGACCCATCAGTCCGCCCGCTTCTCAAACGAAACCTACGCAGACGAGCCGATTCTCAAAACCGGCCGACAGATGCAGAATTTCCTCCCCGACCAGTACCGTAAAATGCGCGAGATATCGCGCTGGCAGGATGACCCCAAGGGCGGTGCGGGCCGCTGGCTTTCGGAAGCCGAGCTTTTTTACCGCCAGGGCCTGCTGATGGCCGACTTTGAGGACGACTGTCCCTACAACGGCACCTTTAAGTCGTACTTTCCCACCTACAACGCCATGAGCGACCGGCAGCTGCGCGGCTACTTTACCTGGCGTGCCCAAGTGCGCCGCGGAACCGTCGAGGAAACGTCTACGTCCTTTGCCTTTCTGTATCTCTATGAGCTGATCTGCGGCATTGGCGTAGATGATCCACTCGATGGTTTTAACAAGATCAGGGCTTTTTGGGATGTCTATCGCGCCTTCGAGCCCGGCATCGACCGGTTTGCGCGCGTGTGGCTGCAAGATTACGCCGTGTTCCACGGGCTCGACCCCAAGCTGCTTCGCGACTCTAAAACCGTCATGTTCGATAACGCCCTTATCGAACTGCGGCGCGCGGCACGAGACCTTGTACCGGCACCGTCCGGCCAGACCCCTAAGCGTCGCAAAACCTCCGAGCCCACGCTCCCCCTTCCGCCCGATGAGGTGCGCGAGGAGCGACTCATGGCCGCCATCAACGCCCTCTCCACGTACAACCTAAGTAGCTCGCGGCTCGACCGCAGCCACCACCGCGATCTGCGCCACGTGGCGTGCGCCGTGTATGTCCGCATGGCGCGCTACTATGACACGCACCGAAAGACCGGCATCGTGGCAAGTTTATTTGGGGAGGAGACGGCAATGCCCTACACCATGTTTGCCTCGGCCGTATTCTTTGCGCCCGAGCGCCACGAGGACTGCGAATACCGTCTGGACCCCATCCATATCTACCGTTGCCAAAACGGCTTTTGGGAATGCATGCGTATCCACGGTAGTAGGCAAAAGAGCAGCAAGCTCGGTGAAATGATGCGCGCCTGCGACCAACGCCTGCGCCTGGCGCTGGACCCTGCCCATCCCCTTAAGGAAGAAAAGGTCCCCAAATATCTGGCCAAGATTATCGATGACGAGATTGTGGCATGGCTTTCGTGGGACGCCGCACACCAGCCCGTCAAGATCGATATCGATCTGAGTCAGCTGGGGCATATTCGGAGCGCCGCCGCACAAACGCGCGAGGCGCTTTTGATTGACGAGGAACGCGAGGACGGCTCGTCCGCAGAAGCCGAGGCAGCGGACTCAGGGCAACCGGAAGCCGAGCCCGTAGCCGACGCGATGGTCGAGGCGGTCGCGGCGGCTGCAGGGCAGGACGAGTCCGACGAGCCGACCATATCCACCGAACAGTTTGGTGTCGTGGCACCGCTTCTCGCGCCGACGCCCACGTTCGCAGCTGCTACGCCCGCTGACGCCACAAACGAACTCGCGCCCGCCGCAAACGCCTATCTCCGCGCTCTGCTCGAGCACAACGCAGTACAGGCGGAATCGGCGGTAGTGCAATCGGAGCAGAGCGAGGACATGCTCGTCGATACCATCAACGAGGCGCTCTTTGACCTGGTGGGCGACACCGTAATTGAATTTAGCGCAGCAGGGCCGCAGATTATCGAGGACTACGAAGCAGACGTGAGAGGATACCTAGACCATGAGTGATACCGCATCCGCAGCACCTCGCGTGCCCAAGCGCGTCGCTGCCGTCATTCTCAACTCGCTCAAGGGCGGCGTGGTCCCGCGCATCGGCCTTCCTTACATCACCGTAGGGCGCGAGGTCGAGATCCGCGCCCTGCTCACCGATCTGAGTCTCATCGCCGACGGTGGCGCGAGCTTCCGCTTTCTGGTCGGTCGTTACGGCGCCGGCAAGAGCTTTTTGCTCCAGACTATCCGCACGCACGCCATGGGCGAGGGGTTCGTCGTCGCTGATGCCGACCTGTCGCCCGAGCGCCGCCTGCAGGGCGGTCAGGGACAGGGCCTTGCCACCTACCGCGAGCTCATCCGCAATATATCGACCAAGACGCGCCCCGAGGGCGGTGCGCTCAACCTTATTCTGGATCGCTGGGTCGCCTCGTGTGCCGACGTCGACGAGTCGGTCGTCAATGCCCAACTGGCCCCGCTCGAGGAGATGGTCCACGGCTTCGACTTCACCCGCATGCTCCGCCGCTATCGCATGGCCGCATCCGGGGGCGACGAAGAGACCATGAGCCGCGTGACCAAATGGATTCGCGGCGAATACCGCACCAAGAGCGAGGCACGCGCCGAGCTGGGCTCCTCGACCATCATCAGCGATGACGACTGGTACGACTACGTTAAGCTCATTGCGCGCTTTTTGGTTTGCAGTGGCTACAAGGGCATGCTGGTGCTCATCGACGAGCTCGTGAATCTGTATAAGATTCCCAACGCCATCACGCGCCAATACAACTACGAGAAGATCCTGACTATGTACAACGACACGCTCCAGGGCAAGGCGCAGTACCTGGGCATGATCATGGGCGGCACGCCAACCTCCATCGAAGACCGCCGCCGCGGCGTGTTCTCCTACGAGGCCCTGCGCAGCCGACTCGCTCAGGGCCGCTTTGCGCGCGAAGACCTTAAGGACATGCTCGCGCCCATCATCCGCCTGCAGCCACTCACCTACGAGGAGCTACTGGTGCTCATCGAAAAACTCATGCAGATCCATGCCGGCTACTTTGGCTGGACGCCCACGCTTGCCGAAAACGACTTGGTGGACTTTCTCAAGATTGAGTTCGGCCGCGTGGGAACCGATACGCACTTGACGCCGCGTGAGGTTATCCGTGACTTTATCGAGCTGCTCGATATCCTGTGTCAGAACCCCGATGCAAATGTGGCCGAGCTGCTGCAAGGCGTCGGCGGCGACGCGCTGGCGCCGGCAGCCGCAACAGGCGACACCGGCACCGCAGGCGGCAACCGCAACTTCGCCGAGTTCACCATCTAACCTACCAAAAAGGGACAGGTTTATTTTGGCAGGTTTTATCTGGGCAAACGTTGAAGCAGTAATGCAGCAAGCCGTTGCCAGCCGCGTTGAGAGATTCGTTGTTGAAAGGAGGCCCCGTGAACGCCTTTGACCGCTACGCCCCGTTTATCCAAGACTTCATCTACTCCCACGATTGGGAGAGCCTACGCTCTATCCAGGTTGCAGCAGCTGATGCCATCTTTAACACGCAAGATAATGTGCTCCTGACGGCATCCACGGCTTCCGGCAAAACCGAGGCAGCCTTCTTTCCCATCCTGACCGAGTTTTGGGAGAACCCGCCCGCAAGCGTGGGCGCCCTCTACATTGGCCCCCTCAAGGCGCTCATCAACGACCAATTCGTCCGCCTCAACGACCTGTGCGAAGAAGCCGATATCCCCGTCTGGCACTGGCATGGCGATGTCTCGCAATCACACAAGGCCAAACTCATCAAAAAACCGAGCGGCATCCTACAGATTACGCCCGAGTCGCTCGAGGCGCTCCTGATCCATAAGCACATGGCGATCCCGCGCATGTTTTGCGACCTGCGCTATGTGGTTATCGACGAAGTCCATTCGCTCATGCGCGGCGACCGCGGCGGGCAGACGCTCTGTCTTATCGAGCGCCTCTCGCGCATGGCAGGCGTGCAGCCCCGCCGCATTGGCCTTTCGGCCACCATCGGCGACCCCGAGCGCACGGGCGCCTTTCTCTCGCAGGGAACGGGGCGCGACTGCGTTATCCCCCGCTTTGAGGAACCGCACCGCGTGTGGCGCATCTCCATGGAGCACTTCTACAACTCGGGCCCCCAGGCTCAGCAACGAGGATTCGTAGGCACAGGTCCACAAGAAGCCGAGGTGCTTGCTTGCGAGCGTATTGAGACGGCGGCGCCCGCGGCGCTGCCCGCATCCGGACAAGACATGTGCCACAGCGGACAGCTTACACAGGAAGAACACCGTCAACGTCGTGAGCAGGCGCGGGGCAAGGCCGCTCCCAAAGACCGTCGCACTTCCTCGGCCCCCGAGGGCGAAGTCGACATCCCACGAGCGACCGAGCAGGCGCTTCTCAACCCCACCGACACGGCGCCCGACAACGCCGACCCCGGCATGGGCTATATCTTTGAGCATACGCGCGGCCGCAAATGCCTGGTCTTTGCCAACTCGCGCGAGGAGGCAGAGGCCGTGTGCTCCATGCTGCGCAGCTACTGCGAGAGCCGGCACGAGCCCGACCGTTTTCTCATCCATCACGGCAATCTTTCGGCATCGCTACGCGAGACGGCCGAGGAGCTCATGCGCGACGAGGAGCAGACGCAGACAACCGTCACCACCTCTACGTTGGAGCTCGGTATCGATATCGGCCGCCTGGAGCGCGCCTTCCAGATTGACGCGCCGTTTACCGTTAGCTCCTTTTTGCAGCGCATGGGGCGCACGGGCCGTCGCGATCTTCCGCCCGAGATGTGGTTTGTCATGCGCGAGGAAGAGCCCGAGCCGCGCACGATGATGCCCGAAACCATTCCCTGGAAGCTCCTGCAGGGTATCGCGCTCGTACAACTCTATCGCGAGGAAAAGTGGGTCGAGCCACCCAAGCTCGATCGTCTCCCCTACAGCCTGCTCTATCACCAGACTATGTCGACCCTCACCAGCACCGGCGAGCTCACGCCGGCCGAACTTGCCCAGCGCGTGCTCACGCTCAGCTATTTCCACCGTGTCTCGGCAGACGATTACCGCGTGCTGCTACGTCACCTCATTAAGATCGACCATATCCAGGTCACCGAAGGTGGCGGGCTCATCGTGGGTCTCGCGGGCGAGCGCATCATCAACAACTTTAAGTTCTACGCCGTGTTCCAGGAAAACGAGGAGTTTACCGTCCGGAGCGAATCGGCCGAGCTGGGCACGATCGTTAATCCGCCCCCGCCCGGTGAGCGCATCGCCATCGCCGGACACTGTTGGATTGTCGAGGAAGTGGACTGGAAGCGCCACACTGTCTTTGCCACGCAGGTCAAGGGCCGGGTGCCGGCCTACTTTGGCGACTGCCCCGGCGACATTAACACGCATGTGCTCGAGCGCATGCGCAAGGCGCTCAACGAGCACGCGACATATCCGTACCTTATGGGTAACGCACGGGCCCGCTTGGCGCAGGCTCGTCATACCGCCGAGATTTCGGGGGCGGGAACCAAGCCGCTCATTAACCTGGGCGGCGATACCTGGGTGCTCTTCCCCTGGCTGGGCAGCTACGCCTTTTTGGCGCTCGAGCGCATGCTCAAGATTAAATGTGCCGCGGAGCTGGGCCTTCGCGGGCTCGATCCGTCACGCCCGTACTTTATGCAGTTTAAGATGAAGGCCGACGAGGAGACGTTCTTTGAGGTGCTCGCCGCCGAGGCCGAAAAGGACTTCGATCCCATCGAGCTCGTCTATCCTGGCGAGGTGCCTTACTTTGACCGCTACGACGAGTTTGTTCCCGAAGAGCTCGTGCGCAAGGGCTTTGCCGAAGGCGTGCTCGACATCGAGGGTATGAAGCAGCGCGTTCTCGGCTGGCGCGACCACGCCTAAGACCAGTCTTTTTTGGGACGGGGAGACTTACTTGTCGTGAAGGACGGTGCCGAGGAAGTCGGTGTCGAAGGGCACGGCTTCGGCAAAGGCGTAGTCGCCGTCGCTGGCGATGAGCAGGTAGTTCTCCTCGCCGCCGAACTCCGTATCGCCACAAGGCGCCACCCAAGCGCGGTTGAACACCTCAAGTGCCGTGGCAACGCAATCGCGCAGGAACGTCACATCGCTCCCCTCGTTTGCGCTCACGATATTGGCAACGTAGATGCCGCCGGCATTCAGGCTGCCCCGCACCAGGCGCAGCGCCTCAACGGTCGCCAGCTCGCGCACAGGCTCGGCACCGCCAAAGCAGTCGCTCACAACGACGTCGTAGCGACGATGGCCCACGCTCGTCACACCCAGATACGAGCGAGCCTCGGCGGTAATCACCCGCAGGCGATCGCCCACCGTGTGCTCCAGTTCATCCAGATAGAACCAACGGCGCGCCAAGCGCGTTATCTCTCCGTCATACTCGATGACGTCCATACGCAAGCCCTCATGCGACAACAGTGCAAACTTGGGATAGGAAAACCCACCGCCGCCGAGCATAAGCATGCGGTCGATGCCGTGACCATAAGCGTCGCGCATTGCATCCTCGGCCTCAAACACATCGTCAAATGCACGATAGTACGCAAAGGCCGGCTCCGCCCAACGATCGCCAACATAGCTCGCGCTTTGGTAGACGCCGCCCTGCACGAGCACACGGACCTCGTCACCGCCCTCATTGTGCATGCGCTTCACCCGCGCCAGCCCGTTGCGGGTCCTCGCGACCTGCAAACAGGCAGCGCGAACAGCGACGGCGGCCGCACCAAGCGCCGCGGCTCCCAGGGCAACGCCGGCAACGACGCCGGCAGAAACACTTGGCTTGTTCATCTAGAGCTCCTTCTGCAGATAGAGTCCATGGTCATAAAACCCAAGATGGCGATAGTACTCGCGCGTACCAATCGCGCTGATCACGTTGATGTGCGTATAACCGGCATCCCGAGCTATCTGGCACGCACGCTCCACGAGCAAACGTCCCAATCCATGGTGCTGCGCCGCCTGACCCTGGTCGCCCACGCGCGCCGCCATACCGTACACGTGCACCTCGCGAATCATCGCCTCGTCCGGCGTCGTCGGCAGCTCGTCCACATGCGCGGCAACAAAAGCGCGATCGGGCAGCGACAACCGCAAAAAGCCCGCGATCTTGCCCCGCGGCGTCACCCATTGCAAAAAGTGCTCGTAAGTCACCGGCGTCTCGTACGCCACTTCCTCATCAAGGGTCAACTCGTCCAGGTCGGCACCCGCCGTGCTGATCTCGCGATAGCGAATCTCACGCACCGTCGCACCGTCACCCCGAGCAGCCAGGCGGTTCTCGACGAGCTGACGTAGGTTGGGCTTCTTGTTGCCCACCATGATGTCGTCGGAGCTAAAGTCGCGAATCATACGGCTGATGCGGCAGAACGCCGGCGTCACCACGATGTCGTCGGCCAGCACATCGAGCAGCTCTTCCTCGGTATAGGGGCGCCACTCGCCACGCTCATAGCAGCCCACCAGACGCGAGCCCTCGATGAGCGCACACGGGTAAACCTTGACCTCGTCGGGCATAAAGGCCCCTTCGGTCATAAAGCGCTCGTAGTCGCGCTTGTCCCCCTCGGGCGTGGCGCCCAGCAAGTTGAGCATAAAATGCGCGTGGATCTTAAAGCCAAACAGGCGCGCAAGCGAAAACGCCCGCTCGATCTGCGCCACCGAAATGCGACGCTCGTTGATATCGAGCAAATGCTGGTCGAGGCTCTGGATACCCATCTGAATCTTGGTGCAGCCCAGACGGCGGATAAGCGTGAGGGCCTGCGGCGTTACGGCATCGGGGCGCGTCTCGATAACGAGTCCCACCACGCGATGCTTCGCCGTCTCGTTGATGCGCTGCTGACGCTCGAGCTCCTCCATCGTTGCCGTCTGCCACTCGGTGACCTCGCCCCACGGCGTACCGGGGCCGTACAGACGACGCACCGCGCGGTTATAGCCGCCCACGGCAACATCCACACGCTCCTGCTCGTCGGCAACGCCGGCAGCGAGCTTGGCCTCGTCTGTCGCAATGCCGGCAGCCCGATAGCGCTCGCGGCGCTCTGTTACCACCGGCGGCAGGGCATCGGCGGGAGCGTCATCGAGCAGGCGCCCCGCCTCGGCACGGCTGATGCCCGGACGCGCCAACATGGGGTTTGCCGCCACGCCCGCCACCGCATCATCATTGAGCGCACGGAAGAGCTCCGACATAAACCATGCCTGATACCCTTGCGAATAGTCGCTCCAGGTACCGCCGAGCACGATGAGCTCGATCTTGTCGGTCGCATGCCCCATCTGCGAAAGCGCCGTCAAACGGGCGCTCACCTGCAGATACGGATCGAAGCAGTTTTGCTCCGCACGGGCGCACGCCGGCTCGGCGTGCAGGTAGCTTTTGGGCATGCGCAGATCGTTGGGGCAAAACAGGCAATCGCCCGAGCATGGCCAGGGCTTGGTGATGACGGTAATGGTCGCCACGCCCGAGGCCGTTCGGCGCGGCTTCATACGCAGCACCTGCAGCAGTTGGCGTTCCAGATCGGCATCGACATTCCATCCAGCCCAACGAGCCGGCTCCTCGCGCTTCACCCGCTGGTAAAACGGCAGCAGGCGGCGCTTGGCCAAATCGCGTTTGTCGGCGCCCTCACGGCGCGCCTCGGCATGTATCAGCTTGACGAGTGCCTTGTCGTCCACGGTCTCGCCGCGACGCAGAGCCTCGAGTATGTTCAAAATAATCTGTTCCATGCCCCCATTGTAAAGGCAAAGGCGCCGGAGCCAGTCACGGCCCCGGCGCCTCCATCAAAGAGCATGCCTATATGCACCGATCTCCGAAAACCGCATGTCACACCGATTCGAACGACATGTCGCCCGAACCGACCTTAAAACGATACGTTGCAGACTTGTCACCGTTGTCGAATTCAGCATTCAATATGGTCTCGCCATCGTAGCCAAGCGGAAGGAAATCGCTCTCAAAGTCACCGCTGCCCACGGTGAGGCTCGCCTTAAAGCCCGTAGAGTTCGGAACCGATATCTCCACATCGCCCGAGCCCACGCTTACGTCCATCGACTTCGCGGGGGCCTGGTAGAGCTCGAACGCCACATCGCCCGAACCGACCTCGGCATCCAAGGTGTCGGTTACGGTGCCCGCAAACTCGATGTCTCCCGAGTCCAAAGTCAAGTTGAGGTCATGACACGCAATGTCCGTGACCGTCAGATCGCCCGATCCTACATTCGCTGTAATGCCCACCATGTTATCGGCAACTTCGCGCGGCAGTTCGACGGTAACCGTGCGGTCAATGGCGCGCTCGTCATCGCAATCGAACTGGCGAATCTTGAGCGCAGAACCCTTAACCTCGGCCAGATTCTGAGTGGCAGCATCGTAGGTAGCTACCCCCTTTGCAACACGACCGCTCTCGATGACACGCACCTGCCCGCCGGAAACGCACTTGATCTCAACCTCACCCGATGTCACATCCAGGTCAAGGGACTGGAATGAGTCGGCATCAAACGTTTCGCTCGAAAGCTGCCGAGACTGAGCGGAATAGTTACCGCCATCCAAAGAATCGTCCCCGTCAACCACATCGTCCATACCGGACAAACCGGATGCAATATCGCCGAGATCCCACGGGCCATCAAAATGAAACAATATCCGCGAAGTGCCAAAGATAAGCCCGATGATGAGCACGAACGCTCCGATACCGACGCCCAGGCGGACCTTGGACTCATGCGAGAGCTTCATCATTCATCACCTTCTTTGGCGCTCGGCTCAGCGGCGGTCGAGGAAGCCACGTCAGTATCAACCGCAGCGGAAACATCCTGAGCCTTAGCCGCCTCCGGCGCCGGACCAACCTGAATATCCCCGCGTGCCCAATCGCCATCGAGCGCACGCGCCACCCAGTGATAGATGGGGATTGTAAAGAAGATCAGCGCGGCAAAGGAGCCACCAAACAGGAACATCAGCAAAAAGAACAGCAGCCAGCACACGGCCCAATACGGAAACGACTGGAACGGACCTTTCACCGGAGTCGAGCCAGCTGCGCCGCCACTCGTCACCTGCGCCGTAGCGGCATTGGCGGCCTGCGCGCTCCAGCTTGCCGCTTGCGCCGCCTTGGCGGCGGCATCACTCGCCTGTGTTGCCGCCTCGGTAGCACGTGCCGCTGCCTCATGGGTACGGGCGCGCTCCGCTGCCTCGGCCTCGCGCTGACGGGCGCGGTCCTCGTTCTCAAACTCGATATCGTCCTCGATCTCATCGCTCGGATTAAGGAGCTCATCCAAACTCACGCCATAGAGTTTTGCGAGCGAGATCAGGTTCTCGGTATCGGGCGAGCTCTCCGCACGCTCCCATTTACTGACCGCCTGGCGCGACAGCCCCAGCTTTCGCGCCAGCCCTTCTTGGCTAAAACCCTTGCTGCGACGAAGGTCGGCGAGCCGCTGCGCAGTTTCTACATTCATGGTTCCTCCTATGCGATGCCAGCCGTGCCGCCGGACCGTTTTTGTTCTTAAGGCGCCTTGCACAGTTAAAAATCTATCCGCCACCGCCAAAAGCATGCCACCTATTCTAGTGAGATTTTTGACAACCGGCGGTTGCGGGCATATATGAGCTGCGGAAATGTGTCCAAACAAAGCAATGACCCGCAGCTCGGTTGTCCCCGTTGCGGCGTTAACGGTAGTATGGTCGTACTGTTTATTCCGC
The DNA here is from genome assembly GCF_003459245.1 of Collinsella sp. AF23-2. Lineage (GTDB taxonomy): Bacteria > Actinomycetota > Coriobacteriia > Coriobacteriales > Coriobacteriaceae > Collinsella. Next base: position 68,799 of record NZ_QRVG01000011.1, read on the forward strand.
ACCGCCAACGGAGGGAGTTCCGCGCCGTGAACCGCGATTTCGCCTCATCGCTCATTCAGCTCAACAATACGTTCTATCGCGAGCACTCCGCCTCCTTCTCCGATACGCGCCAGGCACCGTGGCCCGGCTGGGTACGCACCATGGACATAGCGCTCGAGCAGCTCGACGTCGCCACGATCGAGCATCCCGTCCGCGTCTTCGATCTTGCCTGCGGCAACATGCGATTCGAGAACTTTGCCGCCGGCGGCGCACTTTCCGCCAAGGGCGTCGACGGCGCAAACCCCTCGGCAGACGCCAGTTGCCCGTTTGAGTTCTATGGTGTTGACTCGTGTCAGGATTTGGCTATCGATGCGCACGGTCACGCCCTGCGCATTCCCAACCTGCACTTCCAGGAACTCGACGTACTCGATGCCCTCATGAAGCTCAACCCCGCCGAGACACCCGACGTGCTTTTCGACGCCCCGCTCGCCGACATCTCGGTCTGCTTTGGCTTTATGCACCACGTGCCGTCGTGCGAGTACCGCGTACGCGTGCTCGACGCCCTGGTGCGCCAGACGCGCCCAGGCGGCATCATCGCCATCAGCTTTTGGGAGTTTATGAACGACGAGCGCATGGCGCGCAAGGCCGTTCGCGCCGAAGCCCGCGCCGAGCTCACCCCGCCGTTTGAAAGTTACGATTCCGCGCAGTTTGAAGCCGGCGACCACCTCATTGGCTGGCAAAACGACCGCCACGCCTACCGCTATTGCCATCACTTTGACGATCAGCAGATCACCGACCTGGTGCGCGGCGTGCGCACATTCTACAAGAGCGGCGAGGTCCCCGTGCGCGAGCTTGAGCGCTTCCATGCCGACGGTCGCAGCGGCGAGCTCAACCGTTACGTGATTCTCAAGCGCCTGTAGGCATCGGCGACTTGCCGCCGAGCCGCACCGCAACTTTCGGGCAAGCTATGCCCCACCCTTTTCAACCCATTGATGGAACGTGCTGCCATGCGTTCCATACTCATGATCAAGGAGCCTCATGGGAGCCGTCCACGTTCGCACGCCTAAGAACTTTGTGCTCGAGGAGCGCCTGGAGCGCTACGCCGATGCGATTGAGACGAACCCCGAGGCCTATGCCGGAGATTGGCGCGAGGCTTGCGCGCCAGTTGGCAGCAAGCCCTTCGAACACCTTCACCTGGATCTTGGCTGTGGCAAGGGAACGTACCTTGTAGAGCGCGCGGCCCACGAGCCAAACACCCTCTTTATCGGTATGGACCAGGAGCCCATCTGCATCGCCTATGCCGCACAGAAAATCTGCGAGCAGGAGCTGTCCAACGCACTCGTCCTGCCCCGAGGCGCCGCATCGCTGCCGCAGCTGTTTGCCGCAGGCGAGCTCGATGCCATTACCATTAACTTTCCCACGCCGCAGCCCAAGGCCAAGTACGCCAAAAAACGACTCGTCCATGTCGACCATCTGATGCTCTACCGCCCGCTCTTTTCAGCCGGCGCCACCGTCACACTGCGAACCGACAGTAAGCCATTGCGCGACTACGCCCTGGGGCAGTTTGCCGCGGCCGGCTACGACACGCTTTGGGTAAGCGACGACGTCCGCCGCGACCATCCCGAGCATCCCGAGACCGAGTACGAATGCCGCACGCGCGAGATGGGTGCCGTCGTCTATGGCATTTGCGCCACACCCGGCGCGCAGCCCAGCAATGAACAGCTCGCGGCGGGCCGCGCGCAGGAGCAAAGCCTTGCCTGCTACCTGCCCGAAAACCTCGATGAGCTCACCTATGTACCTCTGGGCATGGAAGAGGCCGTCGAGAACTTTAGAAACCGCGCCCGCAAAGGCAAGAAGCGCCTGCCGCAAGAGTCCTAGGGGCTTCTGATGGTCGCGGCGTCGGCAAACAAGCGCAAATTGGCGCCAGACACTATGACCCAATCCGAGGGCACTAAAAAGATAGGA
>NZ_QRVG01000012.1 GCF_003459245.1 Collinsella sp. AF23-2
CTATCTTTTTAGTGCCCTCGGATTGGGTCATAGTGTCTGTCTGTAAATATACGTTTACAGCTAATTTCATACCACTTGTCGGAATGCGGACGCTGTCCTTGCATGTCGGGCGTACATTGAACGTGGTTTTTCGCGTGAAACCACGAATCGGTTGTCAGTCCTGAACAAGGAGGCCCAGCATGACGCTTGCCAAACCCATCAATAAATACATCGACTATATCGATGCCCCCGAGGACACGTTTGAGCAGTATGTCGAGAAGGCGTTAAAGTACAACTTTCGCTGCGTATTTGCGAACCTTCAGGAGTACGAGACGGGCCGCGCCATGCTCGAGGGCTCTGACATCATCCTTGCCGGCGCCATCGACTTTCCCCAGGGCACTATGACGCTTGAGGAGAAGCTTGCGAGGTTTGAGGAATACGCTGCGTGTGGCTTTACCGAGATTGACTACGTTTTGAATCAGGGGTCGATCGAGAACCGCGATTTTGATGCCATCGAGCGCGAGATGACTACCATTGCTGATTTTTGTCGCGCGCATGGCATCACTGACAAGGTAATCGTCGAGATGTGCAAGCTGGACGGCGACGACGCCGCCAAGCGCCGTGTATGCGAGATCGCGCTGGAGGCCAAGCCGGGATTCCTTAAGACATCGACCGGCAGAAGCTTTGGCGGTGCTAAGCTCGAGGACGTGCGGCTGATGCACGAGGTGCTCGGCGATGCCGTGGCAATCAAGGCGGCGGGCGGTATCCATAATTACGAAGAGGCTTGCGCATTCATCGAGGCCGGCGCCAGCGCGTTAGGTGCATCGGCGGGCATCGCGATCGTCGAGGGCGCACCGACGGATGAGCGTCGCTAGCAGACGTATTTGACCTGAGCGATAAAGCTTCACGACCACACGCCGTTCATGTTCGGGACAATATGACATTTTTCCCGTTGCAAACGGAGTCGCGGTGGCTGTTCTGTATGATGACTCAGACAAGGTTATTCAATGACAGGGAGGCATATATGGCAATCAAAGCCATCGCAATGGATATCGACGGTACGCTCACCAACGACCAAAAGGTCATCAGCCCGCGTACGCGCGAGAAGCTGCTCGCGGCGCAGGAGTCGGGCATTAAGCTCATCTTGGCTTCGGGCCGTCCCGCATGGGGGCTGCACGCCTTGGCGCAGGAGCTCGACCTTCAAAACCATGACGGTCTGCTAGTTGCCTTTAATGGTGCGCATGTGGTCGACGCTCAGACCGATGAGGTCCTTTTTGACCAGGCCATGCCGGCTGACGAGCTGCACCGTCTGATTGATCATCTGCGCAATTTCGACGTGATCCCTATGATTTCGCTCGGTCGCGATCTGCATGTCGAGGATTCGTATCGCTGCATGATTACGCTGCCGGATGGCTCGCAGAAAAACATCGTCAAATACGAGCGCGATGCGTGCGACCTTAAGATCCGCGAGGTCGAGAGCTTGCATGAGGTCGCGGACGCTTATCCCGTGGACAAGCTGCTGACGGCGGGCGATCCGGCCTACCTGCAGGCGCATTACGAGGAGATGTATGCGCCCTTTACCCAGACGCTTTCGGGCATGTTTACGGCCGACTGGTACTTTGAGTACACGGCGCCTGGTATCGACAAGGCCCGCGCGCTCGAGGGCGCCCTGCCCAAGCTCGGTATCGATGCCAGCGAGGTCGTATCGTTTGGTGACGGCCAGAACGACAAGTCCATGATTGAGTGGGCCGGCACCGGTGTTGCCATGGGCAACGCAGTCGATGAGGTTAAGGCGGTAGCCCAGATGGTGACCGCCAATAACAACGAAGACGGTATTGCGGTGGCGTTGGATAAGCTGCTGGGTTAGAATCGCCGATAATGCATGGTTCGGGCGCCTGCTTACAGGCGCCCTTTTGTTAGGGAGGGTGCCGTGTCCGCATTTCCGTTCGACGCCGTTATCTTTGACATGGACGGCGTCATTGTCGATACCGAGTATTACTACCTGGGCGAGACTGCCGCGTTTGCCAAGGAGCTTGGGCTTAACCTGACTCAAGAGGAGTTGAATGGGCAGGTTGGTACCTCGCATCAGTTCTTCCTGCATATGCTGGTCGATTGGTTTGAGCGCGCCGGTAAGGGGCATTTTACTGGCGAGGAAGCGTTGGCCCGTTGGGATGAGTGGGCGCATGAGCGTCCGCGCGACTATCAGACTTTGATTAACCCAGGCGCCGTGGATACGATTCGAGAGCTGCCGCGCCGGGGCGTTCGCGTGGCGCTTGCCAGCTCGTCTCCCATGGATAGCATCGAGGAAGTGCTCAATGCGTGCGGGCTGTCGGATGCCTTTGAGTATGTGGTGAGCGGCGAGCAGTTTAAGGAGAGCAAGCCCGAGCCCGACATCTACCTGCATGCGCTGGACCTGCTGGGGCTGCCCGCGAATCGCTGCTGCTGCGTTGAGGATTCGGTGCCCGGCATCACTGCCGGCAAGCGAGCCGGCCTGACGGTCATTGCCAAGCGCGAGGAGCGCTTCGGCTTTAGCCAGGATGCCGCGGACAAGATTATCGACCAGTTGCCGGAGCTGCTCACGCTTTCTTAGGAGCGCGGTAGTTGCGCGTTTTTCGGGTCAGATGAGTAAATACCCGACATTTTGGTGCGATAGCAAGCATACTTTATGCTAATGCGGGCTCAAGGGCTTGTTGAATGTCCTTGAGCCCGCTTTAGACTTAATTGCGCTGGGAGAGGGTATATGCCACCGACTGAAGGGCTAACTGACGGTAAAGCTGCGATACCGCTGTACCAACAGGTTATCGATATCATCAAAAACGAAATCAACTCCGGTGCCTACAAGGCGGGCGAGCGGATTCCCAACGAATTTGAATTAGCTGAAAGCTATAAAGTTGGCCGTGTTACCGTGCGGCGCGCTATTGAGGAGCTTGTCCAGCAGGGCTATCTAACGAAGCGACAGGGGAAAGGCACGTTTGTCAATGCCCCCAAGCTTAAGCGCAAGATTCGCCAGAAGGATGACGTCCAGAGTTTTTCGGACGCATGCCGCGTTAACGGAATGGAACCGGGGGCGCGCGTCATTTCGAGAAAGATACTGCCGGCGGATTCCACCGAAGCGCAGTTCTTTGGTGTTCCCGTTGGAACTGATTTGATTTGCGTTGAGCGTGTGCGTACTGCCGATGGGGTCCCCGTCATGCTTGAGAACAACATATACGTTTACGAGGACAACGCTTATCTATCAACGGCACCTCTATCTAACCAATCCATTTTTGAGTTCGTGCGCAACCGGACGGGCCGTACGCCCGCGTTTACCGACCCGTGCACGCTCGAGATCGCGTGCGCCTCGCCCGAGGTCGCTCGGCTGTTGGCGGTTTCCGTTGGCGAACCCTTGTTTTACATGGATGCCTTCTTTTTCGATGAGCAGCGGCGGCCGTTTATCATCGGTCGTCAGCGGATCGTTGGGTCTCGCTACGTTTTTGACATCTAGGACATTGCGAATGGAGACGCCCGGTGGATCATCTCACCGGGCGTCACCATACCGTTCACGGCGCGAACGCAACCGTTCAACCGTGTCGCGGCAATCAGTTTGAAATTATCTTGATGACGAGAAAAGCTGCTGGTAATCTATGGGACGTCATAGAACGTTTGCATTGTGCAAACGTTGAAGCGAGATGCGATGCAGTCTCGAGTTCTTTGGAGGTATCTATGTCAGATACGAAGGCGAAGAAGACAAACAGACGTTTTAAGTTCAAATTACCGCATGTCTATACGATCATGTTCTTGCTGATCGTTGTCTTTGCGGTCCTGACTTGGATCGTTCCCTCTGGTCAGTATCAGCGCAAGACGATTTCGACAGCGGCGGGCGAGCGTGAAGTCGCCGTTGCTGGAACCTATGAACAGGTCGATAAGAACTACACCGATTCCGAGACCGGCGAGACCATCAATCTGGGCCAGGATATCTTCGCGGTCCTGCAAGCGCCCACCAAGGGTATCCAAGAAGCTGCCGACGTCGTTGCGTTCGTCTTATTGATTGGCGGATCGTTCGCAATCATCACCAAGACCAATGCTTTGAATGCCGGCATGAGCCGTGTGGTTAAAAAGCTCAAGAACAAGGACATCCTCATCATTCCCATCACGATGACGTTGCTGTCCATTTGCGGCACTACGTTTGGTATGTCTGAGGAAGCCCTGCCGTTCTATGCCATCTTCATTCCCATCATGATGGGTATCGGCTATGACTCGATGACGGCATTCATCATCTGCTTCCTTGGTCCCAACCTGGGATATTGTGCTTCGACCATCGACCCGTTTAATGTTTTGATCGCCCAAGGCATCATTGGCATCGAGGGCAATCCGCAACTGTGGCTGCGCGCCGTTTCTTGGGTCATCTTCACTGCCGTCGGTATCGCATGGGCCATGCGCTATGCCATGCGCGTCAAGAAAAACCCCGAGTCGTCCATTACGTACGAGGACGATAAGCTCAAGCGTATTGAGTTTTCCGTGACCGATGCCTCCATCGAGGAAGAGTTCACTATCCGTCAGAAGCTCGTGCTTATCGATTTTGCTTGCGGTATGGGCATTATCGTCTGGGGTCTTGTTACCCAGGGTTGGTACATGAATGAGATTTCCGCCGTGTTCCTTGGCATGGGCCTGCTTGCCGGTATCCTGGGCGGTCTTGACCAGCAGACGATCGCAGAGGAGTTCGTTAAGGGTCTTGCCGACTTTGCGTACGCTGCCATCGTTATCGGTATCGCTCGCGGTATTCTGGTCATCGCCGAGGGCGGCATGATCATCGACACCATCCTCCAGGCGCTCGCTACTGCGCTCGCCGGTGCACCCGCCGCCGTCTACACCACGTTTATGTATATCGTCCTTGGCCTGCTCTCTTTGCTGGTTCCCTCGAGTTCTGGACTTGCGGCGCTCACCATGCCCGTCATGGGTCCGCTGACCGAGCTTATGGGCCTCAATCCCGAGGCTGCCGTTACCGCGCTCCAGTTTGCTAATCAGACCATCAACACTATCAGTCCCGTGGCGGGCATGACGGTCGCCGGCCTTGCCGTGGCTAAGATTTCGTTTGGCCAATGGTGGAAGACCATTTGGAAGTTCTTCATTTTCATGGTCGTCTTTGGCCTGATCGTAACGGCAATCTCTGGCATGCTTCCGGTGTAGGTGGTTGTGATGTCTGATCGTTTGACGGTCCTGACGTCTAAGAGCGTCTTTACCGGTACGGGTGACCTGCCGTTTGAAGGTTTCGTAGCGGTCCGTGGCAATCGAATTGAGGCTGTTGGCACCAAGTGTGAGGTAGCTTCGTATTTGACCCAAGCGGACGAGGTAGTTGACCTGGGCGACCGCACCGTCATGCCTGGCCTGATCGATGTGCATACCTTCTATACAGGCTGGGCGCTGCGGACGTTGGGGTCTGATCTGTCCGGCATCGCTGATGCCAAAGAGGCCGTGTCGCTCTTGCGTGCATGGAAAGAAGATCATCCGGATTGCGCGGCGGCTTTTGGCCACAGCCTACCCGAAACGTTGGCATCGGATGCCGAGAACGCAAATACGGCAGCTGTGTTTGACGATTGTTTTGGCGATATTCCTGTCGTCTGCTTTACACCGGGTGCGGAGACCTGCGTTCTCAATGCTGCCGCCAGTGCACGATACGGCTTTACACCCCAGGCGTGCTATGCCGAGAAGATCTGGCGCATGATGAGCGATTTCCTCGCGCTGCCCGAGGTACGTGCGGGGTATTCGGACTACATGAGCATGCTTAACGAGCGCGGCGTTACCGCCATCAAGGAGATGGCGTTTGATGACTACTACGGTTTTGCCGACGAAATGGCTCGCCGTGAGGAATCTGGTGAGCTGACGGTTCGCGTCTCTATGATGTCGCAGCCGGTGGGTGCCGGTGCAAATCTGGCATATGCCCGCGAGGCACGAGCGCGCTTCCGGGGACCGTTCGTTCGTTTTTCTGGCTTCAACCGTATGACCGATCGCGGCGTATGGGCGGGGCTTGCCGAGATGATTGACCCCTATGAGGACTCGGCCGATGCGGGCGCTGCCGGCAAGACGGTCGTCGAGGAGCCAGAGTGGGATCTGATTGAGAACGAGCTGCGTGCAATTGATGCTGACGGCTTCCGATATTCCTTGCATTGCCAGGGCGATGGCGCCGTTCGTCGCACCGTGGCGCTCTATGCCTCGCTGCCTCGAGACGAGCATGGACGGATGCTTCGCCGTCATGCGATTACCGATCTCGAGAACTCTGGCCCGACCGATCTTGTCGAGTTTGGCAAGTTAGGTGGAATTTGCGAGGTCTATCCGCAGATTCTGACGCTGGACCGGCGCGAGGATTGCCTGTCGATGATGCGTCGACAAATTGGCGAGACGCGACTTTTGCACAGCTGGAATCGCCGCGGCATGGAAGATTCCGGATGCACAGTGTGCTGTGGCACGGATTTGCCGCTGTTGATTCCGAGCTTGGGCGAGTCAATCTACAGTGCGTGCGGCGGATACTTCGACGACGGACTGCCCGTGAATGAGGTCAACACGCTGACGCTTGTCGAGCTCTTGTGCGCTTGGACTGCCGGGGGCGCGTACGACCTGATGCGCGAAGACGAGCTGGGTACGCTTGAGGTTGGCAAGCTTGCCGATATCTGCGTGCTCGATCGGGATGTGTTCGACCTCGATTATCGCGACGCACGCGATCTTGCGGTTGACATGACGATGTCGGACGGACAAATCGTGTTCGATCGAAATAAGGAGGCATAAGATGCCTGAATCCAAACCGACGCTGCGCCGCGAGCAGATTGCGGGCATGAATATCCACTACATCATGTGGTCGCTCGATTACTTCCTTGATGTGCAGCAGCGCTTGGGCTTTGAGTCCATTGAGCTGTGGTGTGCGGAGCCGCATGTGACGCTCGACCACACGGGCTACTTTGAGGCTGAGGTCCTGGCGAAAAAGGCTGCAGACCGTGGGCTTAGGTATCGTACTCTGTGCCCCGAGAATGTTGTCTATCCTTGGCAGTACTGCGCACGCAAACCGCTGCATGAACAGCGCAGCCTGGCGTACTTTAAGCACGGCATTGAGCTTGCCGAGGTACTTGGGTGCGACCGTATGTCCGTCAACTCGGGCTGGGGCGACTGGGACGAGGACCGCGAGGAAGCCTGGAAGCGCAGCCGCGAGCACTTGTCCATTCTGGCGGAGTATGCCGGCGAGCACGGTCTGGTGCTTACGATGGAAAGTCTGCGTCCCGAGGAGAGCAACCTTGTGACGACGGTTTCCGATGCGAAGCGCATGATTGACGAGGTCGCGAGCCCGTACTTACAGCCTATGGTTGATACAACCGCGATGGGCGTTGCAGGCGAGACGCTCGAGGACTGGTTTGCCGCCTTTGGTGATGGGGCAATTCACGAGATGCACTTTATCGACGGTGACCCGTATGGCCATCTGGTGTGGGGCGATGGCAAGCACGATATGGACGCCTTCGTCGCCACGCTCAACGCCCATGGTTTCGACGGCATGCTGGGCCAGGAAATCACGGACGGTCGTTACTACGATGATCCGGCGGCGGCAGATGCCAAGAACATGGCCGCATTCGAGAAATATCTGATTGACTAAAACAACTATCGGCCACGCAGCCAACGTCATTGATTGCGGCCAAACAAGAAAGGAACTGGATATGAACGCACACGATCTGATCAAAGAGGCAATTGCCGAGAAGGGCAAGTTCGACAGCGTCTACTGGATTGCTTGCGGTGGCTCCATGATTGATTTGATCCCGGCCCATGAGCTTCTGCAGCGCGAGGCAACCACCTTCACTTCGTATATCTATACGGCTCGCGAGTTCGATATCATGCGTCCGCGTCGTCTGGGCGAGAAGTCCCTGGTCATCGCTTGTAGCCACAGTGGCAACACCCCTGAGGTCGTCGAGGGCTGCGAGATTGCCCTTGCTGCCGGCGCTACGGTGATCGCCCAGACCGACAACGCTGGATCTAAGATCGACACCGGTAAATGGACCACGTGGGTCTACCCGTGGGGCGAGGGCGTGCCGCAGGCCGAGGTCCCCGCTGGCATTTCGCTGTCGCTTGCGGCAGAGCTGCTCGATCAGCAGGAGGGTTACGCCGATCTTGCCGATATGTATGCCGGTATCGCCGAGATGGATAAGATTCTTCCCCCGGCACGCGAGAAGGTAAATGCCGAGCTGGGCGATCGCTTTGCCAAGCTTTGCCAGGAGCACGAGTTCTTCTATATTCTGGGCAGCGGTCCCAACTTTAGCCAGACCTACGGTTTCGCTATCTGCTCTCTTATGGAGATGCAGTGGCAGCACTGCAGCTACATCCACTCTGCCGAGTACTTCCATGGCCCCTTCGAGGCTACTCAGGATGGCGTTTTTTACTTCCTGCAGATGGGCTCCAGCGAGTGCCGTGCTATGGACGAGCGCGCCCTGGCGTTCCTTAAGACGCATACCGATACGCTGATGGTGCTCGATGCCAAGGAGTACGGTATGGAAGCCGTGCCGGCGAGCGTCCGTGCCTATCTGGACCCGGTGCTGTTCTATGCCATGAACTGCGAGCTGCGTGCCGCACGCGGCAAGGTGTTTGATCACGATCCCGATTTCCGTCGCTATATGGGTGTTGTCGAGTACTAGAAGGAGCAAAGGCCATGGCATTTAACGTTAACGCGCTCGGATTTGGCGACAACGTCGTCGATCGCTACGAGCATATCCACACCATGTATCCCGGCGGCAATGCGGTGAACTTCGCCGTTTATGCCAAGAAATGCGGTGCCGCACGCTCTGCATACATGGGCATTTTTGGCAATGACGCCGCTGCCGAGCATGTCATTGCAAGCCTCGAGGATGAGGGTATCGAGCTTGACAAGTGCGAGCAGATGATTGGCGAGAACGGGGCGGCTCGCGTGACCGTCGTTGACGGTGACCGTGTCTTCCTTGGCTCCAACGAGGGCGGTATCCGTGGCGATGTGCGCTATGTCCTTGATCGCTTTGACCTTGCGTACATGAAGCAGTTCGATGTGGTTCATTCGGGCAACTACTGCTTTACCGAGCGCGAGCTGCCCAAGTTGAAGGCTGCGGGCGTCACGGTCTCTTTTGACTTTTCGGACGACTCCACCGACGAGTACTACGAGCAGATTGCGCCCTACGTCGATTTCGCTTTCTTTAGTGCGGCGGATGCCGCGAGTGAGGACGAGATTCGCGAGCGTCTGGCATGGGTGAAGGGCCTGGGTCCGCGTTTTGTGTCGGCTACGGCGGGCGCCGAGGGCTGCATTGCTTACGACGGCGAGCGTTATTACCGCCAGCTGGCTAAACCGGTAACGGACATGAAGGACACCATGGGGGCGGGCGACTCGTTCCTCACCTCGTTTTTGATGTGCTATCTCGATTCCGCCAAGCGTGGTGAGGATGGCGCCGAGGCCATCGAGCGCGCGCTCGACTTTGCTGCCGGGTTTGCCTCGACCGTGTGCGGCATGGAAGGTTCTTGGGGCCACGGAGCGCCAATCGTCGAATAGCTTAAGAAAGCGTACGGCGGTCTGGCTATGAGGTCTTGGACAGCCGATGCAAAACAATAAGCAAAACGCGAAAAGGGGGCTCGCCATGTGGTGGGTCCCCTTTTGAACATTGGAGAAGACCATGGGTATTAAAGCGTGCGCGGCTGGTTTTTGCTGCGCGGACGTCTATCAGAACATCGGCGTGTTCTATCCGACTGGTAACGGCATTGACTGGGGTATCCATCTTGCACGAATGGGCGTTTCGGTATCCGCCGTGTCGGTTGTCGGCAAGGACGAGTACGGAGACAAGATGAGAGAGGCGCTGGCCGCTGAGGGGTTCGATATCTCACATCTGCGGGTGGAGGATGGCGACACCTCGGTGATGCTCATGGCATTGAAAGACGGCGTCGATCGCGTGCATCTCGAGGCAATCGATGGCGTAATGGAGACATATCGTCCGAATGAAGATGACCGGGCGTTTATCCTAGAGCATGACATCATTCATACCGACCTGTTTGGCAATTGTTTGGACCTCCTGCCCGAATGGCATGATGCGGGCAGGACGGTGGTTATGGACTTCTCGGTGTTCAGCCAGGATCCCGAATATGCATGCGAGGCTCATTTTCCTTACGTAGACTATGCGTTCATGTCGTTTGAAGAGGACACTCCGGAGCTGCGAGACTGGGTACGCCACGTGCAGGAATTGGGACCGCGCGTTGCGGTTGCCACGCTTGGCGAGAAGGGAAGCATTGCCTATGACGGTGAGCGCTTCTATGAGTGCGGGATCGTACCGGCGGAGAAGGTCGTTAATACCGTGGGTGCCGGCGACTCGTATATTGCCGGGTTTACCAAGGGCGTGATCGATGGCCTTGATATTCCGGCGTGTATGAAAGCGGGCGCTGAGCTGTCGTCCCGAGTGATTGGTTCGTTTGAGCCGTACTAGGGTCAAATGCCTGGAAAGGAGTACGAAATGGTTATCGACATGTTGGTCCATCCTATGCTCTACGGCGAGATCTGTAAGCCGGGTGATGAGCCTGATGGATTCGGCTTTTGGTCACGAGAATTTGGTATGGGGCATATGGGCCCCATGGATTGGGATGAGCTTCAAGTCGAGATGGACGTCTGCGATGTGCAGAAGAGCGTGCTCATGCCGCTCGATGTAACCACGGCATGCGGAGGACACTTTGGCACCAACGACCAGATTGCCATGCTGGTTGCCGCGCATCCCGATCGTCTGTGGGGATTTGCGAGCGTAGACCCGCAGGTGAGCGGTGCCGCAGACGAATTGGAGCGCGCCTTTACCGAGTTGGGGGCAAAGGGGCTTTGCCTGCATCCTGCAAAGCAGGGTTTTGCCCCCGATGATGCTGTGGCCGAGCCGCTTTACGAGCTGTGCGAGCGCTATAACAAGCCGGTGGTTTTCCATGCCGGTATGTCTTGGGAGCCTGGCGCAGAGCTCTCGCGCAGTAACCCGCTTGCATTTGAGCACACAATCGCAACGCATCCAAATGTGCGCTTTAGTTTGACTCACTTTGGCTGGCCCTGGGTGCGCGAGACCGTGGCGATGCTGCTCAAGTATCCCAACTGCTACACGGACACCTCTATCACTTACATCGATTCGCCCGAGGAGATGATGCAGCGTCTTTTCACGGTCGATATGGGGCCGCTGTGGTATGAGCGTGCGCTATCGCATCAAGTGATGTTCGCCAGCAATACGCCGCGCTTCCGTGCGTTCAAACTCAAGCGGGCGCTCGATACCGTGTCCATGCGCGATGATGCGCGAGAAAGGCTCTACTGGGGTAATGCCCTGCGTTTTCTTGAAGGGGATGAGTGAACATGGTGACGCTCGAGACATTGAGCTATCTATCGACTGCTCCGGACCAGTTCATCGATATTACCGAAGACGTGCACGCTGCCATCGAACGCAGCTCGGTGACGAATGGCTTGGCAGCGATTATTTTGTCGCATACGACCTGTGGAATCGTGGTAAACGAGGGGCTGCCCTGCGTGGAGACGGATCTTATGGAGACGCTTGATCGCATCGCCCCACTCGATGCTCCCTATGCGCATGCACACTTCCTGCCGAGCTATGGAGCCACCGGCAACAACTCCTGTGGGCATATCAAGAGCATGATTTGTGGAAACAGTTGCTTCTTTCCCGTCCAAGATGGCCACATCGTGTGCGGAGGTGCCCAGAACATCTATCTTGCGGAGTTTGACGGTCCGCAGAAGCGAAAAGTGTACGTCGAGGTGCTGGGGGAATAACGTTCCTGCAATAATGAGCTGCACCCCAAAACTTGGACGGCTTAAATAAGAACTACGCCGCAAGGGACTGGCTCCGGAACTCCTCCGGGGTCAGTCCCTTCAGTTTAGTCTGCGTCCTCTGCCAGGTGATCCGTTGTATTATCCGGGCGGAAGCGTGTCGCAAGTCGTGGAAGCCGCCAAGCGCAGTTCACGCGCTGCATTTTTTGCGGTGCCTGGGCCGGTGATCTCGGGCTGATTGACCGAGATTTCACTCACACCATGCGTCGCAAGACGGCGCTGCGCCTGGACGACCTCAAGCTTTTTCACTTCATCACGAGCGAGGGGGGGGGAGGTTTATCTCGACGACCGCACGACTGCGGACATTGCCGATTCACTTCTCTTTAATTGTCTTCCAGATGCGATGGTCATCGGCAGTTCGGCTGCCGGTCGTGGTGCTTCGGGCGAGCTTGCCGATGAGGTCCGCGAGCGTCGCAGCGTGCGGCTGAGGCGACGGGGCTCGCGGCAGGGACACCTGTCTTAGTGGGAACGGGCGACTCTGGTGCCGAGGCCATTTCGACGGGTGTATTCCGTCCCGGCGATATGATGATTCAGTTGGGGAGTACGGCGTATTTCATCTACCTAGCCGATCATATGATCGATGATGCCCGCCTGTGGCCGGGGACGTTTATCATTCCCGGAACTTACGGGATCTGCGCGGGGACCAATACGGCGGGTGCACTCACATCGTGGCTGCGCCAAGAGCTGTATCGCGACGCCGTAGAGGCCGAGGACCACGGTGGCCCCGATGCATATTCGGTTATGGCGCATGATGCCGCCGATGTGGCGCCGGGTGCCGATGGGCTCCTGTGTCTGCCGTACTTTGCGGGGGAGCGTACTCCGCTCAACGATCCCGAGGCGCGTGGCGTCTTCTTTGGCCTGACCGGAAGGCATACGCGAGCCCATATGGTTCGCGCCGCCTTGGAAGGCGTCGCGTATACCGTTGCATCCCATGTCGACATTATCGAGCGAGAGCATGGACTGCCAATTGGGCGCATTATGCTTGTCGGAGGTGGAACCAAGAATCCAGTTTGGATGCAGGCTATCGCCGACGTATGCGGGCGCGAGGTCTCGGTTGCCAAGGTTACGGTGGGTGCATGCTTCGGTGATGCCATCATGGCAGCTCTCGCAGGTGGCGCCTATGCATCATGGGATGAGCTCGCCCAAGTCCTTGGCGTTGCGCAAACAATCGTGCCCGATATGGCTGCCCACGAGTTATATGCGTCGCGCCGTCATATCTTTGACGAATTGTATGCACGCAACCGTGATCTCATGCACGAATTGGTGTAATGCTGCCGAATTGTACTGCCTACCAATAGGGACTGCGTTGTGCGATTCGCATGCCCCTTGGCATTTTTGCCCACAGGGGTTAGCGAAGGTCAAAAACAGAGTGCGCATTTGCTAAAACTACCGACTCGATGCGCTTTGCGTCACAGTTTTTGAGTGAGGCAATGCGCATCGAGGTCCTTGCGAGCGATCTGATGAGCGACTGCGCGCTTGTTTCTGTGTTTGGCTCGGCCGGCGCATCGGTCTCGAGCAGCAGGCGGTCGAGTGGAATCTGTCGTGCGTATTCGCGACCGCGCTTGGTCGCGAGCATGCGTTCGTTGACGGAAAAATAGCAGCCCGCATTACGCGCGCGGGCGAGTTCGTCCGAAGTGCCGCTAAACCAGTGGAAGATGATAGCGGGGGAGTCGGGGTTTGGGATGAGTAGCCCATGCGATTCGAGGACGTCCAGTACGGCTCCTGCTGAACGAACGGCGTGAATTGATATCACGCGACCTGCAAGAGGATGCTGCACGAGGGCATTGCAGAGCCGGTCAAATGCCTGTATTTGTAGCGGTTCGCTTCCGGCAAAGCGCGCGGAAAAGTCGAGTCCTACCTCGCCGATATAGCGCTCTTGGTCAGCAACTTCGCAAAGCAGATTGACTTCGGCAGGACCGCAACGGCCGTCGGCGAGCCACCAGGGATGGAGGCCAGCGCCCGCGATAATGTTTGGGTAGCGGCTGGCCCGCTTTTTTGCTGCCGCGAAGTCGCGTGGGTCGACCCCGCAGTCAAAGAGCCCCAGATCCAACGCCGCCGACTCACTGGCTGCAGCATCGGGGCTGAGCATCAAATCAAGGTGACAATGCGTGTCAAAGAATCGCGGTTCCATCGCAGGGCATCCTGCTAGTCCAGGCGCTGGCCATCGGAGCGTACGCGCTCAGTGCCGCGCCCGCTGATCTGGCGGATAACCTCGCCGGCAATCATCTGGCCCATGATGGGCGGCATAAAGCTGGCGGTGCCCAACTCGGTGCGCTCGTGGATATTGGAAGGGTCGCGGGGCTGTGTCTTAACCGATTCCTCGCAGCTAAACAGTACATGTAGGCTCTTGATGCCGCGCTTCTTGCATTCTTTGCGCATGATGCGGCTCATGGGGTCACGTACCGTATCGAAAATGTCGGCAAAGCGGAGGCACTCGGGATGGAGCTTGTTGGCCCCGCCCATGGAGCTAACCAAACGAATGCCGTGGTCCTGAGCATATTTGGCAATGGTGAGCTTGGCCGAGATGGTGTCGATGGCGTCGACGACGTAGTCGAGCTTGCCGTCTGTTTGCTCCAAAACGCTCGCGAAGAACTCGTCGATGTTGTCGCTCAGCAGGTATTCGGTGCGCTTGATAACGGTGGCGGCGGGATTGATATCGCGAATCATGGCTTCCATAACATCGACCTTGCGTTTGCCGACGGTGCTGTGAAAGGCGATAGCCTGGCGATTGATATTGCTGGGCGCGACGATGTCCTTGTCCAGAATGACGAAATGACCGATGCCGCCGCGGGCAAGTGCCTCGCAGCAGTTAGATCCCACGCCTCCGCAGCCGAGCACCAGCACCGTGGCATCAGCGAGCTTATCGAGTGCCTCGCGGCCCATGATGATCTCGAGCTTGGTGTCGCGTGTCTCGTTGGGAGTTGCGGCTGTGGTTTCAGTCATAGACATCCTCCGATGGGGAAGTGAATCGTGTTCTAGCTATCGCCATTATAGGTAATCGCCCATAGGCTGCGATGGCGTTTGCTTTGATGTGGTTTGAAGCATTGCGGTTAGATAGTTAGACAAACATCTAAATATCGAGTATAGTGTGCGCGTCGAACGAAATGATGAGAGGAGGTCTTATGCCGGGAGAGGGTTTTAAGGCGCTGGCCGATCCTACACGGCGTCACATTTTGGAACTGCTGCGCGAGGGCAATCGCACGGCCGGGGAGCTTGCCGAGCATTTTGACATCAGCAAGCCGTCGTTGAGCCATCACTTGGCGACGCTCAAAAACGCCGGGTTGGTGACCGACGAGCGCCATGGCCAAAACATCGTATACAGCTTAAATACCACCGTCATGCAGGATTTGATTGGTTGGTTTATGGGCTTTACAAACACGGAAGGTGATAAGGATGAATAACGAAAACAAGGGCATTCACGCCACGGGGGTATCGCGGCGTGTGTGGATTGCGCTGATCGCTCTGTGCGTCGCCAATGTCGTAGCGCACCTCATGGTGATGCCGAGCTTGCCTGGGCAGATTCCCACGCACTGGGGCGCGAACGGCGCCGTCGACGGTTGGGGTCCCAGCTGGATGGCCTCCGCGCTCGGCGTGCTGCCTCTGGTGCTTCTCGCAATGTTCTGCGTGGTGCCGCGCATCGATCCCAAAGGTGAGGCATATCGAACCTCGGGCAAGTTCTATCAGGGCTTCGTAATCGCCTTCACCTTGTTCATGTGCGCCGTAAGCTGGTTGGGTGAGCTTACGGTCTGGGGCGTGGTGCCGGCGGTCGGTTCGGTCAACGTGCTGATTTCCGGTGCTATCGGTTTGCTGTTCATCGGCGTAGGCAACTACTTGCCGCGTGTGAAGCAGAACTATACGCTCGGTATCAAGACGCCTTGGGCGCTTGCCGATCCCGAGAACTGGCGCCGTACGCAGCGCTTTGGCGGTGCCTGCTTTATGGTGCTGGGTGTTGGCCTGATTGCGATGGGCGTGGCAGGTGCGGTGCTTTCGAGTGAAGTCGTCGCCGCGGTGATTGCGGTTCTGGCGTTTGGTTCGGTCGGAGCCGTCTACGTCTACTCGTATCTGCTGTGGCGCAAATCTCAGCGGGCTGTTCGTTAAGGTTGCGGAAAACTAGCGTACGCAGTTCATAGTGTGTCCCGGGGGACTTTTCCCAGGTAGTATTAGGGGGTGTGGGCAACCATGCCCCTTTTTCGCTAAGTTTCAGAGCCGGTTTCCTCATTTCGTTTCCACTAAAGCGAAACAAGAATATGGAAACAGCAGGTAGAAAGGATAAAACAGACAAATGGCGGAGTTTATCTACCAGATGTATCAGGCTCGCAAGGCCCATGGCGACAAGGTAATCCTTGACGACGTGACCCTGAGCTTCTACCCCGGTGCCAAGATCGGCGTCGTGGGCCCCAACGGTATGGGCAAGTCGACCCTGCTCAAGATCATGGCCGGCATCGAGGAGGTCTCCAACGGCGATGCCAGGCTCACCCCCGGCTACACCGTGGGTATCCTGCAGCAGGAGCCGCCGCTCGACGACGACAAGACCGTCATCGAGAACGTGCGCATGGCGTTTGGCGACATGATTGCCAAGGTCGATCGCTTCAACAAGATCGGCGAGGAGATGTGCGACCCGGACTGCGACATGGACGCCCTCATGGCCGAGATGGGCAAGCTCCAGGACGAGATCGACGCCGCTGACGGCTGGGATATCGATTCCAAGCTCGGCCAGGCCATGGACGCCCTGCAGCTGCCCGATTCCGACATGCCGGTTAACGTGCTTTCCGGCGGCGAGCGCCGCCGCGTGGCCCTGTGCAAGCTGCTGCTCGAGGCTCCCGACCTGCTGCTGCTCGACGAGCCCACGAACCACCTGGACGCCGAGTCGATCCTGTGGCTTGAGCATTTCCTGCACAACTACCAGGGCGCGGTGCTGGCCGTCACGCACGATCGCTACTTCCTGGATAACGTTGCCGAGTGGATCTGCGAGGTCGACCGCGGTCACCTTTATCCCTACAAGGGCAACTACTCCACGTATCTGGAGACCAAGGCCGCCCGTATCGAGGCGCAGGGCAACCGCGATGCCAAGCTTGCCAAGCGCATGGAGGCCGAGCTCGAGTGGGTACGCAGCTCGCCCAAAGCTCGCCAGGCAAAGAACAAGGCCCGTCTGGCTCGCTACGAGGAGATGGAGGCCGAGGCCCGCGCAAGCCAGAAGCTCGACTGGACCGACATCCGCATCCCTGTGGGCCCGCGTTTGGGCAACAAGGTGCTCGAGGCCCATCATCTGCACAAGGAGTTCGATGGCCGCGTGCTCATCGACGACCTTTCTTTCACCCTGCCGCGTAACGGCATCGTGGGCGTCATCGGCCCCAACGGTGTGGGCAAGACTACGCTCTTCAAGACCATCGTGGGCCTGGAGCCGCTGACTTCGGGCGAGCTCGAGGTGGGCGAGACCGTCAAGATCTCCTATGTCGATCAGAACCGTTCCGGCATCGACCCCGACAAGAACCTGTGGGAGGTCGTCTCGGACGGCCTGGACCACATGATGGTCGGCGAGACCGAGGTTCCGAGCCGTGCTTATGTGGCGAGCTTTGGCTTTAAGGGCCAGGACCAGCAGAAACGCGCTGGCGTACTCTCCGGTGGCGAGCGCAACCGTCTGAACCTGGCGCTTACGCTCAAGCAGGGCGGCAACCTGCTGCTCCTCGACGAGCCCACGAACGACCTCGATGTCGAGACGCTGTCCTCGCTCGAAGCGGCGCTGCTCGAGTTCCCGGGCTGCTCGGTGGTCATTAGCCACGACCGTATGTTCCTGGACCGCGTCGCCACGCACATTCTGGCGTGGGAGGGCACCGACGATAATCCGGGCAACTGGTATTGGTTCGAGGGCAACTTCGAGGCCTATCAAGCCAACCGCATCGAGCGCCTGGGCGAGGACGCAGCCCAGCCGCATCGTATTCACCGCAAGCTGACGCGTGACTAGTAGCAAGTAGAAAGGCCGCCAGCAAGGGCGGCCTTTCTTGTAGCAATTGCACTGCAGCTATGCCCTGGCTGCTGGTTTGATTCATAATCAAAGTCATCTCTTTGGGATTAAAGCCCGTTTTTGCTATGAGTGATTTTCTAATTCCGTTTAAAACGTAAAGACGTATTGGGTTACAAGGACATAAGCGAATCGAATTGAAATATAACCAGTGCTGTAACGTTACAAAAAAGGTTATAGAATAGGAGTATCTTATAAGTCGCTCCTCTAGAAAGAAGAACATATGCTTTCGCGTCGTCGTTTTCTGCAACTTGTCGCGTCTTCAATTGTCGCCTTAGCCGCACGTCCGAAAGAGGTTTTTGCTTCGACGGGCAATATTGATGGTGAGCAGATACAATTTACTTCTGAAATTGCGCAAGAGCTTGCCGATAAATATATAAAGGGACTCCTCGGCTCTTCGTATACGCCTTCTGACCCTATTCCTTTTGTAGACGTTGATGGGTCCCCGCTTGGTTACATTGTTCCGGTTGTGACATCCAATAGAGCCGCGGGCTATTTGGTTTTAGATGCTTCAGATGATGAAATACTTACGGGATATCGTTTTGGAGACGGCTTAGTCAGCCCTATGGATCGGGGAGGAGATCTTGGTGTCGAGCCTTATTCTTTCAATAACCCAGTCGTAATGATCAATCCATTCGAATTCGGCGTGCAATCTTTGGACGGTTCAATAACAACAAATTGCGGAAGAACAATCCCGGCTGTTTCCATAGAAGGACGGCCTGTCGTTTTATCGAATAAACCTTCAAGCTGGAACGATGTTGTAATTTACGCAACTCAAATGCAGGATTACACAGTATCTGGATTTCGTTCCATTTCTCAGTTTATGTCATATGATGAAAGCGAGATTAAGAGGCTTACCGCCCACTATGCTTGTATGGTGACAGCTTTTTCGAACGTTGCGGAACTGTATGGCATTGCCAATTTATATAGCGACCCTTCGCAATATATGCAGATATGGAATTACACCAATACCCATGCTCTTTCCGATGAAGAACAGACTGTTCCCGGTGTTGTTTTGGGCGGAACGCCGATTTCAACCTGTGCAACGGGGTTTACAAATTACTGCGCAAGCAGAGGGAGTAATCTTATCGCTCGCACTGTCTCCTCCCCGGCTATCGTGAACATTCAAAATGAGATTAACTCTAATAGACCGAATGTTTTACATGCGAGTTTGTACAACGGATCAGCCCATTCTGTAACAGCGGAGGCTTACGCCACACTTACTGGTAAGAAAACTGGAGAGACAAGGCAGATGATTGGCATAGCGGACGGCTGGAATTCATCCTTATCCTTCCTGAAGTATGATCAGAGTTATTATGCGTGGACTTATGGAACGACTTTTTCGAAGTAGGACGATTCGTTTAGTCCTGTCTTTGGTGTTGATGGCTTTATTGGTGAGCTGTTCAACAAAAGAAGAGATGCCGCGCGGAGATTCCGGAGAAATGTCTGTGACAAACTCAGATTCATTGGAAATAGCTGGTGGGCATGCCGATGTGATGTTGCAAGGTAAAGGCATGCTTAGGTCGATTGATGCTGAAGACGCTGTCTGCTCAATAGAGGAATTAAAGACAGGTGAAACTGCATCGTACCGTGTTTCAGATAATGCTGCGAATATGATTGAGTCGATACCGATTGGAGCACAAGTTTCTTTTAGGTATTTTGCTCCGCAACTTGAGGAGGAGCTTGCTTCTCTGGTGTCTATATGCGCCGATGACAACTAAAAGGCCTGAATTTAAACGGCCTCGGATGGTCAATTGGCTATCCGAGGCCGTTTTTTACTCGACCGGGGCGTTGACCTTGTCGATGGTCCAGGCGGCTCCGAGGCCGCCGGTGGTGTTGCGGCGGATGCGCACGGTGACTTCGTGGCGCTCGCCTGCCTGCGTGTAACGCAGGGGGAAGCTTGCGCGGTTTCGCGCGGCCTCGATGGTACCGCGCTCGCGGGCGATCCAGTAGTACTCGCCGACAATGCCGAGGGTATCGGCGCCGTAGGGGAGATAGGTCGACAGCTGGTGTAGCAATGGACCGGGGCAGAAGACCTCGGTTGCGAAATCGATGGGGAAGTCCTCGGGGATGGCGGGCGCTACGGGTGCGGGGGCCGGTACCATCGTCGGTGCGAAGGCCTGCTCATTGACGGGCGTCACCTCGATGACGGGCGCGGGTTCGGCGCCGAGTACTGATTCGGTGTCCGCTTTCGGCATCGCCGCGGAATCTGCGGGCTCGACGATGGCGGGTGCGTCTGCGGTCGCGGTGTCGAACTCGACTTGCGGAGCGCTCTGATTCTCGACGCTCGACTTTGCCTCGATGGGCGTGGAGGCCATGGTGGTGATGCCGGCGTTGGCGTTCTCGGGGTCATAGACGACCGTGAGCGAGATGGCAGGCTGCGGTGCCTCGGGCTCCGATGCCACCTCGGTAGCGTCCTGTTCTGCGGGCTCGCAAGGCTGATCGTCCTCGGCCTCGTCGCCAAAGACATCGCTGTTTTGGAACGCAGACGTCTCGGGCTGGTCGGCGGCTTCTTCGGTTGTCGACTTGGGAGCTTCGTTGAGCTCCGCAGTGGCTTCCTGCTCGGATATGACTTTGGGATCGGCCGTGGTGGCGATTTCGGTTTCGGCTTCTGCCGTTACCTCAATAGCGACTTCGATCTCGGGCTCGGGCTCGGGCACAGCTTCAACTACGGGCTCGGGACGCTTAACGTGCTTGGGACGCACGGCCTTGAGGTCCTTCTCACCGCGTTTTTTCTTTTTGTAGGACTGTTTAGCGCCCTTGGCTGCCTTGGGCTTGTCCTCGCCCTTGGCAAGGGCGGCATCCCAGGCATCGTTGGCGATGACGGTGGCATACAGGCGACCGCCCTTAAAGACGGTCAGCTTAATGCAGTCGTCGAGCTCCTCGAGCAGCTCGCGCGTGGACTCAAAGCCGAGGTCATAAGCGGCCATGTCACCAGCGGCGAGTGCCTCCTCGACCTGCGTCATAAACGTTTGCTTGCCGCATCCGATTGCATCGCGCAGCAGGCGATACAGATAGATGTGGTTGCCCAGCGAAAGCGTGGGCCTAACTATTGTCTTGCTCATGGCAAATCTCCTCTTTACACACCAAAGCATCTTACCATCGCACGGGGCGTGCCGCCTCGGCGCCCAAGGCAAACGGGCGCGAACCGCTTTCGATTCGCGCCCGTTGTACAGGTCGGTTATCTATGAGAGACAAATGTGCTTAGTTGCCCGATGCCGTGCCTTGGCTCGAGTTGTCAGATGCCGTGCCGGAAGCGGTTCCGCTCGAGCTGTTGGTGTTGCTACTGTCTGCTGCGCCCGTTCCCGACGTGGTGTCGCTCGTTTGGTCGCCCGTGTTCGGCTGTGAACCGTCAGTCGTTTGGCTTGAGTCGGTCGTGCCGGACGGCGTGCCACTGTTGGCCGTAGAGGAATCGGTGCCCTGCGATTGGTTTTGGGTGTTCGAGGACGAATCGGCAGAGGTAGAACTGTCTTGCGTGCCGTCCGCCTGTGCCTGCTGATCCTGCGACTGGGTGTTGCCATTTGCATCGCTCTCGGTCGTGCGCGACGAAAGGATTGGCTCGGGGCGCTCGCCCAGACCCTCACCGGCGGTGGTTATAAGGATGGCGCCGGCGCAGGCGATGACCGCGACGATGGCGATGGCGATCGAGAAGACGATGACCTTCTTTTGCGTCTGGCTGCGCTCTGCCGCCGCCTTGGCGCGCAGACTGTCGGGAGCGACGCGCGCCGTGGTCGCGCGCCCCGCAATCTGGCGCATCTCCTGCGTAGTCGCGGCGCCGCCCAGGTGCTCCTCGGCATCAAGCTCAACGGGTTCATAGGCGCCGGCAGGGTAGTCGTCGGCGGTGTGTGTACCTTTGAGGGCTTCGGCGCTGGCAGAGATAAAGTGGCGGTAGACCTGCGAAGACACAACGGTGATGACCGAGCTCACGGCGGCGCCGATTACCGATCCGGCGATACCGATCTTGGAGGCAAGCGCGACGCTCGTGGCGGCGGCTGCGGCGCCGGCAATGATCTGAGGAATGGAAATGTCGTCGAACAGGCCCTTTTTGGGCGCGATGGCCATGGTCTGTCCGATGGAGTGGTTCTCGTGCACGCCGTTGTTGAGCGATGCCGGCGTCATAACGCGCGTGCGCGGCGCGTCAGTGTACTTGGTTGTCATACGGGGTCCTCCCGGTGTAAATCTGCTTCGTTTCGTGTAGCCATCAGGGTACCCACCAGATGTGAATCGTGCGTGACGTTTAACAGATACCATCAACTCATCAAGGGGGGCTTGCTGTCTTTGGCGAAATAGCTTGATGCTAAACTGGACTTACGATTGCGAGGTGGTTTACGTGATGTACCCGTATATGACATTCGAAGACGGTACCGAGGTCATTCATTCTGACCTGATTACAGATGTCGATGTCGAAAAGGTTATCGTGCATTTTGAACGACCGACGGCAGAGGGCTTCGACTCCGCTCGTTGTGAGTTGCCTTCCTGTTCGTGGACTGACTGGGAAGGGCATTTTACTCAGAGTGAAAAACGAGCTTTCGAAGAGTGTTTGAGCAAATTATTTAGATTAGTTCGAATAAAGAAGCTGAATGCGATGACCTAAAGCGTATGCATTTTTAGTATTAGATGCGTATGAAATGGAGGATGTGAATGGATGAGCTAATAGACTTTAAAAAACGATTTCTCAAGAATGGCGAGCTGGTTTCAATTCCAAAAAAGGAAAGCTATAAAAGAATCATGCTGCTATGGGCCGTCTCTTTCTTTGAATTAAATACAAGTTATACGGAGCTTCAGGTTAATCGTGTGCTTTCACAGCTCTATCCTGATTATGCCGTGTTGAGGCGGTATTTGGTTGATTATGGATTCCTATTAAGGGATGAACGAGGCCTGAAATACGAGGTTAATCGTGATGTTCACGGTATTGAGAGCTAGCCGTCCGGTTCGGGTCCTATATATTGCTAGAGGGATAAGCGAAATAGGCAATTGGTGTGCGAATATTGCTTTGCCAATGCTGATTTACGAGGTAACTCACGATGTTTCTGCAACTGCTTTGATGGTCTGCTGCAGATTTGCCCCCTCTCTGTTTTCAGTTGCGCTCGCGCAGCTGCCTCAGAAGATGGGTATCGGGACACTGCAGGCCATGAGATTGGCAGACTTAATTCGCGCGGGATTATTCATTTGCTATATTTTTGTTGATAGTAAATGGAGTATGTTTGCTATTACGTGCGCGGTATCGCTTTGCCGAACGGTTGAAATGCCCTGCTTTTACTCGTTGTTAAGAGCCAATACGAATAGTATCAATCGCGACGTAATTAATAATTCGTTTGGGTTTCTGCAGAATTTGATGATGGTTCTGGGGCCAGTTGCCGGCGGTTTTGTTGTCGCTCAATTTGGGGCGGAGGCTGTTCTTGCATTAGACGCGCTATCTTTTGCCGCGTCGTTCTGGTTGCTGCGAGATGTTCCGTCGGTTATCGAGGTTAATGATAAAGAGGGGATAAGCAAAAATGAAAAATACAGGACTGAATTTAGTGATCTTAGCGCGAAGCACTTGGCAATTGGTTTCCTATTAATCGATATTTCTAGTGGCGTGGCATTCGGCTCTCTGAATTCTCTTTTGCCAGCTATAGCGCAATTGCAATTTGACTCGTCATCGATACAATACGGATTCCTTCAGAGCAGTCTTACAATCGGACTGTTGTTCGGAAATACAATATATGGTCGTTTAATCAGTGGTTCCGATTGCGTTAAATCATATTGTTTTGTGACGTATCTTGCGCTCGGTGCGTATCTGGCGTTTGGCTATCGCTATGCGTCTGGGATATCGTTTATTTTCCTTTTTATCGTCGGTGCCGGAAACGCCATTCAAGATGTGCTTCTCATAACATCGCTGCAGGATTTGGCGAGAGACGGATCTGAATCGATAGGCCTGTTTTCAATTAGGGAGTCTTTGCAATCGGTTGCTGTTGTTATTTCAACACTCCTTGTTTCGCTGTTCACGAGCATCGCGATGTTCTCAATTCTCGTTACAGGACTTGGTGTATTTTCAATTATGATGGTAGTTGTGTTTCAATTGAATTATTTGCGAAAGATGTGACGTTGATATGCAGATGTGACGTTGATATGCCTTAATTTTGAAATACATGCTCTTAGCACAGGTTGGCCTCTCAGTAAACTGGGAGGTTGCTTTGGCTAGTTAGAGATATGTGAACGTCCGTTAGACTGAATCTCAGGGTAGAAGGGGCCTCCAGTGTCCAGATCAACAAAGCAATGCTGCGTTTCGGCTAATAAGAACGATGGCTTTTTGCGTGTGGCGGCGGCGTCGCCGCGGATTCGCGTGGCCGATGTCGAGGGCAATGCCGAGGTTGCGCTGGCGGCCGTTCGCGAGGCTGCCGAGCGCGGCGTTCGTGCTCTGGTTTTGCCCGAGCTTAATCTGACTGGCTATACCGCGGCCGATCTGTTCCATAACCGCACATTACTGCATGCCTGCGAGACCGCACTGGCACATATTCTCGATGAAACCCGCGGGCTGCCGATTGTCTTTACCATCGGTCTTCCCGTTGCAGTTGCCGAGAGTATCTACAACTGCGCCGCCGTGTGCTGCGCGGGCGAGCTTTTGGGCCTCACGGCCAAAAAGTATCTGCCCAATTACGGTGAGTTTTATGAGCGCCGCTGGTTTGCTCCGGCGCCCGTAGATTCTGTGTGGGTCGAGTTTGCCGGTCAGGGTCCGGTTCCGCTGGGTTCGGGGCTTGTCTACCGCTGCTGTGATGAAGGTGCCGAGGATATGGTGCTGGGCGTTGAGGTCTGCGAGGACCTGTGGGTGCCGGCGCCCCCTTCGACCGAGATGGCGCTTGCCGGTGCGACGGTGATCCTCAATCCGTCGGCTTCGGACGAGATTATCGGTAAGGCGGATTACCGACGCAGCCTCATATCCAACCAGAGCGCGCGCCTGTACTGCGCCTATGCCTATGCGGACGCGAGTGAGGGCGAGTCCACGACCGATATGGTCTTTGCGGGCGAGAACCTCGTCTACGAAAACGGCTCCAAGCTCGCCGCGACCAAACTGCTTACCTGCGATATGGCCATCGCCGACGTTGACCTTGACCGCCTGGTTGCCGAGCGCCGTCGCTCGACGACGTGGGCGCGCGCGGACGATGCGCCGGAGGCCACGACCGTTGAGTTTTCGTTTGAGGGCGTGCTGGCCAAAGAGCCTGTTCTGCGCGATGCCTGCGATATCGACCGCGTTTTCCCTCGCGCGCCTTTTGTGCCGGCCGACCACGGCGACCTGGCCGAGCGCTGCGAGACCATCCTCGACCTGCAGACTGCCGGCCTCAAGACCCGCCTTGCCCATACGGGTACCAAGGCTGCAGTCATCGGTCTTTCGGGCGGCCTGGACTCCACGCTGGCACTGCTTGTAGCCGTGCGTGCCTTCGATGCACTGGGGCTGCCGCGCACGGGCATCACGGCAGTCTCCATGCCCGGCTTTGGCACGACGCACCGCACTAAGTCGAATGCCGAGTCGCTCGCCCGCGACTTGGGTGTGAGCTTCCGCGAGGTTTCGATCCACGCGGCTGTGGAGCAGCACTTCAAGGACATTGAGCACGATCCGGCCGTGCAGGACGTAACCTACGAGAACAGCCAGGCGCGCGAACGTACGCAGATTCTGATGGACCTGGCCAACCAGGCTGGCGGTTTTGTCATTGGCACGGGCGACCTGTCGGAGCTGGCGCTCGGCTGGGCTACCTATAACGGCGACCACATGAGCATGTACGCCGTCAACGCGAGCGTGCCCAAGACGCTTGTGCGCCATCTGGTGCGCTATGCCGCCGATGTCTTT
This sequence comes from Collinsella sp. AF23-2, assembly GCF_003459245.1. Taxonomy (GTDB): domain Bacteria; phylum Actinomycetota; class Coriobacteriia; order Coriobacteriales; family Coriobacteriaceae; genus Collinsella. The sequence continues at coordinate 25,642 of NZ_QRVG01000012.1, forward strand.
GGCGGGCGCATTGCCGAGGTCTTGCTCGATATCCTCGATACGCCGGTGTCCCCCGAGCTTCTGCCGCCCACGGGCGACGGCGAGATTGCGCAGAAGACCGAGGATTTGGTGGGCCCATACGAGTTGCACGACTACTTCCTCTACTACCTGCTGCGTTTTGGCTTTGAGCCGGCCAAGATCTACCGCATGGCGCTCAAGAGCTTTGAGGGCGTCTACGATGTCAAGACCGTCCACACATGGCTACGTACGTTCTACCGTCGCTTCTTTGCCCAGCAGTTTAAGCGCAGCTGCCTGCCCGATGGTCCCAAGGTGGGTTCGGTGACGCTCAGCCCGCGCGGCGATTGGCGTATGCCGAGTGACGCAAGCTCACGTCTGTGGCTCGCGCAGATCGACGCCCTCAATCCAATTGACTAAGGTTGGCTAAATTGAACCAATACGGGGGTTGTAAGCGTTACACTTTTGAAATCTGATGGCCCGTATCGCGCGGCGCTCTTGTCGGAGCGCCGCGTTTTTTATATCGAAAGGTGGCACCATGCAGGCATCGCAGCGTCTCGACCGCTTTGGCGCGGAGGTCTTCGCCTCGCTCAACAATAAGCTTCTCGCGCTGAAGGCTCAGGGCAAGACCATTTACAACATGAGCGTGGGCACGCCCGACTTTAAGCCGTACGACCACGTGGTCGAGGCGCTCACGCAGGCAGCCCAAGATCCCGAGATGTGGAAGTATGCCCTGCGCGACCTGCCCGAACTCAAGCAAGCCGTGTGCGATTACTATGAGCGCCGCTTTGGCGTTTCGGGCATTACGCCGTCCATGGTGCAGTCGTGCAACGGCACACAGGAGGGCGTGGGCCATTTGGGCCTGGCCCTGCTCGATCCGGGTGACACCATTCTGGTTCCCGATCCGTGCTACCCGGTCTTTGAGGCAGGTGCCAAGATCGCCGATGCCAAGCTCGAGTACTATCCGTTGGTTGCCGAGCATAATTACCTGCCCTATGTGGCGGGTATCGATCCCGAGGTTGCCGACCGTGCCAAGTATATGATCGTGTCGCTGCCCGCGAACCCGGTCGGCTCGGTGGGCACGCCCGAGGTCTACGAGGAGATCATCGCTTTCGCCCGCGAGCACGATCTGCTCATCGTCCATGACAACGCGTACTCCGACATCGTGTTCGACGGCGAGCCGGGTGGCAGCTTCTTGCAGTATCCCGGCGCGCTCGAGGTGGGCGTGGAGTTCTTCTCGCTCTCCAAGTCGTTTAACGTCACCGGTGCGCGTATCGGCTTTTTGGTCGGCCGCGAGGACGTGGTCTCTGCCTTTGCCAAGCTGCGCGGCCAGATCGACTTTGGTATGTTCTTCCCGATCCAGAAGGCTGCTATCGCCTGCCTGAACGGTCCGCGCGATGAGGTCGAGGCGCAGCGTCTGAAGTACCAGGAACGCCGCGATGCCCTGTGCGACGGTCTTGAGGGCCTGGGCTGGGAGCGTCCCAACGCGCATGGCTCTATGTTTGTGTGGGCCAAGCTTCCCGGTGGTCGCACCGATTCCATGGCGTTTTGCGAGGAGCTTATGGAGAAGGCCGGCGTTGTGGTGACGCCGGGCGCGAGCTTTGGCCCTTCGGGCGAGGGGCACGTGCGTATGGCACTGGTCTTGCCGCCCGATCAGATCGCTTTGGCTGTCGAGGCCATTCGCGAGGCTGGCCTGTATTAGAAACCTATTTCGACCCGTCAATAGCTCGAAACCGATTTCGTGCAGTTATTTTACGAATTCTGCAAACAATTTCGGTAAACGGTCGATTTTTGGCTGCGAATAGGGGCATAATCAAAGTCCCGATTGGATGTATTGGGATTACGACAAGCCGCTCGGGTCGTTCCCGGGCGGCTTGTTTGTGGAGAGAGATGGGAGTTTCTAATGGTTAACGAGAAGAAGGTCGCTATTGTCGGCTGCGGTTTCGTCGGTTCGTCTTCGGCGTTCGCACTGATGCAGAGTGGTCTGTTCTCCGAGATGGTCCTCATCGACGTGGACAAGAACCGTGCCGAGGGTGAGGCCCTGGATATCGCGCACGGCATGACGTTTGCCGAGCCGATGAAGATCTACGCCGGCGATTATTCCGATGTCGCCGACGCCGCCATGATCGTCGTCACTGCTGGCGCTGCCCAGAAGCCCGGTGAGACCCGCCTGGACCTGGTCAACAAGAACGTCAGCATCTTCAAGTCCATTATTCCCGAGATTAAGAAGTCCGGCTTCGACGGCATTCTGTTAATCGTCTCCAACCCGGTCGATGTTCTGACCTACGCCGCCATCAAGATGTCCGGCCTGCCCGAGGGCCACGTCATCGGTTCCGGTACCGTGCTCGACACCGGCCGCCTGCAGCAGATGCTTGGTGCCCACGTCGAGGTTGACCCGCGCGATGTCCAGGCCTATGTCATGGGTGAGCACGGCGACTCCGAGTTCGTCGCTTGGTCCAGCGCTCAGGTTGCCGGCGTTCCGCTGAACACCTTCTGTGAGCTTCACGGCCACCTGGAGCATGAGGCTGCCGAGAAGCGTATCGCCGAGGACGTCAAGAACTCCGCCTACACCATCATCGAGAAGAAGCACGCCACCTACTATGGCGTCGCCATGGCCGTCAAGCGCATCTGCACCGCCGTCATGCGCGATGAGCAGACCGTTCTGCCCGTCTCCTCGCTCATGGTGGGCGAGTATGGCCTGTCCGATCTCGCCATCTCCATGCCGACTGTCGTTGGCCGCGACGGCGTTGTCTGCCGCGTCCCCGTCCCGCTGGACGATGACGAGCAGCATGAGCTCACCGCTTCCGCCAAGGCCCTCAAGGACATCATCGACAGCGTCGACTTCTCCTGCTAAATCAAGCTCGCCAGAGCGAAAAGCTACAATGAAGGCGTCCGGGTCCACACGGCCCGGGCGCCTTTTTGGTGCAAAGTAACCTGACCTCAATGCACCATAGTTGATGGGAGGGCCATGTCGGATTCGCCTAATTTTTTGACCTATGCCCAGACGGCGTTTGATCCGTTTGAGGAGCGGCCGTTCTGCGCGGTGGATAGCCTGGTCTTTGCGTGGCTGTCCTATTTGCGTTTGCCGGGTGATATGGCGGAGCTGACGGACTGGCAGGGCCTAGACGTACGCGAGCTGCTGCGTGCCGAGTGCTACCGGGACATGATTGACGACTTGTGGGACCCAGAGGGGAGCAGGGCCTTGTTGGAGGCCGTGGCAGCAAGCCCTCGCTACCGTGGCGTGCACGTTTGCGGCTATCGTGCCGTGAGCGATGTGGTGGCGACAGAGCAGTTTGCAGCCATGGCGTTCCGGTTTCCGGCGGGGTTTAGCTATCTTTCCTTCCGGGGGACCGACAGCACGATTGTGGGCTGGAAAGAGGACTTTAACATGGCGTTCCGGTGTCCTGTGCCGGCCCAGGAATCCGCGACGCGTTATGTGGACGAGGCGGCGGATGCGATTGACGGGCCGCTTTTGTGCGGAGGTCATTCCAAGGGTGGAAACCTTGCGGTGTACGGTGCGGCGATGTGCCCCGATGTCGCCCGTGAGCGAATCGAACGGGCGTATTCCCATGATGGTCCGGGCTTCGTCGAGGAGTTTCTGAGCGGCAACGCCTTCGCCGACCTATCCGGTCGAATCGACAAGACGCTACCTCGGTCGTCGATCTTTGGCATGATTTTCGAGACACAGGAGGACTATGCCATCGTTGAGAGCACCGAGTTCAGCCTGCTTCAGCATAATCCCTTTAGCTGGGTGGTTGATGGTCGCGACTTCGTGTACTGTGAGCGCCTGTCCGCCGGTGCTCGATACGTTGATGGCTCCATTCGCGAGATGCTGCTTGCGGTGTCGCCTAGCGAGCGCGAGCGTTTTGTAGATGCGTTGTTCTCCGTGCTTGAGGCTACGGGTGCTGAGCGGTTTGCGGATATCGCTGGGAATCTGCGCGAGAGCCTGCCCGTGATGCTCCAGGCTGCGCAAGGCTTTGACAAGGATACACGACGCTTTGTCTCGCAGACTATCGTTGCGATTCTTAAGTGTGCGCTTCTGCCCAAACGTCCCCAGATCGACATGCCCGCTGCCGGCAAGAGCTTGGCAGAACAGCTCGAGGCTTGGCAGTCCGAGCTCCTGCGCTAACCATTGGTGCAAAGCAACCTGTCCCCGATGCACCAATCTTCGATGCGCCTGGGGCGGGATCGACCGCTATACTGGTTCGTGCCGAAATCGATCTAGAACGGAATGCCGTATATGAAAATCAATCACGCGATTCTGCATATCCTGGACTTTGACTCTGCCGTCAACGTCATGAGCCAGCGCGAGCTCGATATCGAAAGTCGTACCGTGCGCAATTTCGTAACCACGCATCTGCGCCGCGCACGCACCTCGGCCGACAATAAACGCGCCACGTTTGCCGAGAACTCTGCGTTCGGCGGCGAGCTCAAGGGCTATTTCTTTGGCGAGCGCGAATTCGTGGACCTGTCGCAGCAGATTGCGGAGTTTATCTCCTCCGAGCTCACCAAAGCCGAGAAAGCCGAGTCTACCGATGTGCTCGTGGCTGATTTTGACGACGATGAGGATGCCCGCTGGTTTGCCGTGATGCTGCTGGGCTCCAAGCAGGCTTTTATGCACGAGGTGGGCCGCGAGGAAGGGGAGGTACGCAACGACATCGCGCGCCACTACGCTATTCTGCCGAATCCCTCGCAAAAGGTGCCAAGCTATGCCATCGTGCGCGCGAGCACCATGGAGATCGGCTACGTGGACAAGAAGCGCAAGATTGCCGGCGAGGATCGTATGCTTATCCCCGATGGCCTGCTGCAGTGCGACACGGGCGTATCGGGTAAGGAGGTCATCGACACCGTGACGCGTGTGGTCGAGGAAGTCGCCGAGGAACACGGTGCCAATACGGCCGTAGCGCTCGCTAAGGTTAAGGCTGCCGTTGCCGAGAAGGTCGAGGATGACGAGGAGCTGCCGCCTTGGGATATCGTCGATGAGGTCTTTGAGGACGAGCCGGTCATCAAAGAGAGCGTGCGCGCGGCACTGACCGAGGAGAAGGTTCCTGAGCGCGTTCCTGTGGAGCGCAAGCAGGTCGAGCGCGCGGCCGTGCGCAATCACAAGATTCGTACCGATACGGGCATCGAGATCAGCTTCCCGGCCGAGATGGGTTCGAATTCCGAGTACATTGAGTTCGTCAATGAGCCCAACGGCCTCATCTCCATCGAACTCAAGAATATCGGCAGCATCGAGAATCGATAAGTTGCGTTACGTCTACAGCGAGAAAGCAAAGGCCGAAGCTCTTTGGGGCTTCGGCCTTCTTGTTTGGGGATGAATTGCCCCGCAGGTTGAGCATAAGTCAGCGAAAACGCGGTTTGTCAAAACCGCGTAACTATTAAAGTTGACGTAAGCCCTCTTCCAGGCCGGTCTTGCTGTCGGTCTTCTCGTCGCGCATCTTGATGACGCGGGCGGGGACACCGGCCACGACCGCACCGGCGGGGACGTCCTCGACGCACACGGCGCCGGCGGCAACGACAGCGCCCTTGCCTACGTGCACGCCCTCCAGAACCACGGCGTTGGCGCCGATCATGACATCGTCCTCGATGATGACGGGCGTGGCGCTGGCGGGCTCCACGACGCCTGCCAGCACGGTGCCGGCGCCGATGTGGCAGTTCTTACCCACGGTGGCGCGACCGCCCAGCACGGCGCCCATATCGATCATGGAACCCTCGCCGATAACGGAGCCGATGTTGATGATGGCGCCCATCATGATGACGGCACGGTCGCCAATCTCGACGCGGTCGCGGATGATCGCGCCCGGCTCGATGCGGGCGTTGATGCCCTTAAGGTCGAGCATGGGCACGGCGGAGTTGCGGCAATCGTTTTCAACGTCGTAGTAATCGATGGAGTCGGCGTTGGCGTCCAGGATGGCCTTAAGCTCATCCCAGTCGCCAAAGACGGTCTTGCCACGACGACCGCCGTAGACATGTGCGTCGCCCCAGGCAACCTTCATGCCCGGCTTCTCGCGCACGTACAGCTTGACGGGCGTCTTTTTGGGCGCGGTGGCGATGTAGTTGATAATCTCCTGTGCATCCATCTCGGCTGCGTTGCTCATTTGCTATCTCTCCTTTGGGTGGATTCGGTTGATACCTGGTTAGGCAAACATGACCTGGTCGAACGTATAGAAGCCGGGTTCGCGGGCGACGAGCTTCTGCGCGGCTGCCAGGGCGCCGTTGACAAAGATCTGACGGCTCGTGGCGCGGTGGGTGAGCGTGACTTCCTCGTCCTGGCCAAAGAAACCCACCTCGTGCACGCCGGCTACGGTGCCGCCGCGCAGCGAGTGCATACCGATTTCCTTGGGGTCGCGCGCGCCGCACATGCCCTCGCGGCCATAGACGGGGTGGTAGCCTGCCTCGGGCTCGGCCTCGACGACGGCGTCGAGCAACAACTTGGCAGTGCCGCTGGGGGCGTCGACCTTTTGGTTGTGGTGCGTCTCGACGATCTCGCAGTCAAAGCCGGGCAGCTCGCGTGTGGCCTGGGCCACCAGATGACGCAGGGCGGCGATGCCGATGGAGTAGTTGCCCGAGTGCATGACGCGGGCGTTCTGACCCAGCTCGCGCAGGCGGTCCATCTGCTCGGGGGTGTAGCCTGTGGTGCCTGAGACCAACGCCGCGCCCGTGCGCTCGACATAGGCGACGACGGCATCGAAGGTCACGACGTTCGAGAAGTCGATAATCACATCGGCTGCCGGGGCGCTCTCGAGCCCGGACAGATCAAAACCGATCTGGGCGACGATATCAAAAACGGGCTGCCCGCCGGCGTCGACAATGCCTTCGGCGGTAGTGCGGATGAGCGAGCCCATGCGGCCCGTTCCCATAATGACGGTCTTAATCAAGCAGACCAGCTCCCTTCAGAGCATCGGTAAGTGCGGCTCGCGTGTCGTCTGCCATGGGGCACAGCGGCATACGGTAGTTTGCCTCGATCATGCCCATCTGGGCGAGCGCTTCCTTGACGGGGATGGGGTTGACCTCGCTAAAGAGGGCGTTGATGAGCGGCTGGCCGGCAATCTGGATATCGCGGGCGCGCGCTACGTCGCCGTCCAGATAAGCGCGGCACATGTCGTGTACGAGCTGCGGCTGCACGTCGGCCCACACGCTGATGGTGCCCGAAGCGCCCAGGCTCATGAGCGGCACTGTGAGTGCATCCTCGCCCGAGTACATGCGGAAGTCATCGGACAGCAGGTGGGCGATCTTGGCCGCGTAGGCGACGTTGCCCGAGGCCTCCTTGATGCCCATGATGTTGGGGTGCGCGGCTAGGCGCTCTACGTTGCGCTCGCTGATACCGCAGCCGCAGCGGCCGGGGATGTTGTACAGGATGCAGGGGATGTCAACGGCATCGGCGACGGTCTTAAAGTGCTGATAGATACCCTCTTCATTGGACTTGTTGTAGTAGGGGGTGATGAGCAGCAGACCGTCGGCGCCCAGGCCCTGATAGGTGAGCGACTTGGTGAGCATGGTCTGCGTGGAGTTGGAGCCCGAGCCGGCGATGACGGGGACGCGTCCTGCAACATGCTTGACCACGGCGGCGACGACGGAGTTGTCCTCGTCATCGGTCATCGTGGCACTCTCACCGGTGGTGCCCAGGGTGAGGATGGCGTCGGTGCCGTTTTGCAGGTGGAAATCGATAAGGCGCTCGAGCGCGTCAAAGTCGACGCTGCCGTCCTTTTTAAACGGCGTAACTAGGGCGACGATTGAGCCCTCGAGAGTGCGGATGTCCATGTTCTTCTCCTTCGCCTTCGCGATCTGGATGCGTTTGTTCCATTGAGCTGCGACTGCTAGGCGCTCGTCTTGGGCGCGACGGCGGGCACTTTCGGCGCGCGACTTGGCCAGCAGCTCTCGGCCGCACGGCAGCACGTCGAGCGTGGCAAAGTAATCGCCCGGGCGCTCAGAGCGTCGAATGAGGTCGGCCGAGCCATCGGGGCGCAGCAGGACCTCGGCGGAGCGCAGGCGGCCGTTGTAGTTGTAGCCCATAGAGTAGCCATGCGCACCGGTGTCGTGAATCACGAGCAGGTCGCCCATTTCGATATGCGGCAGCTCGCGGTCGATGGCGAACTTGTCATTGTTCTCGCACAGATTGCCCGTGATGTCGTAGGTGTCTGTGACGGGCGCTGTGGTCTTGTCGTCGCCACCCGGCTGGCCCATCACCGTAATGTGGTGGTAAGCGCCGTACATGGCAGGGCGGATCAGGTCGACGGCGCTTGCATCGACACCGATATAGTCCTTGTAAATCTGCTTCTCGTGAATGGCCTTGGTGACCAGGCAGCCGTAGGGACCCATCATAAAGCGACCCATCTCGGTGCAGATGGCCACATCGCCCATGCCGGCAGGAACCAGGATCTCGTCGTAGGCAGCGTGTACCCCCTCGCCGATGGCGTGAATGTTGTTGGCCTGTTGCTCGGGCTGATAGGGAATGCCGACGCCGCCGGACAGATTGATGAAGGCGACGTGCGCGCCGGTCTCGCGCTCCAGGCGTGCGGCAAGCTCAAAGAGGATGCGTGCGAGCTTGGGGTAGTAGTCGTTGGTGACGGTGTTGCTGGCAAGGAATGCGTGGATGCCAAAGTTTTCGGCGCCCTTGGCCTTGAGCATGCGGAAGGCCTCGAAGAGCTGCTCGGTGGTCATGCCATATTTGGAGTCGCCCGGGTTGTCCATGATGCCGTTGGAGAGCTGGAACAGACCGCCTGGATTAAAGCGGCAGCTGACCGTTTTGGGGATGGGCCCCGCAACGCGCTCAAAGAACTCGATGTGGCTGATGTCGTCAAAGTTGACGATGGCGCCCAGCTTGTCGGCGAGCTCAAAGTCGGCAGCCGGCGTATCGTTGGACGAGAACATGATGTCGTGTCCCGTGATACCCAGCGAGCGGGCGATCATGAGCTCGGTATAGCTCGAGCAATCGCAGCCGCAGCCGTATTTGTTGAGAATGGAGATGAGCGCCGGGTTGGGGTTGGCCTTGACGGCAAAGTATTCCTTAAAGCCCGGGTTCCATGCAAAGGCGTCGCACACTTCTTGCATGTTGCGGCGGATGCCCGCCTCGTCGTATAGATGAAACGGCGTGGGGAACTGCTCGACGATATGCTCGAGTGTCTCCTTGTCCACAAACGGCTGCTTGGCCGCATATGCCTCGTTGGGGGTCAATGCCATGTCCCGTAAACCTCGCTATCCAGACGGCGCCATCTGCGCATCGAATCCGCATAGCGTGGACCCAATGTCCGGATAGCGCTCCCGCATTGCTGCAGACAGTCCTGTGGGTGTTTCCCACAGGCCCACCAGGTTGTTCGTGCCCGAAAAACCCAGTTCGGCGGGTTTCGCCTCCCCACGGGGTCAAAGCCTGCTGGCTCGCCCGCGGCTCTTCGTGCCCGCGCCTCTATCAAGTGGTAAAGACCCTATCACGTTGCACTTTACCAAACAAGAGTATTCGTATATAACGTTTAAAAAATGCAGGGATATGCTGGAAATAAGGGTATGGCAATCTTGCGGCACAATAGATAGCAACCGGCGCACACCAATGAAAGGAACCTCTATGACCGAGCTCCAAGAACTCCGTCGCTATCGTCGCGACTTGCACAGGATCCCGGAGCTCGACTTCGATCTTCCGCAGACGATCGCCTATATCGAGGGCGTGTTGGCGTCGCTTGCCTGCGAGGTGACCCATCCGTGCCCCAGCTGCGTCTGCGCTTTCTTTGACGCTGGCGTTGGTGCCACGCATGCCACGGCGATTCGTGCGGATATGGATGCGCTGCCCATTGCCGAGGCGACGGGTGCGGCCTTCGCCTCGTCTCATCCCGGCAAGATGCACGCTTGCGGGCACGACGGACACATGGCCATGGCGCTCGCCGCCGCGACGTATGTCGACCGCACGATTCGCGAGCAGCCGGGTTCACTTAAACGCAACGTGCTTTTTGTGTTCCAGCCGGCCGAGGAAACGACCGGTGGTGCCAAGACGGTATGCGAGAGTGGTGTGTTCGAGCGCTATGGGGCCGACCGCATTTTTGGCTTCCATGTGTGGCCCGATCTGTCTGCCGGCACGCTGGCGAGTTGTTCTGGTCCGCTGCTGGCGCGTTCGAGCGAGACGCATATCCATATTCACGGTGCGAGTATCCATATTGCTAAGACTTATGGTGTGCCGGTTGAGGAGTCACACGATGCCGCGTTGGCGGCAGCGAAGTTTTTGGTTACCGAGCGCGAGCTGATGGACGAACTGGGCACCGACGAGCCCTGTATCGGCAAGTTTGGCCTGCTGCAGGCCGGTACCGTCTGCAACGCGGTGGCGGGGGAGGCCCATGTGGCCGGCAGCTTGCGTGTGTTTACGGACGGCATGTTCGACCGTGCACGCGAGGGTGTGCGCCGCGTGCTTGATGAGGCATGCACTGCAACGGGCTGCACGTACGATCTCGACTTTGCCGAGGGCTATCCGCCGGTCGACAACGATCCCGAGTTGTTTGATCGAATCGCGCCTGCTCTGCCCGAGTTACAGCTCGTGGACGAGCCGCTGCTGATTGCCGAGGATTTCGCGTTCTATCAACGCCATCTGCCGGGCGTATTTTTCCTGCTGGGCACGGGTATGCCAGAGGACCAAGACAACCCGAGTGATTCGGATGGCTGCCCCGCCTATGCCACAAGCGCTCTGCATACCGATAGCATGCTCTTCGACGAGGAAATCCTACTCAAAGGCCTCGATGTCTACAAACGATTGCTTGGCTTGGAGTGACGATGGAACGACGCCGACGGTCTGCCGTATATAGCCCGGGTGGATGCGGATGCGGTTTGCTGCTGCTTCCGGTCATCGCTGTGAGCATTGGCGTGATGTTTGTGCTTGCTGGGCTGGCTGCGGCGGCACTCGTACTGTTTATCACTGCCATCGGCGTGACGATTTGGCTTTATCGCAGTCGCGGGCAGCGCCGCGCCGACGGTAAGGCCAATGTTGGATGGACCATCTTTTTAGTCGTCGCCTACCTATTGAGCATCAGCTACCTGGTGTTCTTTGTTCTAATGATGATCAGTGCCTTTACCGGGAAATCCGTCATGGTGGGTTGATGCGCTGCCAGCAGACGGTCACGCAAAGTGCGTTTGCTCGGCGTCTGGATAGCTGCATTGGCCGTTTACCGCAACCTTAGCTCTCAGCTAATGAATTCAAGTTCAATCCTTTCTACGATGTGCTGTGTGCCGGCACGGTAGCCGGATCGTAGGAAGGATGAATAATGGCAAAAGAGGGAAAGAAGCCGATCGGCAAGATTGTCCTAGGCGTCATCGTGGTGCTGATTATCGTCGGTGCCGTGGGTTCTATGGGTGGCAATTCAACCGATTCGTCTGCGAGCGATTCGGCAAAACCTGCCGAGGCGACACAGCAGGCTGAGGAGCAAAAAGAACCGCAAGAACCGTATACCATTGCTGACGAGGCTGAAGACACCTCCAGTCAGTTTGCCTATAAGATCACGGGCACGCTGACCAATAACACGGACAAGGAAAAGAGCTACATTCAGATTGAGTATGTTCTGTATGATGCCGATGGCAACCAGGTTGGAACGGCTCTTGCAAACACCAACCATCTGAAGGCGGGCGGCTCCTGGAAGTTCGAGGCACTGGGTACGGTGTCTCCCGACCAGGTTGCTAGCTGGGAGCGTTCGGACGTAAGCGGTTTCTAGCATGTTGCATGCACTGGGGGAGGTGAAGTCGTATGCCCGATAAAAAGCTGACCGAGGAGTTGCTCAATGAGCTTCTCGATGCGCCGAACATCGATGGCTATATCAGGGAGCACGACTTTGCCGCCCCGTCGCTTTCGGACTACCTGAAGCAGCTGCTGCAGGAAAAGGGCTTGGAGCGCTCGCGCGTGGTTCGTATGGCCGATCTCAATGAGACCTTTGGCTATCAGATCTTTACCGGTGCGCGTCACCCGAGTCGCAATAAGGTGCTGCAGATTGCCTTTGCGATGGCGCTGACGCTCAAAGAGGCCAACCGTGCACTGACGGCTGCCGGGGTAAGCGTCCTCAACTGCAAGGATCGCCGTGATGCGATTATCATCTTTTGCATCGATCGCGGGTGCAGCCTCCAAAAGGTCAACGAGGAGCTGTATCGCTTTGGCGAGGAGACGGTGAGTTAGCGACTGATATCTGAGCCGGCGGGGCTGCCGAACAACGATGCAAGCGAACGGGGCGCGGATGCCATGGGGTGTCTGCGCCCTGCGCTATGATGGAGGCTATGGATACTCAGACCCCAACATATTTCGATGACGAGCTGACCGCAGCACTTGCCGAACATCTGGCGTCGCTCGATCGCGACGACAGCTATCGCGTGGAGCGTGTGCTTAAGCGCTCGTCCGTTGAAACAACCGAGCTCGTGTACTTTGAAGGAACCGGTGGTGGTTCGCTCGGCCCCTTTGTCCGTAAGCGCATCGATGCCTCGGCTCAAATCGGCGGGGCATACGAGCGTCTGTTTGCCGCCCAGCGGACAGGCAGGCGTTTTGAGCACCTGCCCAGAATCGTCGATTGTCGTCGTGTGGGCGACGAGCTCAACGTGGTTATGGAATACATCGAAGGGGAGACGCTCGGGGCGCTGGTGGACCGTCTGGGAGCCACCCCCGATTATGCGCACGAAATGTATCCTGCCCTATGCGATGCCGTGGGCGAGCTCCATGCCGGTTTTGCAATGGCGGGGGAGACGTCGGCGCCGGTGATCCATCGCGACCTCAAACCGTCGAATATCATCGTGACGGGTGCCAACTATACGTCTGATGACGGCCTGACGTTTTCGTCGCTGGTGATTATCGACTTGGGGATCGCGCGCGTATGGCGCGATGGCGCCGATGCCGACACCGTCAAGTTTGGCACGCGACCCTATGCGCCGCCCGAGCAGTATGGGTTTGGGCAGACGAGTGTGCGCAGCGACGTCTACGCACTTGGCGCCCTGTTGTTCTTCTGCTTGACGGGAGTCGACCCTAAACCAGGGCTCGACATGCGCGAGCAATGCGAGGCGCGTGGCATTCCCACTCCACTTGCCGATGCCGTCTGCATGTCGATGGCGCTCGACCCGGCCAAGCGTTTTGCGAGTGCGGAGGCATTGGGACGGGCGACGCGCGCGGCATACGACCTGAGTCGCCCCGTGCGGCCCCCTGCGCCTGCGCCTGTCCGTAATCCGGCATCGGAGACGGAGCTGACGCCCCAAGGGCTCCAGAACCCCGCAGGGCTTCCTAGGCCTGCCGCCTCCGCTGCATGCGGTCTGCTCTCTCGCGTTCCGGAGTCTCTGGGGCGCATTTGGAATACGCTTGTCTGCTTCTCGCTGCTTGTGTTCTTTGCCGGAAGTCACTTTGCCGTCTTTCACCCCACGGGAGCAAACCAAAGCTACCCGACGTGGCTTCTCGTAATCGAGTATTTTTTCTTTGTCGATGGCCTTATGGTGCTTATGCATTTTGCGCTGCTCGATAAGCGCCGTCTTCGTCGGCGATTCGCACTGCTCGACAGCTATCGCGGCAAGAAACTCGCGAAACTCTGGCTCAAGGCATTGGGTGTGCTGCTCCTATGCATGATCGTCATAGTCGCGGTTGCCAATGCGACCGGCGTCGTCGATACCTCCGCTACCTAAAAGAAAAGGGCCCCATTGGGGCCCTTTGCAGTTGCGCTTAGATGCGGTTCATCTGAGCGGCGACTTTGTTGTACCAGTCCTGCCACGTGGGCGGGCAGTACTTTTTGGCCGCTGCCGGGGTAAGGGTGGAGCCGTAGTTGGCGCCCAGATAGGCAACGTGAGCGGAGATGCCCTCGCTCCAGCTGCCAAAGCTGCGCCAACCGCCGCCACGGGCACTCCAGCCCCAGGCGTTGTAAGAATTGGCGCAATAAGCACCCTTGGTGCTCTCGATGCAGGCGATGGCGGGGGACCAACGGGGGTCGACACCGGTATTCCAAGCGGCGACGGCAAAGTTATAGCCCTGGCCTGCCATGGGGGAGCCGGCGAGATAATTGTCGATGCGGCTCGTCCACTCATTGATGAACGAATCGTAATCGGAGCTACCGGTATTGGCGTTGTTCACCGTGGTGTCGATGGTGGTGTTGGTGTTGGTGGCCTGGCTGCTGGAATTGCTGCCGCTTACGCCCTCGCCCGAGAGCTTCTCGGCGGCAGCGGCCTTATCGGCCTCAAGCTTGGCAAGCTCGGCGGCATTTTCCTGCTCGGCTTTTGCCTGCGCCTCGCTGCGGAGCTGCTGGGCCTGAGCCAACGCATCCTCGGCGTTTTTCTGCTCTGTCTCAAGCTGAGACTTGGCCTGCTGGAGCTCAGCCTTGTTCTGCTCGAGTTCGGTTTGCATGTTATTGAGCTGTTCGATCTCGTCGACGCTCGAGCTCGTGATCTGGTTGGTGTATTTACAGGTCGTGATGAACTCACCTAGGCTCTGCGCGTTGACCAGGAAGCTCACAATGGGATTGGTGCCCTTCTGATACTTGTACAGATCGCGCATGGCGGAGCTTGCCTTGGCCTGCTGCTCGGGAAGCTTAGCCTCGATTTCCTCGATGCTCGCCTCATTGGAGTCAATCTGCTTTTGCAGGTCATCGAGTTTGGTGCGGGCCTCGTTGTAGGCGCTCGTGGCGGCTTCAATCTTCTGCTGGGCTGCGGAAAGCTGGTCCTGCGTTGCCTGCGAGGCGGCATACGCCGCAACGGGGGAGAGCATCGGCGTGGCCGTCAGCGCAACGGCGAGCGCGGCGCTCGTGATGATACGAGCCGGCTTCGACGCAATGAGCGCTGCGGTGCGATGATTCGAATGCTGCATCCAGTCCCTCTGCAATCAATCGTAGGTTATGGTTCGAACGGTATTCTACTACTGCTTTCGACCTCAACTTGAACCTTAAAGGTTCCAAAGGGTAAAGTTGAACTTGAGGCTTTGGCTTTGACCTGCAGTTATGATGAATTGTTGAGAAACCATAGAGTTCAACTTTAACGTTACAGAGCCCTGTTTGAGAGGTGTTTTGGGCTGTAAAAGCTATCTCAACGTGGGGT
This sequence comes from Collinsella sp. AF23-2, assembly GCF_003459245.1. Taxonomy (GTDB): domain Bacteria; phylum Actinomycetota; class Coriobacteriia; order Coriobacteriales; family Coriobacteriaceae; genus Collinsella. The sequence goes on from NZ_QRVG01000012.1 coordinate 40,648, forward strand.
TTTACAACTACAGCGTGCCCTCCTGACGAGCCCGCTCAATCTCTTCGAGGGCCTCGGCAGGGGTGAACGAGCAGGTGCCGTCGCCGAACTTGACCACCTGGATGTCGTCGCCGATATGGACCTCTCCGCCCTTTAGTACCACGCCAAAAACGCCCTCGTGGGGAAAGATGCAGTCGCCGGCGAGATAGTAGACGGCACAGCGTGTGTGGCAGACCTTGCCGATTTGGCTGATTTCGACAAGCACCTCGCTGCCAAGCTTGAGCTGCGTGCCCAAGGGGAGCGAGAGTAGATTGATGCCTTGCGTGGTGAAATTCTCCCCAAAGTCACCCTGGCGCACATCGAGTCCGCGGGCCTGCGCCGTCTGGATGGACTCTTCGGCCAAAAAGGAAACCTGACGGTGCCAATGCCCGGCGTGTGCGTCGGAGGCGAGGCCAAATTGCTCTGTAACGGTGTCGTGTCCATCCGCGACGGGCGACTTGCGCGTGCCCTTGCGCGCCGACGTGTTGATCGAGACAATGCGGGCGAGCCTGTCGTAGGCATCGTTTGCTGTGCGTAGGGGAACGGCCGTTTGTGCGCGTTCCGCCAGCTCGCGCTTCGCGGCATTGAGGATGGGGTTATCGGTCGGATGGTCTTGGGGCACGTGCGCGCCTTTCGTTTGAGGATGTCAATACGCTGAATCCTACAACAATGGTAGGTTCATTGCCCATTGTCATACAACGGTGAGCGCCGTCTTCATGCTGGACGATTACGTCGATTGCCATAGATACGGTGGAGCTTTGGGCGCCGGCGGCTTGGCACGCTAGAATAAATCAGTTGCGCAAAGACCGCCCGTTGTGTGGGCAGTTCATGATAGGAAGTTTCCATGGCATTGCAATTTACAGAGCGCGAGTTCATTCCCGTGCTGCTCGGTGGCGACATCAACGCCTATTCGGTGGCGCGCGCCTTCTACGAGGAGTACCAGGTCAAGAGTCTGGTCTTTGGCAAGTACCAGACGGGTCCCGCGTACCGCAGCCAGATTATCGACTACACGCCCAACGTGGATATCGATACCATGCCCGTGATGCTCAGGACCGTCAACGGCATTGCCCAAGCGCATGCCGATAAGACGATTGTCCTTGTGGGCTGTGGCGATAACTATGTTGCCCTCGTGGCTCAGGCCAAGGATGCCCATGAGTTGGCGGATAATATCGTCGCGCCTTACGCTCCCTATAGCATGCTTGAGCAGTGTCAGAAGAAGGAGATCTTCTACGAGCTGTGCGAGAAGCATGGCGTGCCCTATCCGCATACCTTTACCTTCACCATGGCGATGCTCAACGCCAAAGGCGAGGCGCCTGCCGAAGTGCTCGACCAGATCGACTTCCCTTATCCGATGATTCTGAAGCCTTCTGACGGCATCATGTGGTGGCAGCACGAGTTCGAGGGCCAGAAAAAGGCCTATGAGATTGCCGACCGTGCCGAGCTGGAACAGGTCATTCGCGACTCGTATGCCAGCGGCTACACCGACGACCTGATCTTGCAGGATCGCGTGCCCGGCAACGACGAGTACATGCGCGTGCTCACCAGTTATTCCGACCGCAACGGCAAGGTGCGCATGATGTGCTTGGGTCACGTGCTGCTCGAGGAGCATCAGCCTCACGGTGTCGGCAACCACGCCTGTATCATCACCGAGCCCAATGACGAGCTCATGGGCGGCGTGCGCAAGTTGCTCGAGGACCTTCACTTTGTGGGCTATTCCAACTTTGACGTTAAGTACGACGAGCGCGACGGCTCGTTTAAGTTCTTCGATTTCAACACGCGCCAAGGTCGCAGCAACTACTACGTCACTAACAGCGGCTTTAACGTTGCCAAGTATGTGGTGGACGAGTATGTGTTCAACCGCCCGTTTGAGCCGGAATTTGTGACGGCGCAGGACGAGGCGCTGTGGATGGTCGTCCCCATGGGCGTCGTCGACAAGTACGTCAAGGATCCCGAGCTGCGCGCTAAGGTGCATCGCCTGGACAAGGAAGGCAAGGGCGCCGACCCTTCGTTTATGAAGGGCGACTTTGTCTTTAACCGCTGGCTGCGCATGTGGCACACCAAGCTGCGCCACTTTAAGCTGTTCAAGACGTATTACAAGTAGATGAGTGCGGCGCCCGTCCGGTTTACATCGGGCGGGCGCGGGTATGATACGCGCAATTGCGCAAGCGTCACCAAGGAGGCGGCGATGGAAAAGCTGGGAGTTATCGGCGGCATGGGCGCCGAGGCCACGTCGTATTACTACGACCAGGTAGTGCGTCATACGGCTGCTGCCTGCGATCAGGAACATATCGACATGGTGGTGCTCTCCAAGTCGACCATGCCCGACCGCACGCTGGCCATTAAGACCGGCGAGCACGCCAAGCTGCTGGCGACCATGAAAGAGTGTGCCCAGGCACTCGAGTCGCTGGGCTGTGCGCACATTGCCATTCCCTGCAACACGTCACACTACTTCTACGACCAGATCCAGTCGTTTACGAAGGTGCCGATTATCCACATGCCGCGTGAGTCGGTGCGCTATGCCCTTGCGGGTGCGGTGATGGGGGAGTGCGAGTTCGACCCCAACCTGAGTATGCCGGCCGAGCCGGTGCGCAAGATTGGCATCATGGGCACCGACGGAACCGTGGGCGCGGGCGTCTACGGCCGCGAATGCGAGGCTGCGGGTGTTGAGGTCGTCTATCCCAGCGAGAAACGTCAGAACGATGTGATGTCGCTTATCTACGATGATGTGAAAGCCGGACGTGAGCCCGATATGGATAAGTTCGACCGCGTGATGTGGGAGTTCGCCCGTAGCGGCTGCGACCGTGTCATTCTGGCCTGCACCGAGCTATCGGTGCTGCAGAAGTATCGAGAGATGCCCGAGATCACCCTCGATGCCATGGATGTCCTGGTGCGCGAATCCATCATCCGCAGCGGCGCCCCCTACCGCCTCTAGCTTCCGACCTGTCAAAAAGGGACAGGTTAATTTTGGTAGGTTTTATCTGGTGAAACAGTAAAGGCCTCGGCTCGTTTGGTGCGAGCCGAGGCCTTTTGCGTTGGGCGGTTGCTGTCGGTAGCGAACTAGAACAGGAAGCCGATGGCGATGAGGGCGATGCTGACGATGAGTACGGCGATGTCCAGGCCCTTGATGGGGTAGCGCTTGTACGAGCTGACGCGTGTACGCAGATAGAAGCCGCGCTGTTCTGCCGCCAAGGCTGTGGCATCGGTCTTGCCCACGCTCGAGATGAGCAGTGGCACGCACAGTGGCAGCATGAGCTTAAGCTTCTTGATGGGGTTCTTGGTGTCGTACTCGACGCCGCGTGCGGTCTGCGCCTCCATGATGGCGTTCATCTCCTGACCAAACACCGGAACAAAGCGCAGCGCCGTGGTAAAGGTGAAGGCATAGCGATACGGTACGTGCAGCACCTCGACGCAGGCGTTGGCAAGGTCGTTGAGCTTGGTCACCATGAGCATGAGGATGAGTGGCAGCGCCACGCCCAGCAGGCGCAGACAGGCCTTCGATCCTGTGATGAGGCCCGTGTCGGTGATAAAGCCCCACACCACGTTGCCATCGCGCATAAAGGCTAGCTGGAGTACCAGCATGATAAGCGCGAGCGGAATCAGCAACTTGAGCAGCGAGAACAGACGGTCGACGACACCGGCATAGGCACCCAGTGCAAGGGTGAGTGCCAAAAAGCCCAGCAGCGCCACGTAGGTGTCGGACAAGAAGATGCCGACGATGATGGCGGCGGCGAGGCCCAGTTTGACGACGGGGTTCAGGCGATGCAGTAGCGTATCGCCTGGCATGTAGTCGATGACGTTAACCACGGCGGACCATCTCCTTGGTAATGCGAACGACATCGGTGACCTCGCTCACCTGCGCAAAAGCGGGCGAGACGGAAGATGCCAGACGGCGCGAGAGTTCAATAACCTGGGGCGGCTCAACATAGGCACGCTGCATGAGATCGATGTTCGAGAATAGCTCGTGCGTGCGGCCGCGGTCGAGGATGCAACCGTCGGCCATTACCACAATGCGCTCGGCAAAATCCGAGACGACTTCCATATCGTGGCAGACCATAATCACGGCGCAGCCGCGCTCGGCCATGGTGCGCACCGTTTCCATGACGGTCATGCACTCGCGGTAATCAAGGCCGCTCGTGGGCTCGTCGAGCACGACGATCTTGGGCTCAACCACTACGACGGAGGCAAGCGCCACCATTTGTCGCTGGCCGCGCGAAAGTGAGAAAGGTGCCTCATCGGCAGGCAGGCCAAAGCGGTCGATAACGAGTTGAGCACGACGCAGAGCCTCGGCACGGTCGATGCCGGCAAGCTCCAGGCCAAAAGCGACCTCGTCGAGTACGGTATCCTTGCAGATCTGGCGGTCGGGGTTTTGGAAGAGCGTTGCGACTTCGCGGGCGATGCGGCTCGTGGGAACGGCCGCGGTATCCAGTCCCGTGACGCGCACGCTGCCCGAGGCGGGCTTGAGCAGGCCTGTGAGCAGCTTGGTGAGCGTGGTCTTGCCGGCACCGTTTTGGCCGACGATGCCCACGAGCTCGCCGGGATAGAGCGTCAGGTTGAGGTCGTGTACGGCGGCGCCGCCATTGGGATAGGCAAACTCAACATGGTCGAAGGTGAGTACGGGTTCGGCGTCCTTGGCATGAGGGCGCAACGACGGTGCGTGCGGTGAGCCGGCGGGCGCCTGGGCTTCGCTGGCCGCGTGTGCGGGGTCGACGATGCCCGAAATCAGGCGCTCGGCCTCATCGACATCCAAGCAAGGGGTACCGCTTACCAGGCCATCGGCCTCGAGGCTATTGAAGATACGCGTGACGCGAGGGCAGTCGACGCCGATGGCACGGAGCTCGTCGGTATGCGCGAAGACCTCGTGTGGTTCGCCCTGCAGCGCGATTTCGCCATGGTTGAGCACGAGCACGCGGTTGCAGTACTCCGAGAGCAGGGCGACCTTTTGCTCAACGACGACGATGGTGATTCCAAGTGTGCGGTTTGCCTCACGCAGCGTCTCGAAGACCAACGTGGAGCTGGCGGGGTCGAGTGCCGCGGTGGGCTCGTCGAGAACCAAGACGCGCGGACGCATGGCTAGGATGGCGGCGATGGCTACCTTTTGCTTCTGTCCGCCCGAGAGGGTGGCGATCTCGCGGTCGCGCAGGTCGCTGATGCCGACGGTCTCGAGCGTTTCGCTCACGCGCTGCTCGATCTGGTCGTGGGGAACGCCAAAGTTCTCGAGGCCAAAGAGCATCTCGTCCTCGACGACCGAGGCGACCATCTGCGTGTCGATATCCTGCAGCACGCTGCCGACGATTTGCGACACGTCGGTGAGCGAGGCTTCGCAGGTGTCGTGGCCGTCAACCATGACGGACCCAAAGAACGTGCCGGTGTAGTGGTGGGGCACGGCACCCGACAGGCAGGCGGCAAGCGTGGACTTGCCGGCGCCCGAGGGCCCGATGATGCCGATGAAATCTCCCTTGTTCACGCTGAGCGAGATGTGGCTGAGCGCCTGCTCGGTCTGCGTGCCATAGGAGAACGAGACATCGTCGACGTTGATGATCGTTTCCATGGATACCTTTCATAGTCATTGGGGACGTTCTTTAATGACTAGTCGTTTGAGAACGTCCCCAAGAGCTAGTTGTTTGGGACAGTCTTTGGTGGTGGAGCACGGATACGGCTTTACGAGGGGCCCCAGGTTGGCGCGAAAGAGGAGCGAAGCGTACTTGGGTACGCGAGCGACGAATGAACGCCAAGATGGGGTGGCTCGTAAAGCCGAGTGGGTTAGTTGAGCTTCAGGGCCTTCTGAATGGGCAGGTAGAGGGCACCGACCAGAATGGCGTTAAAGACGGCGGTCATGGCGACGACGGGCAGCATGGCGGCGGCGAGCTCGCCGACCACGCCGAGCATGGCCATCTTGATGACCATGAAGATGACACCTGAGACAAAGGTGGTCAGGAAGGTTGCGACAATGGCGATGGCGGGCTTGACCTGACCGTTCTTGCCGGCGGCGTTGACGATGCCGGCCATGAGCATGGCGGCGATGCCCTCAGCGGCAAAATCGACGAACGGCGAAGTGGTGGTGATCTGGATCACGGCAGCCGAGATGAGGCCAATGACGAGCGCCTGGCCGATATTGGGGCGAACGACTAGGATGGTGAGGCAGAAGGCCGAGATGATGAACTCGGGGCTGATCATGCCGCCCGAGATGCCCGAGATTGCCTTGCCGACGGTGAAGTTGAGGATGAAGCCGGCGGCGAGCAGGATGGCGAGCAGGACGAGGGCGCGGACATCGAGTTTGCCACGGTCGGCGGTCTGGACGGTGCGGGGCTGGGTGGCGGTGGTGTTCTGAGACATGGTGAAAATCCTTTCGGAAGGGGATTGCAAGGGAAAAGCGGAGGCGCGTGATGCGAATGCGATTGGGCTCGAGATAGAAAAAGGCCCCCGGTCGAAACCGGAGGCCTTCCAATCACCTAGAGCGCAAAAACAGGCGTGAGGGACTCACTGTCGACCGATCGTATTCGCATCACGCCACCACCAGTTGTTGAGAGACTTCATCGTGTTCTTCATGTTGGTGGCTCCTTTCGTGATGCCGTGGCGCGGTCGCACCTAGTTGCTGTTGCGCTGCACTATAGCACAGCGAAGTGTGTGCGGGGAAATCTTTTTTAAAAAGATTTCAGGTGGGTTTCCCGTCGGTCAAAAGAGCGGGCTAAGCGGGCGAGGCTGCCATTGCTGCCTCGCCCGCTCAGCTAAGACGTTACTCCTTATTGCGACGGTAGAGGAAGTAACCGCCTGCGGAGATGACGGCAACGCCAGCGATGGCGAATGCAGCCACCACGCGGCCATCAAAACGATCACCGGTGGTGGGCAGGCCGCCCTTGGTGTTCGTCTTGTTGGTGGTTACTGTGGTCGTGGTGTCGGACTTGCCAGGCTTCTCGGGCTTGGTGGTGGGCTGCTCGGGCTTAGCGGGCTGCTCGGGCTTAGCGGGCTGCTCGGGGGTACCGGGCTGCTCAGGAGTACCAGGCTGCTCGGGGGTGCCAGGCTGATCCGGGGTTACCGGGTCGGTGGCAAGAGCGTCCTTGGCGTAGGTGATGGACACCTTGAGGCCGTTGGTCTCGGTGTTCAGGTCGCTCGGGGTGAAGGGCGTGCTGAAATCCTCAGCCTTCAGATAAGCGCGCATCTCCTGGAGAAGGGCCTTGCACTTGACGTAGGTGTTCTCAGTGGCAGCCTTGCCGGCCTTGTTTGCCAGGGCGGTGCGGCCCTCAGTGGTGGTCTCGGCCTGCATAGCAGCATCGACCTCAAGGTTCTGCTCGATGAGCTCGTTCTGGAGAGCGTCGAGGTAGGCGCGAACGCCGGTGCCGAGCTGCTCGCGGTGCTCGTAGCAGAGGGAACTAATGTCCATGAGGACGTAGTTGATGGAGTTCTCGGGCTCCTCGTTGTTCACGATGTCCGTCTCTTCGCAGTGATCGTAGGAGACATCCTGATTGCTGAAGTAGGGGCTGACCTCGGTGAGCAGTGCAGAGTACAGAGGAATAGCGACGGAGTAGGCGGCGCGGGAGAGCATCTCCCACTGAATGGTCGCGATCTCGGGGTCCATGCCCTGACGGATCTGGAAGAGGTTGGTCTCGGTGCTTCTTTCGGTGCCGATGGCGTAGACACCGTCGGTGTTGGCGTTGAGGCCGGGGACATTTTCGCCGCGGTTGCCAAATGCACGGATCATCTCAAAGGTGTTCCAGTCGGACTTGCCGGGCTTGAAGAACAGGGGCTGGATCTCGCTGACCATGGCTCCGATTTGGTCGGGGCCTTTTTCCGGTTTAACCGTGACGATGTCGTAATCTGCACCCTTGGTCAACGGGGCCATGAAGTAATCGCGGCCCTGGACATAGCGAGTCCACTGATGAACGCCGGAATCGGCGACGCTTTTGCCATAGGTCTTGGCAACGTCGAACTTGCCGTCGGTGTACTCGGCGAAGCCATTTTTCTCGGGCATGGTCTGGATGCCCTCGGAGTGGAGGCAGTTCTCGGCGTCATCAAGGTTGACATCGTAATTGAGTCCGCCGATGTTGGGGTTGAGTGAGGCGACGTCATCGGCGAGCTTCATGGCGATCCACTGGTGGCCGGAAAGTGCGGCAAACAGCCAAGTCTCGTTGCTGTCGGCGATGATAATCTGATCGTTGCCGTTGGCGCCCTGCTCGTCGATGATCTTGCCGAGGAGCTCGACACCCTCACGTGCTTTGGCACTTTCGCCTAAGATAACGCTGCCGTAGCTATACTCGCCAATGCCAGTGTCGGTCAGGGGGTCTGCCTTGGCGGCTTTATCGTTCATGTTGGTGGTCAGCGTTGCGGAGCAGGACACGCCCTTCTCGTTGATGCCTGCCTCAGAGTAGGCATCATAGCGCCCGTGCCACTGCGAAGGATGATCGCGCACGTAGCTATAACGATATGTAGTCTTGGTCGACCTGTATGAGAAGTCGGACTCGTCTGAGCCGTAGGTATACCCGGGGGCATGCGACGGCTCAATGCCAAAGTGCTTGAGGTAGCGCGGGCCAAAGTCCTCGGCGCGACCATAATATGTGTTGCCGTCGGCTGTTAGGTTTTTGCCCATGTACATCTGCGTGCAGGCGAGCGCAGATGTCGGCATGGACATGATGGTCGCAGCTCCAAAGGCGAGGCCTATGCCTAGCTTCTTGAGCGCGTTGACGGGGCGAGTTTTCCTCATTTTCCCTCCCAGCGTGCGAAAGCCCTCTGTCGCCAGAGGGCTTCAGCCAATAAAGACACCTCATTAGCGTAACGAACTGGAAACAATATTCATCTATGAAAGAAGCTTACTCGATAAGCGTGATGAAATATGCGATGAACGGTTAATCGTACTCAGTTTGCAGCTTTACTTTAATAAAGACGCCCTGTAATTACTGTAGCCGAATAAAGTAGCTGGGAATGCCCGAAATGAAAATCCCCCGCTGTTTGACGAATGCATAAACAGCGGGAGAGTCGATAACTGGATGAATATCATACCAATGTGGATTTACTTCTTTCGGCGGTGAATCACGTTGATGGCGTAACCGACGAGCATGGCCAAGACGATGACAATAAAGCCGATCAGGGGATTGTCGTTCATGGGGTCCTCCTATTTTCCGAGCGGGGAGAATTCGTCGACGATGAGGTCGAGGCATTGCGGAAGCGCGCGGGCTCCAAAGACGCCCGAATTGCTGGAGATAATCTCGCCATCGAACTGCATGCCCAGTGACGGGGTGCAGGTGATCTTGGCTTCCTTGGTCTGGATGATCTTGAACTGTGGGCGCCCGAGTACCTTGCCGGCGGGGTCAAGCGCAGCGGTGATCACGGTAGGCAGCAGCTGCACGGTGCGCACGGGCTCGATGACCGCGATGTCGACCATGCCGTCGTTCATGCGGCAATCGGGGAACAGGTTGATGTCGTTTTGGATGACCGAGGTGTTGCCGGCCATGCAGCAGATGCCATCGAGCTCCTCGACAATGCCGTCATGCTCGATGGTAAAGTGCGCCACCGTGGGGTTGGGCGTGGCGAGCGCGGAGAGGAAGTAGGCGATCTCGCCGATGTCGTTTTTGGTGGGGGCGGCCTTCATCATGATCTCGGCGTCGAAGCCCGAGCCGGCGATGATGATAAAGCCGTGGCGCTTCTCGTTGCCGTTCTCGTCGAGCCAAAAGAGCTCGCCCATGTCTACTTTGACCGTGCGACCGGCGCGGCAGGCCTTGGCAAGTGCCGCTGCCTCGGGGGCATTACCGATGTTATTGAAGAACAGGCAGGCCGTACCGGAGGGGAAGACGAGCGTGGGGACGCCGCATCCGCGCATTTGGTCGAGCACGTTGGAGACGGTGCCGTCGCCGCCCGAAATCACCACGCGATCAAACTCGCGCACGTCCGCCACGGCGTCCTCGGGTTCCATGCCATCGCCGATAAAACGCATCACGACCTCGTCGCCGCCCTGCGCGAGGGCGTGCGTGAACGCGTAGATTTCATCTGAGCTGGGGCCCGATGCCGGGTTGTGGATGATAAGGCAGCGCATACTTACGTTCCCGTTCTGTGACTAACCGAGTATAGTTGTAAGGCAATGCCGATATCCTACCCGTGTTTTTCGGGCCTAACCTTATTCGATGGGTTGATATGTACATTTCCACACATCAGGCTCTACTCGACTTTTGCCAGCGCGCCCGTGAGTTCGACGCGATTGCCGTCGATACCGAGTTTTTGCGCGAGCGCACGTTCCATCCGCGTCTGTGCCTGGTCCAGATTGCCACCCCTGCCGAGAGCGTAGCGGTCGATCCCCTGGTAATCGACGACCTTTCGCCGCTGGCCGAGCTTATGGCCGATGAGAGCGTGACCAAGGTCTTCCACGCTTGCTCGCAGGATATGGAGGTCATGCTTCATACCGTGGGCGCGCTGCCGCGTCCGATTTTTGACACGCAGGTCGCCGCCGCCTTTTTGGGCGAGCGCCAGCAGATTTCCTACGGTGCGCTCGTGCAGACGTTCTGCGGCGTTTCGTTGCCTAAGACCGAGTCGCTGACCGACTGGTCGCGCCGCCCGCTGACCGATAAGCAGATTGAGTACGCGATCGATGACGTCAAGTATCTGATCGTTGCCTATACCGAGATGATGAGCCGCCTGCGCGAGCTGGGCCGTGTGGATTGGGTGCTCGATGAGCTGCGCCCGCTGGCAGACGAGTCGCACTACCGCGCCGACCGCCATGAGGCATTCCGCAAGGTCAAGCGCATCAACTCGTGCAGCCGCCATCAGCTGGGCATTGCGCGCGAGCTCGCCGCCTGGCGCGAGGACCGCGCCGAGCGCCGCAACATCCCGCGCAAGTGGGTCATGTCCGACGATACGCTGCTGGCGCTCGTCAAGCGCAATCCCGTTCGCGTTGAGGAGTTCCGTAGCATCCGCGGTACCGATCAGCTGGGGGAGCGCGACGTGGACGGCGCGCTCATGGCCATCAAGCGCGGCGCAAGCTGCCCGCACGATCGCCTGCCGCTCATGGTGCGCGGGCATCGCCAGATTTCGCCGGAGCTTGAGAGCGTGACGGACCTGATGTATGCGCTTATTCGCTTGGTTGCCGAGCGCTCGGGGGTGGCGACCTCGGTCATTGCCTCGCGCGATGATCTGGCCGATTACATCGAGCATCCTGAGCAAAGCCCCCTGCGCGAAGGCTGGCGTTTTGAGCTTGTGGGTTCGCGCCTGGACGATTTACTCTCGGGCAATATGGGGTTGACGGTCAAAGATGGCAAAATTGAATTGCTGTAAGGAAGCCTAGCCGCTTGAGTGGGTAAAATGCCTCCAACGTGTAACTCGATTTGGAGGAATTCGCATGCCCTATTACTATGGATATGGCTTTGGCATCGACCCGCTGTACCTGCTGGTTGTGCTTGTCTGCACGGTGCTTGGCCTTGCCGCGCAGAGCTATATCAATTCGACGTACAAGACGTGGTCCAAGGTTCGCTCGGACGGCGACACGGGCGCCAGGGTCGCTCGCCGCATGCTCGACGCCAACGGCTGCAATGCCGTGGGTATCAAGGGTGTTGCCGGTGAGCTCACTGACCATTACAACCCGCAGGACAACAACCTGTATCTGTCGGATTCCAACCGTTCGGGCGGCTCGGTCGCAAGCGTTGCTGTCGCTTGTCACGAGGCAGGCCATGCCACGCAGCGTCAAAGCGGCTATGCCATGATGAAGGTACGTACCGCCCTCGTGCCGGTCGTCAACTTTACCCAGAACACCTGGACCATCGTGTTGCTCTTGGGCCTGTTTATGAACATCGCGGGACTCACGACCCTCGCGCTGATCTTCTTCTCGTTTAGCGTGCTGTTCCAGCTCGTTACGCTGCCGGTCGAGATTGACGCCAGCCGCCGCGCCGTGGCGTATATCGAGCAGTCGGGCATGAGTTCCAAGCAGGTCAACGGTGCCAAGAAGGTGCTGACGGCCGCCGCGCTTACCTATGTTGCCGCTGCGCTCACCTCGATTATTCAGCTGCTCTATCTTATGGCTCGCTACAACAGAAACTCCAACCGATAACAAATGGGACAGGCAGGCGCCGCGGGGATTCGTGTCCTCGCGGCGCTGTACTATGTGTTGGACTTGAATTTGCGCAGGGCCGGAGCCCTTATGCACGATGACGAAAGGAGGCTGCGTGGCAGGCTGGAATCTAACCGGCAATGCCGTTTCCGCCGAGTTCGACGGTTCGGACGAGCAGGAGCGTAAGGAGCTCAGCGTGAGCCAGGCGGTAGAGATCGCCGCCGGTGCGCTCGATGCCATTCCGCAGCTGAGTGTCCTGGGCGAGGTCACGGGTTTCCGTGGTCCCAACGCCCGAAGCGGCCACTGCTACTTCCAGATTAAAGACGACTCGGCCGCCGTTGACTGCATCATCTGGAAGGGCGCCTACCTTAAGCGCACCTTCGACTTGCGCGACGGCATGCAGGTAAGCTTTAAGGGCAGCTTCAATCTCTATAAGGCCACGGGCCGCATGAGCTTTGTCGCTCGCTCGTTTTCGCTGGCGGGGGAGGGTCTGCTGCGTCAACAAGTGGCGCAACTGGCCGAAAAGCTACGCCGCGAGGGCCTGATGGACGAAGCGCGCAAGCGCCGCATCCCGGTGTTCTGCTCGCGCGTGGCGGTCGTCACCTCGCTTTCGGGTGCCGTAATCGACGACGTCAAGCGTACATTGCGTCGTCGCAACCCGCTCGTCGAGCTCGTTTGCGTGGGCGCCAAGGTTCAAGGCGAGGGTGCGCCGGCCGAGCTCATTGAGGGCTTGCGCCGCGCCGCTTCCATTACGCCGGCGCCCGACTGTATTTTGCTGGTGCGCGGCGGCGGTTCCTTTGAGGACCTCATGACCTTTAATGACGAGGAGCTTGCCCGCGCGGTGGCGGCTTGTCCTGTGCCCGTGGTGACCGGCATTGGCCATGAGCCCGATACCTCGATTTGCGACATGGTGAGCGACCGACGCGCCTCCACGCCCACGGCGGCGGCAGAATCGGTGGCGCCGGCTATGACGGAGTTGGCCGATGTGCTCGAGGCGCGCCATCAGCGTCTGGGTGCCGCGATGGCATCGATGATTGGGTCGGCCCAGGTCGACCTGGAGATGCTCGATCAGCGCGGTCGCCGTGCCTGGGATACCTATACGGCTCGCTTGGGTGATGCGCTCGATGCCGCTGCGTGTCGCCCGTGCCTCAACGACCCCACATTTATGGTCGAGCGTCGCGAATCGGAGCTTGCGCTGACTGCCGATCGCCTGTCGGGCGCCATAGTACGCTCGGTCGGGACATTCCGCTCCAACTTTGAGCGCTTTCCCGAGCGTCTGATTACAAGCACCTCGGGGCTCGATGGTAAGCGCCATGCGCTCACGCTTGCGAGTTCCCGCCTAGAGCATCAAGGGCGCACGATGCTCAGCAAGCCAGCGTCCGACCTGAGCCGTGCGGCAGCGTCGCTCGATGCCCTGTCGCCGCTCAAAGTGCTTGCTCGCGGCTATTCCATCGCGTACAGCGATGATGGTGTGGCTACGAGTGCCAAGACCTTTAAGCCTGGCGACGCCATTCGCGTGCGCATGGCAGACGGCAACGTGGCAGCAACGGTCGATACGGTCGAGTAGACCGCGTTTCGCAGTGATAGACCCTTAGGAAAGGAAACAGATATGGCAGAGAAGACCCCGGTAGAGCAGCTTACGTACAAGCAGGCCTCGCAGGAGCTGGAGCTCATCATCCGCAGCCTTGAGTCGGGCGATATGGAGCTCGAGGAGTCGCTCGAGAGCTACACCCGCGGCGTCGAGCTCCTCAAAAGCCTGCGCACCCGCCTGTCCGATGCCGAGCAGAAGGTCTCGGTGCTCCTTAAGGACGTCGACGGCAACGACGTGCTCGCCGACGGCGAGGCCGCCAACACCGATGATAACCTTTCGTTCTAAGCATCTCGACCAAATATAATTACCTTGGTCTGTAAGAAAGGAACCAGCTATGTGCGATTGCATCTTCTGTAAAATTGCCAACCACGAGATCCCCTCGACCGTTGTCTATGAGGACGACCAGGTCATCGCCTTCGACGACCTCAACCCGCAGGCGCCGGTCCACACGCTCGTGATCCCCAAGAAGCACTACAGCGACATCGCCGACAACGTGCCTGCCGAGACCATGGGCGCCATGGCTCACGCCATCCAGGAGGTCGCCAAGGCCAAGGGACTGGAGGACGGTTTCCGCGTCATCTCCAACAAGGGCGTTAACGCCGGCCAGACCGTCATGCACTTCCACATGCACGTCCTCGGTGGCAAGAGCCTGGGCGAGAACCTCATCTGAGGACGCGTAGCCCGTCGACTTGGCTGCCTTTGGAGTAATCTATGCAGCTTTCTCAACTCGAATACCTTCAAGCGGTAGCGAACTATGGCGGCGTGCGCAAAGCAGCTCGCGCCGTTCATGTGAGTCCGCAGGCCGTTTCGTCGGCAATCAAAAAGTTGGAATCTGAGTATCAGATTGTTTTGCTCGACCGATCGGCGGGGGAGGCTGTTTTGTCTCCGGCGGGCAGAGAATTTGCGCGTCGTGCACGCGTGATCCTGACACAAGTCGACGATCTCAAAAAGTACGCTCAATCGAGGGGCGACGGCGTTTCGCCCGATGGCCACTTTCGTCTTTACGCCCCCTGCCTTCATGGGCGGGGGCGCCTTTTTGCCGAAAGCTGGTATGACTCGTTTGAACGCTCGCACCCTCAGATTCACCTTGATGTGTGGCATCAGCCAACGGCTACATGCTTTGAATCACTTGTGCTCGGCATTTCGGATGCGGCTATCTCATTCGAGGAACCACGGGACAGCGTCCTTTCTTCAAAATATTTGGGTGAAAAGGAGCTCAAGGTTCTTTCATGCCCAGCGGGTCATCAATCTGTGGGCGCCATGACCATTCGCGAGTTACTGGGCGGCAGGCTCGCTGTTCCCATTAATTTGTCACCCTGTCTCAATGCAATCAATCAATGTCCCGAAGCCCAGCTCGTCAATTTTCGCTTCCGTGATGTTGAATACGGAAGCAGGGCTCAGACTGAGTTTCTTCAAGCCGGGGGATTGATATTGAGTTTGTCTGGGTCCTCTCTCGCATCGGATGGGTCAGAAGTGAGTGAGTGCTCCATTGAAGGTTCGCGTGATGTAACCTTGCCTATCTACTTTTGCTATCGGCAAAATTCCTGGACTGATCGACACCAGACGGTTTTTCTGCACCTATTGCGTCATCTTGCTTCGTGAGATTAATTGGCTTCGAGGCATCAAGTGATTATTGACGCCTTGTAACACATAGCTGACAGCTTTGCCCTCATGCTTTTCCAAGATTCCGATTTAGATTGCTGACTCTTGGAGGGCGGAGCATGAAAAACCGTACGGTTTTGCTTTATATGACGTTCGTTTTTCTGTCGAACTTCAGCACCATCTTGTATTTTCTAACTGTCTACCTTGAGTTCGTCGGACTTTCGATGGTATCGATTTCTAGCATGATGATTGCATATCAAGTGAGCAAGTTCATCCTTGAAGTTCCCACTGGCTATATTGCTGATAGGTTTGGACGAAAGACAAGCGGTTTCGTTGGCGTCGCGGGAATGCTTGGATACTACGCCGCCCTGCTTCTCGTCCGTTCTCCCCTGCTTTTAATCGGTGCGTTCGCTCTCAAGGGTTTTGCCGTTGCGTGTGTGAGCGGATCCATCGAAGCGATTTACATTGACAGCGTCTCTCATGACCAGCTCGTAAGACTTAATGTCGTTGAGCGATTTGTTTTCTATGCCTCTTATGCCATCTCCGCTTGCGTGGGCGGTTTCATTTCGTCCGTCGGTGCATATCTCATTGGTCTTTCGGCAGATATCATCGCAATGGTGTTGACGTTGGTTGTCGTTGTCTGCATTCCTGAGATGCGAAGAGGGGGCACTGCGACGACACCTGAACATGGGATTAGCCCGAAGATGATCGGTGCCGCTATTACGGGTAATGGCATTCTTCGTTCAGCGTTCATCATGGACTGTTCTCAGGCATTTGCTTTTGTCGCCCTGGAAGACTTTTTCTCACTGCTGCTTGCGGGTCGCGGAATGAATGCCGTCGCTTCGGGTGTGACCATTGCGGTCCAGCTCCTTGCCTCGGCCTCCATGGGACTTATTGTGCCCTGTGCGATTGCTCATGTCGACAAGGGCCGCTTTGCGCGTATTTGCGGCATCGTGCGCCTTTTCCTGACAGCTTTGTTTTTGATTCCCCTTACTCCGGCTAATTTGCTGCCCGTGTTCTATGTGCTGCAGACGGTTGCGTACTCGTTATTTGCTCCAATTAAATACTCAATTTTTCAAAAAGCAGCCGATTCTTCGATGCGCTGTTCACTGATTTCGGTTCAAAGCCAGATGGTGGCGGTGGGCGCCATCCTTTTCTATCTGTTCAATGCTGTGTTGAGCAGCATCGCGGGCATTCGAGTCATATTGCTTGTCGCACTCGGAATCTCTTCTTTGGTGTATATCCCCGCGCTCTTTCGTCTTACAAGCCAAAGGACATGAGTATTTAGACACCGATAACATATATATCAACGCAATAAACCCGAGCGCGAGGGCGTTTGGGTTTATTATTGAAGCGTATGTAACCTGGCGGCGCCACACCGCCTGTTAGTAGGGAGACACATGAACGTTCTGGTCGTCAACGCAGGATCTTCGACCCTTAAGTATCAGGTCATCGATACCAAGTCCCATAAGGTGTCCGCAAAGGGCTCCTGCGAGCGCGTCTGCTTTACCGGCGGCACTTTCACCCATGCTGCCAACGGCTCCAAGAAGGTGACCGAGAACATCGAGTTCCCCGACCACAAGGTCGCCATCGAGGTTGTCCTGAAGGACCTCGAGGCCAACGGCGTCAAGATCGAGGGTATCGGCCACCGTATCGTTCAGGGCGGTTGGTACTTTGGCGATTCCTCCCTCGTCGACGAGGATGTCCTCGCCAAGATCCGCGAGGTCGCTCCGCTCGCCCCGCTGCACAACAACCCCGAGGCCAACGTTATCGAGTACTGCCTGGAGCAGTATCCCGACCTGCCCAACGTCACGGTTTACGACACCGCTTTCCACTTCAACATGCCCGAGGTCGCCAAGACTTACGCCCTGCCCAAGGACGTCTGCGACAAGCTGCACATCCGTAAGTACGGCGCCCACGGCACCAGCTACCGTTACATCTCCAAGAAGGTCGCCGAGATGACCAACGGCGAGGCCCGCAAGGTCGTCGTGTGCCATATCGGCTCCGGCGCTTCCCTGTGCGCCATCGAGGACGGCAAGTGCATGGACACCACCATGGGCTTGACGCCGCTCGACGGCGTTATGATGGGCACCCGCTGCGGCTCCATCGACCCGGCTACCGTGTGCTACCTGCAGCGCGAGGGCGGCTACACCTTCGACGAGGTCGACGAGATGATGAACAAGAAGTCCGGCCTTTTGGCTGTGACCGGCGGCAAGACCAACGACTGTCGCAACGTCGAGGAGCTCGCCGCTGCCGGTGACCCCGAGGCCCAGCTCGCCTTCGATATGTTCGTCTACAAGATTGCCGCCAAGGCTGCCGAGATGGCCGCCTCCATGTGCGGTATGGACACCCTGGTCTTCACTGCCGGCATCGGTGAGCACGCTCCTGCCGTCCGCGCCGGCGTGGCCGACCGCCTGGCCTTTATGGGCGTCAAGATGGATCATGCCCGCAACGCCCTGCGTGGTGACGGCGCATGGTGCCTGTCTGCCAAGGATTCCAAGGTTAAGATTTTCGTTATCCCCACGGACGAGGAGTTCATGATCGCTTCCGACGTCGAGCGCATCGTCAACGGCAAGTAATTGCAAAAGGGGAGGGGCTGGACGACCGAGCGCCGTTCGGCCCCTCTTTTGTGCTCGTTGGGCGATATGCCTGATAGTTATTTATTAAGTTGTGATAACTTCTTATTAACATGCGGCCGCCTTAAGGGGTCTGCGCCGACCGTATCGCACTGCAAAGGAGTCTCATGAACGTACTTGTTGTCAACGCCGGTAGCTCAAGCCTTAAATATCAGCTTTTGGATACCGATACCCGCGAGGTTTTCGCCAAGGGCAACTGCGAACGTATCGGTTCGGACATGGGCATCTTTGGCCACTCCGAGAACGGTGGCGCCAAGCAAACCGAGGAGGTCCCCTTCCCGGACCACCGTTCGGCTATCGCACGTGTGCTCGAGGAGCTCGAGAAGACCGACTTTACGATCGATGGCATTGGGCATCGTATCGTTCAGGGTGGCTGGTACTTTGACGATTCCGCGGTCGTCGACGATGAGGTCATGGCTAAGATTCTCGAGGTGGCACCGCTTGCCCCGCTGCACAACTACGGCGAGGCAGCGGCAATCGAGTATTGTCGCGAGAAGTATCCGGAGCTGCCCAACGTGGCCGTCTTCGACACCTCGTTCCACATGACTATGCCCGAGGTCGCCTACACCTACGCCCTGCCCAAGGACGTGTGTGACAAGTACCACGTGCGCAAGTACGGCGCCCACGGTACGAGCCACCGCTACGAGTGGATGATGGCCAAGGAGATCCTGGGTTCGCGCTGCCACCGTCTGCTTTCGTGTCATCTGGGCAACGGCGCTTCGCTCGCCGCCATTGAGGACGGTGTATGCCGCGATACCACGATGGGCCTCACGCCGCTCGACGGCCTGATGATGGGCACCCGTTGTGGTTCCATTGACCCGGCTACCGTGTGCTACCTGCAGCGCGAGGGCGGCTACAGCTACCAGGAAGTCGATGACATGATGAACAAGCAGTCTGGTCTGCTTGCCATCTCGGGCATCTCCAACGACGCCCGTGACATCCGTACGCGCGCCTCCGAGGGCGACGAGCGCTGCCTGCTCGCCTTCGATATGTTCGCCTACAAGGCCATGCAGCAGGCCGGCTCCATGATCGCTTCAATGGCGGGCGTGGACACCATTACCTTTACCGCCGGCATTGGCGAGAACGACTGGTCGATCCGCAAGGCTTTCTGCGACTGCTTCGAGTGGCTGGGCGTGCGCATCGACAACAACAAGAACCGCGAGGCCGTGGGTAACGGCCCGCAGGTCATCAGCGCCGCCGGCTCTTCCGTCACGGTCATGGTCATTCCCACCGACGAGGAATACATGATCGCCCACGACGTCGAGCGTCTGACCAAGAACAACTAACGCATTCGTCTGTAATTGACAAAAAGGCCTCCAGAGCAACAGCCCGGAGGCCTTTTTACTAGCAGGCGGAAATTCCAGTTCCAAAGTGATCATCGCCGGCAACGCCTGCGCTCCCAGCAACGTCACCCATTCGTTCAGATCCTCAGCCCCAGCTCGTAGCCAAGCCGCCGCCCACTCCAGATTCCCTGACTGCTGCGTGACGGCAGGGTCCCGAGGGGATATGTAAGCTATTCAGCCATCTGAGCCTGGACGGCGGTGATGGCCACGACACCCACGATGTCGTCGGCAGAGCAGCCGCGCGAAAGGTCATTGACCGGCTTGGCGATGCCCTGCAGGATGGGGCCGTAGGCGTCGGCACCAGCGAAGCGCTGAACCAGCTTGTAGCCGATGTTGCCGGCCTCGAGGTCGGGGAACACGAGCACGTTGGCCTTGCCAGCAACGGAGGAGCCGGGAGCCTTGAGCTGGGCGACGGTGGGGACGATAGCAGCATCGAGCTGCAGGTCGCCGTCGATGGCGAGCTCGGGTGCCTTCTCCTTGCAGAACTTCACGGCCTCCTGGACCTTCTTGGCGACCTCGCCGCCAGCGGAGCCCATGGTGGAGTAGGAGAGCATGGCCACGTGCGGCTCAACATTGCCCATGAAGGTGGACCAGGAGTGAGCGGAGGCGATGGCGATCTCGGAGAGTTCGTCGGAGGACGGGTTGATGTTGAGGCCGCAGTCGGCGAAGATCAGCGTGCCGTCGGTGCCGAACTGCGGGGTGTCGGTGCACATCACGAAGAAGGCCGAGACCAGCTTGGTGCCTGGGGCGGTCTTGAGGATCTGCAGCGCGGGGCGCAGGGTGTCGGCGGTGGAGTGGCAGGCACCGGAGACCAGGCCATCGGCGTCGCCCATCTTGACCATCATGGTGCCAAAGTAGGTGGCGTCCATCACCTGGGCGCGAGCCTGTTCGATGGTAACGCCCTTCTTGGCGCGGAGCTCAGCAAACTTCTGTGCGTACTCCTCGTGCTTCTCGGCGTTGCGCGGATCGATGACGGTGGCGCCGGGGACGTTGATCTCGTTGGGATCGCCCAGGATGACGATGTTGGCCAGGCCTTCCTCGATGATCTTGTTGGCCGCGACGATGGTGCGCGGATCCTCGCCCTCGGGCAGGACGATGGTCTTAAGGTCGGCCTTGGCGGCAGACTTCATACGGTTTAGGAAATCGCTCATGTTACTCCTTACAAGCGTTTCGCTAAGCTCCAGGCGCCCGGCTGTTCACGAATAAACCCGCTGCTAGCGGGTCTACCTTTCAATTATGTTCGCCGCTGTGCTTGAGCTTTCCTTGTGTGGCAAGCTCATTATAGGACGCATTAGCGCTATAATCGCTCTGATAAATATGTCTCGAAGAATGTTCGAGAAAAGCCCAGCTAACGAGCCCGTGGCTTTTGACAAGGAGTATCGATGCAGATTACCTCAGGCCTGCCTGAAGGCTTTAACGCCGGCGCGTACGACATGATTGTCGTCGGTGCTGGATATGCCGGTGCCGTTTGCGCCCGCCGTCTTGCCGAGACTATCGGCTATCGTGTTGCCGTTTTGGAGCGCCGTAGCCACATTGCGGGCAATGCCTATGACTGCACTGACGAGGCCGGAATCCTGATCCACGAGTACGGTCCGCATATCTATCACACCTTTAACGAGCGCGTGCACAATTTCCTGTCGCGCTTTACCAAGTGGACGGATTATCAGCACAAGGTGCTCGCCAACATCAACGGTACCCTTATGCCCGTGCCCTTCAACCATGCGAGTCTCAAGCTCGCCTTTGGTGATGAGCGCGGCGAGGAGCTGTATCAGAAGCTCGTGGAGACCTTTGGCAAGGATGTCAAGGTGCCCATTATGGAGCTGCGTAAGAAGAACGACCCCGACTTGGCCGAGGTCGCCGATTACGTCTACGAGAACGTCTTTTTGCATTACACCATGAAGCAGTGGGGCCAGACGCCCGACCAGATCGATCCCTCGATCACCGGTCGCGTTCCCGTCTTTGTGGGCGACGATGACCACTATTTCCCGCAGGCTCCCTTCCAGGGTATGCCGCAGGACGGCTACACGGCGCTGTTCGAGCATATGCTCGACCACGACCTGATCGACGTGTTCTGCGACGTGGACGCCCGCGATCTCTTTGAGATCGACGAGACCACCGTCAAGATCGGTGGCAAGGTCTACGGCGGCGAGATCGTCTATACCGGTCCGCTCGATGAGCTGTTTGGCCTTGATCTGGGCGCTCTTCCGTACCGTACGCTCGATATGAAGTTCGAGACGCTCGATATGGATCAGTTCCAGCCCGTGGGTACCGTCAACTACACCACGAGCGAGGACTACACGCGCATTACCGAGTTCAAGAACATGACTGGTCAGGTCCTGCCCGGCAAGACCACCATCATGAAGGAGTACTCCAAGGCCTATACGCCCGGCTCGGGCGAGACGCCGTATTACGCCATTCTTGAGCCCGAGAACCGTGAGCTCTATGAGCGCTATCTTGAGCGCGTCCAGAACCTGACAAACTTCCACCCGGTGGGTCGTCTGGCCGAGTATCGTTACTACGATATGGATGCCGTGACCAATTCCGCCCTCGATCTTTCGGATGAGATTATCGCCTGCCATGCATAAAGTCATAACATTCGGTATTCCCTCGTATAACGCCGCTAAGGACATGGACCATTGCATCACCTCCATCTTGGAGGGGAGCAATTATGCCACCGATATCGAGATTATCGTGGTGGACGACGGCTCCAAGGATGAGACGGCCGCCAAGGCCGACGAGTGGGAGGCCCGTTATCCTGGAATCATCCGCGCGGTGCACCAGGAGAATGGCGGCCACGGTATTGCCGTCCTTTCGGGTCTGCGCGAGGCGCAGGGCACCTACTACAAGGTTGTCGACTCGGACGACTGGCTTGACGGCGCTGCCCTTTCGACCATGCTGTCGATTCTGCGCGGCTTTGAAGAGCGCGACCAGCGCGTTGACCTGTTTATCTCGAACTACGTGTACGAGAAGGTTTACGAGGGTACGCATACGGCCATTGGTTACAAGTTTGCCCTGCCTCGAAAAAAGATCTTTACCTGGGACCAGATCGGCCATTTCCGTTTGGATCAGAATCTGCTCATGCACAGCCTGTGCTATCGCACGGATGTGCTGCGCGAGTCCAACCTGCCCATGCCGCCGCACACGTTCTATGTGGACAACATCTACGCCTACGTGCCGCTGCCGCGTTGCAAGACCATGTACTACGCCGACATCGACCTCTATCGCTACTTTATCGGTCGCGAGGGCCAGAGTGTCAACGAGGCCACGATGGTCAAGCGTCTGGACCAGCAGTTCCGTGTTACGCGTATCATGATGGAGTCGTACCACCTGTACAGCGATGTCGAGTCGTCGCGTTTGCGTTCGTACATGATGGGCTACTTCACCATGATGATGGCGATCTGCTCGGTGCTCACCAAGCTTTCCGACGAGGATTGCGCCGACGAGCGCCTGAAGACGCTGTGGAATGATTTGAAGGCCTACGACGAGCGCATGTATCGTCGTGCCCGCTACGGTGTGGTCGGGTTCTTCACTAACCTCCGCGGTCGTGCCGGAGACAAAACCACACTCGGCCTATACCGTCTTGCCTCAAAGATCTTCAAATTCAACTAGCTGCTGAGTAATCGCTGCTGATAGGTTGACTGGGCCCCTTGGCCTTTAGTTTGCTACTGCGAACAGTCCTGCTCGCACGGAAAGCACATTAAGTGCTTTCCGGCTCGTGCGGAACTTGTAGCAAACTAAAGGCCAAGGGGCCTCTGCTATAAGAATCGATTGTCAGGTTATTTGAATTTGAAGATCTTCGACGCGCGGTACACAGGGCCCTGGGCTGAAAAGAATTAGATTGGAAGTCGGTCGGAGGCGGGCGGGCATTACGTTTGTCGCGAGTTCCGCATGCAAAGAAGGCCACTTAATGTGGCCTTCGTCTTGCAATAGGACTGTAGAGCAGCAAACGTAATGCCCGCCCGCCTCCGACCGACGGTCGAGTGAGATTACTTTGCGGCGCCGGGGATGCCGTGGGAGGTTTTGGCGGTTTTGGCTCCGTTTACGATGGCGGTTTGCAAAGCCCTTACGGCGAGCATGCCCAGCAGGTCTAGGGGAACGGCGGCGCTTGCCTGGGCGCCCAGTTTGCCGCTGGCGAGGGTGTAGATGGTGTCGCCGTCGTTGGTGGTGTGCGTGGGACGGATGGCGTGTGCGTAGGCGTCTGCGGCCATCTGGGAGACCTTGGTGGCTTGTGCCTTAGTGAGTTCCACGTTGGTGACGATGCAGCTGATGGTGGTGTTGGTGCGGTCGAGCGGCATCTGCATGGATCCGGCGGCGGCAAAGGCTGCGAGTTCCATGTCGACGATCTGGTCGCTATCGGCTGAGGCGCGCATGCCGGCGACCCACTCGCCGGTGAGGGGGTCGACAACGTTGCCGCAGGCGTTGACCGAGACCACGGCGCCCACCTTGATGGGGCCGAGCGCCACGGCGGCAGCGCCAAGGCCGGCCTTCATGCAGGTGGCGGGGCCCATGAGCTTACCCACGGTAGCGCCCGTGCCGGCGCCTACGTTGCCCTGTTCGAGCTTGGTGGGGGTGTGGTCGAGCGCCTCGCGCACGGCGGCGATGCCGGCCTCAATGTCGGGGCGAACGGTGGGGTCGCCAAAGGCAAGGTCGAAGATACAGCTGGAGCACACGATGGGCACCTGCGTGGGGCCGACGGGCAGACCAATGCCGCGGCTCTCGAGTTCGCGGGCCACGCCGCTTGCAGCCTCGAGACCAAAGGCCGATCCGCCCGAAAGGCAGACGGCGTGGACCTTATCGACGGTGTTTTCGGGACGCAGCAGGTCGGTCTCACGCGAAGCGGGGGCGCCACCACGTACGTCAACGCCGCCGGTGGCACCCCCGGGCGCCACGATTACGGTGCAGCCGGTGCCAGCCTCCTCGTCCGTATAGTTGCCAAAGCAAAAGCCATCGACATTGCAAACATCGATGGCTTCGAGCAGTGTGTCCATGTGTTCTCCTATCGGTTTTCCGCCGGGCCTTATGCCCGGTCGGGATCCGTACGGTACGGCAAAATTGTAGGCGCTGGGGGATACCCAGCGCCAGATGCAATTACGAGAGTTTTTGAATCGCGCGTGCGACGCGAGCGATGGGCAAGCCCACCACGTTGTAGAAGTCACCCGAAATATCGTGCACAAGCATGCGGCCGCCTGTGCCTTGGATTCCGTAGGCCCCGGCCTTGTCCATGGGTTCGCCGGAGGCAACATAGCGCTCGATCTGCTCTTCGGTAAGCTCATAGAACGTCACGTCGGTCACATCGACAAACGACAGGCTCTCGGCGGCATGCGGAGCGGCCGTGTCGCCTGCCTTAACGATGCAGACGCCGGTTGCGACCTGGTGCGTGCGGCCCGAAAGCTCGCGGAGCATGGTGCGCGCCTCGTCCTCGGTTGCCGGCTTGCCCAGAATCTTGCCATCGAAGGTGACAATAGTATCGGCCGCGACGGTCAGTTCGTTGGGCTCGGCATGCTCGGCGGCAACGGCGGCGGCTTTGGCGCGTGCTAAGCGTTCAACGAGCGTAAGCGGGGCCTCGCCATCAAAAGGCGTTTCGTCGATATCTGCGGGAATCACGCGAATGTCATAGCCTGCCTCGCGCATCAACTCGATGCGGCGCGGTGATTGCGAAGCCAAAATCATAGCTGAATGCCCTCGGCGACCTTCTCGACGGCCTTGTCGCCGGCGAGTGTGCGCAGCAGCTCAAGCGCAAAGGGGAGCGACTGGGCCATGCCGCTGGCGGTGATGATGTTGCCGTCTTGCGTAACCTTCTCGCCGGTATAGGCGCCTTCGGGGAAGCTTTTCTCAAAGCCAGGGAAGCACGTGGCCTGGCGCCCCTCGAGTAGGTCGAGCTCGCCCAGGATAAACGGGGCGGCGCAGATGGCGGCAACGTGCTTGGTCGCGGCGAACTCGCAGACCACGTCGCAGACGCGCTGATCGGCGCGCAGGTTGGTGGCACCGGGCAGGCCGCCGGGCAGCACGACGCAGTCGTACTCGTCAAAGTTGATCTCATCAAAGAGCGCATCGCAGGTCACGGGGATCTGCAGCGAGCTTACGACCTCACGCGTGGGCATGATCGAGACGAGCGTGGCACGCACGCCGCCGCGACGCATGACATCGACCATGGTCAAGCATTCAATAGTTTCAAAGCCATCGGCGGCGAGAACGGCAACGCTGGGCATGAGGGTTCCTTTCATAGGCGGCATACAATTAGCCGTCTTATACCCCGAAGACCTCCGCTTGCCACGCTCGATTTCCCAATGATTTTTCTGAGCAATGATTAAGTGGCTAGTTGCGCCTAAGGTGGACGACGGTCTCGCAGTGGAAGGTTTGTGGGAACAGGTCGACTGGCGTGATCTTTACGGGGGAGAAGGTGCCTTCTTCGACAAAGCGTTTGAGATCGCGCGCCAGGGTGGCCGGGTCGCAGCTCACGTAGGCGACATCGCGAGCACTCGTGCTGGCGATAAGGTCGATCGCCTCGGGGGCGAGGCCTGCGCGCGGCGGGTCGACCACCAAGACGTCGGCATCCTGGTCGGGGAACTCGCGCACCGCGTCTCCGCCAATGACGTCGACGTTATCGAGCTTGTTGATCTCCAGGTTACGGCGCAGGTCGCGCACGGCGGGGCCGTAGGCCTCGACGGCGGCGACAAAGTCGCAGCGGCGGGCGAGCGGCAGGGTAAAGGTGCCGGCACCGCAGTACAGGTCCACGGCAAGCTCGTCTTCCTGCGGGTCGAGCGCTTCCATGACAAGCTCGATCAAAATATCGGCGCCCTTGGTGTTGACCTGGAAAAAAGACGGGGCAGACAAGCGCATCTGGCCATCGGCGATGTTCTCGGTCCAGGAGCCCTCGCCGGCGAGCATCTCAACCTTGGAGACGCG
Organism: Collinsella sp. AF23-2; assembly: GCF_003459245.1. GTDB lineage: Bacteria > Actinomycetota > Coriobacteriia > Coriobacteriales > Coriobacteriaceae > Collinsella. Next base: position 66,766 of record NZ_QRVG01000012.1, read on the forward strand.
ACGGGCCTTCTTCTCGCCCTTGCTCATCACACGCACGATGCTCGTGGGATGAGCGGCGTCCGCCAGCACGCGGGAGACTTGCGAGCGCGGAAAAGAGCCTGTGGGTGTCCAGAGTGCGACCTCGAGTGCCTTGGTGCGGCGTGATGCGCGAATGCCCACGCGTTCGAGCCCTAAGTCATGGCCGCCGCTTAGATAGTTGAGTGCGCCGACGACCGATTTGAGCGCCTTCGGGAAGCGCTTATCGAACAGCGGGCACGCATCGACGGTCACGATTTTGCTGGGGTCGACACCGTGCATGCCAAGGCGCACGCGACCGTTGACGACGGTCGGTTCGAGCTCGATTTTATTGCGGTAGCCCCAGTCGTCCTTGGTGTGGCAGATGGGCTGTACCAACTTATCGACCTGCTCAGGAGCGAACTTGCCGATGCGCTCGAGCGTGGAGCGCAGGTTTTGCTCCTTGGCGGCGAGCTGCGCCGTGCGTGAGAGATTGCCCCACGAACAACCGCCGCAGATGCCAACGAAGGGGCAGGGGGGCTGAATGCGATCGGGGCTCGGCTCCAGAATCTCGGTCGTGCGGGCGCGCATGAACGACTTGCCGTCCTGTACGACCTCGGCCTCGACGGTGTCGCCTGCCACGGCGCCCTGCACAAAGACGGCCTTGCCGTTGTCGGCGTGCGCCAGCCCGTCGGCGCCGTAGGTCATCGATTCTATAGTGAGCTTCATATTCCTGCCTGTCATTCGTGTTGTTGTTCGCACCATGGTAGCAGGGAAAAGCGCCCCGCATCCGAGGCTTTCCTCAAATGCGGGGCGCTTCTACAAACTGCTTCTACAAACGATTATTTCGTCTTGCCGGTAATGAGCGTCTTAAGACCCAGGCCGATCAGGCCCAAGCCCATGCGCACACGACCGGGGCGATGGCGCTCGATGACCTTGGTCTTGCCAGCGGGCTTATCGTGACGGGCGCTCGTCTCGGGTGCGGGCTTGGTGACCTGCGGCTCGGGCTGAGGTGCAGGTGCGGGCTCGGGCTCAATGACGGTCGCCTGGACCTTTTGGACCTTGGGTGCTACCGGCTGCGGCTCGGGCTCGGGGGCGGGTTTCGCCTCAATGACGGGCTCGGGCGCGGCCTCGGCGTTGCGATAGGCACGCTCCAGCAGGGCTTCCTGCGAGTTGAAGGGTTTCTCACCCCCTGTACGCTCCACGGGAACCCAGGTGCCGTCACTTGTCAGGCTGCGGGCTTTCACGTTGTCGCGCAGCTGCATGCCCATGTACTCGTGCACCAGGGCGCGGCAGGTGGGGTCGAGCACGGGGAAGGCGATCTCCACGCGGTGCTCGGTGTTGCGCGTCATCATGTCGGCCGAGCTCAGGTAGATCATGTCCGAGTCCACGCCAAAGGCGTAAACGCGCGCATGCTCCAAAAAGCGTCCGACGATAGAACGGACATGCACGTTTTCGGTCTTGCCAGGAACGCCCGGCTTGAGGCACGAGATGCCGCGGATGATCATGTCCACGCGGACTCCTGCGCACGATGCCTCGGCGATCTTGTCGATGACCTCGCGGTCGGTGAGCGAGTTGAGTTTAAAGAACACGCGGGCGGGCTCGCCAGCGAGAGCGCGCTGAATCTCGCGATCCAGACCGCGCATGATGAGCGGCTTGAGGCCTACGGGCGCCACACCCAGGAAGCGGTAATCGCCGCGCAGATTGCCCAGCGACAGGTTGCGGAAGAACAGGTTGGCGTCCTCGCCGATGCCGGGGTGGGCGGTCATGAGCATAAAGTCGCTGTAGAGTTTGGCCGTCTTCTCGTTAAAGTTGCCGGTGCCCAGCAGCGTCAGACGCGTTAGCGCCATGCCTTCGCGATAGGTGAGCTGGCAGATCTTGGAGTGGCACTTAAAGCCCTCGGAGCCGTAGATGACGGTGCAGCCGGCCTCTTCCAGGCGCTCGGCCCACTCGATGTTGTTCTGCTCGTCAAAGCGCGCGCGGAGCTCCATGAGCACCGTGACTTCTTTGCCGTTCTCGGCGGCATCGATCAGTGACTCGCACAGGCGGCTCTGCTTGGCCACGCGGTAGAGCGTGATGCGCAGCGAGATGCACTCGGGGTCGTAGGCGGCCTCGTGCACCAGGTCCAAGAACGGATTCATGGCCTCGTAAGGGTAAAAGAGCAGCTTGTCGTGCTGCAGCACCTGCTCGCGGATGGAGCGGGTCATATCGATGGTGGGGTTGGGCTGCGGCTTAAACGGCGTAAAGAGCAGCTCGTTGCGCAGGTGCTCGGGAATCTTGCCCTCAATGCCGAAGACGTAGCCCAGGTCGAGCGGGATATCGCAGGTAAAGACCGAGCGGCGAGAAAGCTCGAGCGCCTTGCGGATGGTCTTGAGCGTCGCCTTCTCGAGCGACCCCGAGACCGCGAGCACTACCGGCTGCAGACGCAGGCGCTTCTTGAGGATGCGCTTCATGTGCTGGCGGTAGTCCTCTTCCTCCTCGACGCCCTCGCCGTCCGGATCGATGTCGGCGTTGCGGGTGACGCGGATGAGCGCGCGGTCGAGCGGCTTATAGGAGCCAAAGCAGCTGTCCAGGCAGGCGAGGATGACGTCCTCGAGCAGAATGTAGGAGTAGGTGCCGGTGGGCGAGGGGATCTCGACCACGCGGTTCATCGAGGCGGGGATCTCGATAAGGCCCAGCAGGCTCTCCTCGTCGGTGACGCCGTCCAGGCCACAAGCCAGATAGAGTGCACCGTTGCGCAGGTTGGGGAAGGGATGGCGCGGGTCAATGACCAACGGCGAGATGACCGGCGACACGTAGGCCTGGAAGTAGCGGGTTACAAAGGTGCGCTCCTCGGGCGTAAGCGAATCAACACGCGCGCGGTGAACGCCCAGGGTGTCGAGCTTGCCCTCGATGCTCTTAAAGATGGACTCCCATCGGGTAAGGAGCCCGGGCATTTCGGCCATGACAGCATCGACCTGTTCGGAGGCGGTCATATTGCTCTTGTTGTCGACAGGCTGTTTTTTGAGCTCTGCCAGATCGGACAGGCCGCCCACGCGCACCATGAGAAACTCGTCGAGGTTAGACTCGAAAATCGACACGAACTTTAGACGCTCGAACAGCGGAACGGTCTCGTCGAAGGCTTCGTCAAGCACACGGTTGTCAAAGCGCAGCCAGCTGAGCTCTCGGTTCTGCGTGTACGAGAAGTCGCGCGGCGGTTTGCGCAGCTTTGCGGCGGCTTGCTTTTTTTCGATTTTGCTCGGCATATGCATCTGTCCGTTCAGTCCCCGCAGGGGACGGTTGCCTAACACTATTCACTATTGTCTCAATTTAGTCGACCTATGGCACGGACGTATCGCGTGAACGGTATCTTTACCTACTTCTTACGCTGACAAGCCATAGAGCTGACGCCCGTCGCGTTGTGAAAAACGGTCTATATCCTCACTCAACTGGTGAGTATGTGTGAATAAGAATGATAGGTAGCTGAATATCATCGAATACAGACAGAAACACGAACAAGCGTCATTTATATACATAAAACCGTTTTAGATATGCAGTTCTTAATCGAAAGATTGGAGTTGTAATTGCGAATGATTTTTGAGAAAAAAGAGCGTTTACCTTAGAAAAGTTACTTTAGAACGCCGAAGTACATCATGGGGGAATCACATGCGATATACCGTTCATCGCACTTTGTTGACCGTTCGGGGGCGAGGTGGAATTGCGGGTGATTTTTGGATATAACTAGAGCTGTCAGCAAGCAGCGTCCCATATGGAGGGGCGCTGATACATTCGGCCAGTAAGGCCCGAAAGAAAGGTAGGAGGCCATGACGAAAGGTCTGCA